>CAZDLY010000162.1:0-1712 GCA_964506575.1 uncultured Akkermansia sp. | reverse complement strand
GATTCGTGGCGGACGAATCGGCCAACGACTCGTAGAGGGTTGTCCACCGGACGGAGCCATCGGTCCCGTCCAGGGCGCACACCGACCCGCGGCCGCTGCAGAGGAAAGCGGTCGCGCCGTCCATCGTCAGGTTCACGATTGACGCGCGCGGCGCCCACGTCGGATTGCATTCGTCCAACCGTGTGCGCCAAACCGCCGTGCCGCTCTCTGGATCGAGGCCGACGACGCCCAGTCCGGAATTGTCCTCGACCGGCGCCAGCAGCAGACCGCCGCACGCGACGGGCGACGTCGCGAAGCGGATTTCGGTGGCCCGCCAGCCGCGCCGGCCCGGGTCCGGCTTTTGCGGGGGGAGTTCGCGTCCGATGCGCCAGAGCAGCCGCCCCGTGTCCGCCGCATAGGCCGCCAGGACATTGCCGCAGGGTACCGGTTGTGCCACCTGCGTGTTCCCGACCATCACCAACCGTTCCCGCGCCTCCCGGCCGATCGACGACATGCAGTTATCCTCGACGCAGTACACGCGGTTCCCGATCAGACTGGCCGCGCGGTTCAGCCGGTTGCCGAAAACCCATGACCCATAGGATACGTCCGCCCGCAGATCGGAGGCCGGGTGCGCCGTGCGCTGCAACGCGCGGCCCGTATCGAGGTCTGCGGCAATGTATTCGCCGTATCCATTGATCCAGGCCCGGTTTCCGGCGAAGATCAGGTCGTCGGACGGCCGTTGGTTCTGCTCCATCATGCACGCCGTGGCGAATGCGCGGCTCAGGCCGAGGTGCGGCGGCAGGTTGGTCTGACCGTTGTCGGCGCCAACCCCTTCGCGGACCAAGCCCGACCCCAGGTTCAGCCCCCAGCGCAGCATCCACTCGCCATTCGTCCCGAAGTTCTGAACGGAAAGCGCGGGCGCCGCCTCGCGCGCCGGTCCGCCGTAGGCCATGGTCCAGGCGTTCGACGTCGGCGTGACCGGCGTCGTTGTGGGACGAATCTCCGCGTCAAGCGACGCCCAGCGATCCGTGTCGCCCAGTTTCTGGAGTTCCGCCCAAGCCCATTGCGCCTGGGTCGCGTCTCCCGCCCGCGCGCAGGCCACCACCAGGCGCGCCAGCAACGCGGACCGCGACGCGCCCCACGCCGGGGCTTCATCGAGGAGATCCCGTAAAACCCGGCGCGCGTCTGGATACCGCTCTTGATCAAGGTAGAGACCGGCCAGCCGCAAACCCGTTTCCGCGCGTGCGGCGTCCGGCAGCCCGTTCCGGTACGACGTCTCCAGCGCCGCCAGGTCCAGGAGGGGAGGGGACCGGCCCGAAAGGTCCATCGGCGATGCGCCCGTTCGCAGACGGTATGCCGTAAAGGTTCGTTCCGGAAGCGCGCGCATGAGCGCGCCGGCCAGCTTCCGCGCCGGCAGAAACGTCACGCCATTGGTCGAGGCCAGGACCGCCGGATCAGACTGCATCGCGCGCAAGAGCCAAGACAGTGCCTGGTCCGGATTTCCCGCCCGCAGGGCATCCGTGGCGCGGATGAGCCAGGTATTGACCTCCGAGTCCGGCACCGCCACCGCATTCGCCACGGCAGGCTGATCGTTGGTGGAGGCGTCCTGCGCCAGCGCGCGGCCGCCAGCAAGGCAGATCGCGGCAAGGAGCCTGACGCAGCAGCAGAGGCTGCGACCGTGCAGTTTCGGCAAATCAGGTCTCATAGCTTCTTTCCTCCTCTTGTCGATGGAA
>CAZDLY010000161.1:0-1742 GCA_964506575.1 uncultured Akkermansia sp. | reverse complement strand
ACGAGGCGGTCGAGCGACCGCCGCAGCGCCTCGAGGTGTTTGCCCGCCTGACGCTCGCGTGCCCGAAGCGCGCGCGCCGTCTGCTTCTTGAAACGCGGGTCTTCGATTCCGGCGTCCGACGCCAGACTCATGAGACTTTCGGAATCGGGGCCGCGCCGCCACCAGCCCTGCCGAATGCGTCCGGCATGAAGAACAACCGCCCGCGCGCCAGCCTGCTGCGCAAACTCCAGGGTTTTGCCTGCCAGCAAAACGGCCATGACGCGGTCGTCCTCATCCAGCGATGCCGCCAGATAGAGCTCAGGATGGCCGCCTGCAACATGCGGCGGCGCGGGACAAAAGGCATGAACGCTGGACACGACAAGGCCGCCCTGCCTCACCCGGCGCAACACGTCCTCGCCTTGTGACTCGGCCAACTGGTAGCCCAGCTCGACCGCATCAAAACCCAGCCTCAGAATCTCGTCCACCATCGCCTCGCCCGATGCGTGCCGCGCGCTATTCCAGTTGGTTGAAAGTGAGAACGTGGGCGTTTTGGATTGTGCCTGAGACATGCGTTCATCCCTCTTCCGTCGTGGGGTCCACCATAAATTCGGCGCTGCGGGCGAGTACGTCGGCTTCCCACGCCAGCCCATAAAAACTATGTCCCGCATGCGGGACGGTGTGCAGGTCGTAACGAATGCCGTGGCGGGAGCAGAACGCGGCATAGGCGGCGGCAGAACCGGGAGCGTCGGGATCGGAGCCGCCGAAGATGAAGCAGATGCGACCGGAATAGCCGCGAAAGCGTTGCAGGATGCGGTCCTCTTCGGCGGCCTCTTCGGCGGACCGGGTCTCGTGCTGAATCAGCGTTTTTTTCACCATGTCGGCGCGAATGCGGCCGGTGGCGATCTTGACCCAGGTCTCACGCCGGGTCAGCTTCAGCGCGTAGGTCGTGAGCGCGTGCCACGTTTTGCGACGGCCGGTGGCGGCGGCGCGGAGCGCGCCCATCGATTCGGGAGACCAGAGCGCGAGCGCGTCAATACCGGGATCGGCGGCGGCGGCGGAGATCGCGACTTTGCATCCTGAACAGATGGCCGTGACGATCACGGGGCCTCCATCCGGACAGGCCTGGCGCAACCAGGCGAGCGCCGCGCGGGTGTCGGCGGTCATGGCCGTGATTGACGCGGCATCGGCATTTCCCCCGCTGTCGCCCCGGCCGGAGAGGTCGATGCGCAGCGACACGACGCCTGCCGCAGCCAGCCGCCGGGCGAATGTGACGAACATCCGGTGAGGTCCGGTGCGATCCCCCGACCAACCGTGAATCAAGAGCAGTCGGGCGACGGGGGGCTTGTCCGATGACGGGCGCTCCACCCATCCGCGGATTGTTCCGGAGGGCGATTCCAACGCGATCGGGCCGCTGCCCACCGGCTTCGGCAGCGGACGGGACGCAACGCGGGGGACGCCTGCAGGCGCGAGACGGTGAAGGGCGTCGGCCAAGGCGCGGGTCAGCGGGCCGACATCCACGCGCCCGACGGTGTTCCAGAAGGCGGGAAGGCGCAGGGCGAGGCGTTCAGACGCCGGCGCGAGGCCGTGTGCGGCATCGGCCGCGCGGGTTTCGGAGCCCGTCGAGATCACGCAGCCGGCCCCGGCCCACGCTCCCGGCGCGAGCGCCGCGAGATCAGCGGCCAGGCGTGCCGTGAACGGATAGCCATCCAGATCGGCGCATTCACCCTGCCGCCAGCCCGTCTCGATGCAGGCGCGGGAGACGG
>CAZDLY010000160.1:0-1871 GCA_964506575.1 uncultured Akkermansia sp. | reverse complement strand
TCGGCCATATCGAGCGTATAGAACGTGTAGTAGCGCGAAGCCTTCACCAGGCGCTTGGCGCGAGCAAGCCCACTGGCGCCGCGCTTCACCTGCAGATGGTCCGCATCCGCGCCATACTGCACGGGCGCATCGCTTTGCAGCGCCGCCAGCACGCCGGAAACCCAGAGTCCCTCCCACGTGCTGCCGGTGTATCCCGTCTCGATCGTGCCGAATCCGCAGGCATAGTTGGTCGGCGCCGGACGGGCCGCCAGCAGGTCATCGAGAAAGTTCAGTTCGCGGACGGAGTTCTGGATCGTATTGGCTGCAAAATTCCCGCGCCGCATGGCCTCGAACATGCCGGGCCAGACCGAGGTGGTCATGCGGCAACCGAGCCCGAGTCGCGGCGTGGCGCCCATGGCGCGCGGCCGGTTGTGTGGACGCAGCACCCGACAGTAACGGTCCACTACCGCCGCATCGGTGGGGTAGGCCGCCACGCGCAAGCCATTCTTCAGCGTCATCTCGCCCAACGGTTCGCCGAGCACCGCCCCGCCGCGGCCCAACTCAACGAAAACCTGCTGGCCATCGGGTAAGCCGGCCAGCAGAAACGTCGCCGCGCCCCGCCGAACCGCAGATCCGCCGTACGCCGTCACACCCCCGCCAACCGCGCCGGCCTCGCGCGCCGCCGTCCAGCGTTCACCCGTCCGTTTCACAGCGCGCCAAGCCGCGGCACGATCCCACGTAGCCGTGTCGAGCACGGCCGGATTGCGCGAGGGGTCGAAGTCCGGTGTGCGGCATTCGGTGTTCGGTTGTCGCCGTTCAGTCATGCGCACTCACCTTCTCGATCCGCCCCTTCACCGCTTCCAGAAAACGCGCCGCCGGCGCGCCATCCACGAGGCGGTGGTCGAAGGTCAGGCTCAGCCACAGGCGGTCACCAATGACGATCTGCTCCCCCTGCACCACCGGCTCCTTCGTGATCCGGCCGACGCCCAGCACGGCGCACTCGGGCCAGTTGATGATTGGCGTGAATCCGTCGATCCCCGCCATGCCCAGGTTGGTGATGGTGAACGTCCCGCCGCTCATTTCCTCCACCGACAGGCGGCGCGCCTTAGCCCGCTCCGCCAGATCGCGCGTCAAATCCGCCAACTCCGGCAGCGCGTGTTTCGGTGCGTCGCGCACGACCGGCACCACCAGCCCCGCCTCCGTGTCCACCGCAAACCCGATGTTCACGGAGTCAGGGAAACGGATGTGGTCCTCCTCCCAGCGGGCATTGAGCGCCGGGTGTTCCAGCAGAGCCTGCGCCACTTCGCGCATAATGATATCGCCGTAAGCCGGCACGCTCTTTCCACCAGCCTTCGCCTTCAGCCCTTCGCGCAGCGCCCCCAGCGCGTCGGCATCAACCCGCGTGGTCAGCGTCACCGGTGCCGTGATCGTCTTACTGTGGTGCATGCGGTCGGCAATAGTCCGACGCAGCGTCGTGACCTTTTCGTCGCGTCCCGGAATCGGCGGCACGGCTGGCACGATCGATGTTACAGGCGCAGAAACCGCTGCGGCTGGGGCGGATTTCCCCTGCTTGGCAGCCACCACATCGGATTCACGAACACGGCCGCCCTTGCCCGTGCCCTGCACACTCCGCAGATCCACACCTTCCTGCATCGCGCGCCGCGCGGCGCGCGGGGAGACAGGACGACCGATGGCAGGTAGGGACGCCTCGCCGAGGCGTCCACGGACGGCTGGGACAGCCGTCCCTACCTGTGGCCCGCTTGGTTGCGCGGACACTTCCGCCTTGGCCTGCGGCGCAGCCGCCTTCCCCGTCGGCGTTGCCTCGCCGACTGCCACCAGATAGGCCAGCACGTCCCCCACCCGCACCTTATCGTCCTTCTTGGGCGAATTCG
>CAZDLY010000159.1:0-2047 GCA_964506575.1 uncultured Akkermansia sp. | reverse complement strand
TTTTTCCCAGCCCGGATTGTGTCCCCAACACAATCCGGGCTTTTTTGCTTTCAGTCATCCATCCCCGACCGCAAACAGGCGCGGCGCAGGAGCAGGGCGGCGGCGGCGGCGAGCGCGGCGGGCCCGGAGACGGGAAGGAGCGCGGCGCAGAGGGTCGCGTTGAACACGAGGGCCGGGGCGGCTGCAAGCGGCTGGACGATGCGGGTGGATAGGCGCTTGTCGGGATCGGCCGTGAAGCGGACCCAGACCGGACGTTCATTGACGCGGATCGGCAGGGGATGGCGGGGCAGCCAGTCGTGCGCGGTGAACCCGGGTGCGGTGCGCCTGCCCGCGCTACAGAGGACGTTCCGTTTCGCGTTGAGGGTCAGGATGATCGGCAGGGCGCCGCCGTCGTGGACGTAGAGTGGCCGGATACAGAGGGTGGCGGGGGCCCCGGAGACGGCGGCGCGCGCGGCGGCGGAACGGAAGGCGCTTGCGAGCAGCGCGGGGTCAGGATCGATCGGATCCAGCGTCACCGTGAGATCTTCGGAGAGGCGCCAGGCGTGGATGAGCGAGGCGCCCCAGGCCGGCAGCAGAAAGCAGGCAACCGTCACGACGGCCACCCATGGCCGGTCGAGCAGCCGCGCGAGGCCGGTGCCGCAGAGCAGCGCCAGAGCCGATTCCACGACCGGTCTGGAACGCGGGAGGGTCATGGCGCGGGTGATCCGGGTGCCAGTATCCGTCTCACCGCATCCGGCGCGAGACCGGAGATACGGACGCGTTTGAGACGGCCGGTTGCGCCGGAGAGGATCGTGACGGCGCGCGCGGGAAGGCCGAGCGATTCGGCAAGAAAGGCGGACAAGGCGGCATTGGCCTTGCCGTCGACAGGCGGCGCCCGCAGGCGGATGCGCACCCAGTCGGGATCGGCGCCGGCGATGGCGTCGGTGGCGGCGCGGGGTTGCACCTTGACGGTCAGGAGCGAACCCCCGGTTGTGGGAACGAGTGCGGGCATGGCGCCTCGTGGCGTTAGGAGAGCATGGCGGTCAGCGCGAGCAGAAGCCACGAACAGGCGGTGTAAAGCAGGCGGAGCGCAAAAAAGAAGATCAGCGGGGTGAAATCCATCATTCCGGCGACGAGCGGGGCGCGCGCGAAGCGGCCGAGAATGACCGTCAGGCCCTCGGCAAAGATCTGACGAAGGATCTGATTCCCGATGAGCATGGCGGCAAGCCCGCCGAGGATGCAGGTCACCAGGGCGATGCGCATGGCATTCAGCCCGTCGGCAAAGGATGCGGCCGTCATGCACACGAGTTTGATTCCGGAGATCGCCCCGGCCGGCCAGTCGGAGACGGGCAGGGACCGCACGCCGCCGGCGATGACCCCGGTATCCAGCATCTGGAAGCCCGCGAACTGCTTCGTCACCAGCATGTGGAGTTCCAGCACGATCAGCAGATGAACGGTCGCCAGCAGGGCGATCCGGAGGGGGGGCGCCAGCAGCGAAAAGGGGCGTACGGAGAACTCGAACGCCTCGGTCGCGCGATTCCGGCGGCCGGACGGGGTGATCATGCGGATCAGGAGGTAGGCGGTCCAGAGGCGGGCGACGAAGAGCAGGAAGTCGAGCACGCTGAAGACCAGCAGGTTCGGGAACGTGAACATCCGGGGGGTGAAATCATAGATCGATCCGAGGGATAGCTTCCACTCGTAGCCGAAGCGGAGGGCGAACGCGGCGCGGAAGACAAGTCCAAAGGCCAGCATCAACAGGCAGGTGAGCTTGGAGGGGAGACCGAGCGCGCCGACCACGGCGTCGACCAGCCGGATCGGTCCCGAGAGAAACGGATTGAAGTAGAATTCGCGCCGGGGATCGGCCCAGAGGCGGATCCAGAACAGCAGCAGGAGGCAGTTCACGAGAATGAGCACAGTTGCCATATGCGTATAGAATATCCGTTGCCGAGGCCTTTGCCAAGGCAAGAATGCCCGATTCTGCAGCAACGCCATGAAACTTGACATAAACGCCGGTATCCGTCCAGAACCGTCATTCGCCGCTCCTCGGAAAATGCTGCTTGTACGTCCT
>CAZDLY010000158.1:0-2196 GCA_964506575.1 uncultured Akkermansia sp. | reverse complement strand
CCGCTGCCCGCAGTAGGCTGTTCACTGCCGACTGCCAATTGCCGACTGCCGACTGGCTCCGGCGGCGCGTCCTCCAGGATGACCAGGTACAGGGGCTCTTCAGGTGCCGCGTCCGCGCCGGCCGACACCTGCGGGATGAGGGTCAGGTTGACCGTTGTGAAGTGCCCGTTGGTCTTGACGCTCAGGCCCGGGTGGCGCACAATCCCGTGCGTCGCCGCGGCTTTGCGCAGGGCCACGGTCAGTTCGCACCGCAGGCCCTCGCGGGCCATCTTCAGGATGTTGGGTGTGCCGACCTCGCCGGGGGCTGGCTCCAGGTACATCCCGGTGCGGCCGTGGAGATAGAGGATGTCGCCCCGGGCGTCGACGAGCGCGGCCGACGGGGCGACCTGCCGCAAGAGCGCCTGTTCGATCTGCTCGCGCAGCGGCTGTCTCGCGGGGCAGGCCGGTCTTCCGGCGCCCTGCTGGAGTGCAATCTTGGTGGCGGTCACGGGCACCATAAACAGATTCGGGGCGGCGCGTGCCGTGTCCCGTGGGTCTTTGCGCCGGTAAAGCTTCAGCTTGCGGTCCAGAGCGTTAAAGAGGTCGCCGAAATCGCCCACGGTCTCGGAGGTGCCAAGAAAGAGGAAGCCGCCGGGGTTCAGCGTGTGGTGAAACAGGGGGATCAGCTTCTTCTGCAGGTCGCCGTTCAGATAGATCATGAGGTTGCGGCAACTGACCAGGTCGAGCTTGGAGAAGGGCGGGTCTTTGATGACGTCCTGCTCGGAGAAGACCAGCATGTCGCGGATGCCCTTGTGGATGCGGTACCCGCTGCCGCCGGGCTCGGCCGTGAAAAAGCGCGCCAGCCGCTCGGGCGTGAGGTCGGCGGCGATGCCCGCCGGATAGAGGCCGGCGCGGGCGGTGGCGATGGCCTGCGGGTCGATGTCGGTGGCGAAGACCTGCACCTTGAAGCTCTGGCGCATGGCAACCTGCCGCTCGGCCAGCAGGATGGCGAGGGAGTAGGCCTCCTCGCCGGTGGAGCACCCCGGGGACCAGACGCGGATCACGGCGCTCGCGGGCCGGCCCGCGAAGAGCGCAGGGATGGCCTGCTCCTCCAGCAGCTTGAAGGCCTCGGGGTCACGGAAGAAATTCGTCACGCCGATCAGCAGGTCGCGGAAGAGCGCCTCCACTTCCACGGGCGTCTGCTGCGCGTACTTGAGGTAACCGTCCAGCGCGTCAATCTTGTGGACAGCCATGCGCCGCTCGATGCGGCGGCGGATGGTGCTGGGCTTGTACTGGGAAAAGTCGTGGCCGGTCTGGCTGCGCAACAGGATGAAGATTTTCTTTAGGGCGTTCTCGGCCTTGGGCTCCAAGACACAAACGTCGTTGGGAGCCTTGACGAAGGCGCGGGCTGCGTAGGCGATGATCTGGGCGGGCATTTCGGCGGGCGGCAGCTCGAAGTCCGCCAGGCCGGTGGCGAGGGCGCTGCGCGGCATGCCGTCGTACTCGGCGGAGGCGGGAGTCTG
Organism: uncultured Akkermansia sp.; assembly: GCA_964506575.1. Lineage (GTDB taxonomy): Bacteria > Verrucomicrobiota > Kiritimatiellia > RFP12 > JAAYNR01 > VGWG01. The sequence continues at coordinate 694 of CAZDLY010000158.1, read as the reverse complement.
GACGACGACCATGCCGCACGCGGCCTTGATCGCCCGCATGCCCAGGGTGCCGTCGCTGCCGGTGCCGGAGAGCACGACGCCGATGGCCCGCGCGTGCTGGTCCTCCGCCAAGGAGCGGAAAAAGAAGTCGATGGGCAGGCGCTGGCCGCGCGGGGCCGAGGGGTCCAGCAGTTGCAGCGAGCCGCTGATAAAGGCCATGTCATGGTTGGGAGGGATGATGTAGACGCAGTTGGGCCGGACGGCCATGCCGTCCTCCACCTCGAAGACCTGCATGCGTGTGTAGCGCCGGATGAGTTCGGTGAGGAGGCTCTCGTGGTCCGGGGCGAGATGCTGCACGAGAACGAAGGCCATGCCGAGGTCGGCGTCGGCGGGCATGCCGGAAAAGAAGGCCTCGAAGGCGGCCAGCCCCCCGGCGGACGCGCCGATGCCGACAATGGGGAAGCCGCCGGCGGGCGGCGCGGGCAGCGCGGCCGTCTCCGCCGGCGATTGCGTACCGGTGGCATGCGTTGCGGGTTCAGGCACTCCGGCCGGATCGGCAACGGGTGTGGCATCCGACGCTGAAGCAGGGTCTTTCTTCCGGGTTTTCATAAGCGCCTCATCCTTGCTTTTCCGCCTGCGGCAGCACATGAAGCGTTCCATGTTCACGGGCATTCCACAGCGTGAACCCGATGAAACCATTGATAAGAAATCGCTT
>CAZDLY010000157.1:0-2223 GCA_964506575.1 uncultured Akkermansia sp. | reverse complement strand
TTTTCAACACTGATCCCGCTTTTTCCATCTTTCCAGAGTTCCTCGGTCTTCTTGAAAAGTGTTCTTTTTTTTTCAGCTGGGGCATAAATTTAGATGCGTTCGCCCTGCACGTTCTTTGGTGAATTGTAATGGCGCTCACGGCGATTTCCCTGTATCGTTAGCGGCATGCTTCCTCTTTTTGACTGGACCACCCCTGCGGATGACTCCGCCTCTGATGCGGCATTGGCCAGGGCCGTCGGCATTCCCGCTGCCGCCGCCCGCGTGCTCGCCGCGCGCGGTTGGGCCGACCCCATTGCGGCTGAACGGTTCCTCAACCCGCGTCTGGCCGACCTGAGCGACCCGCTGGCGTTCCCCGGCATGGCCGAGGCTGCAGCACGGCTGTGGCGGGCGGTCGATGCCGGCGAGCCGGTCGTGGTGTTCGGTGACTTTGACGCCGACGGCGTCGTGGCGACGGCGATCCTGACCTCGGCTTTAAGCGCGTTCGGCTGCCGCGTGACGCCATTCATACCCGACCGGGTGAGCGAAGGTTACGGGCTGTCATCCGCGGCTTTGGTCCGCCTCGCCGCGCAACAGCCCGACGCCCGGCTGGTGGTGACGGTCGACTGCGGCATCACATCGGCCGCTGCGGTGCGCGCGCTGTGCGCCGAGGGTCGCGAAGTGATCGTCACGGACCACCATGTGCCTGACGCCGCCCATCCCCTCCTCGGGGTGTGTGCCGTCATCAACCCTCATTTGCCGGGAACGCCTGCGGGGTGCGAGGCGCTCTGCGGCGCCGGCATCGCCTTCAAGCTCGCCTGTGCGTTGTGGAAAACCGGCAAGGCTGCCGGACGTCCCGGAACAGAGGCGTGGGATCCGCGCGCCTGGTTCGACGCCGTGGCCGTGGCCACCGTGGCCGATGTGGTGCCGTTGCACGGCGAGAATCGCCTGCTGGTGCGGCACGGACTCAAACGGCTTCACGAAAAGCCCTCAACCGGCCTCCGGGCGCTCTTGCGCAAGGCGCTCGCCACCGCCGAAGAACCGACCAGCCACCACCTGGGGTTTCTTCTGGGGCCGCGCATCAACGCCGCCGGGCGGATGCGGGATGCCTGGCCTGCCTTCGAGCTGCTCTGCACGCGCGACACCGATCAGGCACGCGAGCTGGCCGCGACGCTCGACCAGCTCAACAGTGAACGGCGCCATGCAGAAACGGACATTCTCACCGAGGCTCTGGCGCAGCTCGCCGCCACCCCCGCCGGGATGAGCGCAGGCGCGATCGTCACGGGCGGCGCCGACTGGCATCCCGGCGCGGTCGGCATCGTCGCGGCGCGGCTCAGCGAGCGCTCCGGCGTTCCTGCGGCCGTGGTTTGCCTCCGCCCCGACGGCGGCGGCCGCGGCTCGCTCCGCGCGGGCAAGGGCTATGACGCGCTCGCCGCGTTGCGGCAGTGCCAGGATCTGCTTGACGGGTTCGGCGGACACCGACTCGCCGCCGGGTTCGAGATCAAGCCCGGCTGTTTTGACGCCTTCCGCGCGGCGTTCGCCACCGCCTGCGCCGCACAGCGCCCCGAAGACCCGGGACGACAGGAACTGGCCCTCGACGGCTGGCTCGAACCGGACGAACTCTCGATTGAGCTGTGGCAGGCGCTGGCGCGCATGGAGCCGTTCGGCGAAGGGAATGCCCGCCCGCGCTGGGCGATGCGGCAGGTGGCGCTGGCCGAGCGGCGCGCGATCGGCGCCGACGGCACGCATGTGATGTTCAAGTTCGATTGCGGCGGAAAGCCGTTTCGGGGCGTGTGGTTCAAGGCGGGGCACTTGCTGGATGCCATCCCTGCGACAGGCGATCAACGGTTCGACGTGGCGTTCGAATGCCAGCTCAACCGGTACAAGGGCGCCGAGACAGTCGAAATGCTGATCGTCGACCTGCGTCCCTCGGTTTAACCTAAATCCGGCAGTTCAGCTTTACCATTCGCTCTAAGTGACCAGTGATCGGTGATCGGTGATCGGTGATCGGTTGGATGCCAATGCCAGTTGCAAAACCAGAGGCATCACCATTTGGTGCGAAGCCCACTGATCACTGATGACTGATCACTGATAACTGCTCTTTTTCGGGTTAGCGCAACGGGCAAAACGAACGAACCTCTTCGATGCTCTCTGCGCCGCAGAGGAGCATCACCAACCGATCCACGCCGAGTGCGATGCCTCCTGACGGCGGCATTCCCGCCTCCAACGCGCCGAGGAACGGTTCGT
>CAZDLY010000156.1:0-2315 GCA_964506575.1 uncultured Akkermansia sp. | reverse complement strand
CCGTTCTTGAGCTTGGCGAGGAGTTCGATGCCCGGGCCGATGTCGGCCAGCCGGTCCGCGCTGATGAGGACGGGTGTGGCGCGCGCACGCCACAATTCGACGGCACCGATCACGGCATCATCGAGCGGGACGAAGGCGCCGTTGAGCGCGATGCGGTTGTCGGCGGTGAGGGTGATGACGACGCGGTCGCCGTGTTCGGCCACGCCGGCGGCGCGGGGCAGGTCCACGCGGACACCGCGGTGAACCGACAGGGTGAACATCGCATAGATGAAGAATACGAGGAGGAGAAAGACCACGTCCATCAACGGGATCATCTCGAGCCGCGCGCCACGGTCATCAAAACCGGAGTCAAGCGCCATGGGCCTTCCCCCTTTCGCAGGCGATGACGGCGCGATGGATGAGCTGTTCAAAAGCGCGCGTGCGGCGCCGGACGAACGATCCGCAATAATTGAAGGGGATCAGCGTGCAGATCGAGACGATCAGACCGGCGGCCGTGGTGATCAGCGCTTCGGCGATGCCGCCGGTGACGGCGGTGGGGTCCTGGATGCCGCCCGTGCTGAGGAGGTTGAACGAGCGGATGATTCCGGTGACGGTGCCGAGAATGCCGAGGAGCGGCGCCAGGGTGATGATGGTGTCGAGGATCGTCAGCCCGTGCCGCAGGCTGCCGATCTCCCGCTCGGCGGCGGCGGTGAGGGAATCCTGGAGCGCGACATCGCGCTGCCGGAGCCCTTCCGCCAGGATGCAGCACGAGGCGCCCGGCGCCCGGGCAACGAGGGTCTCGGCCTCGGCAAAGCGTCCATCGGCCAGGGCGTTGAGCGCGCGGCCGACGGTCTTGGCGGCGAGCGCCTCGGCCGCCCGTTCGTGCCAGAAATGGAGGATGCGTTCGATCGCCATGGCGACGGCGACCAGGGAGCAGAGCAGCAGCGGCCACATCACCACGCCCCCGCGCTGGAAGAACGAGAGGGCGGTGCCGAACAGGGAGTCGGGTGCGAAGGTTATGGCGCCAAGCGGGTTCATCGCGGGAGTGTGTGGGTGTGAGTGTGTGGGTGTGTGTGGGTGTGCGTGGGTCAATAGAATCGCTGTTCCTTGAAACGTTGTCCAGTCCAATCGATTCACGGGACGAGGGGCGGCGGGTCGGAGGGTCCTCGTCTCCGGCCTGCCGCCCCGGTGCGGCGTCAAAACGTGTAGGAAGCGGTGAGTTTCCACGTGCGGCCATTGGCCGGATAGACGCTGCTGCCGAAAAAGCCGGTGGTCGCGTAGTGCTTGTCGAACACGTTGTCGACGCTGAAGATGAGGGTGAGGCCGCTCAAGCGGCTCGGAGTGATTCGAACGCCCGTATCCAGGACGCCGAACCCGTCCAATCGGTTCGCCACATTCCGGAAATCGCCGCCGGAGCGCTGGTTGCTGGTCGCGCGGAAGGTGGAGAGCAGTGCCAAATCATCGAGCACGGACCATTCGCCATTGAGTGTTAGCACGTGCTTGGGCACGAGTGGGACTTCCTTTCCGGCGTTCGGGCCGGCGTCGAATTCCGCGTCGACGAAGGTGTAGAAGGCCGACAGGCTGGCGACTCCAGGACGGCGCCACGAGAGGTTCGCCTCCATCCCGCGGCGGCGGGTGTCGTCGGTGTTCTCATTCTTCCATGTCAGGGGATTGTAGACGATCTCGTTCTGCAGATCGAGCTGGTAGAGGCTCATCCCCGTCTCCCATTCCTCGGCGAAGCGGACGACCGCTCCGGCCTCCTGATTGAGGCCGGTCTCGGGTTCGAGGTCGGCGACCACCGGCGTCGGCCCCCAGATGTTGACCTGTTCGTCGGCAAACGGGGCATGATACAGCGAGGCGGCCTGGGCGTAGAGTTTGATCTGCTGCGACGGGCGGTAGAGCACCGATGCGGAGAGGGCGTGTTCGGTGGAGTTCACGTCGGGCAGCTCCGTCCCATTGACGGCCGATTCGTTCGCGATCCGGTCGGCGCGCGCGCCCAGGATCAGCGAGAGGGTGTCGGAGAGGAAGGTTTCGTTCTCGACATACCCCGCGAGCGAGAGGCGGGTCAGGTCGAACGCCTTGTTCGCGACGCCCCAGAGCGGGATCTGGGGATTGTAGGCGTAGGTCATCGCCAGGGCGTCGCGGCGGATGTCGGCGCCGACCGTGATGCGGTTTTCGACGCCGGCGATCTGGTAACGGTCGGAGTAGCTCGGCGAGGCCGTCAGGCTGTCGAGGCCGCTGCCATAGTAGAACCAGTAGCCCCAGGCGCGGTAGTCGTTCTGGGAGTCGATCAGGCGGCGCGACGCGGCGACGTTGAGCCGCAGCGTGCCGTCCTC
>CAZDLY010000155.1:0-2348 GCA_964506575.1 uncultured Akkermansia sp. | reverse complement strand
GGCAACTACTTTCTTTCTCTTTTCCTCCCGCTCTCACTTTTTTGTCTTACACCCGCCGATGGATCTGGCTGGGATCTGCCGGCAACGCCTGCCGGAATTCAAACACGGCATGCCGCCAAACATTGATTTCAAAACCGATCTGCCCGATCCGGGTCCCATTGTTCTGGCGGATCCGCGCCAGATTCGGCAGATACTGATCAATCTGTTCGCCAACGCCCAGGAGGCCATCGGCTCCGAGTCGGGAACCATTCGTCTGGCCGTCAAAACGGTTTCACGGGCGGATATTCCGGTCGCCTACCGGTTCCCCTCCGAATGGGAGCCGCATGCCAGCCGGTATGCCTGTTTGGAAATAGCGGATACGGGTTGCGGCATTGCCGACACGGACAAGGAGAAGCTGTTTGACCCGTTCTTCTCGACCAAGTTCACCGGCCGCGGCCTGGGCTTGCCCGTGGTGATCGGCATGCTCCGCGGCAACGACTCGGGCATCACGGTGGAAAGCACGGCAGCGCATGGCAGCACGTTTCGCGTCTTTTTGACGTTGGCCCGGGAAGCCGATGCCTGCCAACCGGCGCCCGCCATCCCGGCCCCGCAAAAGGCCGGGGACGGCCAGACGGCGAGCACCGGAAAAATCGGCACGATGCTGGTGATCGAGGATGTGCCCGCCATTCGCGATGTGATCACGCTCATGCTGCAGAACCTGGGGCTGGCTGTGCTGATCGCCGAGAACGGCGCCGCGGCGTTGGATCTGTTCCAGCGGCATCGGGCCGAAATCTGCTGCGCCCTGTGCGATCTGTCCATGCCGCACATGGACGGGTGGGCGACGCTGACCGCGCTTCGGGCGCTACGTCCCGACCTGCCGGTCATACTGGCCAGCGGTTATGACGAGGCGCGGGTCCTGGCGGGCGACCATCTGGAACGGCCCCAGGCTTTCATCGGCAAGCCGTACGACATGAGGGATCTGCGCGACACGATTGAAAAGGTGCTGGGCGTTCACCTCACGGACTCATTGGCCGGTGTCGATCAGGTAGAAGATCCAGTCGGGGGTTTGGGCCAGCCGGAGGTAACGGACGGAGCCGGGCGTGTCGGCGGGACGGCCGGGGCTTAGATCGGAAAACCGGACGAGCGGATGCGTCGGCGCGGGAACCACGAGGACGAGTGAGCGGGTTTCCCCGGCCGGGAGCTTGGCCGGATGAAAGTCAATGAAGGCGTATCCGCCGGTCGCGGCCAGCACCGGCCGGATCACATAGCTCCAGTGGCCGCTGGCCACCGGCGTCAACCCCGGACACGTCCGGGCCAGCGCGTCCGCCAGCGGCTCGCGCCCGGATGCGCCGCGGCCCGATCGCCAGAGGCTGGAGACGCCCCGCGCGGGATAGACGGCCGATCCCATGATCATCCAGTTGAGAAACAGGTAGATCGACACGACGTAGGCGACGGAGACGGCCTGTATCCAGCGTATGGCCTTTTCCTCCCCGCGCAGCCGCCGCCAGCCGCGGACCGCCGCGTCACCGACGAGGCGCAGCGCCACGAGTGCGATTCCCGCCGCATGGGCGAACAGGACGAGGCCCCAGAAGACGCCGGCCAGCGCGCGCATCTCGGCGAGATCCCGGCGTTCCAGAAAGACCGCCAGAATGAGCATCGCGAGACAGGCGAGCAGGTCGCCGTGCTCCGTCGGCCCCAGCGCCGCGGCCGCGAGCGCCAGCAGCAGCGGCGCCGCGACCTGCAGACGCCCCGCGCCCCACCGGGCGAGCAGCAGGCGCAGGGGTTGCGCCGCCAGCGCCAGGAGCGCGGCCAGGCCGTACAGGTAGGCGTAGCCGGTTCCGGCCGGACTCACGAACGGCAGGAACGGCAAGGCGGCCACGACGGGCAGGGGCATGAAGGCCGGCGACGAGACGGCCGCCTGACGTCCGATCGGCAGCTCGGCGGCCAGATCACGCAACATGCCCGCCCGGATCAGCCACAGGTCGGAGGACTCGGCCGCACGCTCATGCGCCAGCGTCAGCGCGAGCGTGGCCAGCACGAAGCAGATCCCCGTCTCCCGGATGTAGGCGAGCAGCGTGCCCCGCCAGGCCAGTCCGTCGGTCATGGCGCCACCTCCCAGTCCGTCGTGCCCTCGTGCGGGGTCTTCTCCCAGAAGAACGGCCGGGTGATGAGCTGCAAGGCCCCCTTCCAGGCGCCGATGCTCATGAGCACCCAGTAGACCGGCATCAGCAGGCATTGCGGAAGCAGGTGGTAGTAGCGCCGCCTCAGGCAGCCCAGCATGGCCGAGAGGACAAACGCCGCATTCCCCGCCAGGAAGCTCAGGAGCGCCGGGACGAGCACCCACAGGGGGAAGAAGTCGCGGATCGCGT
>CAZDLY010000154.1:0-2524 GCA_964506575.1 uncultured Akkermansia sp. | reverse complement strand
TCGCCGACCCGCAACGTCGTGATGAGCGATTCCGCATCCGTCACGTCCCGCAGCAGGCCCGGCACATCCGAAATAAAGGCCAGCTTGCGGACCTTCAGCGCCATGGCCAGGGCCGCGGCGGCCGTGTCCGCATTGATGTTGTACAACTGACCGTCCGGCCCCGTGCCCAGGGGCGTGACCACGGGGAGGATCCCCGCGTCGAGCATCTCGCGAACCGGGCGGGCATCCACGGCGACCGGACTGCCCACATAGCCCCAGTCGAGCGGCTCGCCCGTCGCCGGATCGCGGCCGGTCTTCTTCTCGGCCCGGAAGATCCAGTCGCCGTGCAGCGGCCGGGCGTTGACCCCGTGTTTCTGCAGGAGGCGCACCACCTGGGCGTTGACCTCCTGCTTGAGCACCTGCTCGACCACTCCGATGGTCGCCGCGCAGGTCACGCGCAGTCCCTGCACAAAACGGGGTGCGATCCCCGCCCGTTCCATGCCCCGCGAGATCGCCTTGCCGCCGCCATGCACCAGCACCGGCCGGATGCCGACGGTGTTCATGAAGGCAATGTCGGTGAGGAGCCGTTCGATGTTTTCGTCCGACTCCATCACGCTGCCGCCGACCTTGACGAGCACCACCAATCCCTTGAAATCCTGGATGTAGGGCATCGCCTCGATCAGCACGCTGGCTTTTTCAATGTACTTCTGCATGGTTGGGACATCCGGTCCGCGCGCAGGACCCGCCTTACGTCGTGTAATCCGCGTTGATCTTCACATAGTCGTAGGAGAAATCGCAGGTGTAGATCGTGTCGGCTCCCGGGCCGAGGTTGAGATTCACCGTCACGTCAAACGCCGGATGGCGCATGACCGCCTGCAATTCCTTGAGCCGCGCGGCATCGGCCACCCGGCCGCGGTCATAGGCGCACACATCGCCGTAGTAGATCTGCGCAAGCTGGTCGTCAACGTCGGCTCCGGAATAGCCGACGGCGGCGATGACCCGCCCCCAGTTGGGGTCGTTGCCGAACCAGGCGGTCTTGACCAGCGCCGACTTGGAGACGGCACGGGCCGCCTTCTGCGCGTCGGCGTCGCTCCGGGCGCCGGTCACGCGGACGGTCACGAACTTGGTTGCGCCTTCGCCGTCGAGCACGAGCTTCTTCGCCAGCTCGGTGCAGACGTGCGTCAGCGCCGCCACGAACGCCCCCCAGCGCGGATGGGCCGGGTCGAGCGGGCGGTTGCCGGCCGCGCCGTTGGCCAGCGCGATCAGGGTGTCGTTGGTGCTGCGGTCGCCGTCGACCACCACCCGGTTGAAGCTCACCTCCACGGCCTGGCGCAACGCCGCGTCGAGGGCGGGCGCGCCGATCGCCGCGTCGGTGGTGACGAAGCCGAGCAGGGTGGCCATCATCGGCTCGATCATCCCGGAGCCCTTGCACATGCCGCCCACGGTCACGTCGCGGCCGTCGATCTCCAGCCGCACCGCCGCCTGCTTGTCGACCGTGTCGGTGGTGAGGATCGCGTGGGCGGCGTCATCCCCGCCGGCGGAGCTCAGCGCCGCGGCGGCCCGGGCCGCGCCGGCGCGGATGCGGGCCATCGGCAGCGTTACGCCGATCACGCCGGTCGAGCATACCAGCACCAGCCGCTCGTCGATTCCCAGCGCGCCGGCCACCGCGGCGGCCATCTCCCGCGCGTCGGCCATCCCCTGGGCGCCGGTGCAGGCGTTGGCGCAGCCGCTGTTGATGGCCACGGCCCGGGCCTGGCCCGCTGCGACCCGTTCGCGATCCAGCTGCACCGGGGCCGCCGCCACCCGGTTGGTCGTGAACACGGCCGCCACCGCGGCCGGCGTGTCCGAGACCAGCAACGCGAAATCCTTCCGATTCGGATATTTGATCGCGGCTTCGACCCCCGCCGCGCGGAAACCCCGCGCCGCAGTGACCCCGCCCGTAACCTGTGTCAGTGGTTCCATAAGTCAGCCTTCAACGCCGACGCCTGATGCCCGCGCCAGAAATAAATCAGTAGTATGTCAAATGCGCGGCATGCAAGTCGATGAAAAACGCACGGGTCACTCGCTGCAGCGGGTGACGGCCTCCAGGAGGATGGAGCGGGCGAGGCTTTGCGCGGCGCGGTGCAGGGCCGATGCCTTGGCGGTCTGGAGGTCGTCCCCCGCCGCAACGACCGTTTCGGCCGTCCGGGTGAAGGCGGTCACCACAACGGCGCCGGTGGTGGCGTCGACGAGGGTCACCTGGGCCGTGAGCGTGGCGCGGTATTCGACCGGCGTGCTGCTGGTGTTATGCTCATAGCGGAGCGGCTTGAGGGTGTAGCCCGTGACGGTCCCCGTGAGGGTGAGCGCCGCGCGGTCGGCGGGGGTCAGCGTGAACGAGCCGTCGCGGATGATTTCGCGGCGGAGCGCCTCGGTCACCACGGCCTCGGCCTCGGCCTGGTTGACGGCGTTGGCAAAGACCGGCACGGCGAGCCGGCGGCGGCTCTCCGGAATGGGGTTGCCGAAACGGTAGGACGCGCAGCCGGCGCAGACGCAGCCGGCCAGAATC
>CAZDLY010000153.1:0-2575 GCA_964506575.1 uncultured Akkermansia sp. | reverse complement strand
ATCGGGTGGAGTGCGCGACGTCGCTCACGGGGGCCTGGACCCGCGTGACCAACGCGGTGACCATAGACGGCATCCCGACCACGATGGACTGCATCCCCGCCAAGGCCGGCGGGCTGGTGACCGGCGCTGTGCCGGTCGAGGCCTCCGCCATGTTCTTCCGGACCGTGACCGAAACGAACGACATGGTCTTCATTACGGCTGGCGAGTTCGTCATGGGGGCCACCACCAACATGGGGCACGAAGGCAATCCGGCTGAAACGCCGCAACACACCGTCTATCTGAGCGCCTTCTACATCGATCGGTACAAAGTGACCATGGAGAGGTGGAATGACGTGCGACAGTGGGCGACGAATCATGGATACGCCGATTTGGCGGTGATTCTCACCGGGACGACGGGCTTGGTGAATGCGGCGAATGCCAAGGGGGCAACACATCCTGTAATCGGTTTGCATTGGTATGATGCCGTGAAATGGTGCAACGCGCGCAGTGAGATGGAGAGTCTGGTCCCGTGCTACACAGACAAGGTAGGAGGCGTCTACAGAACCGGGGCGACAGGTGGTTCCTCGACAGCAGGAACAAACTTCGGCGGCTGCAATTGGCAAGCCAACGGGTACCGGCTGCCGACGGAAGCGGAATGGGAGAAGGCGGCGCGCGGCGGGGTGAGCGGGCGCCGTTTTCCTTGGAGCGACTCCGACACCATCCAACATACGCGCGCAAACTACAACGCGAGACCGGGATCATATGTGTACGACACGAGCGCGACCAGCGGTTTTCATCCGGCCTACACCAATGGAGAACTTCCGTACACCAGTCCGGTCGGTTCATTCGCGCCCAATGGGTATGGCCTTTACGACCTGATGGGGAATGCGAACGAATGGTGCTGGGACTGGTATTCGGATACGTACTACGGCGCATCGCCCCGAATCGATCCTCGGGGGCCGGACACTCCACCTCTCACGGATAAGCGGAGAGTGGTGCGCGGAGGGTACTACAACAACTTTGCCTGGAGCCTTCGGGTCGCATATCGCTGGGCCGATCAGCCTTACGGATGGGCAAACCTGGCCTGCGATCTTCGGCCTGTCAGGCCGTTCATGAATGGCGCCACGAACCATGCGCCGGTCATCGCCGAGGGCGCGAGCGTGAACAGGACGATTAGCGAAGACGGGGCGCCCACGCCGTTCGATCTGACGCTCCACGCCACGGACGCGGACGGAGACTCCATCGGTTGGTGGGTGTTGACCCCGCCGAGTCACGGAAGTGCCACGGTCAGGGGACAAGGAACCGGCATGCCCATCGTCTACCAGCCGGCGACGAACTATTACGGCAGCGACAACTTTACGGTGCAAGCCTACGATCCGTGGGGAGCGACGACCTCGATTCTGGTGAACGTAACGATTCAAGCGGTGAACGATCCGCCGGTGGCCAACGCCCAAGGCGTCAGCGTGGCAGCCAATACGCCCCGGGCGATTACGCTGACCGGTTCCGATGTCGAAGGGTCGGGGCTCACCTATGCGGTTGACGCCCCGCCGGCGCATGGGTCGCTGTCGGGCGCCGCGCCGAACGTGACCTACACTCCGGATCCGGGCTTCAAGGGACCTGACAGTTTCACGTTCAAGGTCAACGACGGCACGACCGACGGCGTCCCGGCGACGGTGACGCTGTGGGTGAACTCGATGGCGGCGGCGGGTGGAAGCCTGACGAACTACACGGCCAATGGAACCAACTACACGGCCCACATCTTCACAACTGTGGGGAATAGCACGCTGGCTGTTTCGGCGGGCGGCGCGGTGGAGGTGCTGGTGGTGGCGGGCGGCGGCGGGGGCGGCGGGTATTCCGGCGCCGGCGGCGGGGGCGGCGGGGCGGGCGGTTTGATCTATACCAACCTGGTGCTGGCGGCCGGGAATCAGCCGGTCACGGTCGGCGCGGGTGGACTCGGCGGAGGTTTCTACGTGGACACGGCGACGAAAGGGTCGAACTCGGTTTTGGGTTCGCTGACGGCGCTGGGTGGCGGATGCGGCAAGGTGAACACCAACGGCACGGCGGGCGGCAGCGGGGCGGGCGGCTACGGGAATGGGGCTGCGGGCGGGGCGGCGAATCAGCCGGGGGGATATGCCAACGCCGGCGGCATGGGCGGAGAGAAACCGGGCGGCGGCGGTGGCGGCGGCGGCGCGGGGAGTGCGGGGGGCGCGGGCGTCACCAACAGCGTTGGCGGCGTCGGCGGCGCCGGGCTTTCGTATGACATTTCGGGCATTCTCAGAAGCTATGCCGGGGGTGGAGGGGGCGGCGCGCAGGTCGGCAGCGGCGGCGCGGCGACGGACGGCGGGGGCTCGGGCGGATCGCCAGGCGTTTTGACAAGCACAGGCGTTGCGGGTCTGCCCAATACAGGGGGTGGCGGCGGGGGCGGTGCTACTGGCGGCGGCGCGGGCGGCAGCGGCATCGTGATCGTGCGGTACGGGATCGCCGTGCCGTAGCCTTCCCCTTGCAGGGCCTGCGCTCGTCGCAGGCCGTGGACCGAGGAAGACGGCGCGCCGACGAGCGGCGGCCCTACGGGGATGGAACGAGACGACTTGTAGGG
>CAZDLY010000152.1:0-2827 GCA_964506575.1 uncultured Akkermansia sp. | reverse complement strand
ATCTGATCGCCCGACAGGAGGCGGAGGGCGTCGAGATCTTCATGAATCCGCGCAATGCCGCCGCCGGCTCGCTCAAGCAGCTCGATTCGCACGTCACCGCTACGCGTCCGCTCGATTCCATGATCTATGCCACCGGCGCGCTGGAGGGTGTCGCCTTCGCCATGCACCAGACGTTCGTTGACACGCTGCACGCCTGGGGCGTCAAGACCCTCCCCTGGCGCCGCGTGTGCGCCGACATCCCCGAGGTGTTCGCCGCGATCGACGCCCTGGAGCAGCAGCGCCACGACTTCCCCTTCGAGATCGATGGCGCCGTGATCAAGCTCGCCGACCGCACCCGGTATGACGCCCTCGGCGCGACCGCCCGCAGCCCCCGCTGGGCGCGGGCCTACAAGTACGCCCCCGAGCGGACCGAGACGGTCGTCACCGCCATCACCGTGCAGGTCGGCCGCACCGGCGTCCTCACCCCCGTCGCCGAGCTCGAGCCGGTCCTGCTCGCCGGCTCGCAGATCAGCCGCGCCACCCTGCACAACGCCGATGAGATCGCCCGCAAGGACATCCGCATCGGCGACGCCGTCTGGATCGTCAAGGCCGGCGACGTCATTCCGGCCATCGAGGCCGTCCTCACCGAGAAACGGCCCCGCGCCGCCACACCCTTCGTCATGCCGGACGCCTGTCCCGCCTGCAACGGCCCGGTGGTGCGGCTCGCGGACGAGGTCGCCCTCCGCTGCGCCAACCCCGCCTGCCCCGCGCAGCTCGTCTGCCGCCTCGACCACATGGCCGGCCGCGACGCGCTCGACATCGAGCGCATGGGCGGCGTGGTGGCCGACGCGCTCGTCCGGCGCGGGCTGGTCGCCACGCCCTTCGACCTTTTCCGGCTGAAGCGCGACGATCTCGCCGCCCTCGATCTCGGCGAAGCCGGCAAGAGCCGCCTCTTCGGCCCGAAAAACGCCGATCGCGTGGTCAAGGCCATTGAGGCCGCCCGCGCGCTCCCGCTCCACCGCTGGCTCTTCGCCCTCGGCATCCCGCAGATCGGCGCGACCGTCGCCGAAGCCGTCGCCGCCTGCCATGCGCGCTTCTCCGACCTCGCCGCCTCGCAGCTCCTTCGCGATATCGTCGGCCTCTACGACGCCCTGGCCGAGGCGCAGCAGACCAACCCGCGCGGCGCGGCCAACCGCAAGCGGGATGACGCCGGGCGCGCGGAGCTGCAACACCGCTTCGACGCGGCCTGCGCGCGCGTCGAGAACCTGGGCGAGTCCCTCGTCGCCGCAGGCGCCGCCCGGCGCGCCGCCGACGCCTCCCGTCCCGCCAAATACACCACCACGGTCAAGGAGGAGGCCGCCCGCGCCCTCGTCGTCTTCTTCGAATCCGAGGCCGGCCGCGCCGCCGCCGCCGCCCTCGCCGCGCTGGGCATCGATCCCGTCCGCGCCGCCGCGTCAGCGTCCGCCCCGGACGGCCCGCTCGCCGGCGCGACCGTGGTCATTACCGGCACGCTATCCGCCCCGCGCCAGACCATCGCCAGCCGGATCAAGGCGGCAGGCGGCCGCGTGACCGACGCCGTCACCTCCGCCACTACCTTCCTGCTGGCGGGCGATTCCCCCGGTGGCGCCAAGCACAACCAGGCGCGCGCCCTCGGCATCCCCATCCTCTCTGAATCCGATCTGGAGGCACGCCTGCTCGCTGCCCCTGCCCCCGCCTCCGCTGAGGCAGCCGTCCCTAGACAGGGTGAACTGTTCTAAGTCGTCCGCATGATCACACTTCTTGGGTCTTTGTCTAATCCGTGAGCCGGCAGCGGGTTTCTACTGCAGCAGGCGGGCGTCGTACCAGTTCACGTGGTCGCCGATATCGAGGTTCTCGCCGGGTTCGGCGCGTAGCGTCAGTTTCCGGCCGTCGCGAATCTCGATGTCAACCGCAAGCGCCGCGTCTTTTCCGTGCATCCGCCGGCGCAGCGCCTCGCGGTCGTCCACCTGCACGACGATGACGCAATCGCCTCCCCGACCGTACTCCTCGTCGAGGCCAACCACGGCCAGAAATCGCTTGGTGCCTTCCGGCACGTCGAAGACCAGTTCCGACGGGGCGTGCGTTCCCAGTCCCGTTTCGCGGATCGCCCCCCGCAACCGCAAGGGCTGATTCATAGCATTGCGATCACGTTGCCACGGCAGCGCCAGCGCCACGAGGGATCCCTCGGTCGCGCGAACCGGATCCATCCGAGCGAGAAAGCTTGCTTTTTTGCTCCGGTGTTCGAGGCTGCAGACCTGGGACCAGGGAATAAACAGAGCGCTGGCACCGATCGTCATCGTGAGCACGCCGTCGGCGAGCCGAACCTCGCTTCCCTCCACCCAGGCTCCGCCAGCCACCGTCGCTTTCCACGGTAGCGGCCCGGCGGCCCGTGCCGGGGTTTCGGTCCGTCCGAACACCACGGCGGCCACCTTGCTCCGGCTGAGTGTGCGGTCTTTCTCCTGATACTGCACCAAGATAGCGTTCGCGCCGACCGATTTCACGACTCCGTCCAGCAGCAAAGCCGCATTATCCGGCCCGACGGCCACGACCTGATCGGCGTCGGATACCTTCTCCAGCGCGCGCGCGGTCGCCTCGCCGGTCGCCTCGTCGGTCGTCAGAAGCAGCGCCCGAACCACCGACTGCGTGAGGGCGGAATCGTTCCCGCCCACCCAGTCGAAGCGACACATCCCGTTCGATACAACCACACGCGAAACGGGAATTTCGCCGCCCTCCAGGACGACCCGTGTTACCAGTCCGCTGGCGGCGACCGATGGTGCCATCCGCTCGATGCGCCACAGATCGTCGAACGCGACCTCGCCGTTTGCCAGCG
>CAZDLY010000151.1:0-2932 GCA_964506575.1 uncultured Akkermansia sp. | reverse complement strand
GCGCAGGAGCACCTCACGCGATAAATGCGCGGATGCGGTTGGCTTCGGTGATCAGGGCGCGGATGCGGTCGGAGTCGCCGTCGGCGATGGCGCGGGTGAGGGCGTCTAGGTGTGTGCGGAAGGCGTCGAGCGCGTCGAGCAGATGGGTGCGATTTTGCCTGAGTATAGGCTCCCACATGGCGGGGCCGCTCTTGGCGAGGCGCGCGGTCGAGGTGAAGCCGCCCGCGGCGAGGGAGAAGCGGACCTGGGCGTCGCTTTCGGGATCGAGGGTGGCCAGGGCGAGGGCGTACGAGAGGACGTGCGGGAGGTGGGAGACGTAGGCGGCGTTCAGGTCGTGGCACGCGGCATCCAGGTAAACGAGGCGCATGCCGAGACCGGCGGTGAAGAGGCGCTCGGCGGCGGCGAGGGCATCGGGCGCGCTGTCGGCCGTGTCGCACAGGATGGCGGCACGACCGGCGAAAAGGGTCTCACGCGAGGCGGCGGGTCCGCTGTCCTCGGTCCCGGCCATCGGGTGCGCGGCGACAAACCGCGCGCGGCGGGGATGACTGCGGACCGCGTCGACGATCATCTGCTTGGTCGATCCCATGTCGACGACCGTCTGCCGGTCGGTGATGCGGTCGAGGACCTCGGGCAGGAGGCGGAGGATGGCGTCCACCGGCACGGCGAGGAGGATGAGATCGGCCGCCGTCACGGCTTCGGCAAGTGGGAGCGCCCGGTCAATGAGGCCCAGTTGCAGAGCAATGCTGAGGTGGTGAGGGTCGCTCTCCACGCCGATCCGCGTGGCGGCCAGCCCGGTCCGGGCGAGGTCGCGCGCGGCCGATCCGCCGATGAGTCCGAGTCCGACGATGGCAATGATCATGTTCGATCCTCTTCTCTGAATGCGGAACACGTCCTCACGGGATGATCGCCTTTTTCTGGGGTTCGAGCCGGCGCAGTTCGGCGAGCCAGCCGCTGAGTTCGGGGTCGGGTGCGGCATGCGCGGGCGAGGTCGGATTGTTCGCGTTCCACTCCTTCATCCGCGCTTCGGCCTGACTGAGTTCCGCATTCAGCCGGACTTGCTCAAATTTCATCCGCTTGAGCTGGTCAAGCAGCTCGGACCGCGCCGGTCCGGTGGTGGCCTTGAACGCGACGGTCATCTTCTTGGCGCGGATGACAAATTCGTTGACCGCGTCGGTGGCGCGGATGAAGGCGGCGGCATGCGGGTTGGCGGCTGTGATGGCCTGCTGTATCGTCGCCGTGCGCGCGTCGATGCGTTCCTTCAGGGTGTAATAGTGATGGAGCAGACTCAGGGTGTCGGCGGGCACAGCGGTGAGCGAACCCTCGAACATGACTAGGTTTGCGACTCCAATGAGAATCGGCCCCTTCCACTGGCCGCTCTGCTCGATCAGGCAAACCGCGACATCGCCGTCCGAGGATGTCGTGGTTTTGATCACTTCGCCGACCGTTCCAGCGGGAAGCATGCCGAGGTTTTTCCCGCTCTTCGAGTAGTGGGCCGTGCGCTGGATCAGAATAGCCCACGAGCTCGCATTGGTCATGGAGGCAGGTGGACAATAGGGGGGAATGACGGGTGGCGGTGCAATGATCGGCGCATCCGGCGGGGTGCTAACAGGGGCATCATCCTCGTCGACAGAGCGTGTTCCGAGGCGCTGCCCCGAATCACCGGGGTCGGCGGACGGGGCGTCCGTCGCGGGCGACATCCGTTCGAAAAAGGTGCCTGTGGGCGTGAGATCGTCAGTGGGCGGCCGGGTGGCGACTGGCTCCGGTCTCGTCAAACGCGGAAGAAGGGCGGCGATCTTGGGCGTGCCAAAATAGACCGCAGCCGTTCCGATCACGGCGGTGAACAGGTAGGTGGCCAGAAAGCGTTTCATCGGTTGAGATGCTCGCGGATGATGTTTAACATGCGGCGAATGGGTTCGGCTGCGCCCCACAGGAGCTGGTCGCCAACCGTGAATGCGGCGATGTATTCAGGTCCCATCTTCATCTTGTGCAGGCGGCCAATGGGAACGGTCAGCGTGCCCGACACGGCGGCTGGAGTGAGATCGCGCAGGGTGGTCGCCTTGTCGTTGGGCACCACGCGGACCCAGTCGTTGGCGCCAGCCAGAAGCGACTCGACGTGCTCCAATTGCAGATCCTTCTTTAGCTTGAGGGTCAGGCCCTGACTATGGCAGCGCATCGCGCCGACGCGGACGCACACGCCGTCAACCGGGATCGGCTCGGTGGTGCCGAGGATCTTGTTGCATTCGACATGCCCCTTCCACTCTTCCCGGGTCTGGCCGTCGGCCACGGCCTTGTCGATCCATGGGATGAGGCTGGCGGCGAGCGGCGCGCCAAAGTGTTGGGTCGGCAGGGACGGGTCGCGGACGCTCGCAGCGACCTGGCGGTCAATATCCAGAATTGCGGCGGCAGGATCGTCGAGCAAGGCGCCCGGCGCGGCGGCGACTTGACGCATCTGCAGGAGCAGCTCGCGCATGTTCTTGGCGCCCGCGCCAGACGCGCTCTGGTAGGTCATAGTCGAAACCCATTCGACCAGTCCCGCCTCGAACAACCCGTGGACCGCCATGAGCATCAGGCTGACGGTGCAGTTGCCTCCCACAAACAGGCGCCCGTTGGCCGCGAGAGACCGATTGATGACCGCGCGGTTGACTGGGTCGAGGACGATCACCGCGTCGTCGGCCATGCGCAGGGTCGAAGCGGCGTCAAGCCAATAGCCCTTCCAGCCGGCCTTGCGCAAATTGCCGTAAACCGCGCTCGTGTAGTCGCCGCCCTGGCAGGTGACGATGATGTCCATCTTGGCGAGCTGGCGCAGATCGGCGGCGTCCAGCAACGGTGTCGGGCCGCACCCCACGTCGGGACCCGTCCCGCCCACCTGCGACGTGGTGAAAAAGACCGGTTCGAAGCCCTTGAAATCGCCCTCTTCGCGCATCCGCTCCAG
>CAZDLY010000150.1:0-3014 GCA_964506575.1 uncultured Akkermansia sp. | reverse complement strand
CCCCTCGGACGCAAGCCGTCAGGCGCAGCGTCCGGGGGGTTTTGCAAGAGCCTCAACCACCAAAATAATGATGCGCTTGCCCTGACGTTCCGGCCCCTGCGTCTGTCTCAGGGAGGCGATTTCCGCAAACCATCCGGGCGGGCGGGCAGCGGCCTGAGGACCCAGCGCTTGTTGTACCAGAACCATTGTTCGGGCGTTTGGCGGATGGCGGCCTCGACCTGCTCCATCACCGTCCGGGTCATGCGGAGGAGGTCGGCGTCCCGGTCGGCCGCCGGATCGGACACGACGGGGGGGCAGGCGACCACGCGGTGGCGGAACCAGCCGACGCGGCTGAGGATCACGGGCAGAATGGGGACATTCGCGGTGCGCGCAAATTGGGCCATGCCGCGGCCCAGATTGGCCGGGCCCCCGAGAAACGAAACCAGCAGATCGGGCGCCGGCATCCGCACGTCGGGCAGGATCGCGAACACGCCCCGGTGCTGCAGCCGGCGCAGGATGACGCGCAAGACCGACGACCCCCGTTCCAGCACGTCCATGCTGTGGCCGCGGATATGGTTGAGCCAGCGGTTGACATGGGGGTTCTTCTGCTTGCCGGCGATCGAGAAGATGTCAACCCCGGCCTGCTTGCAGGCGACTCCGGCCAGATCCCAGTTGCCCATGTGCGGGACGGCGATGACGAGTCCGTCGTGCGCCTCGATCAGCGTCCGCATGCGGAGCAAAACCTCGTCCAGCCCCTCCACGTGACGGCGCAGCCAGACGGGCGAAATCCGGGTCACCCGCATCATTTCCGCCACGTTGAAGAACAGGTTCCGCCACGAGCGCCAGGCGATCCATTCGGCCCGCCGGGGCGTGACCGCGTCGCCGAACACGCTGCGAATCCGCCGCACCGCCTCGGCCCGGCGGAACCGGACGACATGGAAGCCGATTCCCGCCGCAACCCAGGCCAGCGCCAACGCGGTGCCATGGGGCAGCGCCAGGCACACGCCAGCGGTCAGGCGCAGCGCGAGATATTCGATCCGGTACCTGATACGTCGCATGGAGGCAGACTCGGTCGGGATTGGGCGAAAGCCTGCGCACCTATTTTTCGGCGTCGTAAACGAAGACGAGCTCGTTGGGCCGGATGAGGCGGCCCTGCCGGGCCACCTGCTCGACAAACGCGGGATCGGTCTGCACCCGCTGCTGGCGCACACGGATGGTCTTGATCTCCTGCTGCTTGATATCGATGAGGCGCTGCATCTCATCGCATCGCGCTTCCCGGTCTTTCAGCTCATGATACTTCGGCAGAAAGAATAAAACCGCGCCAATCAACCCCAGCACAACCGCCGTGACACAGGTTGCTTTGCACAGAATCCGCAAAAAATCGGCCATACGCGAGTCCCCCGGAAAAAGGGATGGATAAAAAGATATGTTGTAATTTAAACACCATCCGTCCAAACGGTCAATAGAAATTGGAAGAAAAATATGCGCCGGTCGGCGCGCGCTTACCGCACTGATCGGTCCGCTTCGGTCCGGAGCGCGTGCGGAAGATTGAAATGAATGTTCTCGCGAACGATTTCCAGGTGCTCCGTGCGGTCAAACCCGCGCGCGGCCAGATGTTCGAGAACCTGGGCGATGAAGGATTCGGGCGTCGACGCGCCCGCCGTGACGCCGATGTCCATCCGGTTGCCGAGCCTGGCGTCGGCGATATCCTCGATGCGGCTCACGAGCACGGCCTCCGCGCCGGCCACGCGGGCGACTTCGGCCAGACGCCGGGTGTTGGAGCTGTTTTGCGCGCCCAGGACGAGGATCACGCCGACCCGCCGGGCGAGCGCCCGGACCGCCTGCTGCCGGTTGGTGGTGGCGTAGCAGATATCGTCGGTCCCCGGCATGCGGAGGGCGGGGAAGCGGCGCAGCAGCACGGCGCGGATCCCCCCGGCATCCTCCGCGCTCAGCGTGGTCTGGGTCACGACAGCCAGGCGCGCGGGATCCGCCGGCGCGAACGCCTCCGCCTCGGCGACGCTCTCGATGACCGTCACCCGGCCGGGCGCCTCGCCCGCCACGCCGATCACCTCGTCGTGGGTGCGATGCCCGACGATGACGATGGAACACCCCTCGCGGGCAAAACGACGGACCTCGACATGGACCTTGAGGACGAAGGGACAGGTGGCGTCGATCACCTCCAGGCGCCGGGCGGCGGCGGCGGCACGCACCGCCGGCGGCACGCCGTGGGCGCTGAAGAGCACCGCGCGCCCCTCGGGCACCTCGTCAATGGTGTTGACGAAGCAAACGCCCCGGCGCTCGAACGATTCGACGACCTGGCGGTTATGGACGATCTCGTGCAGCGCATACAGGGGAAGGGGCCGCAGGCGCAACGCCGCCTCGGCAATCTCGACGGCATGCCGCACGCCCGCGCAAAAGCCGCGGGGACTGACGAGGACGACGGTTTTGTGTGGTGTGACCATCGGTGAGCCGCCAGCAGCGTACCGCACGTCGCCCCCGCCGGTCAAGGAGGCAATGGGGGTGCGTGCGTGCTCCCCCTCGCACCTCAACGGCCACACCTTCTGTCACTGACCCATTACCCCCCCTTCTCCCCTTTTCGCTTTTCTGTTCTTCCCGTCCGGGTCATTTGCCTGTATAGTAACGCCCGCCTTTTCTTGACAACCGGGCGGCCGTGCGCCGCCGATACTCTGGAGTGAAGCTATGGCACAGGCCGTGATTTTTCCGAAGCTCGGGCAGACGATGGAAGAGGGTTTGATCGTCAAGTGGCTGAAACAGGAGGGCGATGCCGTCGCCAAGGGCGACATCCTGTTCGAGATCGAAACCGACAAGGCGAACCTCGAAGTGGAGTCGTTCTTCGAGGGCATCCTCCTCAAGATCTACGTGGGCGTGGGAATCACCGTGCCCGTGAACACGGTCGTGGGATACGTGGGCGCGGCCGGAGAGCCGGTGCCGGCCCAGCCACCCGCGCCGGCCGCCGCTCCCACGGCGCCCCAAGCCGCCGCGCCCGCCCCGGCGGCGGCACCGCGCGCCGAAGC
>CAZDLY010000149.1:0-3141 GCA_964506575.1 uncultured Akkermansia sp. | reverse complement strand
TACGCGGCCGATCCCAAGATCGCCTTGAGATCCGCGGCGGCGGTGCTGATGGGCGTGAGGCCGAACTTCTCAACGAGGACGTTGAGCACGGTCGGTGAGAGGAAGGCGGGCAGGCTGGGCCCGATGCGGATGTTCGTGATCCCGAGCGCCAACAGCGTGAGGAGGATGCAGACGGCCTTTTGCTCGTACCAGGAGAGGACGAGCGTGAGCGGCAGGTCGTTGACGCCGCAGTTGAAGACCTTGGCCAGCGTCACGGCGACCTGAATCGCCGAGTAGGCGTCGTTGCATTGCCCCATGTCGAGCAGGCGCGGAATGCCGCCGATGTCGCCCAGCTTGGCCTGCAGGTGATTGAAGCGGTATTTGCCGCAGGCGAGCGTGAGGATCAGCGTGTCGTTCGGCGCCTGTTCAACAAACTCCGTGTAGTAGTCGCGCCCGAGCTTGGCACCATCGCATCCGCCCACGAGGAAGATGTGCTTCACCGCGCCCGACTTGACCGCAGCGACCACTTTGTCAGCCACCGAGAGGACGGCGTTGCGCATGAATCCGGTCAGCAGCGGCTCGCCCGCCTTCTGCTGGGTCCAGCCGCCGAGTTTCACCGCATGCGCGATCAGGGCGGAGAAGTCCTTGCGCCCCGCCGCGTCGGTGGCGATGTGCGTGACGCCCGGCCAGCCGACCTCGGCCGTGGTGTAGAGCGCGCCGGCATAGGTGGGCTTGGGCGGCATGATGCAGTTCGTTGTGAAGAGGACGACGCCGGGCAGGTTATCAAACTCCTTCTGCTGATTCTGCCAGGCGGTGCCGAAGTTGCCCTTGAGCTGCGGGTATTTCTTCAGTTCGGGATAGGCATGCGCGGGCAGCATCTCGCCGTGGGTGTAGACGTTGACGCCCTTCCCGGCGGTCTGCTCCAACAGCATCTTGAGGTCGTGCAGGTCGTGACCGGTCACGATGATGAACGGCCCCTTTTCGCAAGACGTCGACACCGGCGTCGGCACGGGATGGCCGTAGGTCTCGGTGTTGCCCGCGTCGAGCAGCCCCATGCAGGTTAAGTTGACTTTTCCGAACTCGAGGATCAGTCCGAGCCACTCCGCGACGCTGTGGTCGTCGCCCAGCGCCTTCATTCCCTTGCGGAACCATCCGGAGACCTCGGGATCGGTCTTGCCGAGGACGCGGGCGTGGTGGGCATAGGCGGCCATTCCGCGCAGACCGAAGAGGAGGGTGGAGCGGAGGGAGACGATGTCCGTATTGCCGTGGAACAGCTCCTCCGGCTTGAAGGCTGGGGCGCCGCCAGCCTTGGCGATGGCCGCGCGGATGCGGTCGCGCATCGCGGTCTGGGGCGGGGCATCGAAGTTGACGTTGGTGACGGTCATGAACAACGCGTCCATGAAGAGCGACTCGCAGGAGACGCAGGACGGCTTGCCGTCCAGAGCGCGTGCCAGCGTGATCAGCTCGGCGGTGATCTCGTCCTGAAGGGCGGCGATCTCGGGCTTCTTGCCGCAGACGCCGACGCGGGTGCAGCCTTTGCCGCCCGCGGTTTGCTCGCATTGGAAACAGAACATATCGCTCATGATGTGAATCTCCTTGTGGTGTGGTGTGGTGTGTTGTGTGGGGTTGTGAAGAAAGAAAGCAAAGAACCGGATTCTACTCCTCCAGGATTGTGCCGTCCGTGCTGATCGTGACGACATGCCAGGGGATCATTTTTCCGCTGTTGACTAGCGCCTGCTGAGCGGCGTTGGCGATGCCGGCGCAGCAGGGCACTTCCATGCGCAGCACGGTGAGGCTGCGAATGTCATTGGACTGCAGAATGGCGGTGAGCTTTTCAGAATAGTCGACGGCGTCCAGCTTGGGGCAGCCGATCAGCGTGACCTTGTTGGCCATGAAGCGCCGATGGATGTCGGGATAGGCAAAGGCCGTGCAATCCGCAGCGATGAGCAGCGCTGCGTTCTTGAGATACGGCGCGTGTTGCGGCACAAGTTTGATTTGCACGGGCCAGTTCGTCAGACGGGATTCGGCCGTGGTGGCCGTAACGGGCTGAGCCGCATCCGGGGCGGCGGCTTTCGGACGGGAGATGGATTTCGCCATCGTTCCGGGGCAGCCGCAGGGGGATCCGCAAGGGACAGGTCTTCTGTCCAGTCCCCGTCGTCCGTGACCGCGCAACCCCTTGAGGACAAAGTGATGGGATGTAACCCGTTTCGGTGATCGCCACAAGGGCCAAATGCTTCAACAGCCGACAAGTTATGCGCCGGGTGGTTAGAAGGTATTGCGAGTGAGAGGGCTAGATGAAGCGAAGGTTTGTTGTTGCCGGTGCCTTGCTGGTCGTTGTTGTGGCCGGTGTCTTCGTCGCGGTGAAGCGGCCGCGTGGAAGTGTGGCCCCCGATCCGGCACCAAGGCCGGTAGTCCACGAACAACCGGCGGCACCTTCGAAAGTCGCGGAGGTGACGTCCGCCGTTTCGACTTCCGCCGTTTCGACATCCGCCGTTTCGGCGTACGTGCGGCCCGTCGTCGTTACCCCTGGCTTGGCGTCTCTGGTGGACCGGAGTCTGCCGTTCGAAGAGCGCGTTCGCGGGTTGACCAGCGGTCAGGTTACAGAGGTCAAGGACGGGCGGGATTTGGAGGCGCTGGCGCAACTGTTGGGTGATCCGGCGGAGGACGATACGGTTCGGCATGAGATCGCGAGTCTGCTGTCCCGGTCCGACTACGCGCCGTTGGAGGCGCGTTTGTTCAAGATTGTGGAGAATCCGGTGGAACAAGAGCGTTTCCGAAGTTGGGCCGTTCAGCATCTGGGCAAATCGTTGAACGACGCCCATTACCCCGGCGACCGGCTGGTGCTGGCCGATCGGCTGCGGGGGTTGCTGACGGATCGTCATCGCTACGTGCAGCGCATGGCCATTCAGGCCCTTGTTCAGCACAACGACCCCGCCGTGCTGGCCAAGGTGCGGGAGATGATTTCCGATCCGGCGCCCGAGGCCGACGCGATGCGCGATATGGCCATGCGCTGCGCCCTGGAGAAGAATTGGCGGGAGACCGTTCCGGCCATTCGCGCGTACCTCCGCTCCACCAACGAAAGCGTTCGCATTTCGGCGATCTGGGTCTTGGGCAAGTTTGGCGACGAAGAAAGCCGCCCCGGCTTCGTTGAAGCCGCATCCT
>CAZDLY010000148.1:0-3189 GCA_964506575.1 uncultured Akkermansia sp. | reverse complement strand
GGAGAGGCACTTGGAGCGGCTGAATGTCCGCCCCCCGGCGGTAGCCGGTGGCACCGCGTGGCGGATCGGGTCGCTCCGCAGGAGCCCGGACCGGGGTGCGTCAGAACGGGTCGGCTGCTAGGAAGCGGGGGCGGGCGCCAGACTCTCTGTCTGCGCCGCCCCCGGTGACGCCGCAGACGGCCCGTTATCACGCGCCCCGTGTCCGGCCCGATCCGCCACGCACAGGCTCGTCACACACCTGCCACGTCAGAATATTCAGCCCCTTTCGTTTCTTCTCGCACTGCCCCCCTTTGTGGCTAACCGATTACGCTGATGTTTGTCATTGCCCACTCTTTGTTGGTTTGCTAACCTTTTCATCGCTGAATCGCGTCACGGCATCGGCCGGTGCGGATGGCTATGGGCCTGCGCTCGGTCTGAATGGAGGCGGGTATGACGAATATTGTGGATGTCGCGCTCGCGGTGGTCGTCGGGTTGTCGGCGAACTTCCATGACGGCCTGAAAAATCTGGAGAGCAAGGCCTACGCCCGGGCGGTGACGAATTTCACGGCTGTCATCACGGCGGAGCCGACGGTGGCGGAGATGAAAGCGCTCTCCTTGCTCTACCGGGCGGAAGCTTATGGCCGAGCGGGGAGCAAGGCCGAAGCCCTTCAGGATGCGGCGACGCTGCTCACCACCACGGATGATGCCGCCCTGAGAAAGAAGGCCCTGGCGCTTTTCGCCGCACAGGGAGGCGAGTTGAAGGATCTCCGCCCGAAGGCCGGCCCCCAGGCACGGATGGACGCCTTCTTCGCCGCCCTGCGGAAGGACGATCCCAAGGCTGCCAGGCAAATCCTGTCGGGACCGCTGCTGCATCTGGTGCAGATCGCCGACAAGGCGTATGCGGCCGAAACCCGCGAAGGCCGGGAGGGCCGCTCGTTTCTCTCCGAGCTGGCGCGGGAATCCAGGATGTTTGTCTTTGCCGGCGAGAGTTTCAACGACACCAATCAGACCGCCACGCTTTCCATTTCGATTCACGACCACCTGGTGTTCACCCTGGGGCTGGTGCAACGGGAGGGTGCGTGGACGGCCGCGACGGTGCAAGACATCAAGAAGATCGAACGACCGCGTCCCGTCGAACTGGCGAACCCGCCGGTTGCGCGCGAACCGCCCCGGACCGAGATCCGAAAAGAGGATGTGCCCGAAGCGTTGGCCGCCGAGGTGCAGGCTCTGATCCTCAAGCTGGGCGACGCCGATGCCAGGCTGCGCGCCGCCGCGAGGCGTCGGCTGAAGGAGATCGGCGCACCCGCCACGCCCTTCCTCCGCGAGCTGGAGAACCATGCCGATCCCGAGATCCAGTCTGCCGTGCGGGAGTTGCTGAAATGAGGCGCTCGATTCTTGAACGATGAACGATCACACAAGGAAAAGGAGGCACACGTCATGCACGATGCGAAAGGGATGATGCTGGCGGGATTTTTCGCGCTCGGAATGGCGGGCGCGGTTGCGGCCGAAGTGACGCTCGCGGGCGCGGTTCTCCCGCCCCAGCCGGCCGCAGACGCGAGTCTGACGCGCGCGGTAGTTGCGGCGGGATCGGACCTCCTGGATTTCCTCAACAAGGACAAGCTTCACGGCTCCCTGTTGGCCGTGATTCCCGAGTCCGGCGGCGTGACGTGGAAGCATGGCAGCGCCGAGAAGCCGCTCGATTTCAACCTCGCCACCGTGACGCGCATCACGCTGGGGCCGCGCAAGGTCACGCCGGGCGTCCCCAACGCGGCCGCGATCTATCTGACAAACGGCGACATGCTTCCCGGCACTATCGTGTCGCTGGATGGCGACAAGCTCGTGCTGGACACGGGGTATGCGGGCAAGCTCACCATCGCCCGCCTGATGGTCAAGTCCATGACTCCCAACATCAAGACCTCGGCGCGGGTCTACGAGGGGCCGACCGATCTGTCGGAGTGGACAACGTACACCGGCGGCGGAGCCCAGGCGCCGTGGCGCTTCAGGGATGGCGCGCTCTATGCCGCGCAGCAATATCCGATCGGGCGCCTCATCGAGAAGATGCCCGACACCGCCGACATCCGGTTCGACGCGGCCTGGCGCGGCGCCTATCCGCAGTTCGCCTGCGTGATCTACACCGACAACGTCCAGGAAAACCGGAACGGTTACATGCTGCAGGTGTCGGGAACCACCATCTACCTGCAGCGTCTCTCCCGCAATTCCGGATCGAGGAACCTTGAACGGCAAGTCGAGTATGCGGACTTTGGCACGGGCAAGTGCCGGGGCGCGACATTCAACCTGCTGGTCAACAAAGGCGCAAAAACGATTGCCCTGCTCCTCAACGGCCGCCTGTTGACGCAATGGACGGACGCGGCCGAATTCGCGGGCACGGGCACGGGCCTCTCGTTCCGCTCAAACAACACCGGCGATCTGAAGATCAGCGGCATCGTGATCACGGAGTGGGATGGCAAGCCGCCCGAGGCGGCCGGCGACAGCGGCGCCGCCATCGTCAAGGACGATCTGCTGCGGTTCATCAACAACGACAAGATTTCCGGCCGTCTCAAATCCATTGCCGGCGACGCCGTGAAGTTCGAGACCTCCTACGCCACGCTCGACATCCCGCTCGCGCGGGTCGTTGAGATCGTCACCTCCACCGAGAACGCCACGCGTGCGCGCAAGAACAAAGAGGATGTCCAGATGACTTTTGCCGACCGGGGGCTGCTGACCCTCCAACTGGAGCGGATCGAGAAGGACGAGGTCCGGGGGCAGAGCGAGAATTTCGGAAAGATCGCGCTGCCGCTGGGCGCCCTGCGCCGGCTGGATTTCAACATTTACCGGGAAAAGCAGGCCGATGAGGCCGATGACTTCGCGTTCTAATCGCGGCGCGTCCCGCACCCGGGACGCCCGGCCAGCGCCGCCGCCTCGACCCGCTCGAGCTCCATGCCGCGCGACGCCTTGAAGAGCAGCGTGTCGCCGGGATTGAGCAGATCCCGGATGCCGAGCGCGGCGGCGGCCGTGTCGGGGAAGTGGCGAACCGCCCCGGCGGGAAACCCGGCCGCGACCGCTTCTTCGGCGATCCAGCGCGCGTCCTGGCCAACCGCCACGACGAGCCCCCACGGTCCGGCGGCGACGAACCGGCCCAGCTCGCGGTGAAACGGCTCGGAGGCCTCGCCCAGTTCGCGCATGTCGCCCAGCACCACCACCCGGCGCGCC
>CAZDLY010000147.1:0-3200 GCA_964506575.1 uncultured Akkermansia sp. | reverse complement strand
GAAAGGATTGAAGATCGTGAAGGAACTCGAAGAGGGTGTTGCGCTGACTTTGGATTTCGGCAAGCTGGTGAAGATCACCGGGACCTGCACCGACGCCATTCCCGTCGCCGTGCAGCATGCCGATACGCACGAGGTGATTCTCGTCGCCTACACCAACGAGCGGGCCATGCGGCAGGCGTTTCGGGAGCGGACGCTGGTTCTCTGGTCAACTTCGCGCAACGAGTTGTGGGAGAAGGGCAAGACCTCCGGCGAGACTTTTGACCTCGTCGAGGCGCGGGTGAACTGCGAACAGAATTCGCTCCTCTACATCGTTCGGCCCCGGCGTGGCGGCATCTGTCACACCCGAAACCGCCAAGGCGAGCCGCGCAACTGCTACTACCGCCGGATTCATCTCGACACCCTCGCGCTTGAGAATACCGATCCCTGATGCATTACCGCTGTCCATACTGCCGGACGAACCTCGGCGATCAACCCGTCGCCGCGTGTCCCTCCTGTGGCAAGCGGATGCGGGTGGCGGTTCCGCGCACGCCCGATGACCGGCGGAAACGCCAGGGGGCGCTGTACCGGATCGACCGCGACGCCCAGGCGAAACTCGCCGAAATCCGCGAGGCCCCCAACCCGCGCGCCCTCTACAGTCCGCGGGTGATCCTCGGCGCGGTGCTGCTCATGGCCTGCATCGGCTCCCTCCTGATCGGACGGGCCAACCGCAGCGTCCGCGAGCCCGAACCGGGCATCCCTCACCGCCGCGCTCTGCGCGATCTGGACGTGCTCGCGACGGCGCTTGGGCGCTACCGCTTCCATGTCGGCCGCTGGCCCGTCCCGCAGACTCACGGCCTGCTCAGCCTGTGCAACGACTACCGCGAACCCGGATGGATCGGCCCCTACATCAGCCACCTGCGCAATGACCCGTGGCAGAACCCTTACCAGTATGTCCTGAAGACGAATGACTCCGTCCGGGTTTTCTCCATGGGTCCTGACGGCGTGGCCGGCACGCCCGACGACCTCGGGCCCGATCCCGCCGCCTTTGACATCGGCACCGCATGGACCAACAACTGGGTCCCGGCCATCGACCGCCTTCCCGGCGTCCGCATCCACTCGTCGCCCCAGGAAACCGTTTCACCATGAACCCCATCCCGATCAATCTTTGGAATGCCAGCAACACCCTCGTCATCGCCTGCGCCTCGGGCATGGCCCCCCACGTGGAGACCGAGGTCCGGGCGCTCGGGTACCCGGTCACGGAGTGCGGCGAGACCACCGTCATCACCCGCGGCACGATGATCGACGCCATGCGCCTGAACCTGTGGCTCCGCTCGGCCCAGCGGGTGCTCTGGCCGATCCGCTCGGTCCGCGCATACACGCTGCTCCACCTGTACGAGGCGGTTGGCGAGATTGCGTGGGAGGACATTTTGGACGTCGACGGCCGCTTCTCCGTCGGCGCGTACGTGCTCGACGTGCCCAGCATTCGCGACACCCGCATGCCGGCACTCAAGGCCAAGGACGCCATCGCCGACCGGTTCCGCCGCGCCCGCGGCAGCCGGCCCGATTCGGACAACACCTTTGAGGGCGCGGCGGTCTTCATCTACTGGCGCGAGGACGATCTGCGCATCTGCATTGACACCACCGGCGAGCCGCTGACCCGGCGCGGCTACCGCCTGCAGCCCGGCGCGGCGCCGATGCAGGAGGCGCTCGCCGCAGGCTGCATCATCGCTTCGGGCTGGAAAGCCGACACGCCGTTTGTCGTCCCGATGTGCGGCAGCGGCACGCCCGCGATCGAGGCCGCCCTGATCGCCCGCCGCCGCGCGCCCGGCTCCTTCCGCAACCATTTCGCCTTCATGGCGCTCAAGGGCTTCGGCGATCGAGACGACGCCGCCCAGGCGCGCAAGCAACTGTCACGCGGCGCGTGGCTGCCGCAGGCCAACGGCACCGTCAAGCCCGCATCGGCCTCGGTTCCGCCGCCGCGAGAGCTCAAGCCCGCCTCCGCCTGGCACGTGCTCGTCACCCATGCGCGGGCCAACGAGCGGACCGAGGGTCTGCCGCCGATCATCGCCACCGACATCAACCCCGACGCCGTGCAGGGCGCCGAAGCCAATGCGGGGATGGCGGGGGTGCGCGACATGATCCGTTTCTCTGTCTGCGATTTTGCCGACACCCCGCTGCCTGAAACCCCCGGCATTCTTTTCATGAACCCCGAATACGGAGAGCGGCTGGGAACGGTCGCGGAGCTTGAACCGCTGTACGTCCGCATCGGCGCGTTCATTCGCGCCCGGTGTGCAGGTTGGCGAACCTTCATCCTGGCCGGAAACCGCACCCTCTCGGTCAAGATCGGCCTCAAGGCCTCCAGCCTCCAGCCCGTCTTCAACGGGCCGATCGAGTGCCGGCTGATCGAGTTCGAGGTGTACTCATAATCAGCCTCCATTCCGCACAAGCCGTTTACGATTCTGAATATGGCTCACGCCAGCGCCAGCTCGCCGAAAAACTCCGGGAGGTGGAAGCTGAGGCGCGGGATCGGCGCCCAGGAGGCCCAGTGGGGGTGCGAGGTGCGGTCGGCGCACTTGTAGAGGTTGGCGCGCCAGGTCTGCCCCGAAAGATCTCCGATCGGTCCGACGTACGCCTCCAGCAGGGAGACCGGGAAGGACCAGCCGTTGCTCCAGTCAACCGGGTCGGTGATTTCCGGTTCGACGACTGCCGGCAGTGAATGCCAGATCGCCACCTGCTGGGCCAGTGCGGGGTCAACCGGCTGCCACTTCGTGAAACCGTTCGGCCCGTAGGTGGGGTCCTCGATGTAGGAGAGGTGGAGCGTGCCGCCGGCGTTGATTTCGAAGTTGAAATAGCCCTGCCCCGCCTTGGGACGGACAAAAAACTCCGAGCAACTGTCGGTGCAGACCGGCCCCATGTACGCCGTCTGCACGGAACGGACATAGCGGTCCTTCATCTGAAAGCGGACGAACAGGTGCGTGCCGTTGTGCAGGATGCGGAAGCGCACGTCCGGGCGGTGCGTGCTCGATTCCTCCCGGAAGCAGCCCACGACACCCGCTTCGGCGGCCGCCCAGGCCGCGCCATCAAAATCGGCATCCAGCGCCGGAGCCCGATCCGTCTTGTGAACCGTGTAACGCATGTCTATCGATCTCCTGTGATCATGTGGGTATCTCCTCGTGTGCGCCATCGGATCGTCGATAGATGACCAGCCGGGTGTGGCCGTA
>CAZDLY010000146.1:0-3218 GCA_964506575.1 uncultured Akkermansia sp. | reverse complement strand
CGTGCGCATTGATCAGCACGTGGGCCAGACCGTCGATCAGCGCCTCGGCGTCGGCATCTATCAACGGCAATCCCTCCTCAACCTCCCGAACCCCTTCGAATGTGCCGGGCGCGGCCCGCTGCGTGGCAAGCGCACAGGCGTGCGTCGCAATCTCGCCCGGCGCAATTTTACGGAAGACCAGTTGGGGCGGATGGGCGAACGTGTTGATCTGAGTGATGATGGCGTTCAGTCGGCCGACTTCACCGGTCACGATGCTGAAAAACTGTTGGCGGAATTCGGGGTCTGTGTAGCGGTCCGGGAGGAGCTGCGCAAAGGTACTGATGGCGACGAGCGGATTGCGCACCTCATGCGACATGGCGGCGGCGAGGTCGTTCCAGAAAGCGTGACGATCCATCTCCTCCTGCTTTTCGCGTAGCAGGCGCTCGTGGGTGATGTCCGTCAGCAGCAGCATGGCGCCCCAGCATGCGTCATTCGCGCCGATGCGCTGGGCGACGGCCCGCAGGGTGCGCCGGCTCGCGGGATCGGTCCAGATGGCGGGTGCGGCGTCTGCGCCGTTCCGGATCGTCCGCAGGGCCAGATCGGCGATGCGGCTGCCCGATTGTTCCACGGGGCGGTTGACCGTCTCCGCAGCGGTCACGCCCAGCAGGTGCTCGGCCTCGCGGTTGAACCAGCGCACCGTTCCATCCCCGGCAACGGCCAGAATGCCCACGGGAAGGGCTTCCAGCAGGTTTTCGGCCAGCGTTTTCTGAACGGCCAGCTCCTCGACCAGCAGTGCGTTTTCAAGCAGGGTGGCGACCTGCTCGCCGATGACGGCCAGGTCGGAGAGGTCGTGCGACGCAAACGGGATGCCGGTGGCGCGGTGGCCGACCGCGATCCAGCCCAGCAGGCCCCGCTTGCCGATCAGCGGCACGATCACCTCCGCGCCAGCGCTGTCGAGCGCGCGCCGCAGCATCTGCTGGTCGCGCAGGTCGGCGACATGGTCGAGGTTGGCGCGGCAAACCAGATGCGCGTGCCGGTCCAGCCATCGCACGAGCGGATCGGCGGGGTCGAACGCGGGCGCATCGGCCCCGTCAGGACAGCGGATGCCCGCCCGCAACCGATAGGACGAATCCTCGTCCAACCGGACCACGACGCCCACGCGGGCGAATCGGCCGACGGCGGCGATGCCCTCGGCCAGCTGTTCCAGAAGCTTCTGATGATCGCGGAAATGGCGAGAGGCGCGCCACAATTCATGGAGCGGCGCGAGGTTCAGCGCCGGCTCGGCGGCGGCCGGATACGGGTCCGGCGGGCGGACGGCGCGCGGGTGCCGCTCCAGGGCCAGATCCTCGCGGGCCTGACGCAGGAGGATGGCGTGGCGCAAGGTTCGCCGCACCTGGGCTGCAGGCGCGTCGAGCGGCTCTGCGGCAAAGATGTCGGCATCCCGGCAGGCCAGGAACGCCTCGGAATCCGGCAGGCCGAGGGCGATCATGCACCCGCGGGCCTCCGGCGCGGCGGCGGCGAGCACCGCCTCGGTCTCGGGGTGCCTCAGATCGAGCATCAGCACCGCCGGGCCGATCCGCTGTTCGGCGCGCGCCAGTTCGGAGCGGTCCGACACGGCGAGAATGTCCGCCAATCCGCCCGCGGCCCGTGCGAGGCGGTCGGCCAGATCCGGGGCGAGCGTGAGCAGCAAGCACACGGGGGCGGGTGTCGTCATGCCTCTCCTTTCGATTCAGTATCGCCACTGGGGTCTCCTGAGGCCAGCAGAGGCAGCAGCACACGGAAGCAGGCGCCAGCCCCCGGGATGCTCTCCACGTCGATCATGCCCCGGTGCTCGATCACGATTCCGTGGGCGACCGACAAACCCAGACCGGTGCCGGTGGCCTTGGTCGTGAAGAACGGATCAAAGATCTGCGGCTTGTCCTCCGGCGAAATGCCGCGGCCGGTGTCCTGCACCCGCACCTCGATCCACGCATCCGACCGTGTCCCGGCGTGATCCCAGCGCGGATCGGGCCGTATGACGACCTGCGTGGTCACCGTCAGCGTGCCGCCGCGCTCCATCGCGTCCATGCCATTCAGGAACAAATTGATGAATACCTGGCTCAGCAGCCCCTGATCGCCCAGCAGACGGTCGTTTTCCGCCTCGTAGCGGCGTTCGAACACCAGTCCGCGCGCCTTGATCTGCTGAGCGACCAGCGTGCTGGCGGCATCGAGCGTGGCGTGCAGCGTGAGCGGATTCAGCGTCGGCTTGACCGGCCGGGAGAAGTTGAGGAGCTGCGAGACGATCGCGTTGATCCGTTCGACCTCGTTGCCGAGCAGCGGCACGAAGGTGTTGCGGAAATCCGGGTCGTCGTAACGGTCGGGAAGGAGCTGGATGAACGTCTTGAGGCCGACGAGCGGGTTTTTGATCTCGTGGGCCATGCCGGCCGCCATCGTGCCGATGCTCGCCAGCCGGTCGCTGCGCCGAATCTGTTCCTCCAACTTTCGGATGGCGGAGGTGTCTTGAACGACCAGCAACGCGCCCGCCGAGGTCCCGACGGGGCCGCTGAAAACGGCGGTGGAGAAGCGAACCGGCTGTTCGCGGGGCGACTGCGGATACAGCCGTATATCCTGATCGCGCACACCCCGGCCCGAATCGAGGCAGGCGCGCAGATAGTCCCAGATCGGCGCGGGCAGAACGTCAGCGGCGGATCTGCCGATGACCTCCCCGTCCGGGGCCAGTCGCAGAATGCGTTGCGCCTCGCGGTTGCAGACGGTGACCTGCCGGTCGGCACCGACGGCGACGACGCCGGTCACCAGGTTGTCGAGCAGCACCTCGTTGTAAATGCGCGCGTCCTGAAGCCGCGTGTACAGCGTGGCGTTCTCGATCGCAAACCCCAACTGATCCCCGAGGAACGCCAGCGCGTCCTCTTCGCGCTGGCCGAAAATCCGGCCGTTCTGACGACGGCAGAGGAGGAGAAATCCCGCCAGGCTGTTCTTGGATTTGAGCGCGACCGCCACCTCGACGTCCAACCGGGCGAGGACGCGTTCGGCCTGCATCTCCAACGACGTGTTGCCGCCGCGCCGCAGCACGTCGCGGATCAGGGGGTAGCGCTCCGCCCGCAAGGCGTGCACCAGCGGATCGGTTTCGCCGATGAACTCATCCCAATCCCCGCCCCGGCTCGGATGCTGCACGTAGCGCGAACCATCATGGAGGTACACGCACATACGGGAGACGCCGAGCGCGTTCTGCAGCAACCGGC
>CAZDLY010000145.1:0-3279 GCA_964506575.1 uncultured Akkermansia sp. | reverse complement strand
ATCGCTCATGATGTGAATCTCCTTGTGGTGTGGTGTGGTGTGTTGTGTGGGGTTGGTGATTGTGTTGTGAAACTTGAAACTGGGATGCGAATGATCCGCAAACGCTCTCATTTTCAGGTTTCAGGTTTCAGGTTTCAGGTTTCAGGTTACAAGTTACCAGTTTCAAGCGTCTTCCTTACTCCTCCAGGATTGTGCCGTCCGTGCTGATCGTGACGACATGCCAGGGGATCATTTTTCCGCTGTTGACTAGCGCCTGCTGAGCGGCGTTGGCGATGCCGGCGCAGCAGGGCACTTCCATGCGCAGCACGGTGAGGCTGCGAATGTCATTGGACTGCAGAATGGCGGTGAGCTTTTCAGAATAGTCGACGGCGTC
Organism: uncultured Akkermansia sp.; assembly: GCA_964506575.1. Classification (GTDB taxonomy): domain Bacteria; phylum Verrucomicrobiota; class Kiritimatiellia; order RFP12; family JAAYNR01; genus VGWG01. The sequence continues at coordinate 2,906 of CAZDLY010000145.1, read as the reverse complement.
CAGCTTGGGGCAGCCGATCAGCGTGACCTTGTTGGCCATGAAGCGCCGGTGGATGTCGGGATAGGCAAAGGCGGTGCAATCCGCGGCGATGAGCAGCGCGGCGTTCTTCAGATACGGCGCGTGCGGCGGTACCAGCTTGATCTGCACGGGCCAGTTCGTCAGGCGGGATTCGGTCGTGGCGGCCGGAGCCGCCTCGGAAGCGGCGGCTTTCGGACGGGCGATGGATTTGGCCATCGTGCCGGGGCAGCCGCAGGGGAGGGGCGGCGGGGCGGGTTCGGCCTGCCGGGCCTGCACGGCGGCCTCGTCAAAGGGCGCCGCCTCGCGCTCGACGATGTGAATGGCGTCGGCAGGACATGCGGGCAGGCAGGCGCCGAGACCGTCGCAGGTGCTGTCCGAGACGAGCTTCGCCTTGCCATTCACAAGCTGGAGCGCCCCCTCGTGGCAGGCGTCGATGCACAGCCCGCATCCGGTGCAGGCGGATTCGTCAATGGTGATGATCTTTCGCTTCATGGTTTCTCCTGTGTTGTTTGATTGGCGATGTCGGCCAGCGTGGTGCGTGCGAGCAGCGCGGCGAACTGATTGTGAAGCTCTGTGAGCGCACGGCCCAGAATGCAGCATCTTCCCGGGCACACCGAAGGGGGGAGGAGGCAGGCGTCGTCCTGCGCGATCACCCCCTCCACAGCCTCATAGACGGCACGAAGGGTCGTCTGATCGGGGCGGGCGGCGAGGCGAATGCCTCCTGCGGGACCGCGCTGTGACTGGATGATGCGCGCACGGGCGAGATCCTGCACGACCTTGGCCAGGTGGGACTGCGAACAGGCCAGGGCGGCGCATATTTCACGGGTGGCGTGATAATGATCCGGATCACGCGCCAGCCAGATGCAGGCGTGCAGGGCGATCGATGCGGCCTCCGAGATTTTGATTGGCGTGCCCATGGAAAAGGTCCTCTTCTTGAGTTCGGGAATAAAAGTACCATAATACCTGAATCGTGTCAAGGGGGGCTAAAAGATTTTTTTGGCACCCGGTTTGCGTGTTGATTCGCTGGACATTCGACGCCGGCGGGAGTACTATCACCGCTCATTTTTCTCACTGTCAACGCCACACGGGGCCGATGAATCCTGTCCTGTGCGCGTTCCGGTGGCGGAGGTTTTCTGTCGTGAATATTCTGTCTGATTTTCGTGCGTTGGTGGCGTTGCGGTTTCGTCCGGCGTCCTTGGAGCTTTTTACGCAGCCGTATTCGTTTTCGGACTTGCTTCACGATCTGGTGGCCGGGCTGATCGTCGGAGTGGTGGCGTTGCCTTTGGCGATCGCATTCGGGATTGCGTCGGGTGTTTCGCCGACGCAGGGGCTGACTACGGCCGTGATCGCCGGGTTTCTGATTTCCGCCTGCAGCGGCAGCCGGGTGCAGATCGGCGGCCCCACCGGCGCTTTCATCGTCATCATTTACGGCATTGTGGCGAAGCACGGGTACGATGGGTTGGCAGTGGCGACGCTGATGGCCGGCGTGATGCTGATCGTCATGGGGTTTTCGGGCTGTGGGGCGATCATCAAATACATTCCCTTTCCGGTGACGGTGGGGTTCACGACGGGAATCGCGCTGATCATCTTTGCCGGGCAGATCAAAGACCTGCTGGGACTGCAGGTGGAGAAAGTCCCGGCCGACTTCATTGAAAAGATGGTGGTGTTCGGCCGCCACATCGGCACGGTGAATCCGCTGGCGGTCGGGATCGGGGCGGTCACCGTTCTGATCGTCTTTCACTGGAAGCGGGTGACACAGCGTGTTCCGGGCTCGCTGGTGGCGATCCTGGTCACGACCGCTGCGGTGCAGGTGGCGTGGGCGTGCGGGATGGACGTCGAGTTGGAAACGATCGGTCAACGCTTCCCGGCGGTCGCCGAGGGGATGCGCATCCAGGCGCCGCGGCTGCCGCTGGTGAGTCTGGAAACGTTCCGCACGCTGTTCTCCCCGGCGCTTTCGATCGCCCTGCTGGCGGGGATCGAGTCCCTGCTCTCCGCCGTGGTGGCCGACGGCATGACGGGGCAGCGCCATCACTCCAACACGGAACTGATCGGCCAGGGGCTGGCCAACGTGGTCTCGCCGCTGTTCGGCGGCATTCCGGCGACCGGCGCGATCGCGCGCACCGCGACCAACATCAAGAACGGCGGGCGCTCCCCGCTCTCCGGGCTGATCCATGCGGTCGTGTTGCTGCTGATCATGCTCTGTCTCGGACGCTGGGCCGCCATGATTCCGATGGCGACGCTGGGCGGCATCGTGGCCGTGGTCGCCTGGAACATGAGCGAGTTGCATCTGTTCCGACGGATGTTCCGCAGCACCCGGAGCGACGCGCTGGTCATGATGACGACGTTTCTGCTGACGGTCCTGATCGATTTGACGGTGGCCATTCAGATCGGGATGATACTGGCCGCCTTCCTGTTCATCCGGCGGATGGCGGAGGCCACCCAGGCGGGTTACATGACGCGTCTGCTCGGCGATTCGGGAGACGAGGCGGTCGACGCCCCGGGCGCCATGCGCAGGCAGGTTCCGAAGGGATGCGACGTGTTTGAGATCAACGGGCCGATGTTCTTTGGCGCGGCCGATAAATGCCGCGATGCGATCGATCTGATGAGCCGCCGGCCGCAGGTACTGATTTTTCACATGCGGCATGTTCTGGCGCTCGACGCCACGGCGCTGAACATTTTGGACGACGTCTTCCGGCAGTGTGAAAAGCGAGGGACACGGCTCCTCCTCGCGGGCGTTCACAGCCAGCCGCTGGTGCTGATGACCCGCTCCGGTTTTCTGGATCGTGTGGGGCAGGACAATGTTTTCAGCGATATCGACGACGCCCTGGCCCGCGCGCAGGAGCACCTCACGCGATAAATGCGCGGATGCGGTTGGCTTCGGTGATCAG
>CAZDLY010000144.1:0-3348 GCA_964506575.1 uncultured Akkermansia sp. | reverse complement strand
AACCGCGAGGGCTTGCAGAAGAACATGCCGCCGTCGCGCGTGCGGCGGATCTCGGGGACGGCGAGCACCAGCTCGTCGCGGGCGCGGGTCACGGCGACGTAGAAGAGCCTGCGCTCTTCGGCGTCGCCACCCGGCTCGTCCAGGGTTCGGCTCGAGGGAAACATCCCCTCGGTCGCCCAGATCACAAAGACCACCGGCCACTCCAGACCCTTGGCCTGATGGACCGTGCCGAGCTGCACCGCATCCTCTTCTTCGCCGCGGTTCCGGCGATTGTATTCGTGATCCACATTGGTCAGCAGCGCCACCTCGGCGAGAAACGCCGGCACGCTGGCCGCGCGCATGATTTGGACCTCGAGTTCCCGGATGTCCTCGGCGCGGCGGTCGGCAAATTCGTAGGTGCGGGCCATGTACGTCTTGTAAAACCGCTCGTAAAACCGCTCGATCAGCTCGCCGCCGTTGGCGGCCAGCCCCTCGTCGTGGTACTCGCCGAACAATTTGTCGATCGGCTCCCACTCGCCGCGCGCCGACGGCCGCATCAGCGCCGCCAGCGCCCGGCGCTGCTCCGGATCGGCGGAGTCGAACCGCCCGCCGAACTTGGCCCACCAGCCGTCCAGCGTCTTGATGCCCACGCCGCGCAGCATCCCCAGGAGGCGGTCAAAGCCCATGCGGTCGTCGGGACGCGTGCAGACCCGCAGCATCGCCAGCACGTCCTTGACGTGCGCCTGCTCGAACACCCCCACTCCCGAGGTGATCCGGCAGGGAATGCCCGCGCGCCCCAGGGCCACCTGCAATTCGATCGAATGGAAATGGGCGCGGTAGAGCACCACCATGTCGGCGAAGCGGTAGCCGTCGTCGCGGTAGCGGCGGATCAGCCGGATCACCGCTTCGGCCTGTTCGTTGCCGTCGCGCAGGCGGAGCACCCGCGGCTTGGCCCGCTCGGGCCGCGTGGCCCGCAGCACTTTCTGAAACTGGTCGGGATTCCCCGCGATGCACGCATTGGCCACCGCCAGAATCTCCGGAACGCTCCGGTAATTGCGTTCGAGCTTGATGATCGCGCACGACGGGTAGCGCTTGGGAAATTCCATGATGTTGCGAAAGTCGGCGCCGCGCCAGGAGTAGATGCACTGAAAGTCGTCGCCGACGGCCATGACGTTGCGCCGCTGCGCGGCGAGCAGGTCCACCAGCTTCGCCTGCGGGCCGTTGGTGTCCTGATACTCGTCCACCAGGATGTGCTCGAACCGCTCCTGATAACTGCGACAGATGTCGGCGTGCTCGGTGATGAGCCGCAGCCCCTGGGTCAGCAGATCATCAAAGTCCATCGCCTGCAGCCCGGCTTTTTTGGCGGCGTAGGCCTCGCCGACCCGGATGATGTCGGCAACGTCCACCCGCAGCGCCTCGAGGTTCTCGTCGATCACGTCGCCGATCCCCAGCCCCCGGCTGGCGGCGTTGCTGAACAGGCTGGCGAGCACATCCTTCTTCGGAAAGTCCTTCGACTGGATGTGGAGGTCCTTGATGCAGCCGTCGATCAGCGAACGGGCGTCGTCGCGATCCAGGATGATGAAGTCGTTGCGAAAGCCGATCCGATCGGCATAGCGGCGCAGGAAGCGGTTGCACACATGGTGAAAGGTGCCGCTCCAGACACTGCCGACCTGATCGCCGCACACCGCCCGCGCCCGTTCGAGCATCTCCAGGGCGGCGCGGTTGGTGAAGGTCAGCAGCAGGATCGCCTCGGGCGGCACGCCCCGTTCGAGAAGATGGGCCACGCGGTAGACGAGGGTGTGGGTCTTGCCCGTGCCGGCGGCGGCCAGCACCAGCATCGGGCCGTCGCCGGCGGTCACCGCCTGTCTCTGCTCGGGATTGAGGATTTTGTCGTAATTGATCATGAAGCATACTCTCCGCCCGCCCGTTCAAACCGGGCCAGGCTGTCGGCGAGGCCGCCGGGGCGGTTGCGTCCGAGCCACACGCGGCGGTGCCCGGCGACGAGCGCCTCCCAGTCGCGGCGCAGTTCGGTGCGCGCCGGCGCATCGGTCCGCGTGCCCGCGAGGAGGGCGCGGCCACGCGCCGCGGCATGGGCCACGAGATGCGCCGACTGGCGCGTCTCATCCTCCAGCGCCTGCGCGTCGGGCGCCGCGCACCGCGCCTGCTCGACGGCGGCGGCGGCACGAGCGGCGATTTCGGCCACCGACGCGAGCGTGGCGTCGGTGACGCCCTCGCCCGGTTGCCGGTCGCGCCCGTTGCTGAGGATCTGAAACAACTCGGTGCTGTTGGCGAGTTTTCTGCCGCAGCGCAGATAGGCATCGCCCAGGTCGAGCGTCGCCCGCCCGAGCACACCAGCGGCGTCTTGAAACACGTGATGGTCGAGCGCGGCGGCCAGATTCATGTTCCGGTTGGCGGCCAGACACCAGGAGACCGCCGCGCCCGTCACGAACCCCGGGAAGCTGACGGGCAACGTCTGCCAGTGGCCGTTGTCGCCCCAGTCGGTGATCAGGTAGCCGGAGGCGCCGTGGCGAAGCCCGTTCTCGGCCGCCGACACCAGATTCGCGCGGGCATTGGTCACGCGCCCCGCCAGACTGTTCCAGGCCGAGGTGCCGGGACAGACGAAGAACGGAATTCCCGCGGCCGCGAATTTCTCGCCGTGCGCGGCGTAGGGATGGTCCGCCTCGTAGCCCCACTCCAGCGCGATGATGTCCCGCGGCAGCTCGGACACCAGCTCGGGATGATGGATGATGATGTCGCCCCAGAAGGTCATCGTGCGCCCGTGCGCCGAAACCAGCTTGTGGATTTCCAGCAGGAAGTCGAGATAGACGCGTCCGCGTCCGATGCGGTCTGCCTTCTCACGGGAACGCCCGCAGCCGACATCCCACGTCTCGTCACAGCCGACGTTGAACAGCGGCGAGGTGAACGTAGGCAGCAGCTCCGCATACAGTCCGCGGAGAAAGGCCACGCTCGCGGGGTCGGTGGGACACAGGCTGAACGGATGCGGGCACGGGACCTTCGACCACGGGAACAGGAATCCGCCGTCCGGGCACTCGGCCAGCGGACGATAGGCGTCAACCGTGAGCCACCGTTCCAGATGGCCGAACGAGTTCTGGTTGGGCACCAGCGCGATGCAGCGGGTTTTGCAATAGGCGTCGAGACTGCGGATCTCCGCGGCGGTCATGGGGCTGGCCGCCTGCCAGACCGCCGCATGGGCGGCATAGGCAAAGGTGTGCTCGGTGTAAAGCTCCAGGTGGTTGATGCGCCACTCGGCGAGGCGGTCGACCAGCGCAAACAGCGTGGCCATCGTCGGCACCTTGTCGCGGCTGATGTCGAGCATCACGCCGCGCACGGGGAAGTCGGGGTGGTCGG
>CAZDLY010000143.1:0-3381 GCA_964506575.1 uncultured Akkermansia sp. | reverse complement strand
CCGAACATCGCCGCAAGGTCCGACTGCCTCAGAACGGCCGGGTTACTTGGAATGCTGTTTATCATCGTCTCGCGCCGTTGTACACGTGTCCACAAAAATGATCACGCGTACATTGTATCATGATTGGGAATGGCTCGTCAACCATAAAAATCAAAAAAAAACACCCTCGCCTTTCCTGGCGCCGGTCTCGGATGCCCGAAGCCGGCGCCCCGCCGTAACGAGCCGCCGGCCATCCCGCACAAGTCTACTCCACGATCCACATTCCCATCTCATTCGGGTGGATCCGCATCTCGGTGGGTACGTCGTTGTTCACGCCGATCGCCGGGGACTTGTCGCTCCACAGGTAGCGGACCGCGTTCCTCGTGCCGCCCTCGTTGCCGTAGATCACGCCCACGTCGCCTTTGAATTTCAGCCCGGGCGCGGGCTTGAGGCCGATCACGCTCCAGGGCACGCCGACCTCGACCACGTAGCTGTCCTTCCCGGCCTGGCAGTGCATCGGCAGGTCGTTGATCACGCTGACCTCGTCCACCTTCTCCTTCCAGACCGATGACTCGTATTCGTACTGCTTCGGCTTGTCCGCGCCCGGCGTGCGATAACGGATGATCGTCGCGTTCATCTGGTCGTCCGGCGTGCGCACCACCAGGATCCGGGCGTCGCCCACGCGCATCTCCTGCTGGTTCTGGCCGTGCTCGGGCCGCGCCCCGGTGTCGGTGGAGAACTGGATGTCCAGCGCATCGCCGCTCTTGAACAGCGCGCGGTAGTCCGAAGCCTGGTTGCGCAGTGGCGACTCGTCGGCCACCTTAAACCGGATCCACAGGTGCTTGTCGTCGTACCCGAGCTGGGCCTGAGCCGTGCGCTTGTCAACCTTCGCGATCGTCTGCAGATCGACGCCTTTCCATTCATTGTCGTTGCCGTCGGCAGCGGCTTTGACGAGCTTCTTGAGCTTGGCTTCTTGATACTGACCATTCACATAGAGTTCGGACAGCTTGGCCTGTTCGGCGTTCTTGCCCGACTGCGCGAACTGCGCGACATCCACATTGATCTTGCCATCGCGGATCTTGTAGTCCTCGTAGCCCTTGAGTTCCCAGATGCGGCAGTCGGCGTCGCCGCCGGAGAAATAGGTCTTGCCGGTCTTGGGATCATTCCACATGGTGCCGTTGAAGTTCTCGGTCAGGATCATGGTATGGTCTTGCTTATAGGGAGGGCGCTGGTCCTGGCCGAGCGCGGCCACGAATAGGCCGGTCTCCTTGTCGAGCAGGAAGTACTGCCCGAAGTAGCCGGTCACGCCCCACAACCGCTTCGTGGAACTGCCGATCGCGTGGTGGGCCCCGACGATGAAGCCGGGAAAGTAGGGCTCGCTGCGCCAGGCAAAGGCCACATGGACGTTGTGGTATTCCCACAGCTTGCCGCCCTTGCCGTCGTAGCAGACGACCCGGTGGCCTGTGCCCTGCGCCCGCTGAGCCCAAAGGGGGTCGCCGGTAGCATACAGGATCATGATGCGCCCCTCGTCGTCGACGGCAATTCGGAAGTCAGGAATGACCCCTTCATACGTGTCGGTCGCCACGATCTCGGGCTTGTCGAAGGCCCAGGTCGGCGCGCCCTTGGCGTTGAAGCCGGTGAACTTCACCCGTTCCACGACCGGGAAAGGTTTGTCGGCCGGCTTCAGAGGCTTTGGCGGCAGCAGGCCAGAGCTCTGGTGGTGGCCCATCGGGCGGAGGGGTATATAGAGATTCAAGTGCGAGTCCATGACGGTGTACTGCCGGAGGGGGGACTCAAACCCGACGTTACCATTCGCCGGGCCCGCGGGGTAGGATTTGTGGTAGGCTTCCTCGGCCTGGAACTGGCCGTCGTTGTTGGCGTCGAGCCAGTGGTACGTCCCTGCATCAGCTGACCAGTTCCTGCCCGCCATGAACAGGCGGGGAACCATCTTGTCACCGACGAGCTCTGTCACCCAGCCACCCCCAGCATTGCCGTGCATGAATCTGCGGCCTTCCACCGTGGCGAATTCGTAGCCGAGGCCGAACCAAAACTTCACAGCCTGCCCGTCCTTGCGGCCCAACTTTTCCCCCGGAATCTCCCAGTTGATCGACTCCATGGTCCACTCCGGGACCCAGGTGCCCTTGTTGTAGTCGACCCGGTAGCGCACGTTGCCCACGTAGATTTCCTCGGGCCGCTTCGGATCAACGCCAGACTCCGACGAGTAGACGTGCGAGCCGAAGAAGTCCTTCCAGAGCGTGCCGTCTACGTTCCATACCGAGTAGCGCTTGGGCTGGTCGAAGAACTCAGCCACCCAGATCCGGCCGTTCTTGTCCACCGCCACGTCGTAGGGCCTGAACATCCCGTTCCGATCAAACTTGCCCTGCATGGGCCGGCCGCCTTGGTTGCCGATCTTCTGCAGGAGCTTTCCGTCAGGCGAGAACTTCCAGACCTGCATCGCCGATCCCCAGACACACGCGTAGATGTTGCCCTTGGCGTCGCAGGTGAGCATCCGGTTGTCGGGCACCGGGGCGGTGAGCGGCTGGAACTTCCTGGCCTGCAGGTCATAGCGCCCGATCCGGTTGTTGACGACGACGTAGAGTTCGCCCTTGGGCCCCGTGGCCGCGCCCCAGCCGGCGCCTTCCAGCGGCAGCCTCTCTTTGACCGCCGCCGTCGCCGGGTCTACGACGAACAGCGCTTTGTCTCTCATGCTGACCACGATCAGCTTGCCGTCCGCCACCGTCATTCCGCCCTCTAGCGTGGCGACCGGTTTGTTGTCGAAAGTCAGCTGGATCTGGCCGCCGCCCTTCGGAAAGTTGAGGACAACGCCCTTGTAAGGATCGAACCGGGACAGCCGGCCTTCCCAGTCGGTGACATACCCTATACCATTGGCCAGCGCCCAAAAACCCTTGCACCCCCACCACCCGGCCCATTTCTTCCGGCCCTCGAGGTCGGTGCCAATGGTGTAGGGCGCTGCTTCGCCGCTGCCGGTGCCCAGCACCACCATGTCCCCCTCAATCTTCACGCACACCGGATAAGCGTAATCTCCCGCCCAGCCGCCGAGGCCATCCGGGGTTGAGTAGGGTGGGTTGCCGCTGACGCCCACGTCGCAGACATACTTCTGCTCAAAGCCCTCCTGGGTCAGCATCTTCCAGCAGTACTGGCCCGGGGGTACCGGCTGGTCGTAGTCGGTCAGCCCGTCCCACAGATAGGTCTGTTTTCCCGCTTCCATCGGTTCCGCGCCCAGGCAGGTGCGGATGATGTGCCCCTCCTTGTCGGTCACCGCCAGGCTCACCTGGGTCGCCTGCGCCAGCTCGAAGGTGATCGGGATGTGCCCCGGCGCCCGATCGACTTTCAGTTTCGGCGGCTTACCCCACGTGCCCCTGCCTTTCACCTCGTATGCGT
>CAZDLY010000142.1:0-3382 GCA_964506575.1 uncultured Akkermansia sp. | reverse complement strand
CCTCGACCTCGCCCGCGACGAATTCGCCGCCCCGGATGTGCAGACCCGCCGTGTCGGCCTTGCGCCGCCCCGATTTGCTCTTGAGCACGCTCAGGTACCCCTGCACGATCAGCTCCCGCACGCCCACCTCGAAACAGACGTGGTTGAGCAGGTTGTCCGGCCCGCAGATCATCCCCGTCGTCATCCGGTAGGGCGTCGCCGTCAGCCCGACCAGTCTCACGTTGGGGTTCACGACGCGGGCCTCCTCCAGAAAAGTCCGGTACATCCCCTCGCCGTCGGGCGGCAGCATGTGCGCCTCGTCGATCAGGATCAGGTCGAACCGGTCAAGCTCGGCCGCGCGGCGGTACACGCTCTGGATCCCCGCCACGATGATCGGATGCTCGGTGTCGCGGCTCTTCAGTCCCGCCGAGTAGACCCCGATCCGATGCCACAGGTCCGGCGCCATCGCGAGCAGTTTTTCGTGGGCCTGCTCGAGCAGCTCCTTCACGTGCGCCAGGATCAGCACGCGCCCGCCCCACGTCTGCACCGTGTCGCGGCAGATCGCCGCCATCACCGGCGTCTTGCCGCCCGCCGTCGGGATCACCACGCACGGATGGTCGTCCCGGCTGCGCAAATGGGTGTAAACGGCCGCGACTGCCTCCTGCTGATAAGGTCGTAGGATCATGAGACCTCCACACGAATCCCGTAGTGTCCCGCCCGCAGCCGTTCTTGCGCATAGCGCCAGATCAGGCGCTCGTCGCCGTCATCGAGTCCCAGCGCGTCTGCGACGCCGTCGCGCACCGCCTTGAGCGAAATCGCCAGGTTGTCGGTATCGAGCCGCTTGGGCGCCAGCCGCGTCAGCGTGACGGTCAGCGGAAGCGGCGGAGCCAAAGAGCGCGCCAGCGCCGCCCGGACGCAGATCCGGGCGGCGCGGCGCTGTTCCCTGGCCCGGCGCGCGCGCGTGGCCCAATGGACCCGCGCGTTCGCTTCGGACCAGGTGCGGATCGGAAGCTCCACCCGCATGTCATCCCCTCCGCCACGGCGGTGTGCTGGCGGCCGCCGGCGCCTGCTGCTGCGCAGGCGCGCCCGCACCCTTCCGCTCGTACCCCTTGATGTCGTTGGCGAGGTCGCCGGTGTCCTCGCGCTTCCTCAGCTTCACCACGATCACCAGCGGCAGGTTGTGCAGATCCGCGCTGTCGCGGGGCTGCATCACGCCCACCGCGTGGCAGACGGCCGACAACTCCGACTGCGCGATCTTCACCGCCGTGGCGTTCGGGTTGTTCAGGTTCAGCCGCGCCCACAACACGCGGTTCTTGTACTCGCCGTCGATGATCGTGAACGTCAGTTGCAGGTAGTTGCCGCTGCCGTTCTTCGTGGGTTTCATCTCGCTGTCGGTGATCGCGGCCGGGTACTTGCCCGCCGGGATCGGCTCGAAGCTGGAGGTCGGTTCGACCTCCTTCGCATTGAATCCATTCAGGTTAGCCATGACTCATTTCTCCTGGTTGCTGGGGGTTGTTGACACATCGTCCCGCCCCGGAACCGTTCCGGACGCGGGGGTTGGACTGGCGGTCAGCGCCGTCATCAGCGCGGACCACGAGAGGGGTAGCTCGGAGGGCAGGCCGTAGCGGTTCTTGGCCACGCAGGCCGGACTGCCGACGGTCCGGAGGACGCGCTCGCCCCCGTCCTTGCCCAGGCCGGCGGCGATGGTGCGCTCGCGCCCGAACCCGCCTTCCTCCGTCTTGGTGATGATCTTGCGCGTCGCGAAGAGCACCGCGTCGGCCCACTCCGTGAGCAGCGCCGTCACGTGCTTGTGCAGCCGCGGCGAATAGCGGTCGTAGGCCGCGGCCTCGGGATCCTCGAACCGCTCGACTCGGGCGTGCGCCAGGACGATCACGCACATGCCGCGCGTGTGGCGCAGCGCGTCAAGCTCGCCCAGCACCCGCCGCCAGTGCGACAGCGCGTGCGTGTAGCCACGGGCATAGCCGCCGTCCACCTTCTCGATGTTGGCCACGCCGTACTGCTCGCAGAGCGCGTCCCAGACGAGCCGTTCCATCCAGTCCGCCGAATCGATCACGACCGTCTCGTAATCGTGCGGCTCCTGCATCAGCGTGCGGAGCGCCGATTCGACATCCGCCAAACTCCCCGCAAGCGGGAAACTCGCGCACGCGATCTGGTCGAGGCCGTCCTCCGTGGGAACGAAGATCGGCTTGGGCGCGTCGGCCGCCGTGGTCGATTTTCCGATACCCTCGGTACCGTAGAGCACGATGCGCGGCGGCGTGTGCCGCCGCCCGTGATGAATCTGCTTCAATAGTGACATACTCTCCCTCTCCTTCTTAGCGCCTTCGCGCTGTTACGAGAGCTCCCGCTCCCATGTTTTACCCTCGCCCGTGCGCCCACTGTGTGGGCGCACGAACCTGTCCTCTACGCCACATCCAGCACGCGAATCTCCTCGTAGCCGGTCGGCCACTCGCCGCGCTCCCGGCAGGCCAGCAGCCGCCGGATCGCCGCCTCGTTCTCACGCTGCGCCTGCGCGAGCGTCTCGTTGCTGACGCGCCACACGCCGCACCGGAAGGGCTCCCGCTTCTCGACCGCCACGAGGTGCGCGGGGACTTGCACGCCTTCGAGGGCCTGCGCCAGCACGGCCCGATAGAACGCCATCTGCCGGTGGTAACCGTATCGCCGGGCGTCGGCCTCGAACCAGGTCAGATCGTCACAGGTCTTGAAATCCACGATCCCCCGGAACGGGTGCAGCCAGTCGATGCGGATCTGACACGGCGTGCCGCAGTACTCGGCCCGCACGACGCCTTCGGCGCGGCCGAAGAGCAGCAGCGCCACGGCCTCGTCGTTCATCCCCACGCCGGCCGCCATCTGTTCGACCAGTTCGACCTGCTCGTGCGAGAGCACCGGCTTGCCCTGGGCCTCGGCCCACTCGGCAAAAGCCTTCGTGCCCGCGCCAAACGGCTTGCCGGTCTTCTCGTTGATCGGCCCTCCCATCGCGAACGCCGCCGCATAGGCGTCCAGCCCTTCGAGGATGCGCACGTGCGCGGCGCGCCCGATCAGATAGCTGGCCGAATCGCCGTCCGCGATCAGCCCCGCCGCCTTCTTATGGTGCAGCCACGGACACCGGATGAAGTCCAGCAACTGGTGGCTGCTGAGGAACCGCTTCGCCTGGGCGTGGTACTGCCCCGCCGGTTCCGTCTCCAGCATATTCAGATCAAGGTTGAGTTCCATGTTTTCCTCTCGTGTTAGGTTTCCCCGGTTCGGCTTGCGCGCCTGCCGCGTCCCGCGTCATCGCACGCCAGCCCTTCCGCCGGTTCTTGCCACGCGAACATCATCGCGCAAAAAGATAACGCCCGCATGGACGCGGGCGTGGAAAACACGTGGAAAACAGATGGAAAATCGT
>CAZDLY010000141.1:0-3431 GCA_964506575.1 uncultured Akkermansia sp. | reverse complement strand
GTGTCATACGAAGGCGCTACGGAAGTGGACGGTGATCTCGACGATGATACGGTACATCTGAAGCCGATTTCCTTCAAGGCGGATGAGAACGGCCGTTTTCGCGTTGAGGGTGTGCCCGTCGGTTTGGTCTGGATGTCTATTCCCTACCACCTGAGCAGCGACGTGATGGATGCCCACGTGCGTCTGGCCCAGATCGTGGAAGGACGGAACACGGAGGTCAGGTTCTTCGACCCGACAGGGGCCTGGGATGTGCCTTTCGAGTTCAAGATCGGCGACGGATCGAAAACGCAGGTTGTGTCGGGGACCGGCGTCGGCGCCAGTCGCAAGGTGGAGAACGTTACCACGCGCCCGTCGAGGTTCATCGTTCAATTGCAGCCGCTGGGATCGAATCCGGTCTCGTTCGCCGCTGCTGACTGGGAAGAACTGGATCAAAGAAACCGAATCGTGGTCCGCGACGTTCACCCGGGCCGATATCATGTTCGCGTTGGGGATTGGTTCGGGAGCACCGGGTGCGACGATGGTGCGCTTTTCGAGCAGGATATCGAAGTGCCGCCAACGTCAAAGGTGGTGCGAGTCGCTTTGGGGGCCGGGGCCATCACGGGCGAAATCCGGTCGCCCGGCATCGATCCCGGTTGGGTTCATGTCATGGCTGTCGGTTCGAAGCAAGGCAATCCTCTGTATCACGCTCGATGTGACGACAAAGGCAACTTCTGCTTGCGATATCTCCGCGCCGACACCTATCGTGTGATGGCCCATGATGATGAGGCGGGCTGGTCGAATCTCGGCGAGGTTGTGGTAAAGGACAACGTGACTGACGTGGGGAAGAAGTTGCTCGAAGCCGGCGCAACTCTCAGCGGCAAGATCACATTCCCTGTTGAGGAGGCTTCATGTGTAGGTCTTGTTGCCAGAGACTCTTTCGGGATGGAGGTGGAAGCTGAACGCAGCGGCGAAAGCTATGTCATTCCATGCCTGTGGCCGGGACAATGGACGGTGAGTTTTCGACGCGGCTCAAAGATCATCGCGGAAGCACACACCAGCATCACATCAACCAACGCCGTCAATCTTGATCTGGCACGTTCCAAATGATGGGCGGTTTATCAGGTTCTTTCTATCTCTTCGTGCACTTCGTGGCCTTCGTGGTGAATTCAACTGCCGGATCTAGGTTCAATACGGGATCGACGACGAGGACGAGGACGATGGCCGCGCTGTCTCGTCGGTCTAAGCAACCTGACCCATGACTCAGCCGATCCGTTCGCGGGCGCGGCGCTTGGCGCGGGTCAGCGGACTTTCCTCGGGTGCGGCGGGGGCGCCGTTGGACGGCGCTTGGGGCGGCGCGGATGCGGGGGTGGTGGCCGGTGTACCGAATTCAGGAACACGGCCGACAGTAGCCGGTTCCGATGGCGTCTGGAGCTGCGCATCGGACGGGGCCGGGGACGGGGGCGCGACCCGTCGCCGCAGGCGGCCGTCGAGCCAGCCGGTCCGGCGCTCAAATACTTCGAACAGAAAGAGAAGCGCGGCCATCAGGTAGAAGAAGGGCGCCAGCGGCACAGGTCGCAGGCTGCGGGGAATCGCCTCCCAGACGCTTCCCACATCAGCGAGTTGTGTTCCGCCCGTCGCCTCGGCCAGCGCGGCGAGGACCGCCGCGCCGTCGGCGCCCGCCGCCGGGGCGTGTTCGGGTGAATAGGGGAGGCAGACCGGCGGCAACGACTCGGTGCGGCCATCCGGATAGGCCACCGTCGACAGCAGCGTCTCGCCGCCGGTCAGCGGGATGTCGATGGCCATCGTGTCGGCCGTCCGCCACGGCAGCGGCAGCCGCTCGGATCGCGGCGGGAGTCCCGGCTGGTGCCGCAGCGTCTCCACCGCCACGTCATTCAGACCGCGCAGGTCGCTCCGGCGCGTGTCGGCGTAGACCGTGATCCGAATGCCGCCGGAAATGGGCGTTTGAACCGCCAGCAGCCCCTCGACCCCCTCCTGCCGAGGCCCGGCACAATAACGCGCCAGCGCGCCGTAGAATTCACCGGCCGCCGGCCAGCGCGCAAACGGTCCGGCGTCCGCGCCGTCGGCCTCGCCCGTGAACACCGCCGCCCGCCCCGTTCCGTGCCGGCGCAGCGCGACCAGTGGTGCCTCGTTTTCATCACGGGTCACGGCGACCGCCGTCGCCTCGGGCTTGAGGTAGCAGAGGTTGTAGCCGCCGACGGGCGGCGCCTCGGACGGCAGCGCGTCGGAAAGCTGCGGCAGCGCCACGGTGAAGCGGGGCGCCACCGCGTTGGTCACCCAGGTGTTGCGCGCGACCATGAACGTGTCCTGGGCGAACAGCCGCGGCACCTCCTGCGCATTGTCGGTGAAGAAGCAGCGGCCGCCGCCGCGCTCGGCGATGTCCTTCAGCAGCGCCGCGTCGCTATCCGCCGGGGTCCCCAGCCCCACCACGCTCACCGTGATCCCCGCGGCCGCCGCCGTCGCGATCAGCTCCTTGTAGTTGCCTGGCTCCTCCGAGTCGGCGGCGTCCGCGAACAGCAGGATGTGCCGGACGCCCGCCGCCGAGCCGTTCAGTTCCCGTGCCGCCGCCTTCAATGCCTCGTAGATGAAGATGCCCCCGCCCATGGACTGAATGCCGAGGATGCGGCGCTCGTCGCCGCGCACGGTATCGACCGGCGCGCGGTTCACCACCACGTGCGCCAGGCTGTCGACGGCGATCACGCCCATCTCGTCCTGGCCGCTCAGCATGTTGAGCACCTCCACCGTCCCGAGATTGGCCAGATCCATCTTGGTCTTGCCGCCCGGAACCGGCGCCGACATGCTCCCCGACCGGTCGAGCGCCACGACGATGGCCATGGAGAATTTCCGGTGTTCGCGGCGCAGTTCCATCGTCACCGGCAGCGCGGGTTCCAGCGCCGATCGGTAGTAGCCGCCCACGCCGAAGGCGTTGCGGCCGCCGGTCAGCAGCAGCCCGCCGCCCGCGTGGCGCACCCAGGCTTCGATCATCTGCAGCGCGCCCGTGCCGATACGATCCGCGCGGGTGTTTTCAATCACGACACCCGAATAGCCCGCGAGCGCCTCCAGGCCGTCGCCCAACGCCTCGGGCGCGCGAACCTCCACTTCGACGCCACCCGCCGCGAGCAGTTCGGGAAGCCGTGATCCCGGGCCTGCAACCACACAGGCCAGCGGCTTGCCGCCCGCGACGCGCACCAGAAAGCGGGCCGTGTTGTTCTCGGGAATCGGATCAGGCGCCTCCCCGTCAACCGTCACGACATACCCGCGCACCGTGCCGCCGCCCGCCTCGGGCAGGTCGCGAAAAACGAGCGGGGAGAGTCCGCGCGGCAGGCGTCGCGTGCCCTGTGCGATCACCGTCGCGCCGCGCCGCAATGCAAAGGAGGCATCCTGCTCGACCGGCGAATCGACCCACGCCGTGACCAGCAGCGCCTCGCCCGCGC
>CAZDLY010000140.1:0-3442 GCA_964506575.1 uncultured Akkermansia sp. | reverse complement strand
ACCCCTCGGACGCAAGCCGTCAGGCGCAGCGTCCGGGGGGTTTTGCAAGAGCCTCAGACAATAAATACACATCAATCGTAAACCTCGACTTCCAGTACGCACACAGGTTCATGAATTGGCCGAGAGAAGCCAAGCACCTTCACGGGCACTCAGGTCTTCTCTGCATCGAACTTGAAGACACCGTGGACCCGGTAACGGGGTTTGCACACGCATGCAAGGATGGATTCAAGAAAGCATGGGAAGTGTGTGACCATTTCCACCATGCGACCTTGTTCCAGGAAGGCGACCCGCTGTTGGACGCGGTCATTGCCGTTTATAAGAAACATGGCATCCATAACGACGCGAAGAACTGCGTTCCGCTCAAGAAAATCGACCACCCGCTTGCGTGGTCGTACCCGGAATACAGAATCGTCGTGACCAAGAAGGTTTCCACCTGCGAGAACCTCTGCGAGCTCTTCTACGAGCTTCTCAAGGACAAGATGCCGATCAAGAAGATCACCTTCCGGTCATCTTCTATGAACGCAGCGACGAAGACGTTCAAGTAAGATCGGAAACAGGATGCCAACAAGAGGGTGCAGGCGACGGGCTATCCGCCCGCGCCTGACCTTCGCCGTCGCCGGCGCTTCGCGTCGCTGACATCGGTGCGGGTGAGCCTCCGGCTTGATGCGCCGCTACGCGCGGCACATCTACCGGGTCGAGTACGACCCGCCCCTTCGGGGCCGTCGACTCACCCGCACCGTTGGCCGAGAAAGAGAAGAGGGAATGGTGATGGGACTTCGATCCTCGCGTAACGAGCCGCGAGGCCGTGAGGCGGATGATTCGTCGCTCCAAGTCGGAACGTGCTTGGGCGACTGGGGACAGGCAAATAGTATTCGGGCAAATAGTATTCGTGGCGAAGCCCGGAAGAAGCGGTGTCACGCGACACCGCTTTGAGGAGTAAGAATACGGAGCCATGACTGAAGAAGTGTCTGAAAATAAGATGCGTTTGCCCTGGCGAATGAATGAAACCGTTGAAACGGGTACGCAATAGGCCTATTCTATGCTGACAAGTAAGGAGAATAGCCCAATAACACGACCGTCGTGCCGTCGCCCTGTTCGCGCGTCAACGCGCGCTGTGTCTTCCGGCGTGAAGGCAAAGATGCAGCTCAGATGCGCCACGAAGCAGCGAATGGGTCGGCGCGCAGCAATCGGGCAGCGGCGTCCCGCCGCGCCGAAAGAAGAAGGGCCAGCGGCGAATGGCGCTAAGTTAAGCGATGCTTCCGATCATAATCTTAATCGTAATCGTAATCGTAATCCGTGCTCCACCAAGAGATTAAGATTAGGATTAAGATTACGATTAAGATGGCAATAGCCCCTTAACTTAGCGCTATTCGGGCCAGCGGCCAGCCCGGCGTCAGCGGGTCACGCGGTCACCGCGTCAGGCTCACCGCCGCACGCTTGTTGATAGGCGGCGGCGAAGATCGCGAGGTTCTGGGGGATGAGCGACGGCTTCTTCTGGAAGCTTGCGGCGAGCGCCTGCTCCATCACGCCGCGGTCGAGTCCGGTGGCGCCGCTGGCCGCCAGAACGGCCAGCATCACCGCATTCGCCGAGCGCGGCATCCCGCGTTCGGTGGCAAACTGAATCGCCGGGAAGGAGAGGACCTGCACCCCGGCCGGTTTTTCCGAGAGGGGCACCGAGGCATCGACGATCAGCCAGCCGCCCGGCCTGACGTCCCGGGCGAACCGTTCATAGGATGGCTGGTTCATGCAGATGAGCACATCCGCGTGGTCAACCGCGGGCGAACCCACGGGGTGCCCCGCCACGACGACCGAGCACGAGGCGGCGCCGCCCCGCTGCTCCGGGCCGTAGCTCGGAAACCAGGTCGTGTAGCGCCCCGCAAAACGGCCGGCCTCGGCCACGTACAGGCCCAGGCTGAGAATCCCCTGTCCGCCGAAGCCGGCGAACTTCAGCCGCTGCTCCACGAACGCCGGATCGGGCACCGCGTCTTTGGCGCCGTCCGGGCTGCCGGTGAAGAAGGCCGCCGGACCCGGCCTGGCGGGGACGGCGGGACGCGCGAGCGCCGTTGCGCTCCGGTCCCGGAACACGCCGAGCGGGAACTCCCGCTCCAGCTTGTCGTTGGTGAACTGCGCCGCCTGCACGGCGTCCATCCCCAGGTTGGTCGGGCACGGCGACAGGATCTCGACAAACGCGTAGCCCTTGCCGTCGCGCTGAAGCTCCAGCGCCTTGCGGATCGCCTTCCGGGCCTGCATGATCCGCCGGGTGTCGGCCACCGAGACCCGTTCGATGTAGACCGGAGCCGTGAGCTGATTGATCACTTCGCAGACGTGGAGCGGGTAGCCGTCGTTCAGCACATCGCGGCCGAGCGGAGTGGTGGCCGTTTTCTGACCCTCCAGCGAGGTCGGCGCCATTTGTCCGCCGGTCATGCCGTAGGTCGCGTTGTTCACAAAAAAGGTGGCCATGCGCTCGCCGCGGTTCGCCGCCTGGAACGAGCAGTTGAATCCGATCGCGCCGAGGTCGCCATCGCCCTGGTACGCCAGGGCGATGGCTCCGGGGCAGGTCCGGCTGACGGCGGTGCAGACGGCGGCGGCGCGGCCGTGGGCCGCACCGATGTTGCCGACGTCCCAGTAGTAATATCCGAACACCGCGCAGCCGATCGGATTGGCCATCACGACGCGGTCGGCGATGCCCAGCTCCGTCACGGCCTCGGTGATGAGCTTGTGGATGATTCCGTGCCCGCAGCCGGCGCAATAGTGCGAGGCGCGGGTCGAGGCGCCGCCGCGCTCGAACGTCGGGTACATGCCCACCGTTTTTTTGACAGCCATCTCACAGCTCCTTCACACGCGCCACCACCTCGTCCACCGCAATCAGCCCCCCCCCCATCCGGTTCAACAGGCCGACGTCGACGACGCGTCCCAGCCCTTTCGCCAGATGGAAGAACACATCGTCATGAAACTGCCCGCAGCTCAGCTCGACCACCAGCAGCTTGCGTCCGTCGGCCACCGCGCAGAGCGCCGCCGTCGGGAACGGCGCCAGCGTGATCGGACGAAACAGGCCGGCTTTGACGCCGGTGGCGCGCAGTTTGTCGACGGCGGTCCGCGCGATGCGGCTGGACACGCCATAGGCGATCACCACCACATCCGCGTCGTCGGTCTGGTACTGCTCGGCGCGCGCCTCCACCTGCATCCGCGCGTACTTGTCCTGCAGCGTGCGGTTGATCGCCTCCTCCTGCGCCACGTCGAGGTAGATCGAGGTGATCAGGTTTTTGCGGGTTGCCGGCGTTCCCGAGACGGCCCAGGTGTCGGTTTCCGGGCGGGGGAGCTCGGCCTCGGGCAGGCGCAGCGTCTCCATCATCTGGCCGAGCATGGCATCGGTGAGCACGATCGCCGGGTTGCGGTAGGCAAACGAAAGCTCGAACGCCAGCATCGTCAGGTCGCACATCTC
>CAZDLY010000139.1:0-3465 GCA_964506575.1 uncultured Akkermansia sp. | reverse complement strand
CTCGCCCCGGCCGCCTTCGCCAAACTGCTCGGCGTCACCCCGAAATGGGTCTACCTCTATGAGAACAAGGTGGGACCGCTCAAGATGCGCGCGACGACGCTGAAGGCCTTCCTGGCCGCCAACGACCTGAAAGCCGGAGAGGCCAAGCGTCGGATCCAAGCGATGAAGTGAGGCGCTTCCGGGCGCTTCCGTTTCGGTGATTTTTCGCTTGTTCCGCAAACGCATTTGTGATTAAATGCGCTCTTCTTTGAGCACAAACGATCACAAATGAGCGAACTATCCACCAAGGAACTGGCTACCGAGCGTCACGAACGGCTCCGCGTGTTGTTGCGCGAGCGACGGGTGGTCCGCGTGGAGGAATTCGCCGCGACGCTGGATGTCTCGCCCGCAACGGTGCGGCGCGACCTGGCGGAGATGGAGGCGGACGGCGAGCTGAAGCGGGTGCATGGCGGAGCGGTGGCGATGGCCGCGTCGCTCGTGGCCGACGAACCTCTTTTTGAGGACAAGGCGTCGCGCGCCGAACCGCAGAAGCGCCGTATCGCCGCTGCGGCGGCCAAGCTGATTCCGGCGGCGCACACGACCCTGTTTCTGGACGGCGGATCGACCGTCCTCGCGCTGGCGCATCTCCTCATCCGCCACACGCAGCACACGGTCGTCACCAATTCGCTCCGCGTCGCGCAGGTGCTCTCTGCGGGGGGGCCGCGGGTGATCCTCACCGGCGGCACGCTGCGGCGGCTCTCGCAGACGTTTGTCGGCCCCCTCACCCGGCACATTTTGGAAAACATCTCCTGTGACATCGCTTTCATGGGCACGCTGGGGCTGACCCCCGACGACGGCCTGACCACCACCGATCCGGACGAGGCCTATACCAAGGAACTGGCGATCGCCCGCGCCCGCCGCGTCATCCTGCTGGCCGACGCCACCAAGGTCGGCGCCGTTTCGACGGTCCGTTTCGCGCCGCTCTCAACCCTGCACACGCTGGTCACCGATACCACGCTGCCGCGTTCAACACTCTCCGCCCTTCGCGATGCCTACCCATCGTTGCACCTCATCACCGCTTAGCCTTTTTTACACGTAACCCGAAAGCATAGGAAAAAACCATGAGCACACCTGCCAACAACTACCTGAGCACGCTGAAGCCGGCTTTCAAGCCGCGCAAGACGGACCTGGGCACGATCGCCGCCTACCAGTACAAGAAGACCCTGGCCGACGAGCTGGCCGCGGGCACCCTCACGAAGCAGCAGGCCGTCGATCTGCTGGAGGACATGCTCACCGTGCGCGAGTTCGAGGAGATGATCGTCAAGCTCCGCACCGGCGCCTATCCCTCCTGCGCGGGGTATGACTACCGCGGCCCGACGCACGTTTCGATCGGACAGGAGGCGACGGCCGTCGGCTGCACCTCCGGGATCGCCAGCGACGACTACATCACCTCGACGCATCGCGGCCACGGCGATTCGGTCGCCAAGGGAATGACCGCCATCCGCGGCATGACGGCCGCGCAACTCAAGGCCCGTGTGCCGGGCTGCACCTCGGCCAAGAAGTCCGATCTGATCGCCGCCGCCCACGAGGATCACATCTACCGCGCCATCGCCGAGCTGTTCGGCAAGGAAGAGGGGTACTGCAAGGGCCGGGGGGGCGGGATGCACATCGCCGACTTCAAGGCCGGCCACCTCGGCGCCAACGCCATCGTCGGCGGCGGCGTGCCGATCGCGACCGGCTCGGCGATGTCGGCCCGCTACTTCGGCAACGGTAAGATCACGTGCTGCTTCGCCGGCGATGGCGCCTACAACAACGGCGTGGTCATGGAGTCGCTCAACTGGGCCGCCATGGGCCAGTTCACCCTGCCCGAATACGCGGGCGAGCAGAGTTTCGGCCTGCCGATCTTCTACGCGCTGATCAACAACCACTACGGCATGACCGGCCGCGCCGACGGCGAGGTCGTGGGCATCCAGAACATGGCCCGCCGCGCCGCGGGCTTCTCCGAGAACAACCTGCACGCCGAAATCATCAACGGCATGGATGTGCTCGCGTGCTTCGACGCCGCCCGCCGCGCCGCCGCGCTCTGCCGCGCCGGCAAAGGCCCGGTGCTGATGGAGTTCGACACCTACCGCTACTATGGCCACTCCCTCTCCGACCCCCGCAATGAATACCGCACCAAGGACGAGGAGTCGCAGTGGAAGGAGACCGACCCCCTGACGATCTTCGAGCGGCAGATCCTCGATGCCGGCGTCCTCTCGCAGGCCGGGCTCGACGCGCTCAAGGGCGCGGTCGCCGACCGCAACGCCCGCGCCGCCGCCCGCGCCGCCCAGTCGGCCGAGCCCGACCCGCGCGACGTGATCCGCTACATGTACACCGACACCCGCGTCGAAACCGTCCCCGCCGAATTCACCCGGGCCGCGGTACAGGGCGCCGCGCCCGAGGTCAAGCGCTCCCCGGCCGGAGAGATCACCTACAAGGACGCCATCAAGGAGGCGCTGGTCGAGGAGATGCTGCGCGATAGCCGCGTGGTCCTCTACGGCGAGGACGTCGCCGAATACGGCGGCGCCTTCAAGGTGACCAAGGGGCTGATCGACGCCTTCGGCCGCAGCCGCGTCTTCAACTCCCCCATCTCCGAGGCGGCGATCTGCGGCACGGCCGTGGGCGCGGCCATGACCGGCCTGCGTCCGGTGGTCGAGCTGATGTACATGGACTTCGCGCTGATGGCCTCGGACCAGATCTCCAACCAGGCCGCCAAGTGGCACTACATGTCCGGCGCAAACGTCGAGGTCCCCCTCGTCTACCGCGCCTCGGTCGGCGGCGGTAAGGGCTACGGCGGACAGCATTCGCAGACGCTCGAATCCGTGTTCGCCCACATTCCCGGCCTCTACGTGGTCTATCCCGCGACCCCGGCCGACGCGAAGGGGATGCTCAAGACGGCGATTCGCGACAACAACCCGATCCTCTTCGTCGAGTCGCAGCTCCTCTACAACATGAAGGGCGTCGTCCCCGAGGGCGAGCGGCTGATCCCGCTGGGCCTGGCCGACATCAAGCGCGCCGGCCGGGACGCCACGATCGTCACCTGGGGCCCCGCGCTGCACGACTGCCTCAAGGCCGCCGAGAAGCTCGCCGCCGACGGGGTGCAGGCCGAGGTGGTGGACCTGCGCTCGCTCGTCCCGCTCGACATGGAGACGGTGCTCGCCTCGGTGCGCAAGACCGGCCGCTGCGTCGTGGTCTCCCAGGCGGTCAACATCGGCTCGTACACCGGCGAGATCGCCTCGCGGATCATGGCCGAAGCGTTCGACAGCCTCGACGCCCCCGTGCTGCGCGTCGGCGCCAAGGACGGCATCGCGCCGCAGTCGCACGTTCTCGAAAAAGCGTTTCTGCCCAACGCCGATGACATCGTCGCGGCGGTCAAGCAGACGCTGTGAGGGCGGACACCCTGAGCGCGCCATCCATTTTGGTGACCGGTGCGTCGGGGCTGCTGGG
>CAZDLY010000138.1:0-3614 GCA_964506575.1 uncultured Akkermansia sp. | reverse complement strand
AGGGCTGTCCACAGGATCGCCCGCTTGACAGGTCAGTGAAACGGGGATGCGCCCCTGACGATCTGCGACGAGCGTCTTCAGTAGACGCGACGTCCTCGTCGCGTCACCGGCCCGCTCGCCACCCGTGACGCGACGGGGACGTCGCGTCTACCTCGCTTCGCGCTGACCCTTTGGGCTGCGGCGCGGCGGGACGCCGCAGCCCTACCCGATGCGCGCTCTAGGCCCTATCGACCTTCAGTCCCGTTTGACCCACCCAGCACGTCCCGGTAAATCGCGAGATTCTTCCCGACCATGGCGTCGAGCGAGAAGCGATCGAGCGCGTAGGCGCGCAGGCCCGTCAGACGGGTCTGCGCGGCCTTGACCAGCCCGGCGGCCAGACCGGCGATGTCGCCCGGCTCGACGAGCCAGCCGGTGACCCCCTCCTGCATGATGTCCAGCGCGCCGCCATGACGGGTGGCGATCACGGGGCGATTCATGGCGAGGGCTTCGATCATGCTGCGCCCGAACGTCTCGGGTTTGGAGGTGTTGCACGAGACGACCACGTCGGCCGTATCATAGATTTCCGCCATGCGCGTCTGGCTGCCGGCAAAAACCACCGCGTCGTCCAGCTTGAGCCGGGCGGCACACGCGCGCAATTCGGCCGCATACGCCTCCTGTCCCTGTTGCACGCCGCCAACAATGACCACGGCCAGGCTGGCCGGATGCGGAAGGGCGTTGCGCGCGATGGCCGCAGCCTCAATCAGTTCCAGATATCCCTTGAGGGAGGTGATGCGGCCGACCGCGAGTACGACAAACCGTCCGTCCAGCGAATGGCGCGACTTGAAGTCACGGACAAAATCGGCGTCAAGCCGCGCCGGGTCGAAGGCGAGCGGGTCAATCCCGCGGTGGACCAGACGGATGAGCGATTCGGACGTGCCGTAGTTGCGGCGCACGTAGTCTACGGCGGCCTGGCTCACGCAAATCACCCGGTCGGCGCGGGTCATGATCCGGCTGTAGGCGTTGACGCTGTAAAAGCCATGCACGGTCGAGACGACCGGCCGCCGCGGGTTGCGATTGGCGAAACGCACCAGCCAGGCCGGCACCCGGCTGCGGACATGGAGGATGTTGGGATTCAGTTCGGCAATCAGAGCCCGCAGCCGCCGGACGCGCATGGGCACGGTCAGAAGGTTCTTCGATTTCACGTCCAGCACGATGTGCCGCCCGCCATCGGCATCGATCTGCGGCGCCAGCCGTCCACCCGCGGAGATGACGGTATTGCGGACGCCGCGCCGGACCAGTTCGCGGTTGATCTCGACGACGCCGCGCTCGACGCCGCCCTCGTTCAGGGCCGGCAGCAGTTGTACGATGTGCATCATAAGACTGAAAGACTGGCGATTATACCGCATTCGGTCGCATGTGCAATCAGATAACGCGTAGTTTAAGATTGATTGTTCTCAGCCAACAGAATAAAGTCATTGATTGAATTCGCGGATTCGGATGCTCAGGACGCCTATGCAGGAATGGTTTGACAAGGAGTTCACGGCGGGACAAGTCTACGGCCGCCTGTTCAGGCAGGCGCGAAGGTACCGCTGGGCCTTGGCGATGGGCATCGTGTCGGGGATGGTGCTGGGCGGCACGCTGGTGCCGATCTATCAGGTGCTCCAGCCCGCGATCATGCAGATGCAAAGCGGCGGACTGGGCACCGATGTCCGCCGGCCGGCGGACATCGACGGTGTGACGGTTGCGGTCGACGGCGAGAAGGCGGCGGACCCCAATCGCGACAAGGGGGCGATGCCGGGGTGGGTCACGAAGCTGGAGCAGGTGGCGGCGGGCTGGGGCATCACGCTCCGGGATGATGCCGGTGATGTCCGGGTCTCGTTCTTTCTCCTGGTGCTGCTGGCCGTGCCGCTGGCGTTTGTGTTTCGCCTGGGCATGTTGTATCTGAACAGCTACACGCTGCAATGGGCGGGTACGCGGGTGGTGCGGGACCTGCGGAATGAGATGTTCGACCACTTGCAGAACCAGTCGCTCAAGTTCTTTGGGACGATGGACGTGGGCCGCATCATGAGCCGCTGCAACGGCGATCCGATGACCGTGCAGATCGTGATCACGCATACGGTTGTCGAACTGTGCAAGGCTCCGTTCGAGATTCTGGCGTCCGTCGGATTTGTGGCCTATTTCGCCATCAAGAACGACATGGTGGAGATGATCGTTCTGGCCTTGATCGGCTATCCGCTGGTGATGTGGCCGCTGGCCACGATTGGGAAAAAGATTCGCGGCTATTCCCGGAAGGGGCTGGAGCGGAGCGCCATTCTGGGGTCGAACATGCTGGAGAATCTGACGGGCATCCGCGTGGTCAAGGCGTACCATACGGAGGAGGATGAGAAGGAGAAGTTCAAACGGTCCAATCAGGAGTGTGTGAAGGTCGCGCTCCGGGGAATCCGCATCAGTCTGCTGATCAACCCGATGATGGAGGGCGTGACGATCCTGCTGTCCATCCTGTTTCTGGCGATCTGTTTCTGGCGCGGCAAGACGTTTGCCGAGATTGTGCCGCTGCTGACCCCGATGGTGGTGGCTTACAAGCCGTTGAAGTCGATCGGGAAGATCCAGGCCTCGATCCAGGCGGGGCGCGCGGCGCTGACGCGCATCTATTCGTTTCTGGACACGGACACGGCCTTGCCGGTGGCCGAGCACCCGGTTGCGAAGAAGTCCTTCGACACGAGCATGGTCTTTGAGCACGTGGACTTCTCCTATGCTATCAAGGACCGAACGGTCGTGCAGGACGCGAATTTCGTTCTGGGGCGCGGCCAGACGGTGGCGGTTGTGGGCGCCACGGGATCGGGCAAGACGACGCTGGCCAACCTGCTGGCCCGTTTTTACGACCCCACCCAGGGCCGGGTCCTGATGGACGGCGTGGATCTGCGGGAGATGGACATGGCCGATCTGCGCAAGCTGATCGGGGTGGTGACGCAGGAGACGATCCTCTTCAACACAACCATTGCCGAGAACATCGCCTATGGCACGAAGGGTGCCACGCAGGAGCAGGTGGAGGAGGCGGCGAAGCTGGCGAACGCGCACGCCTTTATCCTCGGCCATCCCGACGGATACCGGCGGATTGTCGGGGACAAGGGGTTTGTGCTAAGCGGCGGCGAGCGGCAGCGCGTGGCCGTCGCCCGCGCGATCCTCAAGAACCCGCCGATCCTGATCCTCGACGAGGCGACGAGCGCCCTGGACACCGTGACCGAGCAGCAGGTGCAGGAGGCCATCACGCGGCTGATGGAAAACCGCACGGTCTTTGTGATCGCGCACCGGCTCAGCACGGTCCGAAACGCCAATACCATTCTCGTGATGGAACAGGGGCGCATCATCGAAAAGGGCAGCCATGACGCGCTCTACGCCGCAGGTGGTGTCTATCGGAACCTCTGCGACGTGCAGAAGAGCGTGAGGTAGCGGATGCGCGTTCGGTTCATGGCTTCATTTAATAACCGGCAGGGCAACCTCCAAGCAATGCACACGCAGGTGAGCATCAAGAAACATGTCGCGGTGGCGATGGCTGGCCTAGTCATCGCCGGCATCGCCCGGCAGAACGCGCTGGCGCAGGATGGCCGGGACGTGGCCGACTGGAACCTGAAATC
>CAZDLY010000137.1:0-3719 GCA_964506575.1 uncultured Akkermansia sp. | reverse complement strand
GCGCGGCGGCGAACCCGGCGTCCGGCGCCAGGCACGGATTGGCGTTCACCTCCAGGATCCACGGCTGCCCGTCCGCATCGACGCGGAAATCAACCCGCGCGTAGCCGGTCAGCCCGAAGACCCGCCAGCAGTCCCGCGCGAGGCCCTCCAGCCGGGCGCATAGCGCACTCTCGGCCGCGCGATCGACAAACCGCCGCACCGTATGCGCGCACTCGAACGCCGTCTCATCCCATTTCGCCGCATAGCCGATGATTCGCGGCTTGTCCGGCGGATAATCGACGAAGATCAGCTCGGCGGGGGGAAGCGTGCGCACCGCGCCATCCGCGTCCGCGATGAGACCGACATTGAATTCGCGCCCGTCGACATAGCGTTCGGCGAACCAGCCGCATCCGCGGTCGGCCGCCACGGCCTGCGCCGCCGCGGCCGTCACGCCGCGCAAGACGCTCGCGTCGTCGAGTCCGACGGACGCATGCTCCCAGACCGACTTGACGATCCAGTCGCCCCGGCCGCGCTTCGGCGCGGCCGGGTCCTGCGCCCCGACCCAGTCGGCGGTGGGAAGGGCGGCCGCGCGCAGCAGCCGCTTGGCCAGCAGCTTGCCCGACGTCGCGAACTGCGCCTCGGACCCATTGCCGGTGAAGGTCACGCCGGCCGACTCCAGCGCCGCCGGCGCCAGATGGATCAGGCGCCCGCTGCCGGCCAGGCTCTCGACCAGATTGAACACCACGTCGGCGTCCCGGACTGCGGGGTGGCAGACCAGCGCATGCAGATCCAGCCCGCACGGGACGACCCGCACCGCATGCCCCGCCGCCTCCAGCGCGGCGCGCACCGCCGCCGCCGCATCCAGCACATCCCGCTCGTCGGGCGGCGCGCCGGGCGGCACGACCTGATGGATGATTGTGAGGGTCATGCTCCCTTCCCTTCGCCGCGCCGGTGCTTGTCAAAGTGGACCAGGCAGAAGAGCTTCTCGAGTTCCATGCGGATGTCGATGTTCTGCACGCAGAGCTGCGCGTCGCCGCGCAGCGGGGTGGGGGTGAAATTGAGGACGCCGCGGATGACGCCGGTGGCCCGGAGCTGCTCCAGCAGGTGGGGCACGGACTGCTCGGGCGTGCAGAGGATCGCCACTTCGATGCCGTGCTTGCGGATGTAGGCGGGCAATTCCCCGATGTCGAGCACCGGCACGTCGGGAACGGGCGAGACCACCTTCGGGTCGCTGTCGAATCCGGCCACGATGGAGACGCCGTCGCGGCGGCCGCCGAACGAGCGCAACAGCGCCTGCCCGATCTTGCCGCAGCCGATGACCACGGCGCGGCATTGCTCCGCCGTTCCCAGAAGCGCGGTCATCCGCGCCAGCAGGCCCGCGATGTCATAGCCGCCCCGTTTGACGCCGCGCATCCCGAACACCGCGAAATCCTTGCGCACCTGCGAGCCGGACAGGCCCAGCGCGTCGCCGAGATTCCCCGAGAACACCTTGCTGAACCCCATCCCCTGGAGCTTCAGCAGCACCGACCGGTAGCGCGACAGCCGCTCGACCGTTTCGCGGCCCACGTCAATCGGCGCCGGCTTCTCCGCTCGTTTTGTCCGGGACATGGATGGCCTCCGTCTGATGCGGTGTCAGGGATCAAGCGTCCCGTTTATGAAACGGCGTGTCATGGCTCCAGAGGGTCAGCAGCCATCCCAGGGCGAGAATGGCGGCGCACACGGCGAAGGTGTAGAGCGGCGCGTCGGCCGGAAAGCGGTCCTTGATCCGGGCGGCGATCTGCGGGCCGACGATGCCGGCGGCGGACCACGCGGTCAGGAGGACGCCGTAGACGACGGGCATCAGGCGCGCGCCGAAGATCGTCAGGACGGTGGACGGAGCGGTTCCGAAGCCGCCGCCGTAGCAGAGGAGCACGTAGCAGACGAGAATGCCGAAGAGCCACGGGTGGGTGACCTGGGTCAAGGCGGCAAACACGAGAATCTGGGAACCCAGAATGATCCGGAAGGTGCGGACCCGTCCGATCGTGTCCGACAGCCCGCCCCAGAAGAAGCGGCCGACGCCGTTGAAGAGCGAACTGACGGCGATCAGCGTGGCTCCGGCGCCGGCGAGCGCGGCCTTGGCGGCGGCAGGATCCATACGGCTGTATTTCGCGCCGGCCTTGAGCAGATCCTGGAGCATGGGCGACTGCATGCCGATAAACATGATGCCCGCGCAGATGTTGGCAAAGAAGAACAGCCAGAGCGTGATGAACGGGCGTGAGACGAGGCAGTCGCGGGCCGTGGTCGCGTCACCCGCGGCCTGGGCGGCGGCCGAGGTCGCCGGCGGGGTATAGCCGGCGGGCACGTAGCCCGTGGGCGGGTTGCGCATGAAAGACCCCGCGGCGGTGGCCAGAATCAGCATCGTGACGCCGATGCAGCCAAAGACGGAAACCAAATGGCCGTCGAACGACTTCATCAGGACGGGCGCAAGAACCTTGGACATGAACAGCGCGCCGAGCCCGAAGCCCGTCACCACCATGCCGGTGACGAAGCCCTTCCGGTCCGGGAACCATTTGGCCGCGGTCGCCACGGGCGTCACATACCCCAGCCCCAGGCCGCAGCCGCCAACCACGCCGAACGCGACATAGAACAGCGCCAGGCTTTTCTGCTGCATGGCCAGCGCCGCCAGCAGATAACCGAGGCCGTAGAGCACGCCGCCCGCCATCGCGAGCCGGGTCGGGCCGATTCGGGCCAGGTTGATGCCGCCCCAGGCGGCGGCCAGGCCGAGAAAGCAGATCGCCAGACTGAAGATCCACATCACCTGGGCGTTGTTCCACCCGAATTCGGCCATGATCGGCTTCTGAAAGAAGCTCCACGCGTAAACCGTCCCGAGACACACCTGCAGCAGCGTGCCCATGCCGGCGATCAGCCAGCGGTTCATGACCGGGCCCCGCCCGATCGCCGCCGTCCGTGAATGGTCGATTGTTTTCATAACGTTGCTCGACGCACACCCCGCCCGCCCAGACGAAAAAAGGAAGTATGCCATTTTTCGCAGGGCTTGTCTATCCCCGTTCGTGAGCACATGATTACATCAACATAACGAAATCAGCGAATAAATATGCCACGATATTGAATATTATGTATATGCAATGGCATATTTCAGCGGTTAAAAGTTTTTTTCAAAAAGAAGCGTTTTACTCTTGGCAGACGCATCCTATTGTGGAATAATGTCGGGATTCTTTTTTCGATTTCCGCCGTCTCCGGCCGAAGCCGGGACGGGGGAATGGCAGGGAGGGGGAGCATCGTGAGCAGCGCGAAAACCGAAGCGGCGGCGTCCCAGGCGTTGACGCCCGAATTGAAGGCGTTCATCGCCGAATGGAAGAGCAAGCCGGGCAATCTGATCATGGTGTTGCACCAGGTGCAGGAGCACTTCGGCTACATACCGCGCAAGGTGGCGTTTGAAGTCGCCGCCCTGCTCGATGTGCCGTTGGCGCGCATTTACGGCGTGATCACGTTCTATAATTTCTTCAAGCTGACCCGGCCGGGCCGGAACCGCGTCCAAGTCTGCATGGGGACGGCCTGCTATCTGCGCGGCGGCGAGGACATCATCCTCGAGATCGAGGAGATGCTGGGCGTGGGCCTGAACACGGTGACGCCGGACGGCGAATTTTCGATCGAGGCCGTCCGCTGCCTCGGCTGCTGCGGGCTGGCGCCGGTGATGGTCATCAACGGGGCGGTGTACGGCAAGGTCAAGATGGAGGCCC
>CAZDLY010000136.1:0-3745 GCA_964506575.1 uncultured Akkermansia sp. | reverse complement strand
TCGCGTTGCGTGTGCGTTTCATTTGACCGCGCGCTCGGGATGTGCGACAATCAAAAAAATGGGACGGGGTGAAGGGTTTTTAACGAAAGGGCTGCAAGATGCGTGTCAAGAATCACGTGGCCGTGTTGATCGTGTTGGGACTGGCCGTGGCGCTGGGCGCCGCACTGTGGTTGCGCAAAGAACCGAAACCGGCGCCTCCGGTCAGCAAGCCGGATGGGTGTTGCCCGGGCGATACGGTATGCCCGACGAACGTGCTGCACGCGAACACCAACCCAACCGGCGGTGTGCCTCAGGTGACCGCGCCCGTTTCGACGAACCTGCCGGGCACGCGCACCACGGTACCACGTGTGGCCCGCAGCGCTGACGAGGCCGAAGCCGCTGTCGAGGCGGAGGCCCGGAAGGTGATCGCACCGTTGCAGGAAGATCTGGACTCGGGCGACCTGAAGGTAGTCGCTGCTGCGGCGCAGAAGCTCATGGGCCATGCGAACGCGAAGGTGAGGCTCCAGGCGGTCGAATCGCTGGCGTGGGCGGAGCGCGATGGGTTTGCCAATCTCAGCCAGATGTTGCTGGACACCAATCCCGATGTCGCCCAGGCCGCACTGACGGCTTGGGCGCTCCAGGTGCAGACCTTTGAGTCAACAAAAAACAAGGCGGCACTGCTCACGGAGGTGGCGCCCGTGGCGATGGGCCTGGGGTCCGATGCGTTCCAGAATGTCCTCGATGCCATGTTTGACATGCCCGATGCGGACGCATTGAAGCTGCTGCAGGTCTATTCGGCACAAGCGAAGTCACCGGAAATAATCGAGAAAATCATTGAAAACGTCAATAGCCGCACTATGCCCGACACCCCGATCGAGTCCCAGGCCGACATCCCGAAGACCATCGAGACGTTTCTGAAAAACGCGGCCAAGGAAGCGGCCAAGGAAACCAAGTGACCGTGAGTGCCTTCATCTGGCTTGCATCCAGTGCTACGGCAGCCTGACCTTGACGCGGAAGAACAGGCTCTCGCTGTTGGTTGTGTCCCAGACGCCGTCAATCAGTTTGGTCCGACCGTCTACCGTGTAAACGCGCGCCGTCCCGAGATCCGGCATCCACGTCACCCGCGGCAGCGCGTTGCTCATCTCAATGAGCGCCAGGAAGACGGACTGGCGGTTGGTGGGTTCCGTTCCGGCAATGTACTCCTGCCAGGCGAGATATCCGTCGGCATCCGTGTCGCCCGCATCGGCCGTCTCGTAGTTGCCGCCCGTGACCAAGCCATAGTGATCCAGCCACACATACGGTGTTCCCTGCGACGTACACGTGGGCGGCGCGGTTGCGGTGACCGAAACATCATCCACGCAAACGCCGTAGCCCCACTTCGCGTTGCCTTCAAAGGCAACGTAGTAACTGGCGTTCGGATTTGGCAGGGTCAGCGTGCGCCGGGTCCAGGTCGCCACGCTGTTGGTATACGTGGCCAGTTTCGTCCACGTTCCGCCCGCAGAGGTCTTGTAGTAAATGCGGAGTTCATCCTGATCCGGACCCCAGACTTCCATGCAATGCCAGAACGCAAGCTGTGGACTATTGGTGGTGGCACCGAAGTTGATCACGGGCGTCACCAGTTTGGTAATGTGGTTGGAGTAGGCGCCCACATAGAGCAAAGCATTATAACTGCCGCCATGTGCGTTGGCCGGATGAGACGTTAAGTTACCATTACGAAAAATCCAGTCCAGTGTGGATTCCACATGCTCATGCGTCCATCCGCCGGGCATGGCACCCGCGTGTTCAAATCCCTCGGCGAACAGCAGGACGTCGATCTCCAGATTGAACATCATCTCGGCAGACAAGCTGTTGGCGTCGGTTACCCGTACCGTAAAGGTGGCCATCGTCGCGGTGTCCGGCGTGCCGCCAATCACCCCGTTACTGCTCAGGTTCAATCCGGACGGAAGTCGGCCGGATGCCAACGACCAGACATAGGGTGTGGCGCCGCCAACCGCCGTCAAAGACTGATTGTAGGCCACACCCACCTGGCCCGCCGGCAATGTACTGGTGACAATGGATGGTGCCGAGGTTGTTGACCCGCTGAGAATGACGGAGAATGTCTGGTTGCTTCCAGTCAGGCTGCCTTGCAGGCTGACAACAACGCGGTACGCGCCGGATGTCATGGGCGCGGCGATGTAAACCTGCTCCACCGTATCAACCTTGTTGGTCCCCGTCGTGGCGGCGTTCGTGGGATTCGCCGGCGCGAGCACATACGGGAGGTACACCTGCCCCGTCGGCCCGACGATCCGTAAATCCAGATCGTTCACCA
The DNA here is from genome assembly GCA_964506575.1 of uncultured Akkermansia sp. Classification (GTDB taxonomy): domain Bacteria; phylum Verrucomicrobiota; class Kiritimatiellia; order RFP12; family JAAYNR01; genus VGWG01. Next base: position 1,458 of record CAZDLY010000136.1, on the reverse strand, counting down.
ACACCCGGTTGGTATTATCCAATCCGCTCTGGGCGGTTCCCGCCGGATCGGTCCAGCACAGCGTCGCGCGGATTGGCGAGGTTCCGTCCCACGTAAACCCGTAAGACACGTTGGCCAGGGTCGTGTCGAACGCCAAATCCATGAGATGCAGCGCCGATGGATCTTCGGCGTGCTGCCTGATCAGGTCGGCGGCGGCCTTCGTATTCATCAGCCCCCAGCCGAAGGTGTAGTCCGGACCGGCGCGGCCCAGATCGTCCACCGTGTGGATGATCAGCCCTTTCAAGGTGCTGGCGCGCAGGTATTGCCCCGGAAAAAGGCGCCCATAATAGTCGGTAAGCAGGACCGCCGAGCCGCACACGTTTGGGGTGGCCATGCTCGTGCCGCTATACGTGTCATAGCTCGTGTCGCTTCCCGCCACGGACGAATACACGCCCACGCCGTTGCCCACCACATCCGGCTTGATGCGGCCATCATCGGTCGGCCCCCAGCAGGAAAAAGAGGACATGGTCGCCGCCGCCAATGAACGGACGTCGCCCGAAACCGCATCGTTTACGGCACCCACTGTCAGAATATTCTTGGCGGTTCCATCGCTGCCGATGGTGTCAAAGCCCCCGTTGTCATAACCATCGCTGTAGGGATCGGTCGCCGGGTTGTACGTCTTGGATTTCCCAGTATAGTAGAAGGTAAAGGCCGTGCCCGTGCTTGGCGCGTTGTCATTGCGGTCATTCCCTGCCGCCTTGCACGGTAGATAATACGGCGCGTTGTAGCAGAGGGCGTCCATCGTGGCGGCGGTGTCGTCATATTGGCCAAAGCCCTCGTCTTCATGGGCCGGCCACACGCCGTACCAGGACCAGGTCGACCCATCCCATTCCCAGCCCCTTGCATAACCATAGGAGTGGTTCGACAATTGGATTTTGCCTGCCTCGCCGGCCGTCGCCATGGCGGCGGCGGTCATCTCCGACGCATCGTTATTCCAGTCGTACGAATCAATCCGCACGCCGGGCGCCATGCCCAGGGCGAGGGGATTCACGCCGGACGCGCCGACGGTGCCGCCCACATGCGTCGAATGGTCGAAGGTGCCCACACCATCCTTATTCGCAACCCGCCCTAAAAGTTCCTGATGCGTGATCCGGACCGACCCTTCATCCCACACGCCCACGGTTCTGCCGGTGCCAGCCACGTTGTACGGCGCGGTATTGCGAATCCGATTCGCGGCGGTTGAGATCGCCGCCTCCACATTCCGGGTGTGATAAACATAGACGCGGTTGTCACGAATGGCCTGCAGTTCGTAGCCATCGCCTTTGGGCGACCACCCCTCGGCGGCCGCGCGTTTCCACGCCTGTTCCCGGCTGGCCACCGATTGCTCGCGCAACTGCGTGACCTTGGCGGCGCGCGAGGCGGCGGATTTCAGGTTCCAGTCGGCCACGTCCCGGCCATCCTGCGCCAGCGCGTTCTGCC
>CAZDLY010000135.1:0-3808 GCA_964506575.1 uncultured Akkermansia sp. | reverse complement strand
GCCACCGCCAGACTCAACATGCGTTTCATCTTTTTCATCGTATCCTTCCCTTCTCCGACTTGCCCGTTAATCCAAAATCAGGAAATTTTCCAGTTCCTTCTGGACCTTGATGTTCACATCCATCGTGATGTGAATCGGCTTGATCTCGTGCTCCGTCTTGACCGACAAGCATCCGCCAAACGTCGCGGCGGATGCCACGCCCAACAGCGCACTCAACAGAAACCTGCGAATCTTTTTCATTCCCCGCCTTCCGTTAACAAAAATACAGCGCAAATTAGACACTTAATGGCCCGACATGTCCAGTCCAATGTTTAACAATTGCTCAATCGGCCCGTTCAGATTCAAGCTCAGATCAACCGGCGCGGGCCACTCCTTGAAATTCGACTTACCCGTTAGACGAATGCTCAACGTTTCATCGCCAGCCTCACGGGGTGCGAGATCCATCTTGATTGCGCTCAGATCCATGTCGCTCAAGGCCTTTGACAACGGCGCCTGCACGTCGCCGCGAATCCCCGCCTGTTCCAGCAGACCCAGCATCTGCCGGCTGTCATCCAACACGATCTTGCCGCCCTGTCCCGGCAGCGAATACAGAAAGCCGGGATACAACTTGACGCGACCGCGATCAATCCCGACGGGCACCCGGCCGTACAGGACGCCATCGATTTTGCCCTTGAATGGAAAAGCCATCATCAGCGCCTCGCCCATGTCAATCCGGTCCGCATACACCACAAAATCGTCACGGGGATTCTTCAGGTTGAGATGCACGGAGTACGCATTCAGACTCCCCTTGCAGCAGCCGACCTCCATCCGGTCAATCACGAACTCGTCGGGCGTAAGCTGGAAACGAACCCACCCCTGATCCAGCCGGATGTTGCCCGCCTGTGCCGAAGCAAACGACACCACCGGCCGCCCGGTGGTCCGCAGCACCCGGTCGTGCTCCAGCGGCACGTCCACCTCGATGCCGCGCACCTCGAAGGACTTGCCGCGCAGGTTGCCTCCTGCCATCCGGAGGCGTCCCGTCACCAGCGGCCGGCCCCCCAACAGGCGGAGGCTGGCCTCGGCGCTCAGGCGTCCGGTGATGGCCAGGTCCGGCAGCTTCTTGCGCAGCAGCGCTGTCACACGATCATCAGCCGCCAGATCCGTTTCGGGAATGGATACTCCCACCACGACCTGGCGGGGATCGGCGTTCGGGAAGCGCGCCGTCACCTCGCCCGTGAACAGACTGCCGGTGATCCCCGCGCGCAGGCGGACGATCCGCGCCTGATCGACGGATTCCAACGCAAAACCCACGTTGGTGACCGCCACCCCGTTCGCCTCGAGCCGCTGCCACGACAATCGCTGGCCCGGCGGGAACCCCATCCCGTCCCGCACCGACCACGTCACCGGCGCATCTCCCTGCAACCCCTCCAGCGTGCCGGTCGTGCTGCCGGCACGAGCCTGGATCCAGCCATTGCTGATTCCGACCCAGGCCGTCGCCACAGCATTCGATGCGAACGCCGCGTCGCACTCCGGCAGGTCGACGCGCACGCCGATCCTGCCGATGCCCGCCTCCCCTGCGGCTCCGTTCTTCTGGCCGAAGGTCGCCCGCACATCCCGCAGCCAGGCCTCGCCGTTCACCGCGACACGGCCGCCCCCGTAACGCACCCCGATGGACATCCCGGCCAGCGCCTGAACCCGCGCGTGCTCCTGGGTGGAAACGATACTGAATTCGGACATACGCACGCCAACTTGCCACGACGTGTTGGAGAGCCCCCCGGTCACGACCGCCTCGCCATCGAATGCGACGGTCTCGTCGCGACGCGCGATCTGGGCCGTGAACCCGATCCTCCCCTGCCCTTCCCCATTCCCCCGCCGCGCGCGATCCGTCCATCCGTCGCCGGTCACACGTCCCTGCAGCGTCAGGCTCCTGTTCATCGAAACGCCACGGGGCGCCTCGGGCAGGTCCGGTAACACGCATCGCAACCGCTCGAACCAAGCGCCGATATCCAGCAGTTTGACCTCGGGTTCAAGCGATACCTGCCCGGTGTCGGGCACGACCGCGCCCGTGAGAACCACGCGAAGACCCGTGTCATCGCCCAGACGCGCCCACAGACGATACCGATCAGGCTCGCGCCCGGCCTTCCATTCCACGCCCGGCTCCGCCATCGCACCCAAATCCCCTGCCACCGTCAAGACCGTTTCGCTATCCGCACCGGCAACGGCCACCTGTGCGCCGGAAACGGACAGCTCGCCCACGCCCATCCGGTCCAGCGTCGTGTCGCTGCGCGTCACACGATCCCGGCCACGGCCGGCCGCGCGCACCGCGGCCAGCGCCGCAACCCGTTCGACCAACGGCGATGTCGCCCGGCCAGCCTTTACGACCAGCGGCGTGCGGATGCCGCGAATGCGGACACGGTCCAACCAGCCCCGCGTCACGTCGGGATACGAAAAGCGTATCTCCAGCCAGTCCACCGAAACCGCCGGCGCGGGCGTTCCCCAACGGACATCCTCGATGACGATCCGCCCGGGGGCGAGGGTGGTCAGCCGGAAATCGACATCTGCCAGCCCCTCTCGGTCCAGCGCCGATCGGACCCAGCGGCTCGCAAGTCCGATGCGCAGGTGCCAGAGCACACCGGCCCCCACCGCCGCAGCAGCCAGCACAAACACGACGAAGGCCGCCACGCGAAGCAGCCACCCTCGCCGTTTTTGTTTCCGCTTGATCACATTCGCCTCCCTAGTCGTATCGATACGGCCCCTTATAAAACGTTTAGCCGGGCCTTGACCGGATCCGTGAGCACCGCTGGCTCGCGGGGGATGCTGCCCAGCTCGGCGCGGTCGAGCAGATCGGCGGGGCGGAGTTCATCGCCCCACGCCGCCCAGCCGCACCACCAGGCGAGCACGCCGACCACCGTTTCGGGCCGGACGCCCGCCGCGCGGATGGCGGCGAGGCGGGTGTCGCCATGGCGCTTGGCCAGCCTCCGGCCCTCCGCGCTGACCACCAGCGGCACATGGATGAAGCGGGGCGGCGTCAGCCCCAGGGCCTGGTAGAGCAGGATCTGCCGGTGCGTCGCCGCCAGCAGGTCGTCGCCGCGAACCACCTCCGTGATCGCCATCGCCGCATCGTCGGCCACCACCGCCAGCATATAGCCCGCGCCGTCGGGGTCGCGGGCGATGACGAAATCGCCGACGGTCGCGCCGACCCGCTCCCGCTGCGGACCGTGGAAGCCGTCATCAAAGACGGTCTCCGCCCCGTCGGGCACGCGAAACCGCCACGCGGGGAGCCGCCCCGGCGGCAGGGTCGCGGCGGCGGCGGCATAGCTACCGAACCGTCCGCGGCAGGCCCCGTCGTAGGCCAGTCCGTCATCTCCCGACTGCGGCGCCGATTGCCCCGCCTCGACATCGCGCCGCGTGCAGACGCACGGATAGACCAGCCCCTGTTCCTGCAGCCGCAGCAGGGCCTCACGGTACAGCGGGCGCCGCGCCGTCTGCACATAAGGCGCGTGCGGACCGCCCACGTCGGGTCCTTCGTCCCAGTCCAGCCCGAGCCAGCGAAGATCCTCCAGCGCCGCTTGCGCCGTGCCGGGCTTGACCTTGGGATGGTCGAGATCCTCCATCCGCAGCACCACCCGTCCGCCCCGGCGCCGGGCGAGCAGCCAGGCGACCAGAAACGTCCGCGCATTGCCCAGATGCAGCGCGCCCGTAGGACTCGGTGCCAAGCGGCCGCGAATGGACGTTTCTGGATTCACCACTCTCACATTTTTGCGTCGAGGTTCTCTATTCAATCGTCACGTCTGGAAAAAGCTTCAGCAGTGCCGCCTGAGCCTGATGG
>CAZDLY010000134.1:1836-3857 GCA_964506575.1 uncultured Akkermansia sp. | reverse complement strand
CACCAGCCCCTCCCATTCGCATTTCGTGCACACCATCTCGTCCCCCTTTCCACTCAAACCCCTGATCCCGCCTGCTTTTATCAGGCTTTCCGCTCCCTGCCGCCGATCACTCCCACACACCCACACACTCTTTCCCGCCCCCCGCCTCTCCGGTTCCGTTTCGGCGTCGCCCCGCGGCGCCGTCCCTTCCCGCCCACACCCACACCCACCCACACCCACACACTCTTTCCCCCTTTCCACCCGCCCCCGTCCCAGATAGCGTCGCGTGTCGGGGCGCTCCCCTCATTTCCCGCCACGTCTCATCCAACCGCCGCCTCCCGCCGCCTTGTTTTTGAAGATTCACCTTTTCACCCCCCCTCACGTACACACACACATACACACGTGTACGGGCGTCGCGCGGGGGGGTACGGGTGAAAGGGTGAAACATAGATAGAGAGTAGTTATATATATCTATATTTATTGTATTTACGACTTTTTGAAGTTTCACCTCCGGGGGGTGAATCTTGGGTGAATCTTGGGGAATCTTCAGCCGTAAAACGCTTTTCAAGATTCACCCCCCACCGAAGTTTCACCCCCAAGTTTCACCCCCCCGGCAAGACGGTACGACCGGACCGGCCAGCCCGGCTTCTCGGTCTTCGCCATCACGATGTCGCCCTGCTGCGCCAACGTGTCCACGAGCTCGGCAAAGCTCTTGGCGTCCATCTTCATCCGCTTGAGCAGCACGCTGTGCGGCAGTTCGTTCCCCGGCGCGTTCCGCAGCTTCTCCAGGACCTTCAGACACTCGGCGTGGAACGGGTTCTCGGCGACGTGACCCGCCGCCATGAAGAGCATCCGCCGCGTCTGATGCATCACGAACGCCGACGCCCACTCGACGGCCGCCAAGCCGATGCGCGGCGCCATGTGGTTCTCGCTGACCGCATGCAGGAGCGCCAGCTTGCGCACATGCTCGCTGACCCGCCCCCAGACCGTCGTGCCAACCGCGTCGCCCCGCGCCTCCGCCATCGTATACTCGGCCTCGGCCCGCTCACGAGTCTCGATCAGCAGACGCTTCGCCTCGCCGCTGTGCTCGACCACCGTGGGCACCGGATGCCAGTCCTCCAGATTCCCTCTGCCGGGCCGGTAGTCGGCCCACCATTTGGCCGCAGCCAGCACCCGGGGCGGCAGATCCCGGATGACCGGCTCCTGGCCCGCGCCGCGCGGCCCCGCCTCGAGGATGATCATCCGCGCGAAAAAGCCGTTGGTCAGCATCCGCTCCGACAGCGCCTCGTAGTAATGATTCGGGATCGCCGTGCCGAAGATCACCAGATTCGGCTGGTTGATGACCCCCGGCGCTTCCTTGCCCGCCTTGCGCCGCATGGGGAAGATGCTGTTGGCCGACGAGTACATCGTCAGCAGCGTGGACATGACCGCCTCGTGCCGGGCGTCCTTGGCCTTGTTGATCGCCTGCAGCATGCCGTCGATCTCGTCGGTCTGAAACAGCATCCCCGGCGTCTGGAAGAGCGCGTCCTGTATCCCTTCGCCGCTCGCGAACCGTTCGCCCAGACCGTGGGCCAGCCCGACCTCGTGCGCGATCCGGGTGTTGACCTTGCGCGGCCAGTCCTTGCCCGCCGCCGAGTGTGCCAGACCCAGGAGGTAGACGTTCGTCCGGTTGTCGCCCGCGTCGCGCACCTTTCGGCCGGCCAGAAACGCCAGGAGCGAGACCGCCCCGGCGAAAGCCATGACCGGGTTCGGATACGGCGCGGTCTCCAGACAGTAGTCCATGACCTCGCCCACGAACCCCGGCATCCTCAGCATCCCGTCCGGCATCGGCCCAGGATCTGGGAAAGCATCGGGGAACTCCGGCGCACGCGGCGCGTCCGCCGGATGGCACGCCTGCACGATGGCCGAGATGTCGGCGCCGGCGTCGCCGGCGCCACCGGGCGTCGCCTCGCCATATCCAGCGAGCCGCAGGGCGCTCGCCGCCCGCTCGAAGTCGCCGCCGTGCTCCAGCAGCGCGCAAACCGCGAACGGCGAATAGGCCC
>CAZDLY010000134.1:0-1736 GCA_964506575.1 uncultured Akkermansia sp. | reverse complement strand
CGCGCAAACCGCGAACGGCGAATAGGCCCGGTTCGGCTCGAACGGCGCGGCGTTGGCGCTGAAGACATAGAAGACCCGGTCCTTCAGCGAGGCCGACCAGCCCGCCACCTTGCCGGGCCGCCGCCAGTACTCGTTCTCGCCCGGTTTCGCCAGCGCCCATCCGGCCTGCGCGAGCACGGCCCGCACATCCCCGCGCCGGTTGAAATCGTCGCCGGGCCTCTCGCTGCCGTCCGCCGTCCGTCCGCTCTGCCCGGCGTCCTGCCCGCCGCCCGGTCCGCCGCCCTCTCCGCCCGCAACGCCGCGCGCGGCGTAATCCACCACCGCTGGCACATATTCGTTCAACTCCCACGCCGCCTGGAGCAGACTGTCCCGCTCGGCCTCGGTCAGCACAGGCGGGTCGCGCAACTCCCCCTGGATCATCTCGTACCCCGGCGTCGGCGCGCAGAGGAACAGCCCGCCCTCGCCGCGGGTCTCGATCAGCGTGACGGTCTTCCCGCCCTCGTCGGCCTGTGCGTGACCGCTCGCAGACAGCCGACGCTGCGCCAGCTTCATGCTGCCGCAGACCTCGCGCACGCAGCGGTAAAAGACATGACGCCCGCCGCGCTGGCTCTTCTCCACCGCCAGCCGGGCCAGCAGTTCTGGCGGGATGCGTGCGGCCCAGGCGTCGTAAAGTTCGCCTCCCGCGTCGAAGTCGATCATCTCCGCGTGCCCGGAAACGCGCCCGCAGAGGATGCACACCGCGTCCGGACCGCCGGTCCGCCCCGGCGCGGCGCCGTTGGCGTACCAGGCGTCCAGTTCGGGCCCGGTCGGCAGCCGGTCGCGATAGCGCTTCCACTGCCCGACCGCCGGCCGCTTCTCGCCCCGGTTCGCGGGCAATGCGCACAGGCCGGCGGCGAGATACGCCGCCGCGGCGCCGTGAAGGATGTTCGGTTCGCTGTTCAAAAGGGCAACTCCTCGTCTTCGGGTCCCCGATACTCCGGCTGGGTGCCGTCGTCCACCTCGTCACTGCCGTCCAGGCGCGGCGGGACCGTTCCCAGCGCGTGCCCGGTGATCCGGTCGTACTTCTCGCCGGCGACGCTCCGCACGGTGATCGCCAGCGTCTCGGCCACGCCTCCCGCCTCGCAGACCGCCACGGCCCGCGCGGCCGATTCCGGGAACGGCTCGCGCGACCGCTCCCGCCACCACGCCTCGGCCTTGGACCGCGCGTAGCCGCTGTGCTCGAAACACACCCACTCGCTGCGGTAGTCGTAGAAGCCGACCCGGTAATCGACCCGCATGCTCCGCGGATGCCCCTCGGCGGCGTCGCGCTTCACATGGATGCTGTAGGTCACCTCGCTGACCGCGTGCTCGGTCTCGGTGACCTCGCCGGACAGGACCCCCGCCGTCGTCGCCTCTTGCTCGTGTTGTCCGCGCGTGGGCGGCGGAAAGACGAACCCGCACCCCGGGCAGACGCTGGTGGCCGCATGCACCACCTCCTGACACTCTGGGCACTCCTTCGCCGGCGCCTCGCCCGTGCCTGCGCCCCGTTCCTTGATCTCCAGCGCGTCCACCGGCCCGTGCCGCAAGATGTTGCCGCCAAAATCCAGGACCAGACAGTCGCTCTTGCCGGCATGGAGCCGGAATCCCCGCCCGCACATCTGGTAATACAGCCCCGGGGAGTTCGTCGGCCGCAGCAGCGCCACGCAGTCGATGTTGGGCGCGTCGAAGCCCGTGGTCAGCACGTTCACGTTGACCAG
>CAZDLY010000133.1:0-3968 GCA_964506575.1 uncultured Akkermansia sp. | reverse complement strand
GCCGGCGTGGCGAAAACTGGCGCATGAGCCCCCTGCCGCAGACCCAGGAGGAAATCATCGCCCTGATCGCCGACGCCCGCACGGCCATTGAGAACGTCCCCGTCTACTACTACAACCGCGTCGCCGGCACCCGTTACCTCACCTGCGAATCCTTCCGCTGGCTGGCCGCGCTGGATGACGCTACCTTCCGGTCGCAGCTCGACGAGATCGCCCGTTTCTGCACTCGCCGCAACCGCCTGGGCCATCCCGAGATCGACGTCTTTCCGCCCGGCTGCCCGTTTGATCGCGCCACCTTTGCGTCGCTCGCCCCGACGGGCCATGCGTCATCCGCCGAGCTGCGCCGCCGCCATGCGGCGCTCGCGGCGGACTACGAGGCCGCCGTGCCGCCGATCCTCCGGGCGGACGCCCCCGGGGCGCCCGAGTGGCGCCGGGCGATGTGCGCCGCGTTGGTCAAACAGCCGAATGCCGCCGTTTCGGACGAGATCGTCAGCGGCCTCTCCGCCGAGTTCTACCTGCAGATCGAATGGCTCCCTGGCGCGCGCATCGAGGACGGCGAACTTATTTTTGATCCGCTCTTCGACGAATGCGCCGCCCGGCCGGACGACGCCGAGTTGCGCGCTCTGTGCGATTTTCGCGCGCGCGGCATGATTTTCAATTACGTGCGCGAATTCCGCGAGATCGAATACATCAACATCGGACGGATATCCCGTTCTCTGTCGCGCCGCGTCACCACCTCCCGGCGCCCCACGGTCTATATCGCCGAGGTTCAGCACACTCACGCCGACAAGCCGGTCGTGCGCATCCTCCGCCTGCAGAAATGGGGCATCGCCGAACATCTGGACGAAGGAAAGGATCTGCTGCAGTCGATCATCGAGGCCGAAGCCTACACCGACTACATCCTCGACCGCCGCCTCGGCTGCCAGCAGCTCGGAATGAACCTTCCGCCGCAGATTGTCGCCCGCCGCATCAACGAGACCTACACCGGGACGAATGCGCGCTACGTCGGCCAGACCTACTGGATCACGTACCTCGAGCGGCCCTACCTGTACGGGTGGGCATCGGCCAAGATTCCGCCGCACCACTACGCGAATACGGAATTTAATCGTCGGCTGGCGGCCCTTCTCGGTGCAGCGGCCGCGACCAATCTGATTCTCGGGCGCACTCGGGTTGACAGCGCCAACGTCCTGTTTGACGACGGCGACGAGATCGTTCTGTTTGATGCCGATGGGCTGCCTCAGAGCTTGGTGGTTGCCGACCACACCGGGACGTTTTCGCACTACCTGGGGCCCCTGGCGGATCTGGCGTCCGCCTATGCTGCGCCGGTCAACTGGCGTGCGGGACTCATGCCCAATGCGAGCGAGTTTGCCGTGTGTTATCTGGCCGCCTTCGTCGAACGTTTCGATTACACACGCGGGGAATACCTCCGGCGCAAACGGGCGTTTGACACACTCTTCATCCACCGCGCCCGCGACGTGGCCGGCAGTTTCGCCTACCGCTGGGAATGCGTCCTCAACCGCCTCGCGGCCACCCCCTCCGGGCCGCTCGCGGCGATGATCAGGAATCAAATCCATCACGTGTGAGGTGACCGATGAATGTTCCGGCCTCCCGCTCCCCCGTCTTCACGGCGCTGCTGCTGGCGATCTTCGCGCTGCTGGTGTGGCGGCTCTTCCACCGGCCGGCGGAGAAGGCCGCCGCCCCCGCCGTTCCGGCGCCGCCTTTGGCCGTCGAACACGCCGCCATCCCGGCGGCACCTCCGGCGCCTCCGCCGTTCGAGCCCACGCCCGAGGAGCGCACCACCATCGCGATCTTCAGCCGCGTGTCGCCGTCGGTCGTGTCGGTGGCCAACACGGGGCTCTTCCGCGCCGGGGGCGGTTTCCGGGGCCTTCAGGTGTATGAGATCCCCCAGGGCGCCGGCTCGGGCTTCGTTTGGGACACGCAGGGGCACATCATCAGCAATTACCACGTCGTCCACGAGGCCGACGCCCTGACGGTGACCTTTCCCGACGGGGTGACGTTCGCCGCCCGGCTGGTGGGGATCGCGCCGGACCAGGATCTGGCCGTTCTGCGGATTGACGCCCCCCCCGAACGCCTGCACCCGGTTCGCGTCGCCGCGTCGCGCGACCTGCAGGTGGGGCAGACGACGCTGGCGATCGGCAACCCCTTCGGGCTGGACACCACCCTCACCGTGGGGATCGTCAGCGCGCTCGGGCGCACGATCACGGCGATGACCGGCCGGCGGATCAACGAGGTGATCCAGACCGACGCGGCGATCAACCCCGGCAACTCCGGCGGCCCCCTGCTCAATTCCGCGGGCGAGCTGATTGGCGTCACGACCGCCATCCTCAGTCCCAGCGGCGCCTATGCGGGGATCGGCTTCGCCGTGCCGGTCGACACCGTCTCGCGCATCGTGCCGCAACTGATCGCCAAGGGGCGAATCACCCGTTCGGGGCTTGGCCTTCAGCTTCTGCCAGACCACATCACCCGCCGCGCCGGGGTCGTCGGCGCGGCCGTCTACGCAGTGCTTCCCCGGTCTCCGGCCTCCGCCGCCGGAATCGCCGGCGTCTCCCAATCCCACCGCGGCCTGTTTCTGGGCGATGTGATCACGGCCGTCGACGGCAGGCCCGTCACCGACGTCGAGGCCTACCACGCGATTTTCGACACCCTTCAGCCTGGCCAGACGGTCGGCGTTTCCCTCACCCGTGACGGCCAGACGCGCACCGTCTCCGTTCGCCTGATCGAATTGGAGTGAACACGGGAATTTGATTGCCGTGCGAATCCCGCTTGCCGCCGACCGCCGTTTACGTCTACAATTGACCCGCACGTCGGGTCTTTTCCTGCCGCATCCGTCCCGGCAGGCTTTTGAACCCGTTGACCACACCGGTTGGACGCCCCTCCAACCCCCACCACAGGAGCATTCATCATGCAAAGCATCCCCGTCCTGACTGTCCGCGGCGGTTCGCTCGCCGAAGCCTACGAGCGCGCCCTGATTGCCCTGTACCACGGCGGCATCCGTCTCCGCACGCAGTACGACAAACCCGGCGCCCCGTTGAGCCTCGATGCCACGATGAACATCACCATCGACGACCCGCTGGCCGATCCCATGATTCACAAGGCCTTCCCCGGCGGCCTGCCCGACTTGCGCGAATATGTCTACGAGCTGGAAGGACGCAAGGATCACTGGGTCAAGGCGATCAACGATCCCGCCGACACCCGCTGGGAGTACACCTATCACGGCCGCCTGCAGAACTATGGCCAGTGGAAGGAGCGTGGCGCCGACGACAAAAGCCAATTTGTCGGCCCTTTTCAGGTCGACCAGATCGCCTACGTCATCGACAAGCTCGTCGCGCAGCCCTTCACCCGGCAGGCGCAGATGATCACCTGGATGCCGAATCATGACCTCGCCTGCTACGACCCGCCGTGCCTGCAGTCGCTTTGGTATCGCATCCTCGAGGATGACGCCGGCGTGCAGTGGCTCAACGCCAACGTTCGTTTCCGTTCCAACGACGCTTGGGGCGCGAACTTCATGAACATGTTTGGCTTCATCCAGTTCAATCAGACCCTCATCGCCGCCGAGATCGCGCGCCGCACCGGCAAGCCGGTGCGCCTCGCGCGCATGAACTGGCAGGCCGATTCCTATCACATCTACGGCAAGGATATCGAACAGGCCGAGCAGCGGCTCTTCAGCCGTCTGGAAACGACCGCGTTCGAAGACCGGATCTACCATTTCCACGACCCGGCCATCACCGAGATGTATCACGAGGAGGAGGCCGCCATCCTGCGTAAGATCGACGAGATGTCGCAGCGGATGGGCTGACCCCGCCGGCCGGGCGCGGCGTCCTTGCCGCGCCGCAGATCATGACGAAGACCACAGGGAATGCGCGTAAGTGGGTCTGTGAGTGTGGGAGTGTGGGAGAGGCAGCAATTCTAATTATGGCACATCTGTACAGTCGAAATCGAAATCGCTATCG
>CAZDLY010000132.1:0-4118 GCA_964506575.1 uncultured Akkermansia sp. | reverse complement strand
ATCGCCGACATCCGCAAACGGATGAAACCGTGCGGCGTCGACACGATCCTCGTGGATCTCAAGCGGGAGATGGGCGAAGCCTGCTTCGAGGTGATCGAGGCCCAGGCGATGTACGACGGCGGCTACTGGAACTCCACCGGCATCGGCCGGGCCGTGACCGTCCGTGGCCTCATCGGCGCCATGCGCAAGCAGGGATGCACCGTGTTGTCGCACGGCGCGACCGGCCGCGGCAACGACCAGATGCGCTTCGAACGCTACACCAATGTCCTCGCGCCGAAGATGAAGGTCTACGCCCCCTGGCGCGACCCCGAGCTCCTGGCGCTCTTTCCGGGGCGGACGCAAATGGCCGCCTATCTGGCGAGCTTCGGCATCCCCGCGCCAGCCGGTAAGAAAGACAAGAAGTATTCGACCGACGGCAATCTGGCGGGTCTGTCGCACGAGGCGGAGGATCTCGAGAGCATCAAGACGCCCATGACCATCGTCACGCCGACCATGGGCGTGTGGCCGATGCAGGCGCCGGACAAGCCCGAGAAGGTCACCATCCGCTTTGAGAAGGGGCGCGCCGTGGCGATCAACGGCAAGGCCGTCGATCCCGTGCGCGCCATGATCCTGGCCAACACCCTCGGCGGCCGCAACGGCGTCGGCATGAAGCACGCCCTCGAAAACCGGATCATCGGCACCAAGAGCCGCGGCGTCTACGAGGCGCCGGGCATGGAGCTGCTCGGCACCGCCCTGCGCTTTCTCTACCAGGCGGTGCTCGACCGGCGCGCGACCGCGCTGTTCCAGCAGCTCTCCAAGCTCGTGGCCGATCAGATCTACGACGGCCGCTACTACGACCCGATGACCCAGGCCGCGCGCGCCGCGATCCGGGTCTTCGCCCGCCCCGCCAGCGGCACCGTAACCGTCTCGCTCTACAAGGGAAACATCTTCTTCCACGCGCTCAGCGACTGCCCTGCCTCGCTCTATAACGAGGCCGATTCCTCGATGGAGGCCAGCAACGGCCTTAACCCGGTCAGCTCCCAGGGCTTCGCCGAAATTCAGAGCGTCGAAGCCCGCATGATGGCATTGGCGAAGCAGATTCGGCCGTAACCGGGAACATTTCGGGGCACCGTCATGTCTAACCCCCGTGAGCAGAGTCAGGAACGCGCGGCCGAGGAGGCCCGCGTGAATGACCTCGTACATCAGGCTCAGGAGGGGAGCATGGAAGCCGTCGACGAACTGGTGCGCACGTACCAAACGCCCATTTTCAATCTGGCCTACCGCATGGTGAACCAGCGCGAAGAGGCGTGCGACCTCACCCAAGAGATCTTCATCAAGGTCGCTCGCGCCATCCGGTCGTTCAAGGGCCGGTCGCGGTTCTCCACCTGGCTTCAGGCGCTCGCCATCAACACCTGCCGGAGCCGGCGGCAGCGCCTGAGGCGGATCGGGTTCTTTGAGACGGCCTCGCTGGATGCCGTGCCGGACGGTGCGGACTCCCCGTCCCCGCGCCAGGAACCGGTTGACGCCGGCGACCGGCCTGAAACCGCGCTGATTCGGCACGAGACTCAGGAAATCGTGGGCCGCGCCATCGCGACGCTCGCTGAGGAATTCCGAGAAGTGATCGTCATGCGCGACATCCAGGGGCTGAGTTACGAGGAAATCGCGCAGGCGACGGGCTGCCAGGCCGGCACGGTCAAGTCCCGTCTCTGGCGCGCCCGCACCAAGGTGAGGGACGAACTCTTACGGGAGGGCCTGCTATGCCGTGCGAACGGATAAGAGCGTGGATGGGCGACCATCTCGACGGATGCCTGGATGCCGCGCGCGTCCGGGATCTGGACGCGCATCTGGCCGGTTGCGAGGCCTGCCGCCAGGAGTGGGACGATCTGCGGCAGACGGTGGTGCTGATCCGCGGCCTACCGCCGCTCGCCCCGCCCGCCGACCTCGTCGCCTCCGTCCGCCAACGCCTGGCCGCCCCCCCGCCAACCCGGCGGGCGGCGTTCTGGCGCGTGATCAATCTACCGCAGACACGCGTCGCCCTGGCGGCATCGATGGCCATCCTGGTGGGTTTCTACGGCTGGCGAGCCCGGACCATCCGCCCGGGCACCCTTGAAGACTGCTCCCCCTCTGCCTGCAGAAGGATCTCCGCCCCTGCCGCCGACGCGCTGACCGCCTCGCCGGTGGCAGCGGCCGCCCTCGACGTTGTCCAGGACCAGATTCTGCCGCCTCTCCCGGCTGACGCCCCGGAACCCTCCGCGCCCCCAGCCGTCCGCAAAGACCGCGAGGCGGTGTCTACGCTCCGGGAGGAGGCACGGGAATCCCGGCAAAGCAACGGTGGCATCTGGAAAAAGCTCGAATCCACCGATAAACCAGCCGACGTCAAGCGCCAGCCCCCCGGTCTGAGCGTCGGAAACGAGTCGCCGGATCGCGAGGAGCGGCCCGTCGAGGCCCTCGGAGCACGGGAAGCACGGGCGACCCGGATGCTGGCGGCCATCACGGAACCGGTCGCGGCGGCGGATGCGGAGATGTCCCCGAAACGGGCCATGGCCTCCGGGGGAGGTATCGCCTCCGACAGCGCCGTGTCCCTGGAAGCGGCCGCCGGGCCGGCGATCGCCAAGAGCGTGGCACCGGCATCGCCCCTCGTTTCCATCCCTGCATCCGAACCGGTGATACCGCTCCATCGGGAGATCGTCTGGACCGGCGGCGATGCCGCGGCCGCGCGCCAGATTCTGGCTCGCTACGTCGTGCAAGGGAAAACCCGGGATCTGAAGGAAGTCAATCAGGACGGCACTGCGGCTTCTACCCGCCGAGCGGCCGTATCGGATGAAGCCAAGGCCGATACCGCCGGCCTTTCGGGCTGGATCAACGCGGCCGATTACGACCGGCTGCTGGCCGATCTCAAGGTCGCCGGAACCGTCACGTCACGTCCCGTCGAGCCATCCAAAAAGGGCGCCACGGAGACGCCGGCCTCCGAATCCGGCCGGATCTGGATCTCCATTGTCCTTCCGTCGCCCGGGAAGTGACGTCATTCATGGTGCCATGCCGGCGGCGAGCATGCCGCAGGCGGCGTGGATGTCCTTGCCGCCGCTGTAGCGCCGGATGACGGGGGCGGCGAGATGAAGGCGCAGGGCGTCGCGAAATGCGTTGCGCTCGGCGTCGTCCGGCGGACGAAAAGCGCCGGTGTCATCGTTCACATCGATCAAATCGATTTGCACCGGGAGGTCGCCCACCCAGTCGGCGAGCGCTCGCGCGTCAGCGGCGGCGGTGTTGAAGCCGGAGATGAGGATCCAGGCGAGCGTGACGCGCCGGCCGGTCGCGGCGTGGTACTCGGCGAGCGCGGCGCGCAGGTCGGCGGACGGATGGATCGCCTCCGTCGGCATGAGGGTGCGCCGCTTGGCGGCATCGGCCGAGGTGAGGGAAACGACCAGTTTGAAGGCGTGCGGCTCGCGCGCGAGCCGGCGGATGCCGGGGATGATGCCGACGGTGGAGAGGGTGATGGCCTTGGCGGCGATGGCAAGGCCCGAGGGTTCGGAAAAAACGCGCGCCGCCTGCAGGACGGCGTCGATGTTCAGCAGCGGCTCCCCCATGCCCATGAAGACGACGCCACGCACGGGCAGGGACGTGTCGCGCCGGATCTGGGCAACCTGGGCGACGATCTCCCACGGCTCCAGATTGCGCGCAAAGCCGAGGCGGCCCGTCGCGCAGAAGGCGCAGCCCATCGCGCAGCCCGCCTGCGAACTGACGCAGACGACGGCCTTGGCGGCGCCGGGCCGGTGCGCGAGCGGGATGAGCACCGCCTCGAAACGCGCGCCGTCGTCGGAGGAAAACAGGTACTTGCAAAAACCGTCGCTGGCCGACACCCGGCGATCGACGAGCGTCAGGCGGGGGATGCAGAGGTGGCGACGGATCTCGCCGAGCCAGCGCTGCGAAATCGTCGAGTCATTCTCGGGCCAGACGCCGTGCCGCAGGGCGGACGACTGGAGCCTGCGCGCCAGACGCAGCGTCATGCCGAGCGAACCGAACCGGTCAACCAGTTCCTGCGCAGTCAGCCCCGTAATGGGATCGTTCGTGATGTGCATATCGTCAACCGAACCACAACGGAACACGGTCCGGCTCCCGATGGGCAAATGCGGTCAATACTC
>CAZDLY010000131.1:0-4151 GCA_964506575.1 uncultured Akkermansia sp. | reverse complement strand
TGGAGCAGCTCCGCAGCACCGGCGTCATCCGCGGCGTGCTCAATTTCACCCCCACACCGCTGCGCAGCGACGAGCAGTTCTGTGTGCAGAACATCGATATCCGCATGGAATTGGAGAAGCTCTTCTGCCTGATCCACTTTGACAAGCACAGGCGCGGCGAAGGGAAGGGATCATGACCCTCACGATCATCCATCAGGACGTGCCGCCCGGCGCGCCGCCCGATGAGCGGGATGTGCTGGATGAGGCGGCGGCGGTCCGCGCCGCGCTGGAAGCGGCGGGGCACGCGGTGCGGGTCGTCCCGTGCGGACTGAATCTGCATGCGATGGTCTGCCACCCGGCGGTCCGGGACGCCGACGTCGTCTTCAATCTGGTCGAGAGCCTGGCCGGCAGCGGCCGCCTGATCCATCTGGCTCCGGCGGCGCTGGAGTCGGTCGGCGTGGTCTTCACCGGCAATTCGTCCGAGGCGCAGTTCGCGACGTCGGGCAAGCTGCTGGCCAAGCGGCTGCTGCGCGCGGCCGCCCTTCCCACCGCCGACTGGGTCGAGGCGCAGGACCCGGCCACTCCGGAGCTCAGTCGGGCCGACTGGATCGTCAAGTCGGTTTGGGAGCATGCGTCCGTCGGACTCGACGACGCCAGTGTCCTGCGCGGCGTAACGGCTGCGGCGGCGCAGGCCGTGGCGGCCGGCCGCGGTTGCGGCTGGTTCGCCGAACGCTATATCGAGGGGCGCGAGTTCAATGTCGGCCTCATCGCGGGCGCGGATGGCGCGGTGCGCACGCTTCCGCCCGCCGAGCTGATCTTCGTCGATTATCCGCCGAACAAGCCGCGAATCATCGGCTATGCGGCAAAATGGGACGAGACGGCGTTCGAGTGCGCGCATACGGTGCGGCGTTTTGTGGATCGCGCGGCCGAGGCCGCGCTGTGCGCCAGGCTGGATGGCCTCGCGCGGGACTGCTGGCGAGTCTTCGGGCTGTCCGGCTACGCGCGGGTCGATTTCCGCGTCGATGCAGACGGGCAGCCGTGGATTCTGGAGGTGAACGCCAATCCGTGTCTGGCGCCGGATGCCGGGTTCGCCGCCGCACTGGACGCGGCCAGGATCGGCTACGGCGCGGCGGTCTGCGGGCTGGCCGAGGAGGCGCAGCGGCGCGGCGCGCGCGGCGGCGCGGTGGCAGCCGACCCGGTTGTCCGAGGCCGCCCCGGCGGCGAGGCGTCGGCGCCAGCGATCCGCTTCCGCTGCGATGTGCGGCCCGAAGACGCCGAGTCCGTACGGCGAATCGTCGCGTCCACCGGGTTCTTCCATGCCGACGAGGTGGGCGTGGCGCGAGAGCTGGTGGAAGAACGCCTAGCCAAGGGCGAGCCGTCGGGATACTTCTTTGTTTTTGCCGAGCGCGACGGCGCGGTCGTCGGCTACAGTTGCTTCGGCCCGGTTCCCTGCACGCGCTCGAGCTACGACCTCTACTGGATCGCCGTCGACCCGGCGGCGCAGGGCGGCGGCGTGGGACGCATCCTGTTGCGGGAGACCGAGGCGGAGGTGCGGCGGCGCGGCGGCACGCGGTTGTATGCCGAGACGTCGGGCCGCCCGCAGTACGCCGCCACGCGCGCGTTTTACGAGCGGACCGGATTTGATCAGGCCGAGGTGCTCGCCGATTTCTACGATGTCGGCGACGCGCGCGTCACGTATTGCAAGGTGCTGACATCATGTTTGAAATCTTCCTGAGAATCGCGGCGATATTCCTCATGATGACCTGCGGCGTGTGGCTGCGTCGCAGACAGGTTATCGACGAGGTTTTCAACCGGCAGCTCTCGCGTGTGCTGGTGAACCTGTTTTATCCGGCGCTGGTGTTCAGCTCGATCATCCGCAACCTGTCCTGGTCCGAACTGTGCGCCAACTGGATGCTTCCGGTTGCCGTCTTTCTGATTCAGACCATGGGCTGGCTGGTGGGACGGGGATGTCTGCCCCTGTTGCGCGGGCAACCGGAGCCGACGCGGGCGTGCTTCCGTTTCGTGGTTGCCGCGAACAACTACTCCTTTCTGCCGATCATGATCGTCGCGAGCCTCTGGGGGGAGCGGGCGGTGGCGCTGATCGCGTTTGCTGCGCTGGGGGCCGAGCTTTTCGTGTGGACGTTGGGGATCAGGACCCTGACCAACGCGAAACCGTCGATTGCATCCCTGAAGCACCTACTCAGCCCTCCGCTCCTGGCTCTGGCTGCGGCGCTCACGGTGACCGGGCTGCACGCGGCGCTCGCGCCGCACGGGCTTTTGCCGGCGGCGGACGGGATGCTGGGTCAAGCCTTCCGAGTGGGGATCGACACCTGCCACCTGTTGGGCGGAGCGACCGTGCCGGTGTCGGCCCTCGTGTGCGGTTGCCGGATGGCTGATATCCGTCCTCACCACGTCTGGAACCGGTTGATGGTCGGCACGGTGCTGCTCCGCCTGGTGGTGGTGCCCGCGCTGGCGATCGCCCTCCTTCTCGTGCTGCCCCTGGACGGATTGTCCCTGAACGCGCTGCTGGTGGTGGCGGTGCAGCCGAGCGCCATGGTGAGCGTGTCGCTGGCGGAGCTGCATAACCGCGATCCCGGCTTTGCCGCCGCCGTGGTGTTCGTCACCCACTTGGTCTGCCTGCTGACCCTGCCGGTGTGGCTCCATTTTGTGCTGGTGTAAATGGCCCATAATTTACCCTTGCTCAATTCGCTGCGCAATGCTATCCTTGTTTCCCTTTTCCAAGGAGAATAGTTTATGTCCAGAGTTTGTGATATGTGTGGCAAGGGGCCTATGACGGGCAATCGGATTGTGCGTCACGGCCTTGCCAAGTATAAGGGCGGCATCGGTTTGCACACGACCGGCATTACCCAGCGCCGTTTTCTGCCGAATCTGCGCAACATCCGGATCAAGGATGGCCCCAACTCGCGTCAGATCAAGATTTGCGCGTCCTGCCTGAAGAGCGCGGATATTGTCAAGGCCTGATGGCTGCCGTTCGCGTTCTCGAATGAGGAACAGGCCTGCCGCTTGAATCGCCGCGCCGTAATGGAGGTGATATGAGCCAGACTGAACACGCGAAGAACAACGGTGGCGGCCAACCGCCTGCCGACGCTTTGGCGCGTACGGCCGAAGAATGGCGCATCGACGACCAAGGCAACCCCATCGAAGAAGGGGCTGACATCGATTTCTCCTGTCCGCACTGCGGCCACGCATTGGTCATCAATGCTCGCGGCGCCGGGTTGACCGTGGCCTGCACCGAATGCGGAGAACGGGTTCAGGTTCCCATTCCTAATGGGATGGAGATTGCCGATCTAGACGAGACCCCGGAACAGATGTTTGCGCAAATTGTCCATTTGCGCAGCGCCCTCTCCCATGCCGATGAGCGAATCGTTGACCTCGAACGTGCCGTGGCCAGCCTGATGGAACGACGAACAGCCCTAGAGCGGGGGCGTTTATCGTCACTGCACCGCTGTGTCGAGATGGGCAACCTGTTGCACACGGTGCTGCGGAATCAAAACGAGATCACCATCGTGGTGCAGCGCATTCAGGCGCTGCTCGCAGAAGAAGAGAAATAAGCGTGGAAAAAGAGCGCGGCGCATTCGCTGACGACCGTCTGCCTGAAGGCCTTCCGTCCGTGACTGATAACCGATGGCTGACCGATGCGATCGAGGCCCTCACCGGCTATCGGTTTGTCGATGTCACACTATTGACGACCGCCCTCACGCTCCCCTCGTGGCGCACCGACGCCAAAGCCGGAACCAACAACCAGCGGCTGGAATTCCTTGGCGATGCGGTCCTCGGTCTGTTGGCCGCCGAACACCTATACACCCACCACGCCGATACGGATGAGGGCGGGCTGAGCGTGCTGCGCATCCAAGTCGCCAATGGCCGGACCCTGGCCGAAATCGCGCGCCGGATGGGCTTGAGCGGACTGATGCGCGTGAGCCAGTCGGAAGAACGATCGGGGGGGCGTGACCGCGAGGGGGCACTGGCCGACACACTGGAGGCCTTGCTGGGGGCCATCTGGCTGGATGGCGGCTGTGAGGCCGCGAGGGCTTTCTTCCGGAGATTTCTGGCCGGACAATTCAACACCGATCGGATCGAGGCCGTTCTGCATGCAGATAACCCCAAGGGGCGGCTTCAGGAACGGACGCAGGCCTGCGACGGCTCGGTTC
>CAZDLY010000130.1:0-4186 GCA_964506575.1 uncultured Akkermansia sp. | reverse complement strand
TGACAGATGGAGCGCACCAGGCAAGCGTCCTCATCGCCGCACGGCCATCCGACCCACTATGACAACGGGAGAAGAAGACGGAAGAAGATCGTTAATGGAAAGATGGGGAAGAAAATGCCGAAGAAGAACACCCAGCTTCAAACCGGCGGTTCTAACCCAGTTTCATTTCGGCGGCCACACTGATCCAGAAGATCAGGATGCGCATCGGGCACCGGCGTCGGATGAGGGGGGGTGGAAAATGACGTGATACCCACCCTGCCAGTGTTGCATATTTGGGGACAACCGCGTCAAGGCATAAAATATCGCCATGCGGAAGACCATCTACACGGGTGAATATCAGGCGCTGGTCCTGTGGCTGCGCGCGCAGCGCAGGGCATGCGGCATGACGATGCGTGACTTGGCGGTCATGCTGGACGTGCCGCATTCGTTTATCGGGAAGGTGGAGACGCGCGAGCGGCGGATCGATCTGATCGAATTCATCGCGATCTGCCGTGCGCTGTCCGTGTCTCCGCACGACGGGCTGGAGGTCGCTCTGGCGGCCGCGGGGGAGGATCGCGCCGACCGGCGGGTCGCTGCGGAGGCTCCGGGCCCGGGGTACGGCGTCAATGGGCGGGCGGCTGGAAGCCACGCGCGCCGCCGCGGATCCGCGCGTTAATGGCGCTTGACCGTCAGGACCGCGCAGGGCGCCTTGCGCACCACCCGTTCGGCGACGCTCCCGATCATCAGGTGGACGAGGCCGCTGCGGCCGTGCGTGCCCATGACGATCATGTCGGCGCGCAGCTCCTCGGCCACGCGGATGATTTCGAGATACGGCACGCCGCTCGTCACCTGGCACGCGACCGCAATCCCCTTCTCGGCGAAATCCCCCGCAATCCGGGTCAGCCGCTCGCGGCAGGCGTCGGCAATGTCGGCCAGGTCGGCCTGCCGCATCGGCGGCGCCAGGGCGTCGCCCGGCAGGGGCACCAGGATCGGCGCCACCACGTGCAGCAGCGTCAGGTGCGCCTCAAACTTCAGCGCCAGCAGGGCCGCGTAGCGCATGGCATAGTCTGAGAAGTCCGAGAAGTCGACGGGACACAGAATCTGTTTGCATGTGATCGTGTTCATTTCACGCCTCCTGTTGAGTGGCGGCACCGGATGAATTCCCGTCCGTCGTGTCGATCATACCGCGCGAGAGGCATCCGGAGCAAGAGATTATTGCGAGACAGAGATTATTGCGAGACGTGTTCCTCAGTCCAGAATCGTGTCCAGCTTCTCCCTGAGCGCGGCGACGGTGAGGCGTTCCTGCTTCATCGTGTCGCGGTCGCGGAGGGTGACGGTGCCGTCCTCGAGGGTTTGGAAGTCGACGGTGACGCAGAAGGGCGTGCCGGCCTCGTCCATGCGGCGGTAGCGGCGGCCGATCGCGCCCGACGCGTCCCAGAAGCAGTTCCAGCGGCGCTGGAAGCCGCTGAAGATCTCGCGGGCCTTGGCATACAGTTCGGGCTTGTTTTTCACCAGCGGGAAAAAGGCGATCTTGATCGGGGCAATATTCGGCGCGAAGCGCAGGATGGTGCGCACCTCGGACTTACCCTTTTCATCCGTCACCGTTTCTTCGGCATAGGCGTTGCACAGCAGGGCGAGGGCCATGCGGTCGACGCCCGACGAAGGCTCGATCACATGGGGGATGTATTTGCCGTCGAAGAGCCGGGCGACAAAGGCGCGGGCGGCGTCGGCGCTCTTGCCGCGGGCGGTCCAGTCGGCGGCGACCTTCTCGGCGAAGGCGGCCTTGGCGGCGGCGTCGAGCTTGTTCGCCGCGAGCTTGAGCGCCTCGTCGAAGACCTCCATCGACTTGCCGCTGTGCTTCTGGTGCTGCGAGAGGTCGAAGTCGGAACGCGCGGCTATCCCTTCCAGCTCCTGCGTGCCGAAGGGGAAGGCGTACTCGATGTCCACGCAGGCGCGGGCGTAGTGGGCCAACTCCTCGGGCTTCTGCCAGTATTCGACGAACGAATCGGCGGGCAGCCCCGCCGCGATGATCCACGCCTTGCGCTGCTCGACCCAGTACTTGTGCCAGACCTCCCAGCCCCACGCATCGGAGATCGTGGCGAGGTCGGGGTTGTCGGCGAGGGTGGTGACCCGGCCGCAGAGCAGCTCGACGGCCTCGTCGGGCTTGATGAAGAACTCCAGCTCCATCTGCTCGAACTCGCGCGAGCGGAAGGTGTAGTTGCGCGGGGTCACCTCGTTGCGGAACGCCTTCCCCATCTGGGCGATGCCGAAGGGAACCGTCTGGCGGGCCGTGGCGCAGACATTGGGAAACTGGGCGAAGATCGCCTGGGCGGTCTCGGGGCGGAGGTAGGCGACGTTGGCCGGATCCTCGACCGGGCCGACGATGGTCTTGAACATCAGGTTGAAGGGGCGCGGCTCGGTCATGCCGCCGCCGCAGTGGGGGCAGGCGCGCGTCGGCTCGGCGGATCCGGCGGGCGTGGCCAGGAGGGTGTAGAGGTCGCGGGGCGAGGCGACCGAGGGGAGGGCGTCGGCGAGGCGCGGGATGCAGGCGTCGGGGGTCTTGACGGCGGCGAGGTTGGGGGCCACGCTTTTGCCGCGGCCCCGGATCCAGGCCGCCACGCGGCCGGCGTCGGGGGCGCCGCCCGCGCAGAGCTCGGCCATGGCGGCGCCGGTGTCGCCGTCGGCGAAGATGTCCCAGGCCTGGTCGGAGCGGAGGAGCTTCTTGCAATCGCGGCACATGCTCATCGGATCGGAGAAGGTGTCGAGATGTCCCGAAGCCTTCCAGATCGCGGGGTGCATGATGATGGTCGCCTCGAGCCCGACCACATCCTCGCGCAGGCGGACCGTCTGGCGCCACCACGACTCCTTGATGTTGCGCTTGAGTTCGCAGCCGAGCGGACCGTAGTCCCAAAAGCCGCTGATGCCGTCATAAATTTCTGAACTTTGAAAGATGAAGCCCCGGCGTTTGCACAGAGAGGCGATGGTTTCGAGCTTGTTCGGTTCGGTGTTCTGCATAATCAGTTCCAGCTTGTGTCGTGCTCCACACGGCGACAGGCCGTGTCGGAAACGAGCGTCATGACTATAGAATGTTTGAGGGGATGTGTCTATCCAAACCCGGATGGCGATCACGCCGTGTTGTGGCCGAGGTGATCCCAGATGCGAATTTTATGAATGGTGGTGAAGTGGCGGTCATACGTGATCAGCTCGGCGGCATGCTCGATCACGGATGCGGCGATCCAGATGTCGTTCTCCGGAATGGGTGTTCCGTTTCTTTTCAGTCCGTCCTTCAATTTTCCGTAGAGGTGTGCGGTTTCATGACCGGCCGGAACTTCACGAACACCAGGCTTGTCCAGAAAGCGCTGAAGAATGGCGACATTCTCGGCATAGCGCAAGCCGCCGCAGAACCCCGCCTCCAGTTCACCCACAACAAAAAGCGGCAACAGGATTTCAGTGGCGGATTCAAGCGCGGCACGCACGGCAGGGTCGCCCGATAATAAGGCCGAATAAGCATTGGTGTCGAGCATCACCCGCTTCATGACCAACCCTCCGGATCAACCTGGCGTTCGGTGGCGGCATTGAATTCAGCGGCCTCTTCCCGCGTCCAAAGCCCCGAGAACTCATCAAAACCGTGCGGTTGAGCGGAGGTCAACCCCGATAGTCCCAGAGCCTTCCGCAACAAGCGCTTCACCAACTGATTGAGGCTCAAACCTTCTTCCGCAGCCTGTTTCTGGATCAGACGACCGACCTCAGGGTCAAGATTATGAATCGTAATGGAATGCATGCCATCACCCTCCCTGAATGACGTGGTGCATGATGAACCGAATTGAACCGGACTGTATCAAACGGATCGTCGGAAAACAAGTTCAAATAATGGAGACTTTATAACATATTGCGCCGCAATAAGCTACAACTATTTTTAAAAAATGTGTGGGGGTGGACAAACGCCTTGGAATGTGCGATACTTCGCGTGTTCGTTTTGGGCGCGGTATGGTGCCGCGCAGAAAACGATAGGGCGTCGGTTGAGGAGTCAGGCGAATCCACGCTGGATGACGCGGCTCTTCAACTTACAAAACGCCCCGCGACGCAAGCCGTTAGGCGCCGCCGTATGGGGGTCGTAATTAGACTTTAGGTTGCGCTGAAAAAGTCGGGCGGCAAGCGGCCTAGCCGCCCGCCGCCCTTCATCATTTCCGTCTCCTCGCCTTGACCG
>CAZDLY010000129.1:0-4198 GCA_964506575.1 uncultured Akkermansia sp. | reverse complement strand
TCGGCATGATCGCCATCGGCGCGGGCGGCATCGACGTGGCGGTCGCCATGGGCGGTGGTCCGTTTCATCTGACCAGCCCCCGGGTGATCCTCGTCCGCCTGGGCGGCCGGCTCCAGCCCGGGGTTTCCGCCAAGGACGTGGCGCTGCACGTGCTCCGGATCTTCGGCACCCAGGGGAACGTGGGCGCGATGATCGAGTACGGCGGGCCGGGGGTGGCGACGCTGGACGTCCCCTCGCGGGCGACCATCGCCAACATGGGCGCCGAGCTGGGCGTCACCACCTCGGTCTTCCCGAGCGACGCCGTCACCCGCGCCTTTCTCGCCGCGCAGGCGCGCGCCGGCGACTGGGTCGAGATTCAGGCCGATCCCGACGCCGTCTACGACCGGGTCGTCGCGGTCGACCTGGGCGCGGTGGAGCCCCTGGCCGCCTGTCCCCACTCGCCGGGGAATGTCGCCACGATCGCGTCGCTGGCGGGCCGCACGGTCAATCAGGTGCTGATCGGCTCCTGCACCAATTCGTCGTACCGCGACCTGAAGACGGTCGCGCTCATGCTGCGGGGCCGAAAAATCCATCCCGACGTGGAGGTCGGCGTGGCGCCCGGCTCGCGGCAGGTGGTGCTGATGCTGGCGCAGGAGGGATTGCTGGGGGATCTCGTCGGCGCCGGTGTCCGGATTCTGGAGAACGCCTGCGGCTTCTGCATCGGCAATCACCTGTCGCCGGGAACCGACGCGGTGAGCCTGCGCACGAGCAACCGTAATTTCGAGGGGCGCAGCGGCACGCAGTCGGCCGGAGTCTTTCTGGTCAGCCCCGAAACCGCCGCCGCCGCCGCGCTCACCGGGAGGATCAGCGATCCGCGCGCGTTGCCCGGCCTGCCGGAGGTCGCCGCGCCCGCGCGGTTCCCGATCGACGACAGCCTCTTCCTGTTCCGCGGGACGGCGGGCACGGGCGTTGCGGGGACGCCGATCGTGCGCGGTCCGAACATCGGCACGGTTCCGGCGGGCGTGCCGCTCCCCGGGCGGCTCGAGGGCGTGGCGGTGATCAAGGTGGGCGACACGATCACCACCGACCACATCATGCCGGCGGGCGCGCGGCTGAAGTACCGCTCCAACATCCCGCAATACGCCCGGTATGTCTTCGAGAACGTGGATCGCGATTTTTACGCCAACGCCTCGGCCAACCGTGACGCGGGCCGGCACAACGTGATCGTGGCGGGCGAAAGTTACGGGCAGGGGTCCAGCCGCGAACACGCGGCGATGTGTCCGATGTACCTCGGCGTCAAGGCGTTGATCGCCAAGAGCGTCGAACGGATCCATTGCGCGAATCTGATCAACTTCGGCATCGTGCCGTTTGTGTTCGAGGATCCGGCCTCGTATGACGGCATCGCCGCGGGCGACGCGCTGGAGATCGCCGAACTCCGCGGCGCCATCGCCGGCGACGGCCGCGCCACCGTGCGCAACGTGACCCGTGCGACGACGTTCACCGTGACCGCAACCCTCAGTGAACGGCAGAAGGCGCTGCTGCTCAACGGCGGCTTGCTCGCGGCGGTCGCGCGGGGGGCGGTCTGAGCGGAGTTCGCAAGGGACGCGCCCTGCAGTTCGGATGATCGTGTGAAGGTCAGCGCGATATTGAGGGCGCGCAGAGCGGCCAATAGCGTAGCCAGGCGCACCGTTGACTTGCCCTTTTCGATGTCGAAGACGGAGGTTGTGCAAGCGCCTCCCACGCTCACAGCGGGTTGGCGAGGATCAGCGTGCCGACATCGGCGCTGTCGAGGATCGCGGTCAGGACATTCGCCTGGCGGCCGTTGGCGATCACGACGGAGCAGCCCGACTGGCTGGCGGCCTGCGCGGCAGTGAGTTTGGAGTCCATGCCGCCCTTGGAGAGGGGGTTGGCGCCGGGATTGACGAGCTTAAAGATATCGGGGCCGAGCTTCTCCACGCAGGGGACGCGGCGCAGGGCTCCCGCGCGGCCGGTCGGCGCGAGCAGACCGTCAACGGTGGTCAGGAGGATCAGCAGGTCGGCGCGGACCAGCTTGACGACGAGCGAGGCGAGGTAGTCATTGTCGCCGAAGGAGAGCGCGCCCTTGATCTCCTCGTCGGCGACGACGTCGTTCTCGTTGATGATGGGGATCACGCCGGCCCGCAGCAGGTGTTCGAGGGTGCGGCGGGTGTTGCCGCAGCGGACGCGGCTCTGGAAATCGGCGTGGGTGAGCAGGAGCTGGCCCACGCGCATTTTTTCGCGCGCGAACAGGAGGTCGTACTGGGTCATCAGGCGCGACTGGCCGACGGCCGCGCACATCTGCAGGTCGGCGACCAGGGTCGGGCGAGGGGAGATGCCCAGCGACTCCATGCCCGCGCCGATGGCGCCCGAGGTGACGATGACGACCTCGTATCCCTGCCGGCGGAGGGCGGCGACCTGTCGCACGATGCGCTTGAGGTGGAGCCGGTCGGGGCGGCCCGACGGCCGGGCGATGACCCGCGTGCCGATCTTGACCACCACGCGGCGCGACTCGGCCAGGAATTCACGGTGACGGAGTTCAACGTTCATAGGCGTTCCGCGCTGAACAACCGGAGGGCGCAGCCTCCGATGTGAGTGGTGGGAGATACTGGACTCGAACCAGTGACCCCTTGCATGTCAAGCAAGTGCTCTAACCAACTGAGCTAATCCCCCGAGTGGGCGGGTAAACAGAAAACGGGCGACACTATACCGTCTGCTGGGCGCGGTGTCAATGGGGATCGCAAAATAAAGTTATTTTTTCCGCTATTGACACCTGCGGGCGGTTTCGTGTAAAGTGTCCGGGTTTTCGCCCTAGCCGGAACGGTTTTGGCCGGGGCGGGAGCTGGCTAACAGTTAATAACAGGCGAGAAAAGGCTCTGCTCTGATCGGACAAACCGCTGGCGCGTGCCGCTGGAGGGGTGTAGGTGATGGGTTGGGGTTTTTTTGCCCCACGGCAGGAGTGGGGTGGTCTTCGAGCCCACGTAGCTCAGTTGGTAGAGCACGTCCTTGGTAAGGACGAGGTCAGCGGTTCAATCCCGCTCGTGGGCTCCAGCTCGCAAAACGGCTTGGGAAGTACACAGGAGAAAAATCATGGCAAAAGAAGCCTTCAAACGCGAGAAGCCGCATGTCAACGTCGGGACCATCGGCCACGTTGATCATGGCAAAACCACGCTGACCGCCGCCATCACCCGCGTGCAGTCGCTCAAGGGTTATTGTGAGTTCATCGCCTACGATCAGGTGGCCAAGGCATCGGAATCGGCCGGCCGCCGCGATCCCACCAAAATTCTGACGATTGCGACCTCGCACGTCGAATACGCCACGGAGAACCGCCACTACGCACACGTGGATTGTCCGGGTCACGCCGACTACGTGAAGAACATGATCACGGGCGCGGCGCAGATGGACGGCGCGATCGTGGTGGTTTCGGCCGCCGACGGCCCGATGCCGCAGACCCGCGAGCACATTCTCCTGGCCCGCCAGGTCGGCGTGCCGGCGATCGTGGTGTTCCTGAACAAGGTCGATCTGGTGGACGACACCGAGCTGCTGGATTTGGTCGAGATGGAGATCCGCGAGCTGCTGTCGAAGTACGAATATCCCGGGGACGACATTCCGGTGGTCCGCGGCAGTGCGCTGCCCGCCTCGCAGGTGACCTCCAAGGACGATCCGGCGTGCGCGTGCATCACCAAGCTCATGGAGGCGCTGGACACCTACATTCCCGCGCCGGTGCGTGTGTTGGACAAGGCGTTCCTGATGCCGGTTGAGGACGTGTTCTCGATTGAAGGCCGCGGCACCGTGGTGACCGGCCGCATCGAGCGCGGCGTCATCAAGGTGAACGAGGACGTCGAGATCGTCGGCCTGCGTCCGACGGTGAAGACCGTGGTGACGGGCGTGGAGATGTTCCGCAAGCTGCTGGACCAGGGGCAGGCGGGCGACAACGTCGGGTGCCTGCTGCGCAGCATCAAGAAAGAGGATGTGGAGCGCGGCCAGGTGCTGGCGAAGCCGGGCTCGATCACCCCGCACACCGAGTTCAACGGCGAGGTGTACGTGCTGAGCAAGGACGAGGGCGGCCGTCACACGCCGTTCTTCAAGGGCTACCGTCCGCAGTTCTACATCCGCACGACCGACGTCACCGGCGACATCACCCTGCCCGAGGGCGTGGAGATGGTGATGCCGGGCGACAGCATCTCGATCGCGGTCAAGCTGA
>CAZDLY010000128.1:0-4202 GCA_964506575.1 uncultured Akkermansia sp. | reverse complement strand
GCGACCGCTGACGGGCTTTCCAGACCGTCGCCATGCCCCCCTGGCCGAGCAAGCCGACGATCTCGAAGCCTTCTATGACTGGGGGCGTCATCATCGACTCGCACACCCCTCTCCACGGCAGGTCGGACACAAACCGATACCCTCGCCCCCACAGGCGGTGCAGGGGGCCTCCACCCGATTCCGGCCCGTGACCTTGCCCGTGCCCTTGCACCGGGTGCAGGCGCCCGTGCCCGCGCCACCGCAGGCCGCGCATTTCTTAGGCTGTCCCAGGCCGTCGCAGGTCCGGCACACCACGTGACCGCGGCCGGTGCAACTCAAGCAGGTGCTCCAGCCGCTCCCTTTGCACCCCGGACAGGGAGTCTTGACCATCAACGCAGTCTCGGCAGAGAGCGAATTGGACTGCCGCTTCTGGATCATCCCGTCTTTGCAGCCGGAATGTTTGCAGACCATCCGCCCCTGCCCCTTGCATGAGCCGCAAGTCTGGATGCCCAGCCCCTGACAGTCGGTGCAGGGCGAGGCTGCGGCTGTTCGCAGCAACGCCTGCAGACGGGGCGTCAACACCTCCGCCACGGCCACCGGCGCCCAGACGTTGCCGACCGCCACCCGGCGTGCCGCCTGCTGCCGTGTTTCGTGGTCGCGTACCCCTTGTGCCAGAAGCAACCGCAGCTCGTCGGCGGTCCGCGCCGCCTGCACCCGGCCGGCGCCGCCACACGCCTTGCAGAGAACCCCATCGCCTGCTAGGACACCCCCGCCCGATACTCCACTCTCGCCCAGCTTAAGCATCGTCTCGGTGCGACGGCTCGCCCCGTTGCCATCGGTTAGGCCACCTCCGATCGATCCGCCACCTCCGATCGACCCGCCACTGTCGCTGATGCCATTCAGTGTGCGCAACTGCATCTTGCGACGGCCCGCCCCATTGCAGCTGGGGCACGGCTTGTACGTGTTCTGCATCCGCAGCTTGCACTGGGTCATCTTTTCGACTAGCCGTTTGCCCGAATCGTCGGGGACCATATCGTCGGGAAGCAGCCGCACGAGTGCGGACGCATTGCGGTAATAGCAGAGCGCCACCTCGGGCAGTTTTTCCTCGATCTCCGCAGCCGCGCGGGCATCAGTACGCGCCGCTTCCAGAACCGCTTGCCGGTCAATCGTGATCGTCGCCACTGTCGCAGGGGCTGGCTTTTCAACAACCTGAGGCTTGTCATCGCCGGCGCGCGCCCCGCAGTGGCTGCAAAAGAGCTGCGCATCCGCACCCTCGTGGCCGCACGCGCCACAGACCACCAGCGCCGCAGCCGTGCAGCACGCGAACACAGCCAAACAGAACATCAGGCCACGCAATAAATTTTTCATAACGCACACGTACCGATATCCGAATCGCCGCCCCAAAAAGGGGAGGCTTAAAAGAGACTCTATTTTGAACGCAATCGCCCTCCGATTCAACTAAAAAATCTAGGGGTGTGATCTTTGAGGGTGGACAAGTGCGTCAAAATCTGCTTTAGTACGGCGCTCGTTTGAGCGGGGAATGACGCCGCTCATCGGATGAAAGGATATAGCCATGGACGAAGCCATCAAAGCGAAACTCGAAGAACTCCGCGGCATGCTGCAGGCCGACGGAGGCGATCTGGAACTCGTCTCTATCGCTGGCAAGACCGTCACCCTCAAACTGCGCGGCGCGTGCGGCTCCTGCCCCCACGCCGCCGCCACGCTCAAGCACGGCATTGAACGGGCGCTCCGCGAGTCGGTCGACCCCGAGATCACCGTCATCCGGGCCCTGTAAATCTCGAAGGATTTTTTTCATGTCACCAGACACCGCCCTGCTCGTGCGGCAGTTGGATCATGCCGATCCCGCGTGCCGCCAGGCCGCGCTGGCCCAATTGGCGGCGACGCCCGCCGCCGCGTGCCCGCCGCCCGCCGATACCGGCGACGTGAACATGCACTGCCACTCGTTCTTCTCCTACAACGCCCACGGCTGGTCGCCCTCGCGCATCGCGTGGGAGTGCCGCGCGCGCGGGCTGCACGCGGCGGCCTTGTGCGACTTCGACGTGCTCGACGGCCTCGAGGAGTTCCTCGCCGCCGGCCGCCTCCTCGGACTTCGCGCGGCGGTCCATCTCGAAACCCGCGCGTATCTGGCGCCGCTGGCCGCCACGGATATCAACTCGCCGGGCGAGCCGGGCGTGAACTACATCATGGGCACCGGCTTTTACAAAACCTTCACCGAGGGCACGCCCCAGGCCGGGACGCTGACCGCCTTGCACGCAGGCGCGACGCGACGCAACGAAGAGCTGATCGCACGCATCAACGCCCGGGTCCCCGGGATCGCCCTGGACTACCGGCGCGACGTGCTGCCGCTGACCCCCAAGGGCGTGGCCACCGAGCGCCACATCATCCGCGCCTACGCCGATGCCGCCCGACGCGCCTATCCCGACCCCGCCGCACGCGCCGCCTTCTGGGCACCGCTGCTCAAGTCCACGCCTGCGGCGGCCGCCGCGCTTGAAACCGATGTGCCCGCGTTCGAGGAGGCCGTTCGCAGCGCCCTCGCCAAACGCGGCGGCATTGGCTACCAGCAGCCCGGGATCGACACCTTCCCCCCGGCCGAGGCCTTCACCGCCTGGGTCCGTTCCTGCGACGCCATTCCCGCCGCCACCTGGCTCGACGGCACCAGCGGCGGCGAAGCCGACTGCCCCCGCTGGATCGACCTGCTCCGCAGTTTGGGGTGTGCCACGGTCGCCCTCGTCCCCGACCGCAATTGGAACATCAAGAAGCCGGAGGAAAAGGCCGTCAAGATCGCCAAGCTCGACGAGCTGGTGCGCGAATCGGTCGCCCGCGAGATGCCGATGATCATCGGCACCGAGATGAACAAGGCCGGGCTTCCCTTTGCCGACGATCTCGGCGGCCCGGTCCTCGCGCGCCACGCCGACGTCTTCCGGGCCGGCGCCCGGTTCATCGTTGGCCACACGATCCTCGGCCGCTACGCCGACATGCCCTATCTCGGCGCACGGGCCTGCGCCGCCTTCCCGTCCGTTCCCGCGCGCAACGCCTTCTTCACCGCAGTCGGCGCCCTGCCGCCGCTCACCGAAGACGGCGCCCAACGGCTGCTCGACGACGGCCCCGACCGCGCCTTCGACCGGCTGTCCCGGACGGTCCGCGCGTAACGGCGAATCCGCCCCTTTCAGATTCCAATTGACGGTGGCCCGTTTTTTTGTCATCATCCGCGCAACTTTCGCACCCGTGGTGAAATTGGCAGACACGTAAGATTCAGGTTCTTATGCCGAGAGGCGTGGGGGTTCAAGTCCCTCCGGGTGCACCAGCTTCAGCAAGATACAGATGAACACTCAACGCCCCACATCCAAGTCGGGATAGGCATTTCCCTAGGTGTTGGGCGCGTTCTATTTTTTCTTCATCTGCCACACTTGCCATGACACAAAAAATCCAATGTGTCCCCGATGCCGCCGCTATCGCCCCCGGGGCATCGGTCGAGGCGCTTCTGGGGCGGCTCACCCAACAGATGTTGCGGCACCGGAGCGCCGATGGCGTCTGGGAGGGCCATCTCTCCTCTAGCGCCCTGGCGACGGCGGTCGCGGCTTTTGCGCTGTATCAGGTCGATCCGCTCGGGCAGCGCCCACGGATCGACCAGGCGCTGCGCTGGCTCGTCGCTCATGCGAACACCGACGGCGGCTGGGGTGATACGCCGCAAAGCCGCAGCCATCCCAGCACCACCCTGCTGTGCCGCGCGGCGCTCACAGCCGCCGATCCCACGGATGCCGGCTGTCGCGAGGCGCGGTGCGCGGCGGACGCCTGGATCACCCGTCAGACGGGATCGCTGGCGCCCGAGGCCATCGCCAGCTTGGCGCTCACACGTTATGGACGGGACCGGACGTTTTCAACGCCCATCCTCGTCATGTGCGCCCGCGCAGGATTGTTGGGGCCCGCCGCCAGCGCCTGGCGCCACGTTCCGCCGCTGCCGTTCGAGTTGGTCGCGCTTCCCGCGCGCTGGTATCGCTTCGCCGGGCTGCCCGTCGTCAGCTATGCCCTGCCCGCGCTGATCGCCATGGGGGTGGCCCACCATCGCAACCGGCGCTCCCGCCTGCCGGGGCTGGCCTGGCTCCGCGATGCGCTCACGCCGCTGGCGCTGCGCAGGCTCGCACGTATCCAACCGGCGTCGGGCGGCTTTCTCGAAGCCGCCCCGCTGACCGGCTTCGTGGCCC
>CAZDLY010000127.1:0-4265 GCA_964506575.1 uncultured Akkermansia sp. | reverse complement strand
CTGCCGGAGCAGTACGACGAGGAGTTGGACAAGCTGGGGATCCAGTAGAGTGAACAGTGGAAGGAGCGAATGTAAACAGGTAAATACATGAGTAGACATCAAGGAAAGTTATGTTGAATATGCGAAAGTCATTCGGCAGGTTGGTGATGATAGGTCAGTTGGCAGGAATTCTGTTGAGCGGCAACACCACAAATGCAGGAGAACCGATGAAGACCAATGACAGGAGTATTTTGAAGACCACGCCGGCCGGACAGAGCGCGGAGAGCAACCGGACGGACGCCCTGTATTATGTCACCTCGGCCAAGGGCGACGGCAAGGCCGACGACACGGCCGCCATCCAGGCGGATATCGCGGCCATGGAGACGGCCGGCGGCGGAACCTTGCTGCTGAAGAGCGGCACATACAAACTGACCGCCACGATTCGCATCCGGCAGTCGAATATCGGAATCAAGGGTGCGGGGCGATCTACGGTGTTTCAGGCTGTGGGCGACTATGGGAACGTGTTCGACTGCCGGCTCGACACCGATCCGAAGACCTGGCCCGGGTTGGCGTTCGTGAAGTTCATGGACGTGCATTTCGACACGCCCAACGACCATACATCCGGCGCGGTGATCTACGCCCGATTCACGCACCATTTCGAGGTGCACAACGTCACATGGAGCAGCCTGGTCGAGCTGGGAGTCGGAAACCAGGCACGGTTCTACGACGGTCTGGTGCTGGAAAAACAGGATACCTGCTACGTGGTCAACGTTCAGGGGATCGCCAAGCGGCGGTGCTTCTACAGCAGCGGTGCGGGCGCTTACCAGTACGGCGCGTTCTCGATGAACGGCTGCGTGCGCGATTCCTGGTTCTGGTGCAACCGGTCCGCGGCGGACGGCTCGGCCTGCGTGTACCTGGGTCCCTCGAATGGCGGCATCCTGCTCGACACCGTGCAAGGCGGGTTTGCCCAATACGGCGTCTATGCCGAGGCGGGTAACGGGGCTATGAACCTCAACCACGTTCAGATGGATTCGGTGGGCGGCGATGCGTTCCACTTCGAGGCCATTGCCAAGGATTCGTCGGGGTTGGAGTTCTACAACTGCTGGGCAGGCGCCTATGGCCAATATGTGAAGGGGGGGGGCGCGGCCTCTATGTCGCAGGTGGCCCCATTGTACTTTGCACCGGGTTACATTCGGCAATCTGCGGCGGGGGCGACGATTCCATTGGTATTGAGGTCGACAACGTCGATGTGCTGGTAATTTCCGATTGTGGGTTTCAGAACAGCGGAACGGTCGGGGCACCTGGCACCGGCATCATTGTCGGCCCCAGCGTCAAGGAGGGGCGCATCTCCGGTGGCGTGGTGAGCGCCAAGGGGACGCGGATCGTCAATAAGTCCGCGGGCACGGCGGTGGATGCCGGCCTGAACGCCCCCGCCATGCGCGATGCGCCGGTGACCGCGCGCGAAACGGCCGTGACCTCGCGCGAGGTGGCGAACGACGCGGCGCGGTTCGCGCTGACCGGCATCAAGCTCGGCGATCAATGCAAGCAGACCGACACCCGCCACGTCTGGCTGGTCGTGGATGCGGCGAATACCGCCAACACGGCCGGATGGGTAGACGTCGGCGCCTATACCGTGCCGGCAGGCGGGAAGGGGCAGTAGTGGTTTGCGACTGACGCCGTGACTTCATGACGCCGGGCGTATGGAAGTAACGGCGTCATGGGGTCGGGCGAGTACGAGCAAAGGAGAGTTGCACATGAAAAAATCATCTGGCAGATTGGCGATAATGGGCCCGTTGGTGGTAGTGGGGATCATGTTGTACAGCAACACGACAGGAGCAGGAGAACCGATGAAGGCCAATGACGCGAATGCGACGAAGGTCCCGGCCGCGACCAGTGACGGCACAAGATACCGGGCGACGGTTCCCGATACCTTGGATCTGGCTGAACAGGCGCGGCTGGCGATTAACGCATTGACCGGGCACCTCGAGCCGAAGAAAAACTACGCGGTCTATCAGAGTTTCACCTTCGCCGCGAATCCACAATTGGGCGGGCTGACCTGGAATCTGCCGGCCAAGGACGCCCGGGTTCTGCCCATGCTGCGCGCCATGGCCGGCAGCACGCAGAATATGGACATCGAGAGCGGCCTGATGCGCGCGTTGCTCGCGCAGATCGGCAAGGATGGTCTCGCCTACAGCCCGATCGTGTGCGACGGCGTGAAGTCCTTCTGCTATATCAATGGCGAGGAGAAGAGCACCGGGTCGTCGTCGAGCAAATTCCTGCCCAACATGAACCTGCCGTTCCGACTGGGCCAGGGCTACAGCGAGAAGCGCTTCTTCAAGGGCCTGCTGAGCGACGTGCGTATCTACCGCATGGCGCTGTCGCCGGCGGAGGTGCAGGCAGTGATGAAGGAGTGACGGGCGGGGAAGATGTGAACAGTGAACAGTGGGCAGTGAACAGTGAAAGGTAAACAGGCATTATGAAACACACACAGAGCGGCAAACACGGAGTGGCACGCAGAGCGGGCGAGGTTCTCGCGGGAGGGATGCTGGTCGCGGCCAACGGGGCCACAGGAGCCGAAGATGGGGCCACGCTGGCGATGGCGCGGGACGCGGAGCGGAAGACGATTTCACTCGACGGCCAATGGCAGATTGCCGAAGGCTCCATGGAGAAGATCCCTGAGACATTCGACCGTACTGTTCCAGTCCCTGGGCTGGTGGACATGGCGGTTCCCTCTTTTGAGCAGGTGGGAGAAGCAAGCCCGCGTCGGCAGGCCTACTGGTATAAGAAGACATTTACCGTATCGGGTCATCAGCGGGCTGTGGCCACGTTGAAGATTGCCAAGGCGCAGTTTGGCCTGAAGGTCTGGTTGAATGGCATCGAAGCAGGGGAGGAAGTCGGTTGCTACGCGCCCGGATTATTCGATGTCACGGGTTCTCTGCGGTACGGTGCGGAGAATACGCTGATCGTGCGAGTGGGCGCCTTCAAGGATGCCTTGCCAGCGTGGGCTCCGGTCCTTCTGGACGGCGAAGTGTCCAAGTGGCCTCCCGGGATCTACGACTCAGTGTCATTGAGCCTGATGGACAGTTGTTATATTGTCCGCGTTCAGGTAGCCCCGGATATTGAGAAGGGCCTTATCACGGTTCAACTGCGGCTGCGCAATGTAAGCGGGGCGCGGATCCGTTTTCCGGTGAAGCTGTCCGTTCGGGAGTGGAAAAATGGGCATTCCAGCGGAACGGGTGAACTGACAGTGAACATGCCTGGCGTTGGCGAGCGGATATACACCACGAGTATGAAGATCGACAACGTGCATCTCTGGTCGCCGGAAGACCCGTTTCTGTATGTGCTTCACTGTGAAACGGGTAAGGACCATCTGGAGACACGGTTTGGCATGCGCGAATTCCACTATGATCCTGATAGCGGGAGGGCGATGCTGAATGGTCAGCCGTACTATCTCCGTGGCTGTAACTTTCGAATGGCCACATTTTTCAGTGATCCGGATCGGGGCGCCCTGCCTTGGGATCGGGAGTGGGTTCGGAAATTTCTGACCCAGCCTAAGGATACGTTCCGCTGGAACTCGGGACGGGTGATGTTTTGCCGGCTGCCTCAGTTCTGGTACGACCTGGCAGACGAGATCGGTTGGCTGCTGCAGGATGAATGGCCGCTGTGGACGCTCAAGCCCGAGTGGACGTCAGCGGAACTGACCCGGCAGTTTAAACAGTGGATGGAAGAGTCATGGAACCATCCCTCGATCGTGATCTGGGATGCCTGCAATGAAACGCGGGATGCGCGGACCACCGAAGTGATCGAGAACGTGCGCGGGCTCGATCTCTCCAATCGCCCATGGGACAACAGCTGGAAGAGATGCCCCATGGCCGGAGATCCTGCCGAGTTTCATGCCTATTCGACATGCCCCTGGTCCGCTTTTGAGACATATGATCCACTATGGGACCTGGCGGACTTTGGCAGCCCGTTAAAACCTGAGCCAACCATGCCACCTTTACTCGGGCCGGTCATCATCAACGAGATAGATCTTTTTTGGATTAGGCGCGACGGATCGAGTTGGAAAGGGGTATTTGAGCCAATCTATAACAACTATGCCGGCCCCAATGCCACCCTGGCGCAACGCCGGGAGTGTCAGGCTTATCTCAGCGCGGCTGTGGCAGAATACTGGCGGGCGCGGCGGGATGTGGCGGGTATTCATGGACCATTTTACCTGAATTATAACGTTCCGGAGGGGTTGACCGCTAACAACTTTCTCGATGTGGCTAACCTGATTCTGGAACCAC
>CAZDLY010000126.1:0-4360 GCA_964506575.1 uncultured Akkermansia sp. | reverse complement strand
TCCGGGTTTGGAATCGTGTCGGATCGAGCCGCCAGCACGGCGGCCAAAAGACCGAACAGCACCAGACCGCGTCTGGAGCGAGTGAACACAGGAGGTCTCATGATTTCCTTCCTTTTTGTCGACAGATTGGAGCGAATCGATTTATTCGAATGATTCGATTCACTCGATTCGTTCATGGCTTCTTCGCGCCATCGCCCGGATCGTGCTCGTAGGCGAGAATGTCGCCGCAGGATTGATCCTGCACCACGATCAGGTCCCGGGTGAAGAGCGGCTTGACGAAATACCGATCAGCGTACCGGCGATCCGCGGGCAGCGGCAAGACCCAGCCGTTCGCAATCTCGCCGCGGCCGTTGATGACCTGGAGCGTAGTTTCCCTATTCGAGTCCCGTCGTAGAATGAGACAGAGGTTCGTCAGCGCCGCGTTGAAGACCATAAGGGGGGGGTTACTCAAAGATATCGTGCCCTGGAATACCGGCGTCCCGATGGTGGGGTCGAGCATCATGACGTCCTGCGCTCCCTCCTCGCCGCGGCGAGCGGCGATTACGAGATCGCCTGTGCCTGTCGCCCAATCGAAGTTGAACCGGGCATCCCCCGACCGGCTCAGGACCTTTCCGTTCGCACCGTCCAGCAACAGCAACTCGCCCGCCTGGGTCTCGACCAACACCGTGCCGCGCGCCATGACTTTATGCTTGACGATGGCAAGATCCGGCGGCGACATCCAGCGGGTAACGCCCGCCGACAGATCTCTGGCGATCAGCCTTCCGCCTCCGTTCGTTACGCTCCAGGCGCCGAAGGTGCGCCCGGTCCAGACCACGCGGTCAGGGTTGTTGCCGACTTCCAAAGAGCGCCGGGACAATACGGCGCCGGTCATCGGATCCAACGCCAGATGCTCGCGGTTGTCCCTAGTCCGCACCAGGAAGTGGCCGGTTTGCGGAAACACCGCCGACGCTCCGTCCGGCGCGAGCATCGTGCCGGCGACCGTGATCCCGCCGCCACGCCACACGCCCGGATCCGGACCCCCTGCCAACATCCAGGCGCACGTGCCCGTCAGCATGTCTTCGCCCATCAGAACGTTGCCGCGTGAGACCACCCGCACGCTCACTTCGCTCAATAGGGCCGCAAAGACGCCGCTTCCTGCATTGGTATTGAACGAATTGCAGAACACGTCATTGGTAATGACAGCGCCGGACCATATATCCAGCGATCCGGTGAGGCCCGGAATAAGGTGGCCGGCCTCCCACTCCCGGAGTTGGATGCGATCCGTCATGACAGAAGCGGAGCAGTCTTCGCGCGACGTTTCGGGCACCGCGAATGCGTCGGAGCCGTTCTTCTGCCAGCGCGGCACCCCGGTCTCCAATGACAAACACCCGAAATTCACCACGTGTACCTGTCCCACCCTGCCGCTAAACTGGGAGTACAGCAGTCCCGACGGCACAATGATGCTGCCGTTCATGTCGGGGCCTTTCTTCCAGCGCAACCGCCAGGGAGGCAAGGGCAGGGAAGCGCCAGCGGGCGGCGCAACATTCGTGGCGGAGGGCGCCAGAAAACCGGGAAGCGGCGCGCCGCCGCCGAGCCGGGGCCACTCCTCGCGCAACCGCGCCACACCCCGGGGCCACTTCATCCGTTCGTAAAGCCTCGGCAGTTCGCCAGCAATCTCCGCCCGGAACGACGCCGGAGACAAGGCCAGGGCCCGTTGCAGAATCGCAGCGGCAATGCCGAAATCGTTCCGCCCGGCCGCCGCCTGCGCGGCCTGGAGCGCGGCCGCCTTGCCCGCCGCGGTTCCCGCAAACAGCGTCGCCACGTCGACCAGCGCCGCGCCTTCCGCCTGGGGTCCCAGCCGCGTCAGTGCCTGCTCCGCCGGCTTCTCCAGGAGCGCACGGAGGCCCGCCTCGTCCCGGGCCAGCAGCGCGCGGATGCGGTGGGCGGCGAGCAGGCGAGCGGAAGCCTCCCAGTCCGGGCCGCCGCGAATACGCGCGTCCGGCGCCGTCAACTGCGCCGCGTACAGGGCCAGCGCCGCCTGGGTGTCGCCCTTCCGCTCGCTCGCCTGCGCGATACGCCAGGCGGCTTCGGCCCGCTCCTTGTCCGAGACGGCGATCTCGCGCGCCTCTGCGAGGAAGCGGTCCACCGCCCCCGGATCCTGCTCCGCCGCGCGATACAGTTCCTCCGTCAACCGGGCGCGTGCCGCGCCTTCTCCGGCCGAGCCGCGCTGCCGCTTCCAGACCTCGCGCAGATCCGCCGCCGCCTCGACATGCCGGCCCAGTCCCGCCAGCATGCCGCCCCGCTTCGCATACGCCTCCGCCGTGGGCTGCCGCGCGAGCTGTTCGCGCAGGTCCGCGAACACGGCGTCCGCGCCGACCAGCGCATACAGCCGTTCCGGCCCGGCCACCAGCAGGTGATCGCCGCGCACGTACAGGTTGCCCAGCGGCAAGTCGTCCAGGGTCTGCGCCGGCATCGAGCCCAGGTCCGCTCCGTCCTCGAGGCGCAGGCGCTGAATCCTCCGATCGCAGGGGATCAGCACCTCCGGCCCGCGCAACACGCCGCGCCCCGTGCTCCCGTCGATCGCCTTCCGCCAGCGTTCGCGTCCGGTTCCCAAATCCACGCACGCCACGGCCCGCGCGCCGGCGGCAACCAAGCCCGCGCCGCGACGTCCAACCGCGTAGTCCACGCCCTCCGGCATGGGACGCCGCCAAAGCAGCGCCCCGCTCCGCCGATGCAACGCGATCAGCTCCCGCGCGTCAGCCGGCAACGCCACCACCGCATTCCCCTCGACCACCACCAGGTTCTCCTCCCACCACCGCCCGACGGGCGGCGGCACA
The DNA here is from genome assembly GCA_964506575.1 of uncultured Akkermansia sp. GTDB lineage: Bacteria > Verrucomicrobiota > Kiritimatiellia > RFP12 > JAAYNR01 > VGWG01. The sequence goes on along the minus strand of CAZDLY010000126.1, from coordinate 1,544 downwards.
TCGGCGACCGGCGCGTCGTCCTTGCCCGAGTCGGGCGCGTTGGTCACGACGGTCTCCCCGAGCGAGTCGTACAGCGCTGACCACAGCACGGTCCCATCGTAGACGTCCAGTGCGCTGACCACCCCCTTGCCGCTGCAGAGATAGACGACTGCGCCGTCCACCGTCAGCGGCGTCATCCGCGGGAGACCCTCCATGGAACCGTACGCGACGTGCGTGCGCCACACCGCCGCGCCGCTCTCCGCGTCGAGCGCCACCACGCCGATGCTGGTGCCATCGTCAACCGGCGCCAGCAACCGGCCGGCGCACGATACAGGCGAACTGACAAAGCGAATCGCATTCACGCGCCAGCGTTCTCCCGCCTTTCCCGGCGCGCCCGGCGAAAATTCACGCCCCAGACGCCAGAGCTGCTTTCCCGTCGCCGTGTCGTAGGCCGCCAGCGCATTGCCGCAGGGCATGTCGGTAATTCTTTTCCCCCTTCTCCCGGATGACCGAAGGGCTGGATTGATTCCATCTACGATGCGATAGACCCGGCCTCCGATCAGACTGGCCGCGACGGCAAGGCTATTGGCACTCCCCGGATAGGCCGCGACGCTTCCGACCGTGTTGGGCACACGTTGCAGCACGAGGCCCGAGTCGAGATCGGCCACGACAGATTCGTCCGCCCGGTTCAGCCAGGCCCGGTTCCCGGAGAAGAGGGTCCCCTCCGCCGGCCGCCGGTTCGCCCGCGTCATGTCGGCCACCATCGCGTTGCGGCTCATGCCCCCCGCCCGATTTGTCGAAATCGCGTTGTCCAGCTCATCGTCGTAGATCCACGACGGGGCCAGGTTCACACCCCACGCAACGCCCCAGCTTTCGTTCGTCGCCAGATCCCGGCACGGGACCGGCGGGGCCCCAGCCCGCTCCGGACCGCCATAGGCCATGGCCCAGCCGTTCGACGCGGGCGCCGCCACTGCCGCCCCCGCCGCGCGAACTTCGACTTCGAGGGCCGACCAGCGGTTTGCGTCGCTTTCCTTCTGGAGTTCAGCCCAGGCCCATTGCGCTTGCGATCCGTCCCCCACACGCGAACAGGCCACCACCAGGCGCGCCAGCAGTTCCGAACGCGTCCCGGGCCTCGCCGGGTCGGCGTCGAGCAGCTCAAGCAAGACCCGGCGCGCGTCCGCAAACCGTCCTTGGTCGAGGTAGATGCCGGCCAGCCGCAGGCCGGCCTCCCTGGCTGCGGCACCGGGCGGTGCGTCCCGATACAGCACCTCCAGCGAGGCCGGGTCAGCCGTCGCCGACGCGCTACCGGACCGGATTTCCCCCGGGACGTTCGCCGCCAGGCCGTACGCGGCGCGTGTCCGCTCCGGCATCGCGCGGATCAGTTCAGCGGCCAGTTTCCGCGCCTGCCGGAAGACAAAGCCATTGGTGGACGCCATCGCCGCCGGATCGGCCTGCATGACATTCTTCAGCAGCGGTGCCGCCACGTCCGGTTGTCCCGCGCGGATCGCACTCGCCGCGCGGATCAGCCAGGTGTTCACCTCCGCCTCCGGATCGACGATCGAGTT
>CAZDLY010000125.1:0-4499 GCA_964506575.1 uncultured Akkermansia sp. | reverse complement strand
CGATTAAGATGGCAAAAGCTCCTTAACTTAGCGCCATTCGGGACGGGCCTTCCGTTCCCTTTGTGTCCTCGTCGTCGTCCACGTCCACGATCATCTTCCTTTTCCTGCCGAGGACGAGGACGAGGACGAGGACCGTTCGCTTCGCTCACTGAGGACGCGCGTACTATTGGCTTGTCCCCGATTTCGGCGTTTTTTTGAATTTTAGGGTTGACGAGCCATTCCCAATCATAATACGATGTACGCGTGATCATTTTGGTGGACACGTGCACAACGGCGCGAGACGATGATAAACAGCATTCCGCTGGAAGCGCTCGGGGCCGAGGCGGTGCGCATGATCGACTGGCGGATGCGGAATCCCCACGAACCGCCGCGGCACGTGGTCCTGCCCGCGCCGCTGGTGGAAGGGGAGACGGTGGGGGAAGTTGGTGGCAAGCCCGCCGCGCGGGCAATCGGCACCATGCAGAGCAGGCAACAAGGGGAAAGGGGCGCAACATGAATCGGAGCAAGGTTTGGCTGCGGATCACGGGACTGAGTCTGGCGTTGGTGACGGCGGCGCATGCCTACCTGGCGACGGTGAACAAGACCGACTACCAGGAGATGCACATCGTGCCGGCGCCCGGCAAGGTGGTGATTGACGGCGACCTGAAGGACTGGGACCTGTCGGGTGCGGTGGACCTCTTTCTCGACGAGGCCAGCCGCGCGACGATGAGCGTTCAGGGCGCGTACATGTACGACCAGGAGGCGTTCTACGTCGGCGGACGCGTGAAGGACCCGACGCCGATGATGAACGCGCACAGCTTCGCCGGCGACATGAGCCTCGTCTGGGACGCCGACTGCGTCCAGCTCTACCTGGTCGCCGACCCGGCGGTCAAGTCCAGGGTCTCGACCCAGAGCGGCGGTCAGAATCAGATGTCGGAGGCGGATCAGCGATCCCTCTGCTACATCTTCCTGTGGTATTCGACCAGCGACCAGAAGCCCGGCTTCATGATCATGTACACGCTCGGCTTCAAGGACCTGGCCCTCAACCCGAAGGAGGTTGAGGCCGTCTACAAGAAGGACGCGGATGGCAAGGGGTACACGTTCGAGTACCGGATACCGTGGAAGATCCTCCGGCAGGAAAAGCCGTGGAAGGACGGCGACAAGGTGCAGACGCAGTGGCAGGTCACGTGGGGCAACCCGCTCGGCGAGAAGGGAATCACCGGCATGACCGACGTCCGCATGAGAGACAGCACCGACTTGGGCTACATGGGCCCGGCGTCGTGGGGCACCGGCATCGTGCATGGCAAGGGCAACCTGAAGCTCGCCAAGAAGGAAAAGATCGAGCGCGCCGCGGGTCACATCCCGATCGCGTTCGAACTGGCGCAGGCCACCAAAGTCAGCCTGGCGGTGACCGACAAGGACGGGCATATCATCCGCACCTGCCTGGGCGCGGAACCCATGGAAGCGGGCAAGCAGACCTACCAGTGGGACGGCTTGGACGACTACGACCGGCCGGTGCCGGCGGGCAGCTATCGCTGGAAGATGCTGACCCAGGAGGGCTTCGAGCAGAAGTACGTCTGCGACGTGGGCGTGAGCGGCACCCCGCCCTACCAGAACGATGCGGGGACGGGCGGTTGGGCAGGAGATTACGGCTGGCCGGTGTGCGTGAATGTGGATGGGGATCAGGTGGTGCTGGGCACGGGCGACGGCGAGGCGGCGACCCGGACCATCGGCACGACCCTCGACGGCCAGAAGCAGTGGGGTGCGCATTGGGGCGCCAAGGGATTCTGGGCCTTAAAGAACGGGATTGGCTATTTCACCGACTGGGCAGGTTCACTGAGCCGGTTTGACGCCCACGAGGGCAAGGCCAAGGCGTTCGCCGACGGCCGTGGCCAGATCCCGACGGGTATCAACACGGGGGCCGGCGGGATGACGGTGGTGGACGGCAAGCTGGCCGTGGTCAGCATGAACGACAAAGCGCTGTACCTGGTGGACCCGGAGACGGCGGCGGTGAAGGAGAAGCTGCCGCTGGAGGGTGCCGGCTGGGGCGTGGCCGCGGGGCCGAAGGGCGAATTGTACGTCGTGGCCGGCAATCGGATCGGCCGCTATGACCTGCAGGCCAAGACGTTCCAGCCGCTCACCGATCCGCTGCCCGACAACCGGATGCTGGAGTGCGATGCCGCGGGCAACATCTACGCGTGTGTGTGGGGATCGGCCATGCAGGTGTGGAAGTTCTCGCCCGACGGCAAGCTCCTGAAAAAGATCGGCAAGGAAGGCGGCCGTCCGGCGGTGGGCCAATTCGACCCGAACGGGATGTACCAGCCCTACGACGTGGCGGTGGACAAGAACGGCCGCATCTGGGTGGCCGAGTTTGACGACATGCCCAAGCGGTACTCGGTCTGGAATGCGGATGGCACGCTGTGGAAGGACTTTTACGGCTCGGCCGGCTATTCGCCGGGAGTGGTCGTCGACCCGGCCAGGCCGGAGCATTTCTACACGGGACCCATCCGGTACCGCGTCGACTACGACACGGGCACGTGGGTCATGGACCGGCTGCTGTCGCGCGGCATCAAGTTGGAGCTTCCGGCGGCCACGACGAACGAGAAGCCGGTTGTTTTCGATTTTCCCCTCGCGGCCGGGAAGTCGGGGAATGGCGCGATCTTCGCCAGCGTCAAGGGGCGGCAGTTTGTCGGGTTCGGCGGATGCGTCATGGAGCTGGTGAACGACCGGTTCGTGCCGCGGCTCTACTCCGCCTGGCCCTACTCCACGCCGCGCAACTGGCGGGACGACAACAATGACGGCCGCCTGCAGCCGGAGGAGGTCAGCGCGCCGCAAGGGTTCACCACCATCGATTCCCACCTGAACCTCTATCGGTTGCTCCGCCCGAGGGGTCACCACCAAAGCTCCGGCGGGCTGCCTCCGAAGCCCCTGAAGCCGGCCGACAAACCCTTCCCGGTCGTGGATCGGGTGAAGTTCACCGGTTTCAACGACAAGGGCGGGTTGACCTGGGCCTTCGACAAGCCCGAGGTCGTGGCGACCGACACGTACGAGGGGGTCGTTCCTGACGCGGCCATTGCCGTCGATGACGAGGGGCGCGTCCTGGTCCTGTACGCCACCGGCGACATTCAGCGCGGCCAGCGGGCGCAGGGGACCGGCCACCGGGTCGTCTGCTACGACGGCAAAGGCGGCAAGCTGTGGGAGTACCACAACGTCCATGTGGCCTTTGCCTGGACCAGCGAGGCCTACAGTCCCGGATTCATCACCGGCGCCCTCGAAACGATGCCCACCTCCTCCAAACGGCTGTGGGGCGTGACCGGCTACTACGGGCAGTACTTCCTGCTCGACAAGGAGACCGGCCTCTTCGTGGCCGCGCTGGGGCAGGATCAGCGCAGCGCCTACACGCACGACCACACCATTGTGCTGACCGAGAACTTCAATGGGACGATCTGGAACCATCCCAAGACCGGCAAGACCTACTTCTCCGGCGGCGACGCCGACTGCCGCGTCTGGGAACTCACGGGTTACGAGGACTACAAGGTCCGCGAGGGCGCGGTCGCGGTGAACGCCGCGCAGGTCGCGCAGGCGGGCCAGAACGCCGCGCAGGCCCGGCTGGCCGAGCAATCGGCGATGGGGCTGCTGCGCGAGTTCAAGCTCAAGAAGCTCACCAACGCCGCCGCCAACGGCGACTACGCCGAGTGGAACGGCATCCAGCCGCAGACCGTTCTGGTGGCCGACAAGCGCCTGGCGCAGGCCCAGCTCGGGTATGATGAGAAGTACCTCTGGATCCGGTTCCTGGTCGCCGACGAGTCGCCGCTGCGCAACCAGGCTTCGGACTACCGCACGCTCTTCAAGACCGGCGACGCACTGGACATCCAGTTCTGCACGGACACCGGGACGCGGCCCGAGCACGGCCAGAACCAGCAGGAGATGCGCGTGGGCGACACCCGCATCCTGGTGGTTCGCACGAAGGACGACAAGATGAACGCGGCGATCATCCGCTACCGCACGCCGGGCAAGGACAAGCCGAACCAGTACGAGTACTCCTCGTCGGTGTGGAAGGAGATGGTGGACGAGGTCAGCGAGATCAACGACCTGCCGATGCACTGCAAGGCCGAGAAGGACAGCTATGTGGTGGAAGTGGGCGTGCCTTGGAGCGTGATCGGCCTCAAGCCCGCGCCCGGGTTGAAGTTCAAGGGCGATGTCGGCGTGATCTACGGCAACGAGGGCGGCACGGTCAATGCCGTCCGCTACCTGTGGAGCGACAAGACCCCGGCGATCGGCGTGAACAACGACGTGCCCACCGAGATGCGGATCCACCCGAACGACATGGGAATGTGGATCGTGGAGTAGACCTTATTGGGCGCTCAGGATAAACCGATGTACAACTCGACGCAGATGCTTCGCAATACAGCCATGCTGGTCCTGGTGGTGGCTGTCTGTCTCATAACGGCTGCGCCGGAGGCCCACGCATACGAGGTGAAAGGCAGGGGCACGTGGGGTAAGCCGCCGAAACTGAAAGT
>CAZDLY010000124.1:0-4556 GCA_964506575.1 uncultured Akkermansia sp. | reverse complement strand
GTTGGAACTGGAGACGGCTTTGGCGGCGATCTGAAGTTATAGGCAAGAAGACAGGGGTCAGAATAATTGAACACGTTGCCCGTGAGCGGGTTCCAGTTCTGAATACTGAATTCCGGCTTCTGAATACGGCGCTTGCAGAACCGACGAAGGAGGTTTTGCAAGCGCCTCGCCGATAAGAAGATGGCGCGCCCACGGGGAGTCGAACCCCGCTTCCAGGGATGAAAACCCTGTGTCCTAACCGATAGACGATGGGCGCAAGCGGGCGTGAAGATAGCATTATCGGCGCGCAGGGGGCAACACAAAAAATAGAATGAATCGCGCGGGGGTGCATATCTCTCCTTGACAGAAGGCGGCCGTAACAGTATTTTCTGCCCCTACCTGACACCTTCAAAAGGAATGTACGCATGTACGACGTCTCTGATCTACGCAAAGGCATCAAACTGCTGATTGACGGTACGCCGTGGTTTGTCACCGATTTTGAATTCAGCAAGCCGGGCAAGGGGCAGGCCATCTACAACTGCAAGCTCAAGAACATGCTGACCGGCAGCACCATGAGCCGCAGCTACCGTTCCGGTGACAAGTTTGACAAGCCGGACCTGAGCCAGCGCCAGGTGCATTTCTCCTATGCGAAGGATGGCATCTACTATTTTACCGATGAAAACTACGAGGAGATCACCATCAGCACCGACGTGCTCGGTCAGAACCGGTTCTTCCTCTGCGAGGACATGGAGTGCGAGGTCCTGTTCTTCGGCTCCCAACCGATCGATGTGACGCTCCCCAACTTTGTCGAACGCAAGGTTGTGGTGTGCGACCCCGGTGTGCGCGGCAACACCGCATCGGGCAAGGTGACGAAGCCGGCGACCATCGCGGGCGGCTATGAGCTGAATGTGCCCCTCTTCGTCAACGAGGGCGACATGATCCGCATCGACACCCGCGACGGCACCTATGCCGATCGCGTCAGGGGCTAGGCCAGCGCGGCGGCCGCTTCCTTAAGCCGCTCGCGAATCGGGAGGTGCTGCGGGCATTTCGTTTCGCACGCGCCACAGTCGATGCAGACGTCGGCTTTTTTGCCCGGATCCCACGACCCCGCGCCGATGCCGGCATAGCCCGCCCTGGCGGTTTCCCACGAATCGTAGACCCGCCCGCGGTTGTAGCACTCGAAGATCCTCGGAATGGCGACGCCCTGCGGGCATGGCATGCAGTAGTTGCATCCGGTGCAGTAGAGATCGGCCATCTTCCTGAGCCGCTCCAGTTGCGTCGTGATCGCCGCCCGGTCCGCGGCCGACAACGCGGCCGGGGCGGCGCAGATCCGGATGTTCTCCTCCACCATCTGCAGCGTGCCCATCCCGGAAAGCGCCACATCGACGCCCGGGTTCGCCAGCACAAACCGCAGCGCCAGTTCCGGCACGCGCTCGATTCCGGGGACGATCCCGCCCAACGCCGAACTGGTGTCACCCAATCGCCCGCCCGCCACCGGCCCCATGGCCACCACGCCGATGCCGGCGGCGTGCGCGGCGGCGATCCCCTCCTCCAACTGCCGGTCGAGGAGGTTGTATTGCAGCGTGATGACCGCAGGATAGCCGCTCGCGACCAGCTTCATCAAGGCGGCGTTGTTGTCGTGGAACGAACAGCAGATGTGCTTGATCAGCCCCTGATCCTGCGCCTTGCGCATCCACAGGGAGAGCCGGGGCGCCACATGCTCGGCATACGCCCCACCATTGACCCCGTGGTGGTTGTAAATGTCGATGCAGGAGACCTGAAGCCGTTCCAGGCTTTGTTCGAGCAGGGCCCACCACGCCTTTTCGTCCTCGCCGAAATAATGATTCTTGGTGGAGAGGACGATCCGGTCGCGCCACCCTTTGAGCGCCGCGCCGACGACCCGCTGGCTGTCCTGATTGCAATAGCCGACGGCGGTGTCGATGTAGTTCACGCCGGCCTCAAAGGCCCGGTGGATCATCGGAATCGCGAGCGCGCGATCAATGACGGCCTCGGCCCCCTCGCCCACCATGGGCAACCGCATGGCACCGAATCCGAGCTGCGACACCCGCAAACCCGTCTTCCCAAGCGTGCGATAGATCATGCCGATCAACCTTCCGGTTCGGTGATGTTCAATGCCCTGCCCGCTTTGCGCTTGAGGGCGGTTGCGGCGTTGCGTTTGGCGACCGTCTTGACGCCGGCCTGCTTCTTGCGACAGGCGCCGGCCGTTCCGAATCGGGCCAGCTTCGGCTCCTTGGCCAGGCGGCGCCTGGCCTCGGGCATCGCGTACCGGTATTGAGGCAGCCACTTCGCCTGGGCGACCAGCAGGACGTCGGTCATCTGCGAGATTTCCGGCGGCGTGCAGACGGCGCCGACCAGCGGGTCGAGCATCATCGCCTGTTTCAACACCTGGACGTCGCCGTTGACCGCCGCCTCGACCGACAGCCGTTGCACGCTTACCGACTGCGAGCAGATCGCCGCGCACGCCATCGGCAAATCGCCCACTTTGGGGATGCTGATGCCGTTCCGGTCCACATAGCCCGGGACCTCGACGATGCAGTCGTCGGGGAGGTTGGTGATGCAGCCGTCGTTGACCACGTTGAAATGGCCGCGATACGGACGTCCCGTCTCCAGCCCCTCGATGATGTAGGACCCATGCTCCTGCGACCGCGCGTGATCGGCGAGATCCCAGGGCTTTTCCGCCAGCAGTTTCGGGAACTCGGTCTGGAACCAATTGAGACCCTCGTTGATCACGCGCAGGTAGCCGCCGGTCTCGCCGTTGATCCAGCAACCCATGTCGATCCAGTTCTCGATTTCGGACGGGCGTTTGCGGTACCAGGCGACATACTCGGAGAGGTGGCCGTTGGATTCCGTGGAGTAGTAGCCGAAGCGGCGGAGGATGTCGATGCGCACCTTCTCCGTCCGGCTGAATTCGGGATGCGTTTCAAACCCCTCCAGGAGGCGGTCCAGCCAGCTCTCGCCCTTGTAGAGCACCTGCACGTACCACGTCTGATGATTGATGCCGGCGCAGACGATGTCCACGTCGCGCATGGTCACCTTCTCGTAGCGCTTGTCCTCCGGCTTGCGTCCTTTGTTGATCAGGCGCTCGATCACGTTGCTGATTTGCCAGTGGCCGCCCATCACGCCGTGGCACAGGCCGATCGCGGGCACGCCGCCGAAGGTGTTGGCCGCCCAGGTAAGCATCGCGTTGGGGTTTCCGTAGTTGAGCAGCAGCACATTGGGCTTGGCCAGCTCGCGGATGTCGGCGCACCAGTCCAGCATCGCGGCGATGCCGCGCTGGCCGTACATGATGCCGCCGGCGCAGAGGGTGTCGCCCACGCACTGGTCGACGCCATACCGCAACGGAATGTCGATATCCGTCTGGAACGCCTCGGTGCCGCCCACGCGGGCGGAGTTGATCACATAATCGGCATCGGTCACGGCCACCCGGCGGTCGGTCGTGGAGGTCACCCGCGCCGGGAGATGGTTCGCACGCACGTCACGCCGCAGGATCTGCGTGATCATCTTGAGATTCCGCGCGCTGATGTCGTGCAACGCGAACTCGGCATCCCTGAACTCGGGAACCGTCAACAGGTCATGGATCAGCGTGCGCGTAAACCCCAGGCTGCCCGCACCGATGAAAGCGATCTTCAAGGCCATGGAAAACTCCCGTGCGTGTCGAAAAGGGGATCAAGAATACCACCGGCCGGACGGAAAGCCAACTCAAAACGGAGGCCGGAACGGGCTCACGCGTCGCGTCATAGTCCGGATGTCACGAACCCCGGCCGCTTCAGCCACCGCGCGAGCGCGCGGCACAGGGGCGCCGGTTCCAATCCCGCCTCCTCCGGCCGGTCAACCGGGTGCCAGAAGAAGCGGATCCAATCCTCGCGCGCCTGCGGGTCGCGATCGGATGGCACGCCGGCGAGCGTCATGCGGAAGACCAGGTTGATCTCCGCGTGCGGCTCCCCCTTCTGCACAAAGCCATGTTCGCTGCAGCCGAGAAAGCGTCCGATGCGCGCCGTGACCCCGAGTTCCTCCTCCATCTCGCGCGCCAGCGCCACCCGCGCCGTCTCGCCGAATTCGATATGCCCGCCCGGCAGATAGCTGAGCCGGCCCCCGTCATGGGACCGGCACAGCAACACCCGCCCGCCCTGGATGCAAACGCCCCGGACAATCGTTTCAATGGCATTCATACGCGGAGTTCCTTTCGTCCCGTCGTCGACGTTGCATAACCTCTGATAGCCGTTTCTCGGTTGAAACATCGTGATCGTCTTCGTCCTCAGCGTTGCGGTCCTCGTCCTCGAATCATGAAATCGAGGACGACGACGAGGACGAGGACGATGTCCGCACCGTCTCGGTCGAAGCATTACGGGGAAGACCTGCGGGGGGGCGCATGGCAGTTCTGATGAGGGTTACTCCTTACTCATAATCGTAGTCTTAATCTTAATCCTCCAACCCTCGTCGATTCGACTCTTAGACGGCTCCCTGCTCATGCACACGATCAGGGGATGTGCTGCGGATCAAGCCGACCAGCATGGAGACCATTCGAACGAGGATCTCTTTTCCCGGTTCAGCCTGCG
>CAZDLY010000123.1:0-4602 GCA_964506575.1 uncultured Akkermansia sp. | reverse complement strand
CGGCGGGGACGAAGCTGCCGAGCAGAAAATGGGCGGTCGCGAGGTTGTAGTGCAGCGTCGCGTCATTCGGCAGCCGGCGCGCGGCGCGATTGAAGTGCCGCACGGCGAGCTCGTAATTGCGATCCTTCAACGCCGCTTCGCCGTCGCGCACCGCGCGGCGCGGCGAGAATGCGCCGCAACCGGCTGCGGCGAGAGAAAGAAGCAGGGCAAAGACAAGGCAGGTGCGTTTCATAGTGTTCCATCCCATTCGTGTGTGCGTCTGTTAAGCAGGTTGCCATACAGTATACGACAAACGGGCGGCGGGATGAAAGCCGTTTCCTCGCGTGTTTAGGTTGACGCCGGGGAGAGGAGCGACGTATAGTCTGCTCACGACATAACCCCAGGGGGAGAGGCGGACAGGTATGGACATCGCGTTTGATCTGGATCGGTTCATCCGGGAGTGGGTGACGCGGCGGGAGCGCAGCTTGCTGGCCGATGATTTTGCCCGTTTCGATGGCGACCTGCACGCGCGCATCGACGGCCGTCGCGCGCTGGTTATCGGGGGCGCGGGGTCGATCGGCTCGCATTACATCAAGGCACTCCTGCGGTTCAACGTGGCGAAACTGTGCGTTGTGGATACCAGCGAGAACGGGCTGACCGAACTGGTGCGCGACCTGCGCAGCTGTGGCGTTGCCTCCCTGCCGGCCGATTTCATCACCTATCCCGTCAGCTTTGGCGATCCCGTCTTCACCAAGCTCTTTCGCGCGCACGGGCCTTTTGACATTGTCGCCAATTTTGCTGCGCACAAGCATGTGCGCAGCGAGAAGGATCCGTTTTCGATCGAGGCGATGGTCGAGAACAATCTGCTGCGGGCACGCGGACTGCTCGACCTGCTACTGGAGCGTCCGCCCGAGCATTTCTTCTGCGTTTCCACGGACAAGGCGGCGAATCCGGTGAATCTCATGGGCGCGAGCAAGAAGCTGATGGAGGAGATGATCCTGGCCTACGCCGGACACATGCCCGTCACCACCGCCCGCTTTGCCAACGTGGCGTTTTCCAATGGCAGCCTGCCGCTCGGTTTTCTGGAGCGGCTGTCCAAGCGTCAGCCGTGGTCCTGCCCGCTCGGCATCCGGCGGTTCTTCGTCTCGCCGACCGAGGCGGGCGAGCTGTGCCTGCTCGCCTCGATCCTGGGGGAAAGCGGCGACATCCTCTTTCCCAAGCTCGATGCGGCGCGCGACATGATCCCGTTTGAACGGGTGGCGGTCGACCTGCTCCACGCCCTGGGCCTGGAGTCCGACGTGTGTCACAGCGAGGACGAGGCGCGGGAGAAGATGGCGCGGCTGCGGGCGGACGGTTCTTTGTCGAACAGCCCGCAGGGCACGATCCGGTGGCCGGTCTATTTCTTTGATTCCGACACCAGCGGCGAGAAGCCGTATGAGGAGTTTTACACGCCGGGCGAGGCTCTGGACCTGACGCGGTTCGCTGCCCTCGGAGTCGTCACAAACGCCCCCCGCCGGAGCCTGGCGGAGATCGACGGCGTGTTTGCGGCGCTGCGCGCGTGCCTGGACCGGCCGCGCGTGACCAAGGCCGAGCTGGTGGCGGTCTTCAAGGCCCATCTGCCCAGTTTCGCGCACATCGAGACCGGCAAGGGGCTGGATCAGAAGATGTAGACACGCCTGCGCGCGCGTTCAATGCCGCCGCGGCATTCCATCCACGTGGGGAGGGGAGACTTTCCGTGACCAACCGTCCCGCCACCATCCCGCCGGCCCGGCTGGCGCCGTCCCGCGCCCCGGCGCTGCTGCTGGCCGTCGCCCTGATCTGGGCGGTGGAGCTGTTCGCCTTTCAGGCGTTGTCGTTTCATTTCGACTATCCCGTTCCGCTGGCCAAGCGCGTCGGCGCGCAGACGGTGCGCCTGCTGCTGGACGTGCTGTTCAGCCTCGGACTGGTCTTCCTGCTGCCGAGGGTGTGCACGATCCTCGCGTTTCTCGGCTTCATCCTGTTCGCCCAGGGCGCGAACTACTATCAGGCGGTGTTCGGCCGTGTGCTCTCCTGGAATACGCTGCAGGGGCAGTTTTCCGAGGGGCTGGAGGTGATGCAGTTCGACTGGGGCTGCGCCAATGGGTTGCTGCTGCTGGCGCTGGTGACCGCGCTGGCGGCCAAGGTCTGGCTGCTGCTGCGGGTGCCGCGCCAGGCTGGGCGGCGGACACTCAGGCGAAGGACCGGCCTGGCCGCGCTGGCGGGGTATGGCCTGCTCCTGGCCGTCGCGATGATGAAGATCGATCACCCGAATAAATTGCGCACCTTCGTGTCCAACGAACGCTTTGGAATGACTTATGGGTACCTGCCGCTCTGGGCCGGCGAGTTCGTGTACCGGGACATGAACCACCTGTTGCGGGAGGCCGTCGCGCAACGGGCCCTGGCGACGGACCGGTTGAGCGCCATCGAGGCGCCCGTAGCGCTGACGGGCGATGTGGTCGTGCTGCAGGTGGAAAGCCTGGACTGGCGGATCCTGAATCACCGCGTGGACGGGCGCGCCGTGACGCCCTTCCTGAACCGCCTCGCCGAAGATGCCATGCTGTTCAGGATTGCGGCTTTTCACAAGAACGGATCGGGTGATGCGGACTTCGTCATGCTCAATGCGGTGCCGCCATCGCCCACGCTGATGACGTATCGCATCGAGCATTATCCCTACCAGAATACGCTGCCCCAGGCGGCGGCGCGGGCCGGCTATATCTCCGTCGCCTTTCACGGCAACAGCGGGCGCTTCTTCGAACGGAAGCGGACGTTCGCGCGGATGGGGTTCGCGCGCACGCTGTTCCTGGAGGACATGCGCGACGATCTGCGCGCCCCCACGAGCCTCTGGGGCATTCGCGACGACACGGTCCTGGAACTCTCGCGGGCGATGATCGCCGGACATCCCCCGGCCGGACGCCAGTTGCATTACATCATCACGCTCACCAGCCACCAGCCGTTCATCTATCTCGAAGCGGAGCAACAGACGTTCATTCCCGGCAAGGAAGATATCCAATCCCGTTACTTCAACAACATGCATTTCGTCGACCGCCAGATTGAAACCTACGTCGGCGGACTTCCTGCGGGAGCCCTCGTGATCATCTTGGGAGACCACCGCGCCATGGTCGAGTACGCCCCGGAGGCCGGCGTCCGCGCCGACCCCGCCGAACGGGTGCCGCTGTTCATCCACCGTGTGGGCGACCGCCTGGCCAGTCAGCAGAAAAGCCGGGGACAGCCCGTGGCGCTCTCAGGCGAATTGACACAGGTGGACGCCGCGTCGTACATTCAGCGACTCTTCTTTCAAGCGGTCCCGTGAGGCCGGCACATGCAGGATTTCAGATAAAGGATGTTCCATGAAAGACGTGGTGATCAAAAAGGGGCGAAACTACTCCATCCAGCGGCGGCACCCGTGGGTGTTTTCGGGGGCGGTCGGGAGCGCCGCCGCCGGGCTGACGCCGGGCGAGACGGTGCGCGTGGTCGCGGACGACGGGACGGCCCTGGGGCTCGGCGCGTGGTCGGAGGCGTCGCAGATCCGGGTGCGGATGTGGACGTGCGACCCGGCGGAGGCGGTGGACGCGGCGTTCTTCGAGCGGCGGATCGCCGCCGCGATCCGGCTGCGGACCGATCTGGGCGTGTTGCGCGGCGACGACAACGCGCTCCGGCTGGTCAACGCCGAGTCCGACGGCCTGCCGGGCCTGGTGGTCGACCGCTACGGCGATTTCGTGGTCTGCCAGTTCACCGCCGCCGGCGTCGAACGGTGGAAGGGCGAAATCACGGGCGCGCTGGCGCGGCTGCTGCCAGCGTGCGCGGGCATCTACGAGCGAAGCGACGCCACGGTCCGCGACCGGGAGGGACTCGATCCCGTGGCTGGCGTGCTGCGCGGCGGGGAGCCTCCCGATCAGATTCAGATCAGCGAGAACGGCTGCCGGTATGGCGTCGACGTGAAGGGCGGGCACAAAACTGGCTTTTATCTAGACCAGCGCGTCAACCGCGCCCGTGTCGCGTCTGTTGCGGCGGGGCGGGAGGTGCTCAATGCGTTCGCTTACACCGGCGGCTTCGGCGTGGCGGCGGGGATGGCTGGCGCGGCGCGGGTGACGCATGTCGATCTCTCTGCGCCCGCGCTCGACCTGGCGCGCGCCAACACGGCGCTTAACGGAATCGCCGGGGACCGTGCGGAGTTTATTACCGGCGACGTGTTTCAGGTGCTCCGGCAGTTTCGCGACAGCCGCCGCGCGTTCGACCTGATCGTCCTCGACCCGCCCAAGTTTGTCGAATCCAAAGGCCAGGTCATGGCGGGGTGCCGGGGCTACAAGGACATCAATCTGCTGGCGATGAAGCTGCTCCGTCCGGGCGGGCTGCTGGCGACTTTTTCCTGCTCGGGGCTGGTCACGCCCGACTTGTTCCACAAGGTGGTCGCCGATGCCGCCGTGGATGCCGGCCGCCGGGTACAGATCATCGAACGGCTCCAGCAAGGCCCCGACCATCCGGAAGATGTCTGCTTCCCCGAAGGGCTGTATCTCAAGGGACTGGTGTGCCGGGTCGGGTGAGTGTCTTTGCGTTTACAGCAGCGCGCCGATGTCGGTGGCGGCGATGGTGACGGCGCCGATGCGG
>CAZDLY010000122.1:0-4715 GCA_964506575.1 uncultured Akkermansia sp. | reverse complement strand
CCGAGGAGATTGCCCGCATGCTCGGCGGCAAAAACCTGACCTCCGTGACCCTCGAGCACGCCCGCAAGCTGCTGGAGACGACTGCGTAATAAAGGGCGGGATGGCCACAAAAAGCGCAAAAACGTTTGTCGCCTCTGCGGCGACGGTCGAGGCACTTCTGGGGCGGCTCACGCAACAGATGCTGCGGCACCGGGGTGCCGATGGCGTCTGGGATGGCCATCTCTCCTCCAGCGCTTTGGCGACAGCGGTTGCGGCATTTGCGCTGCATCAGGTCGATCCGCGCGGGCATCGCCCGCAGGTCGGCCAGGCGCTGCGCTGGCTCGTCGATCATGCGAACGCCGACGGCGGCTGGGGCGATACGTCGCAAAGCTGCAGCCACCCCAGTACCACCCTGCTGTGCCGCGCAGCGCTCACGGCCGCCGATCCCGCCGATGCCGACTGTCGCGCGGCGCGGTGCGCGGCTGACGCCTGGATCGCCCGCCGGGCCGGATCGCTGGCGCCCGAGGCCATCGCCGACCTGGCGCTCACACGCTATGGCCGGGACCGGACGTTTTCAACGCCGATCCTTGTCATGTGCGCACAGGCGGGATTGCTGGGTCCCGCCGCCAGCGCCTGGTGTCACGTTCCGCCACTGCCGTTCGAGCTGGTCGCGATTCCCGCCCGCTGGTATCGCTTGGCCGGGCTGCCTGTCGTCAGCTACGCCCTGCCCGCGCTGATCGCCATGGGCCTGGCCCACCACCGCAACCGCCGCTCCCGCCTGCCGGGGCTGGCTTGGCTCCGCCATGCGCTCACGCCGCTGGCGCTGCGCAGGCTCGCGCGTCTCCAACCAGCGTCGGGGGGCTTTCTCGAGGCCGCCCCACTGACCGGCTTCGTGGCCCTGTCGCTGTGCGCCGCCGGTGAAGCGAATGATCCGGTGGTCGGGCGCGCCGTCGGCTTTCTCACCGCAACGGTTCGCGCCGACGGAAGCTGGCCCATCGACACCAACCTGAAGACGTGGGTCACCACGCAGGCGGTGGAGGCGCTGGCCGAACTGCCGCAGTCCGACGTGGCTCGCCTATCGCAAGCCGGTGTTTTCACCCCGATCCGGGACTGGCTCGTGCGCACCCAGCACCGGGCACCGCACCCGTACACCGGCGCCGCACCCGGCGGTTGGGCCTGGACGGACCTGTCCGGCGGCGTGCCCGATGCGGACGATACGGCTGGCGCGCTGATCGCGCTGCGCCACCTGACCGGTTCGTCCGATTCCGCCGCATCCCACGCGGCCGAACACGGCCTGCGCTGGCTGCTCGATCTGCAAAATCGCGATGGCGGCCTGCCGACCTTCTGCCGCGGCTGGGGAAAATTGCCGTTCGACCGAAGCTGTCCCGACCTCACCGCGCACGCGGTAGCGGCGATGCGGGCGTGGTTCGATGCGTGTCCCCCGAAACTCCGCGCGCGTCTGCGCGTCGGCATGAAGCGGGCGCTCCGCTATCTCGAGCGGATGCAAAACCGGGACGGCAGTTGGACACCGCTCTGGTTCGGCAACGAACACGCGGTCCACTCCGAAAACCGCACCTACGGAACCGCCAAGGCCGTTTTGGCGTTGAGCCGGTTGGATGCCGCCGCCGACGCCACCCGTCTGGCCGTGATGCTCGATGCGGCGGCCCGCTGGCTGCAAGCCAACCAGAACGACGATGGCGGGTGGGGCGGAGTCAAGGGCACGCCATCGAGCATCGAGGAAACCGCCCTGGCGACGCACGCGCTGGCCGTCTTCCGGGCCGCGCCGGATGCGGCCATTCACGGCGGAATGGCCTGGCTGCAACGGAACATCCCGGAAGCAGAGGACTGGAAACCCGCACCCATCGGCTTGTATTTCGCCAGTCTGTGGTATTGGGAGCGCCTCTACCCGTTGATCTACGCACTTGGCGCCTGTGGCGCTGTGACGTCCGCATTCTCTTCATTACCGTCCGCTTGCCTTTCGCCTGCCGGAGTGGCAGAATACCCAACTGTATCGATGCCCCTGTGAATCTCCTCACCTCTAACCCCATGGACACGCCAGACCCGAACCCCGCCGACCCGGACAGCGACGCCGCGCTCATGGCCTTGGCGCGCGTGGATGATCGACATGCGTTTGCCGTGCTCGTGAGGCGCCATCAGAAAATGCTGCTGAACTTTTTCATTCGTTCGGGCGTTCAATACGATGCCGAGGATCTCGTGCAGCAGACGTTTCTGAGGCTTTACCGCTACCGGGACCGCTACCTGCCACGCGCGAAGTTCACGACGTTTCTGTTTCTGATGGCGAGGCAGGTCTGGATCGACGAACTGCGCAGACGATCGCGGACGGGGCGGCTGGCCGATGCGCTGGCGCGCGAGCCCGAACCGCCCAACGCCGCAGGCGGACCGCCTCCGGAGCGCGGCGGACTGGATATCGCCGACGCCGTGGCCGCGCTTCCGGAGGCGATGCGGCAGGTGGTCGAACTCGGCGTGTATCAGGACCTTCCCTATGCCGAAGTCGCCCACATCCTGGGCGTCCCGGAGGGAACGGTCAAGTCGCGGATGTTCAACGCGATCAGGATGCTGCGCGAGCGGTTGGAGGTCGGGCGTACGTGAAGGGTGTCGACAAGAATGAGGTGGATGATGAAAAAAGAACCTGATGCGTTGACGGCGGACTGCCCTCATGCGGCCGAGGCAGTAGCCTGCGCCCTGAACCCGGCGAACGGTTCCGCCGCCAGCTGGGCGCACCGTGCCGCCTGTCCGGTCTGCAGGCGCGAAGCCGATGCCGCGCTCGCCATGGTCGTGCGGCTCCGCGGCGTGGCCGAAGCGGAGCCGTCGTCCGCCCTGGCTGAACGCATCCTCGCGGCCCTGCCGCCCGCGCGCCACCGGCGTTTCATACTCTGGCGCCCCCTCGCGGCTGCCGCCGCCGCCATCCTCCTGGCCAGCGCGCTCTGGTTCGCCGCCGATCGAATGCGCCGCGCCGTGCCCTCCGAGATGGGCCGCTGGCTCACCCGCACGCAACATCCGGATGGCGTGTGGCAACCGACGGGCGTCGCAACCCCGACCGCTCCCTACACACCCGCCCTCACCGCCCTCGCCGCCCTCGCCCTCGAGCGCCTCGGGCCCGCGCACCGGGCCGCTGTTGACCGCGCGATCACCGCCCTCCTCGCCGCGCAGCAGCCGGATGGCGCTTTCGGTCCGCCCGGCAGTTGCCGCGCCTACAACCACGGTATGACCACCGCCGCCCTCCTCGCCATACGCCAGATCCGTCCATCGGCCATCGCGGAAGCCCCCTTGCGTATCGCCGTCGCCCGCATCCGCGCAACACAGGATGCCGCCGGCGCCTGGGGCTACAACACCGGCGATGCCCCCAACACGGCGATCACCGTGTGGCAGACCGACGCCCTCATCCGTGCCCGCTCCTGCGGCTGGGGCGACCCCGACGGACACCTCCGCAAAGCGATCCGATGGCTCCAGTCGCAGCAGGCTGGCGACGGCCGTTTCGCCTATGACCGCACGTCCGGGGGCCCCACCGCCACACTCGATGCCATGGGTTACGCCATCCTGCTCGAAGCTTCGCTCTCGGCCGACGACCATCGCGCCCTCGCCCGCCAGGCCGCTCAGACCTTGCGGGGCACGGCATCCCCAGGCCGGGCCGCCGACTTCTACCGCGATTATTTTATCGCGCGTGCCCTAGACGCTGCCGGTGATCGAGGTCGGGCCGACGCGCTCCGCCAGCGGATCGCCGCGCTCCAAGCCGCCGACGGTGCCTGGGACATCGCCGACCGCTGGACGCCGGTCGGCGGCGAGTTGTACGCCACCACGCTAGCGCTGCTCACACTGAATTAAGGGGGCATGCATGCATCGAATGGGTCCATTTCCGGGTTGCGGGCGGCGGCGACTGCTGGCTGCGGGCCTGGCGGCGGTGACTGCAGCGGCGTCTGCGGTTGCGGCGGTCGATCCGGCCACGGTGGCGGTCGTTGCGCAAGCCCTTCCAGCGGTCCAGCCCGCGCTGAGCCATACCGTCGGGCTGGGACGAACCGTGGTCGACATGCCGGTGCAGGCGATCCAGGTGTTGTATCTCCCCCTGGGCGTGGTCGAGTGCGTCGGTGCGCCCCTGCCCGGCGTGGGCTTCCTGTCGGGCTTGAGACATATCGGCACAGGTATTCTGGCGCCCTTTCGTCTGGTGGGGGCCGTGCTCACATTTCCGGCTAAACTGGTGGAGACAGTGGAGGCGGTCACCACGGTCGTCCCCCGTGCCGTTGGCGCCGCTGCCGGAGATTGACGGGCGCGGGCCATTGATGGTACCTTAACCCGCACAGACATGAGTATAGCCTTTTCAACAGAGACCCTTGGACAACTGATGTCCCGGTTATCGGTGCCGCAACGTTTGGAAATTCAGACGGTTTTGCGCATCCTTCAGGATGTCAATCTGGCGGGCAAGGCCTGCCTCGACATCGGCTTCGGTACGCCGGTTGCGGCACGCCTAGTGCGGATGTCGGGCGGCTTCTGGACATCCGTTGTGCGTCATGAGGGCGAGGTCGGGACGGCCGCGTCGTTTCTGGACGAAGATGTCGCGGCACCCGGTCCGGCAGGCGAACTGCCCTTCGAAGACAAGCAGTTCGACGTGGTCGTGGTCGGCCATGGCTGCCTGACGGGCGATCCGGCTGCCGACGCCATCGCCCTTCGCGAGTGCCACCGCATCCTGAAGATCGGCGGACTGATCGTGCTGACCGTCGAAT
>CAZDLY010000121.1:0-4907 GCA_964506575.1 uncultured Akkermansia sp. | reverse complement strand
TCACCTTGCCGGAAGGCTTCCGCAGCAGCGTGCGGTCGCGCCAGTGCTCAAGCGAGGTCGGGAAGGCGTTGAAGATCCGGCGATCGGTCACACACACCACCTCTTCGGCACGATCCACCGCCGCATACACCTCGTTGCCCGAGGGGGTTGACGAGCCAAAGGCGATCTCGGCCCGGAACAGGGGCCCCCGGAGAACCACGCGCCCGACAGACGGCGCCAGGCCGAAGTCGGCCATGGCCAGATTCCGCCGGCGGATGTCGTGCAGCGGCAACCGATCCAACAGCGGAGCCCGCTCCAGCAGATCCAAAAACCGCATCACCTCGGTCGAATCCGCTCCGGTGGTCACCGGCTGAACCAGATTCCATTGCGTGCCGACCCGCTGCAGCTCCAAGCGAAAACCGTCTCGCTCAACGACCAACGAGTCGACCTCGCTAAGCCGCATCGAGACAAGCCGTCCGGACGGGCCGGCGTTCGCCGCTGCCCGGATCTTCCAATCCGGTGAATCGGCAAGCCGCAAGACGATCAGCGAAACGCCGACCGCCACGAGCAGTACACCGATTGTCCGGAATCTCACCACACAAACCCCCGTCTGTCATTTCGGGTCGTCAGCCAGCCCTGCGACTTCTGACCGCCACCACGCCTCCGACCACCAATACCGCGGCGGGAAGGACCCCGACCACCCAGAAGATCACCCGCATCCATCCGGCGCGATCCAGACCGCAGGCCAGCGCCGCGTCGTCGCCCAGCGACGGCTGCCCCGCCGAGTCGATGCCCGTGAGCCAGTTGAGCATATTGAGCAACAGGTCACGATTGGCGTTCAACCGCAAGCCCAACATGCCGTTCGAGATAAACGACGCCTCCCCCACCACCACGATCTTCGTCGGTTTGAAGCCCAGCTCCGCAGACGTGCCGCCGCCCCGTTCTGCCGACGCCGCGACCACGACCGGCCCGACGATGTCGGTCTCCGGTTCGAACCGAGGCGGCGACTCTGCGCCCGCCTCGCCCCAGCCGTCATCCGCGGTCTGCGCCAGCGATGTCACACGAATCCGATCCGCTCCCTGAGCGTCGCCGGAACTGACCGTGCCAATGCACCAGGGCATCAGGAAAACCGTCGCCGTCTTGCCGAAACTCCGCGTGATCGGATGGTCGGCATACGCCGTGATCACCCGGTCGCCACCCGAAAGCGTGCGTGTGCTGATCGCCCGGAACGGCGTGATCACCAGCCCCCAGCGCGACAACACTTCTTCCAGCCCGGACCGGCCGCGCGACGGCGCCAAGTACAGCAGCCGGCCGCCCTTGTTCAAATAATCCTGAACCCAGCCCACCTCTTCGGGCGCAACCGCGTGTTGCGGCGCGGCCACCACCAGCGCGGCCGCATCGCCGGGAACCCCCTTGGTATCCCACAACCGGATGTCGCGCAATTCGAATCCGTTACGGGTGATTTCCCGAGCCATATCGGAATACCCGGTCTGGGGGTCGTAATCGCCCGTGGCGGCCTCGCCATGGCCGGTCATCCAATAGACAATCTGCGACCCGCCTCGTCCCAACCGCTCGATCGCCGCCGCGCAGACTGACTCGCCCGTAAACAGCCGCGTTTCCGCACCGGAGGCATCCGTCGCCGTCGTCATCAATTCTCCGGCGCCGACCACCAGACGCTGACCGCTCCCCTCGAACACCAGCGCGTCGGGCGCGACTCCCTTGTCGATCAGCCGCCGCGCCTCGGCCAGATCCCGGCGCGGATCGACAACGGCGACAGTCAGCGGCGCACGTCCTCCCGCCGTCGCGACGGCCAGCATGCCGCTCAACAACCTCACGGCGGGACGCTGGGCCGGGTGCCCGGCCGCGATGAAGCAGGTAATCCGAACCGGCTCGGTCGCACGCGTCAGGATCTCGCGCGTCCGCTCCGAGATTCGCCCGGTCCCTCCGATCGGCAAATCCCACACGGCGTTCAGCCGGATCGCCACGACGGTTACGGCGACGACCGCCGAGACCGTCAGCGCCGCCGCCACACCTCCCGTCAGACGCACCATCATCCGCCGCACGCCAACCCGCTCTGTTTTTCCTGACCCCATCTTAGCCTGTCCGAATCTGCCGCGCCTCAAGGAGCAGCGTCGTTAGAAAAAGAAAACCCCACGCCGCCAAGCCATAACACACAACCGGGGCCAGCGCCATCAAGCCGCTCGCGGCATCGGCCGCCCATCCGGCGGCCGGAAAACCAACTACAGCAAGGGAAAACCCCGGGAACCAGGCGGCCGCCGCAGCCTCAACCGCCAACGGCACGACGAGACAGACGAACAGCGAGCAGGCGGCCGCAGCGGCCTGCTGCTCCCAAGCGAGGGAGAAGAAAATCCCAACCGCCGTCCAAAGCGCAAGCTGAACCATCAGTGTCACCAACCCCGCAATCAGGGGCCCCGTCGCGATTCCGGCGGCCAGTCTGGGCGTGAGCCAAGGCAGCAACACCATCGGCGCAAGGCCGGCAAGCAACAGCCCCGAAAGCCCCACCAGAAAGGCCGACTGAAACTTGCCACTCACCACCTGTGACTCCGAAATCGGTGCCGTCAGCAGCGTCTCCAGCGTGCCGGAGGCTCGCTCCGCGCTGAAACTCCGCATCGTGGCGAGCGCGCTCAAAAAGGGGAGCCAGAACGCGACCGATCCGGCCCACAGCGCCGGAACCAGAACAAAACCGCCATCGCCGCGGCGCAACGCATCCACCAGCGACCAGCCACTGGCAGCCAGAAAGGCGGCCGTCTGCACATAGAACGCAACCGACGCAAACGCGACGCGCGCCTCGCGTTGGAACAAGACCCCCGCCGCCGTCATCCGACACCTCCTTGAGCCGCCACAGAAACCTCGTCCGTGTCCAAACCGGCAACCGCGCGGGAAAGCGCTTGCACCAGTGCGCCCGTGTCACAATCGGTTGCGCGCCGCGCCGTGATCAGCCGCCCCTCGCGCAACACGAGAAATCGGGTGCAGATCTCGGCCATCCCCGCCACGTCATGACCGGTCAGTATAACCGCCGACCTCACCGACAGCGTCGCCACCGTCTGCCGAATCGCGTGGGCGTGAGCCAGATCGAGGCCGGCGAATGGGTCGTCCAGCAGCAACACTTTGGGCTGCGCGATGATCGCATCGGCCAGCCCAACCCGTCGCCGCAAGCCGGCCGACAACGCTCCAACCGGCCGCCGGACCACCTCGTTCAGGCCACACGCCGCCGTCACATCCTTGACGCGCCGCGCTGTCCGTCGCCGGCCCAACCCCCGCAACCGGCCCCGGAATGACAGATAGTCGCCCACGCGCATTTCATCATAAAGCGGGCATCGCTCGGGAAGATAGCCCAGAACGCCGTAGTAGCCCACCTTGTCGGCAAAGACGCTGCGGCCGTCGAACATCACGTCGCCCGACTCCGGCTGGAGATAAGCGGCCAGCACCCGCATCAACGTCGTCTTTCCCGCCCCGTTGGCGCCCAAAACGCCCACGACCTCGCCCGGCGCCACGTCGAACGAGACACCGTCGAGAGCCGTTCTCCGGCCAAATCGCCGCACAATCTGTCTGACCTCGAAAAGCATGGACATCCTCGACCGGGCCGGCCCATCGCGCAACCCCGACATCAACCCGCAGCCGCGATCGCCTGCACCAGCACCGCCGCCTGTTGCAGTCCGACCAAGGTCTGGGTGACCTGACCGTCCTTGAAGATCAACAGCGCCGGGATGCTGCGGATCCCAAACTTCACCGCGAGCTCGCGGTTGTCGTCCACATTGACCTTGGCAATCACCGCCCGGCCCGCGACGGCCTCAGCGACCTTCTCCAAGATCGGCGTCTGCATCTTGCACGGCCCACACCACGGCGCCCAAAAATCAACGACGGTCACACCCTTCGCCACCGTCGAATCAAAATCGGCCACGCACAAATCTTTCAATGCTCCACTCACGACACACCTCCCCGCGTTATCTGAAAAGGGGGCTAGTATGGCACTTCTGCCCCCCGGTGTCTACCCCTCAATAACGATCAAAATAAACTTTGCTTTTGGAACGAATCTGTTGCATAATCATCAATCACTTGACCTAAATCAGGTTTGGGTGTTGTGTGTTTTATTCAGGAGGATCTCAAATAATGAGCAATGAAGCGATTTGTCAAGCCTTGATGAAGGGCCGCGCGGCTGAAGTCAAAACACTGGTTCAGCAGGCGATTGATGCGGGCGCCAAACCGGCCACAATCCTGAACGAGGGGTTGCTGCAGGGCATGGGCATCATCGGTGCCAAGTTCAAGAAGAACGAAGTCTATGTTCCCGAAGTGCTCATCGCCGCCCGCGCCATGAAGGCGGGCATGGAAATTCTGAAGCCCCATCTCGTCGCGGCGGGCGTCAAGCCCCTGGCGACCGCTGTCATCGGCACCGTGAAGGGCGACCTGCACGACATCGGCAAGAACCTCGTCGGCATGATGCTCGAAGGCGCCGGGTTCCGCGTGGTTGACGGCGGCATTGACGTCCCGCCCGAGAAGTTCATCGAATTGGCCCGGACCCACGGCGCCAGCGTGATCGGCGTCTCGGCGCTGCTCACCACGACGATGACCAATATGAAGCTCGTGGTAGACGCCGTCAAGGAATCGGGCATTGCCTGCAAGGTGATAATCGGCGGCGCGCCGGTCACCCAGGCGTACAGCGACGAGATCGGCGCGAGCGGCTACGCCCCCGACGCCGCCTCTGCAGCCGATCTGGCCAAGAAGCTTTGCGCTGCATAAAAAGCCCCGCCCGCCTAGGGCGAAATCACTGACTGAACCAGGCGGCGGACTCCGGTCCGCCGCCTGTCTGCTTTCCACGAAAAGGGTATCCGCCGTTTACTGTCCCTTAGCCCTTGTCCCGAATGGCGCTAAGTTAAGCGATGCTTCCGATCATAATCCTAATCGTAATC
>CAZDLY010000120.1:0-4981 GCA_964506575.1 uncultured Akkermansia sp. | reverse complement strand
TCAAGCTGGCCAGGACGCCGTCGTCCACGCGCAGGCTTTCAATCAGCGGCGCGGCGGAAGACCAGTTGCAGCGGTGCGCGTACACATAATCCGCCAGTGCCTTGAGCGGAGTCGCCAGCAAGAAGGCATCGCCATCCTGGCCGGACATTCTTGAAACACCTGCGAGAAAAGGACTCTGGGGAATCCGCGTATAAGTGAAAAGGCCAAGCGGGGTGTCGAATGATCGCGATCGCGCCAGCGATACGGAGGTGATCGCGTGAACGGACTCGGGAATCCAGCCGTGATAGGAAAGCGCCGTCTCGAGGCTGATGTAACTTGGGCCAAGAATTCGCTGAGCCAGTGCGAGTGGGTCGAGGGGTTGCCGGAGATAACGCTTGGACAGGCAGTAGAGATTGCGGTGGATGCGCCAGACCTCGCCGCTGTTCACCGCCCGTTTGAGCAACGCACTCAGACGATCACCCGCGCTGTTGACCCACGTGGATGCCTCCAAACGGGTGAAAACTCCCCGCGTTGCCATTTCCAGCGCAAGCTCTGTTACGGTCTGCATGTGCTGTATAATGTCATAAAATGACAATTACGTGCAATACTAAAAGTTAACAGCCGAACCGACGAAGGAGGTTTTGCATGCGCCTCATTACGTCCGTCGGTCAACGTAATCGGTATGTGCCGCGCGGTTCCGCAACGGCGGAAACGCATGCGGTTATTTTTCCGGCGCGACTGCGGTTTCGGGGGCGGGGGGCGTGAGCGCGGCCGTGGCGGCGGCGTTGGTGGCCAGGCCGGGCAGGAGGGCGCTGGCCTGGTCGAAGAGCGAGACGGGCGCCCGCTTCTCGTAGCGCGCGAGGACGGCCTTCAGCTCTTCCGCCCGCTCCTCCCAGGGCGTGCCGGCCTGGGAGGCGATCAGAAGGTCGAGCAGCTCCGCCGCGGCCTTCTTGTCGCCGGCGATGGCGAGGCAGCGGGCCTCGCCCATGAAAGCCTGCGGGGTCAGGTAATGACCGGGATTATTCTGGCGGAATGCGGCGAAGGCCGCCCGCGCGGTGTCGATCTCGCCCTTGGCCTCCAGCGCGTGCGCCTGGCCCAGCACGGCGATATCGGCGAAACGGGAAGAGGGTTTCCGTTTCAGGAAGGCCGCGTAGCCGGCCAGGGCGTCGTCATAGCGCCCGGCGTCGTAATGATTCTTGGCCAGCAGAAGCTGGGAGAGGACGCCGGCGCCGGTGCGCCCGTACTGGCGGCCCAGCTTTTCGAGCTCCTCGGTCGATTGGGCCGACAGGAGCTGTTCGGCCGCCTGCAGGGCCTTGGCCTTCCGGCTCTGATTGAGGACCAGGCCCGCGCCGACAAGGGCCAGGACCAGGACGGCCAGATAAACGGTTTGTTTTCCCTGGGCGTGCCACCAGTCGTAGACGGGGAGCAGCTCCTCGGGAAGATTTTCGGGGATGGGCCGCTCCGGTTTGGCGGCCGCTGCGGGGTTCGCGGGCTTCTGAATGTCGCTCATGGGTGCCGTTCCTTGGGTTCGTCTCTGATTGACGGGCTGTATGTTACGGGGAACACCCCCCGGAATGCAAACATAATCGAAGTGTTTACCTGGGCGGCCGCGGCCGCTATACTAAGAGAACCAATTGCAAAACCCTGTTTTGCAAGCGGAGTGTACGCGCGGAGTGTTAGGTATGGCTGTTCCCATTCGCATTCATCAGCTGGTCAAACGATTCGGATCCGTCCGGGCCTTGGACGGCGTGTCGCTGGAGGTGGAGGCGGGCGAGCTTTTCTTCCTCCTCGGCCCGAGCGGGTGCGGCAAGACGACGCTGTTGCGTTGCCTCGCCGGATTTTGCATCCCCGAGTCGGGGTCGGTCGCCATTGGCGGGCGGGACGTGACGAATCTGCCGCCGCATGTGCGCGACACGGGAATGGTCTTCCAGAGTTATGCGTTGTGGCCGCACCTGACCCTGTTCGAGAACGTGGCCTTCGGGCTGGAGATGCGCAAGAACGGCGCGGCCGAGGTGCGGCGGCGGACGCTGGACGCCCTCGACCGGGTGCATCTGCTCGACCGCGCGCAGGCCCGCCCCAACCAGCTTTCGGGCGGCCAGCAGCAGCGGGTGGCGCTGGCCCGCGCGCTGGTCGTCGAACCGCAGTGCCTGCTGCTCGACGAGCCGCTCTCCAACCTCGACGCGAAGCTGCGGCTGGAGATGCGGACGGATATCCGGCGCATCTGCAAGCAGGCCGGGCTGACCGCCGTGTATGTGACCCACGATCAGAAGGAGGCGCTTTCGATCGCCGACCGGCTCGCCGTGATGCGCAACGGACGGATCGAGCAGACCGGCACGCCGGCCGAGGTCTACCGGCATCCGGTCAACGCCTTCGTCGCCGGCTTCATCGGCGAGGGGAACTTCCTGGACGGCACCGTGCTGCGCGACGAGGGGACGCTCCTGCGCATGCGCACGCCGGCGGGGCCGCTGGCCGCCGCGGCGACGGCCGACGCGCCCCGGCCGGGCGCGGCGGTCCGCCTCTGCATCCGGCCCGAGGCGTTCCGCTTAGACCGGCCGCCGTCCGATTGCCCCAACCGGCTCAACGGCCGTCTGCTGCGCACGATTTATCAGGGCGAGATGGCCCAGCATGAACTGACCCTGGCGACCGAGGCCGGCGCGTGGGAGGTCCGGGCGTTCGAGCTGAATCCGCGCCCACGCGACCCGGCGGCCGAGACGGCCGTCTGGGTGGATCCCGAGCAGGTGATCGTGCTGCCCGGCACGGCCGCGGGCGGGGAGGCGGCGCGCGCATGAAGAACCGGCTGGTCGTTCTGGCGGCGGTGATCGTCGTGGCGCTGCCGTTCATCTTCAGCCGCCAGGCCGAACGCTCGGAATGGCGGCCCGGCCACCCGGTGCTGGTGGTGATCTCGCCCCACAACGAGGCGATCCGGCAGGAGTTCGGCGCGGGCTTCAGCGCCTGGCACCGGGCGCATTACGGCGTCCCGGTCAAGGTGGACTGGCGGGTGATCGGCGGGACGACCGAGATCATGCGCTATCTGGTCTCGCAATACGCCGGCAGCTCGCAGACTAGTAGCGGAATCGACGTGTTTTTCGGGGGCGGCACATTCGACCACGGCCGCGCGGCGGCGCAGGGGATCACCGTGCCGCTGTGGAAGCCGGGCGGTCCCGATGCCGATGCGGGCGAGGCGGCGGCCCTTTACGCGCTGCTGCACGACATTCCGCGGGAGGCGGGAGGCGAGACGTGGTGGACCGACGTCTATCTGGGCACGGTGCTGAGCACGTTTGGCATCTGCTACAATCCGGACCGGCTGCGCGATCTGGGCGTCGCGTCACCGCCCCGGGTGTGGCAGGATCTCGCCGACCCCCGCTATTTCGGCCAGATCGGCGTGACCGACCCGACCAAGAGCGGCAGCGTGGCCAAGGCGTTTGAGATGATCATCCAGGAGCAATGCGGCCAGGCGGTGGCGGCGGCCGGCTACGGGGCCGAGCAGGTGAGCGCGTTCGAGCGGCGGATCGCGACGGCGGGCCTCCCGCCGGGCGTGATGCCCGAGGGGGTGCCGGCGGCCTATCAGGAGGCGGTGGCGCTCGGATGGATCCGCGGCGTGAACCTCGTCCGGCTGATCGGCGCGAACGCCCGTTACTTCACCGATGGCGCGGGTAAGGTGCCGATCGACGTGGGCGACGGCGTCGCCGCGGCGGGAATCGCGATCGACTTCTACGGACGGTTCCAGGCCGAGTCGGCCAAAGCCCCCGACGGCACCGCGCGGCTGGTCTATGTGACGCCGCGCGGCGGATCGAGCGTCAGCGCCGACCCGGTCAGCATCCTCCGCGGCGCGCCGCATCCGGAACTGGCGCTCCGGTTCCTGATCTACGCGATGAGCCCCGACGGCCAGAAGCTGTGGAACTACCGCCCCGGCACGCCGGGCGGTCCCCGGCGGTTCGCGCTGTGCCGGCTGCCGATCGGGCGGGCGTTCTATCCGTCGCACGACCCCGCCGGACAGGCGGCCTGCGAGGCGCACCGGGCGTACACCACCGACGACCTGACCGATCCGGACATCGACGCCTATGCGCTGGCCGCGCGGTTCGTCTACCAGCCGCGCTGGACGGGCCGGCACTTCGGCATCCAGCGCGACCTGGTCCGGGCGATGTGCCTGGATTCCGGCGATGAACTGCGGCGGGCGTGGCGCGCGATCGGCGACGCCGGCGGCCCGGAGGCCGCGCCGGAGGCGATGGCCCTGCTCCTGCGGCTGCCCGACACGCCCGAACCGCTCACCTGGGCGTCGGCCGTCGGCGCCATCGGCAAGCTCCGTCGCGAGGAGGTGCTGCGGATGTGGACCGCGTTTTTCCGACAGAGCTACCGCGAGGCCGAAGCCCGCGCGCGGGAACGGGTAAGCGTAAACGAGTAAGGGCAGGCGAATAAGCGTAAGCGGTTAAGACAACGAGTAAGCGTCTGAACCGCTTGTCTGAACCGGTCACGCCTCACACACACCGGGTCATTTGACGCTTGACGCCCGCCCGATGTTTCTGTATATAGAAACACCCAAACAGGGGGCATTCCCCTGACGAAGGGCACACGACCATGATTTTGGAGACGTTTCCCACCCGTGGGGTGTTCTGCGACGCGGCGCGAACGGCCACGGTCATTCCGGTCGGCACGCGCATCCTGGCCGATACCGAGACCCCGGTCTCGGTGGTCGCCCGGTTTGCCGAAACCACCGATCCGCTGTTCCTCCTGGAGTCGGCCGAAGGCGGCGAGCGGTGGGGCCGCTTCAGCTTCGTCGGCATATCCGCGCGCGCCCATGTCTCGGTCTTCCGCGACGATGTGGTGGTCCGCCAGGGGTTTGCGGAGACCCGCACGCCCCACGCCGGCCAGCCGATGGCCGTGCTCCGCTCGCTGATGCAGGAGTATACGCTGGCCGATCTCCCCGGGCTGCCGCGCTTCTGCGGCGGGCTCGTCGGCTATCTGGCCTACGAGATGGCGCATTTCTTCGAGCCGCGCATCCCCA
>CAZDLY010000119.1:0-5091 GCA_964506575.1 uncultured Akkermansia sp. | reverse complement strand
TACGATTATGATCGGAAGCATCGCTTAACTTAGCGCCATTCGGGACGGGCCTGAATGGGACGGCGTGTTTGTAGTGGCGCCGTCAGGCGCTATCCCGCCAAAATTTGAATTGCTGGGGCGCATCCCCGTTTCACTGACCTTGCGACCAATGGATCACAGCGGCGAAGGTAGGGCGGGGCCGCCGGACCCGCCGTCTTCTGCGGCGAGCGTGTTCGTCGCAGCGCCGCAAGCCAGCGGCGGGTCCGGCGGCCCCGCCCTAACTTGCTTTTCATGCGCAAGTCAGTGAAACGGGGATGCGCCCGAATTGCTGGCACGCGCCTCACGGAGGTAGACAAACGCCTCGGAATGTGCGACCATCCCTCCATCCGTTTTGGGCGCGGACGCCCGGTCGTTCGGTTGGCGGATTCGCCCGTTCGGGCGTGACAGGGTTCGATGAAAACAGTTCGCATTGGGATCATATTCAACGCGTGGTTCGGATACGCGCGGGCCGAGATGCACGGGGTTCTCGCCTACGCGCGGGAGAATCACCTGCCGTGGGCCTTTGCCGGCGGCATGAACTCGCCGGCCACGTGGCGGCTGCTGCGGCGGTGGAAGCCGGACGGCCTGATAGGAGAATTCCCTGGTATGGCCGGCGTTCCCTTCGCGATGCCCCTTGCGCCGCTGAAGGGCGGTGCCTGCGTCCTCGACGACGACGCGATCGGACGCATGGTTGCGGACCATCTGCTGGAGCGGGGGTTCCGTCACCTGGCGTTTCTCGGCGAACGCGGCTTCGTCTTTTCCGCAGCCCGCCTGGACGGATTCCATGCGCGGTGGAAAGAGACCTGCGGCGCGGCGCCGGACGCCACGTTTCAGAGCCTGACGATTGCTCCCGAGGATATCATGGATGCCTCCGCATGGCGGCTGGACCTGCGCGAGCTGGCCCGGTGGCTCAAGTCTCTGCCGCGGCCGCTTGGCCTCATGGCCTGGCGGGACTTGCGCGCGAGGCAGGTGGTCGAGGCCTGCCGCCTGATTGACTTGCGTGTGCCGGAAGATGTGGCGGTGGTGGGCGTGGATAACGACGAACTCTTCTGCGAGATGTGCGACCCGCCGCTCTCCAGCGTCAGCGTGCCGTGGGAAGAGGTCGGACGCGCCATGGGCGCCCGGATGCACGCGCTGCTGGAGGGGAGGCCGGCGCCCGCGCCGCTGCCCGTGATCCGCCCCGCCGAAGTGGTGGTGCGTCGTTCGTCGGACTCCTATGCCACCTCGGATGAGGTGGTTCTCGGCGCCTGCCGCCACATTCAAGCGCATGCGCACGAGCGGTGTTCGATGATGGCGGTCGCCCACGCGGCGGGTGTCTCGCGGCGGATCATGGAGAGGAGGTTTCGCCGGGAATTGGGCCTGTCCCCGCACCGGCTGGTCGAACGGGTGCGCCTGCGCGCCGCGCAGCGTCTGCTGCGCGACACGACGCTCCCCTTGTCGCAGGTGGCGGAGCGGAGCGGGTTCTCCTCCAGCGCCCGGCTGATCACGCTCTTCCGCCGCCTGACGAAAATGACCCCCGGCGCCTATCGCGCCACCGGCCGCTCCCGGTGATGATTCGAGGTCCTTCCGGGTGCGGAATGCGCGAAGCGGCCAGGGCGGCGGCGTCCCGCCGCGCCGCAGGATCAGCATCCCTTCAGTTGCCTGTCCCCGATTCCCTTTCCCCGATTCCCTTCCGATTCCCTTAGGCGCTGTTAACAAATAACCTATACAGTTGAACCTCATGCCCCCTCCGGATTTGCCGCAAAAGAACACAAGGAACACAAAGAAACTCCCTGTTTTGCGTTCTTTGCGTTCTTTCGCGGCCATTCTGCAAGAGACTTCATCCTGTAAATGTTATTTTTTGACAACGCCTTGGTATCAACGGGGCGGACCTTGTGTTGTCTCGTCCTCGTCGTCGTCCTCGATCCTCGATCACCTTCATTTTTCAGCCGAGGACGAGGACGAGGACGAAAACGAAAACCGTTCGCTTCGCTCACTGAGGACGCGCGTACTGAGGGCGACGGCGTCCCGCAGCGCCGATGGATCGGCATCCCCCAGTCGCCTGTCCCCGATTCCGATGTTTCAACGGGGCGGACCTTGTGTTGTCCTCATCCTCATTGACGCAAAAGCGAAACAAATTGCCGCAAAACGGTATTGCCCGTTCGGCCGGGTTGGCGTATCATTACGTAACTTGCTCGTTTGGGGATCGGCAGGTTGCCGAGCAAATGAAAACGGAAAACGAAAGGGGCAAACCAATGAATCAGTCAACAATCATCGCCACCACCGTCGGCTTCACGGGATGGCTCAAGCGAATTTCGAATTTCGAATTTCCAATCTCCTGTCGCTTTTCCAGACTGAACACTGAACACTGTAACCTGAACACGGTCTTGCTCCTCGCGCTCCTCCTCGGCGCGCTCGCGCCGCGGGCGGAGGGGGCGCAGGCCACCGGCGGCACGGTGACGACGAACAACATCGGCGGCACCAACTACATCGTGCACACATTTACGACCGTGGGGACCAACGTCAACGCCTTTCAGGTTAGCGTGGGTGGCGACGTGGAATACCTGATTGTCGGCGGCGGCGGCGGGGGCGGCGCTTTCCGAGGCGGCGGCGGCGGTGCGGGTGGGTACAGGTCGAACGTTGGCGGAACACCGCTGACGATTTCAGGACCATCGAACTACACGATCGTGGTTGGGAATGGCGGGACGGGTGGAGCCTTCCGCACCACGATTAGTTATGATGCGGGCGCTAAAGGCGGTGACTCAAGTTTTGCGGGTATTGTCGCAACCGGTGGTGGAGGTGGCGCGCCTGGGTTGGCATCGCACCCCTCTTTTCTGGACATACCAGCGGGAGTCGCGGGCGGGGACGGCGGCTCTGGCGGCGGCGGGTCAGGATATAGCGCCGTCGGCAAGAGCGTCGGTGCCGGCGGTACCGGCAATTCTCCCATTTCGTCGCCAGCCCAAGGCAACAATGGCGGCGCTGGTCCCGCGTCCGGCAGCAGTAGCGGCAGTGGCGGGGGCGCGGGTGCGGCAGGAAGCAACACGAACTACGCCAGCGGCGGCAATGGATTGGCTAACGCGATTTCGGGAACCTCCGTCTACTATGCGGGTGGGGGAGGTTCAGGTACATACGCACACCCTGGCGGCACATCAGGCGGTCTTGGCGGCGGAGGTGCGGGAGGAAATGCGGCTGACCCTTCTCCTTACTCAATGCCCACGAACGGGACTCCGAATACAGGGGGTGGCGGCGGTGGCGGTGGAAACCCGTCCGTCGCGGCAGTCACGCCGGGCGCGGCCGGCGGCTCCGGCATCGTGATCGTGCGGTATCTGTTTTCCAATATCAACGTTGGATCCACGTCAAACGCGTTCCCCAACACATTCGTCAACGCGACGAGCACGTGGTCCTACACGATCTCCGGCGTCGCGCTCACCAACAACCTGACGGTCTCCGTGCCGTCGTCATCGGTGTTCACGATCTCCTCGAACAACGTGGACTTCGGCTCCGAGGTGGTCCTGGCGACCAATGATGTCGGCAATGTGCCCCTCACCAACATCTGGGTCCGGTTCATTCCGACAAATGCCGCCTTCTACTCCGATGTCATCACCAACGCCAGCCCCGGTGTCCCGACCAAACTGGTCCAGGTGACGGGCCTCGGCCTGGCTGCCAACACCCCGGTGCTCGCCGTCACGCCGGCCTCGCTCGACTTCGGCAATGTGATCACGAACAAGACGCCGGCGAATCAGATGTTCACGGTGACGGGCGTCAACCTGACCAACAGCGTCACGGTGACCGCGCCGTCGGCGTATTTC
Source organism: uncultured Akkermansia sp. (assembly GCA_964506575.1). Classification (GTDB taxonomy): domain Bacteria; phylum Verrucomicrobiota; class Kiritimatiellia; order RFP12; family JAAYNR01; genus VGWG01. Next base: position 1,285 of record CAZDLY010000119.1, on the reverse strand, counting down.
GCGCTCTCCACGAACGGTTCGGACTTCTCGCAGTCGCCGGTGACGCTGGCGACCAATGGGAGCGGCGGCATTGACATCACGAACATCTATGTGCGGTTCACGCCGACGGCGGGGCAGACGTACGCCGGCAGCATCACCAACAGCACCGCCGGGGCCGTCGAAGTGAAGACCGTGGCCGTGACCGGGAACGGGGTGGTGCAGACCCTCGTCGTTTCCACCAATGCGCTCGCCTCCTTCGGGACTGTGCGCACGAACACGACCTCGGCGAATCTGAGCTACAACGTGTCGGGTTCCTATCTCGAATCCGACGTGACGGTGACCGCGCCGTCGGCGGCATTCGAGGTCTCCACGAACAGCGCCACGGGGTTCGGGCCTGCATGCACGGTGACGGTGGCGGGGGCCTCGACGCCCTCGGGCGGCAACCTGTCCGCCACGCCGGTCTACGTGCGGTTCACGCCGCCGGCGGCGCAAGCCTACTCCGGCAGCATCACCAACAGCAGCACCGGGGCGGCCCTGCAGACGGTGGGGGTCAGCGGCATCGGGTATGACGGCAAGGTCTGGACCGGCGCCTCGAGCACGGACTGGGGCACGGCGGGCAACTGGTCCGGCGGTGTGCCGGGCACGACGGACGATGTCCTGATCGACGGCGCGCCCAACGGCCGCCACCCGACCCTGGACCTCTCCAGCAGCGCGGTGACGATCAAGTCCCTGACCCTCGGCTCCAGCAGCGCCTCGACGCTGACCTTCCAGAACGGGAACGTGACGGACAGGAAGCTCATCGTCAGCAGCAACGTCACCATCGGCGCCAGCGGCACGCTGACGCACTTGGCCAACGGGGCTTCGGAAACCCACCGTCTGTTCGTGGAGGTCGCCGGCGACCTGACGATCGCCGCAGGGGGCAAGATTGACGTCAATGCCAAGGGCTACGGCGGCTGGCAGGGGCCTGCCGGCGCAATAAGTTGTCACGGAGGGTTGGGCGTATCCGCATCCGGAGGGGCGACCTACGGTTCGCTCCACGCTCCCACCAACTGCGGAGCGGGGTATCTCAACGCCGGCGGCGGCGCGGTGAAGCTGACCGTGGCGGGCCGCACGCTGCTCACCGGCGACATCACCGCCTACGGCGGCAATAGCGGTGACGGCGGGAACCAGAGCGGCGCCGGCGGCAGCATCTTCCTGACGACCGGTACGCTCGAAGGTACAGGCAATATCCGCGCCGATAACTTGTCGGGCGCCTACTGGCATGGCGGCGGCGGGCGGGTCGCCGTCGTATTGACCGCGCCGGGAT
>CAZDLY010000118.1:0-5148 GCA_964506575.1 uncultured Akkermansia sp. | reverse complement strand
ACAGCCGGATGATGTGGCGGCCGCGGGGCTTGAGGCTGAACATCGTGTAAAAGGAGGCCGTCCCGACAATCTCCGAGATCGGCAGATCCAGGATGCGCGACAGCTCCTCGAGCGCCTCGCGATGGAGCGAATGGTCGGGCGAGCCCTCCTGTATGTCGTGCAGGATCGAAAGCAGATGCTCCCGGTTGTTGCCGTGTTTCTTCACAATCGCGTCTACCGTCATGCCCGGCCTCCCTCTATCCCTTGTAGTCGCAGCGCAGACAGCGCCCCGCCTCGCAACGGGCCTCGTCCGCCCGGATCGTCCGCTCCACTTCCAGCGTAATCAGGCGTTCCGCGGCGCTCAGCAACGGCTGGGCCACCGGGGCGATGGTTTCGATTTCGCCGTCGCTCTCCGCGGGAGCCGGGGGCGCTACGGGATGCTCCCACAGATAGACCCGTCCGGGATCCGGCGAGAGGTACTGGTCGATCGCGCGGGCGCCGATCTGCCCGGCCGAAATCGCCTCCACGACCGTCGCCGCCCCGGAGACCAGATCACCGCCGGCAAAGATGAAGGGCGCGTCCGTGGCGCCCGTGCGGATGTCGGTCTGGATTCCGCCCCATCCGTTGGGCACCAGCCCCTGCCCGTCTTTCAGCAGGTCGCCCAGATCACAGCGCTGACCGATGGCGATGATGACGTTGTCCACGACGCGCACGTCCTTGGCGTTGGGAATCTCCTCCGGCCGGCGCCGGCCCGTCTTGTCAAAGGCTCCCAGGCGCATCTTGCGGACCTCGACCTCCAGACGGCCGTCGGCCCGCGCGGTCATGCCGCCGATGTTGGTGAGAAACTCGACGGTGTTGCCTTCCAGTTCCGCCTCGCGGATTTCGATCGGGTTGGTTGGCATTTCGCTGCGGGTGCGGCGGTAGAGGATCGTGATGTTTCGCGCCCCGTGCCGGCGGGCGACGCGCGAGGCGTCGATCGCGCTGTCGCCGCCGCCGACGACCAGCACATCCGGCCCCATCTGGATCGGCTCGCCCTTGGCAACGCGCTCCAGGAAATCAATCCCGGTATACACGCCCTTCAACTCCATGCCCGGAATGTCCGGCCGGATCTCCTGACCCGAGCCGCAGGCCAGGAAGATCGCCTCGTACCCTTGCGCGCGCAATCCGCCCAGCGTCACATCGCGGCCGACATTCACTCCGGTGCGGATTTCGACCCCGAGGCGGACCAGCCCCGCGATCTCCTTGTTCACATACTCGCGCGGCAGCCGGTATTCGGGAATGGCGTAGCGCAGCATGCCGCCGGGTTCGGGCTGGCGGTCGAACACCGTGACGCGATACCCCATCAGCGTCAGATAATACGCCGCCGTCAGGCCGGCCGGTCCCGAGCCGACTACGGCGACACGCCGGCCGTTGTCCGGCGCCTTCTCCGGATACAAATCGCCGTAGTCCTGGCGCTGGTCCGACATGAAGCGCTTGACCAGGCGCACCGCCAGCGGACCTTCGAGATCGGCCCGGCGGCATTTCTTGATGCACCACTGCGGACAGACCCGTCCGCAGACCGACGGCAGCGGATTGGCCTTGAGGTGGACCCGGAGGGCGTCCTCATAACGCCCCTGGGCGACCAGGGCCATGTACGCGGGCACGTTGACGCCGGCGGGGCAGGCGTTGGTGCAGGGCGCATACATCATCGCGGCGCAGACCCCGGCCTCGCAGCGGTGGTCGCGGATGTGGGCGATGTACTCGTCGCGGAAATAACGGAGGGTCGAGAGCACCGGATTCGGCGCCGTCTGGCCCAGGCCGCACAGCGACGCCTGGCGGACATAATCGGCCAGCTCCTCCAGCCGCGTCAGGTCGGCCATTTCGCCGCGCCCCTCGCAAATCTTCGTGACCAGCTCGAGCATGATGCGCGTGCCGACCCGGCATGGCGTGCATTTGCCGCACGACTCCTCGGCGATGAATTCGAGGAAATAGCGGGCGAGATCCACCATGCAGGTGTCCTCGTTCATCACCACCAATCCGCCCGAGCCCATGATCGCGCCCAGTTCCGGCAGCGACTCATACGTCACCGGCGTATTCAGGTAGGCCGTGGGGATGCAGCCGCCCGAGGGCCCGCCGATCTGGACCGCCTTGAATTTCTTGTCGCCGGGGATGCCGCCGCCGATGTCATAGATGATCGCGCCCAGCGAGATGCCCATCGGCACCTCGACCAGCCCCGTGTTGTTCACATCGCCCGCCAGCGCGAACACCTTGGTGCCCTTGCTCTTCTCGGTGCCCAGCGCGGCGAAGGACTGCGCCCCGGCCAGGATGATGTGCGGGATGTTGGCGAACGTCTCCACGTTGTTCAGCACCGTCGGCCGGTCGAAAAGGCCCTTCTGCGCCGGAAAGGGCGGCTTGGGGCGCGGCTCGCCGCGCCGGCCCTCGATCGAATGCATCAGCGCCGTCTCCTCGCCGCAGACAAACGCGCCCGCGCCCATGCGGATCTCGATGTCGAAATCAAAGCCGCTGCCGAAAATATCCGTGCCGAGCATGCCCAGCTCGCGCGCCTGGGCGATCGCCTTTTCCAGCCGCTCGATCGCCAGCGGATATTCGGCGCGCACGTAGATGTACCCCTGCCGGGCGCCGATCGCGAAGCCGCAGATCGCCATCGCCTCGAGGACGCTGTGCGGATCGCCCTCCAGAATGCTGCGGTCCATGAACGCCCCCGGGTCGCCCTCGTCGGCATTGCAGACCACGTACTTGATCGGCGAGGCGTACGACGCCGCCGCCGCCCACTTCAGCCCGGTCGGAAAACCCGCGCCGCCGCGCCCGCGCAGACCCGACGCCTTCACTTCCGCAAGCACCGCCGCCGGCGTCATCCCGGTGAGGACCTTGCCCAGCGCGGCATAGCCGTCCATGGCGATGTATTCGCGGATCTGCTCGGGATCGATCTGGCCGCAATTGCGCAGCGCGATCTTGTGCTGCAGCTTGAAAAAATCAATGTCGCTGATCGTCTGGATCAATTCCTGGCTCGACGGTTTGCGGTAAAAAAGACGATCAACCACCCGGCCCTTCAGGAGGTGCTCGGCCACGATCTCCTCCACGTCGCCGGCCTTGACCTTCTGGTAGAAGACGCCCTCCGGATAGATCACGACGATCGGGCCGATCTCGCACATGCCCATGCATCCGGTCGTGATCACCTCGATCTCGTCATTCAGGCCGTGCTTGTCCAAGGCGGTTTCAAACGCCTCGCGCACACTCGGAGTCCCCGAAGAGATGCAGGATCCGCCCGCGCACAGCAGCACCTGTGTTCTAACCGTCTTCTTCATGTTCTGTATCCCTTATGTGTAGCGCGCCAGAAGGCCGGCAATCTTCTTGGACGTCACCCGGCCATGCACATCGCCGTTGATCATGATGACCGGCGCCAGGCCGCACGCGCCGAAGCAGCGCTGGGACGTGAGCGAGAAGCGCCGGTCGGCGGTCGTTCCGCCCATGTCTATCTTGAGCGCGGCGCACAGCGCCTCCACCACCTTCTTGGCGCCGCGCACGTAGCAGGCCGTCCCCAGACACACGTTCACCGTGTGCCGCCCGCGCGGCGTCATGGTGAAATAATGATAGAAAGTCACGACTCCGTACACATCGCTAACCGGCAAATCCAGCGCGCGGGCCACATGCGATTGCACCTCGGCGGGGAGATAGCCGAACAGCGCCTGGGCCTTGTGCAGCACCGGAATCAGCGCATCCCGCCCCCGGGGGCGCGCCGCAATGAAGGCATCGAGTTCCTCGTACAGCGGCGACGCGCACCGCTCCCCGCATCCACACGTATCCTTCGCCATGTCCGCGTTCTCCTTCTTCATGCAAACATCAGGTCGCCCACCGCCCGGCCCTGGATCAGATGCTCCCGCACGATCCGCCGGACGGCCGCCGGATCGACATGGCCGTAACGCACCGGTTTCTCGTCCTTGATCTCCACCTCCACCATCGGCTCCTTCTCGCAGAAGCCGGCGCAGCCCGCCGCCGTGACGGCCACGTCGCCCAGACCGGCGGCCGCCAGCTCGTCCATGAACGCCCGCATCGTGTCGCGGGCACCGGCCGCGATGCCGCAGGTGCCCATGCACACCGTCACACGGACCCGCTGCTTGCCGCCGCGCTGGTCCAGCACCTGACGCGCCTCGTCCCGCAACTTGCGCAATTCGTCGAGATTTTTCATTCTGTCACTCCTCATTCTTGGAAGCGTCCGAAGATTCCACACCACCCCCAAACGGCGCCGACCTCAGACGATGACCGGCTCCCCGTCACGACGAGCCCCTTACAGGGAGCCGCTGATGTAGTGCTCAAGCTGACGGATCATCAGCTCTTTCTCCGAGCTCAGCGTCTTGACCACATCGCCGATCGAAATCATGCCCGCCAACTGACCCGCCTCATCCAGCACGGGAAGATGGCGCACCCGTTTCACCGTGATGAGGTCCATGCATTCGGTCAGCGTGGTCTGCGGGGTCACGGTGATCAGTTTCCGCCTGGGCGTCATCACCGCGCGCACCTCCACGCTGGCCGGACTCTTCCGGGCCAGCAAAACCTTGCGGAAGACATCACGCTCCGCGCACAGTCCGGCCAACGTGCCCGACTGGTTGAACGCCAGCACACAGCCGATGTTGTGCTCGGCCATGACCTTGACGGCCTCGTAGACCGTGGCCGTGGCAGGCACTCCGAACACATCCCGGCCCTTGCGATCCAACAGTTCCCACACCTGAGCGCTCATATGGACTCCCTTCGGCTGATTACAGCATTCCACTACTCCAAAATACAGACACCCCGCCGCAAGACAAGACGCAAAAAGACGTGAACAGTGTAGCCCCATCACATGCTCGGCGTCAAACAGAAATCCGAAACTTATGAGGCTCTTGCACCCCCCCCCCCGGACGCTGCGCCTGACGGCTTGCGTCGCGGGGCGTTTTGTAAGTTGAGGCTCTTGCAAAACCCCTCTGGGGTGTTTTGCAAGAGAGAAGTCAGGATACAGAAGACAGGATACAGAATAATAGAACACGTTGACCGTGAAAGGGTTACAATTCTGAATACTGAATTCTGGCTTCTGAATACGGCGCTTGCAGAACCGACGAAGGAGGTTTTGCAAGCGCCTCAGTTGAAGAGCCGCGTCGCCCAGCGTGGACTCGCCTGACTCTCCAACCGACGTCC
>CAZDLY010000117.1:0-5273 GCA_964506575.1 uncultured Akkermansia sp. | reverse complement strand
AGTCGAAGAGCTTGACGCCGGGCAGGCTGCTGCGGAAATCGACATGACCCGCGAATGGGCGCCGCACCTCGACCTCGATCGGCTTGGCCGTGTAGTTGCGAATCCGCTGAGTCAAGACCTCGTGGTCGTCCCAGCCGGCGACCGAGCTGTTGACCTCGATGTTCAGCGCGCCGTCGTCCACTTTCCGGAACACGTCGGCACCATGCACCTGCATCCAGATGGTGTCGCGGGAGGCCCGCAGCTTGATCAGCTCGAAGATCACCTCCGGGTCGGGACCGAGGTTGACCTCCACCTTGTCGCCGATGGGGATGTACTTCGTGGGCTGCTGCGCCAGGTAGGAGAGGCCGTCGCGGCCATTGAGGCGGAAGACGCGGATCACGCCATCCGGCAGCGGCGCGGATCCGAGTTTGGACGGCACGTCATTTGTGAACAGGTACAGGCGCACCAGTTGGTCGCCGTACTGCGCGGGGCGGTAGCGGTACTGGACCTTGAACGGCACTTGCTGAGCCTCGATGGCCCGCAGCCGCTTGGACCAGCCGGTGGGAATCGTCTCCGATCCGGGAATTCGGAAGATGAAGTACTCGGAGAGGCCCTCCTTGATGATCTTCTTCTCCTCCGGCGCGACAAAACCTCCGGAACTCCGGCCGGATATCGTCAGGGGAGCAGGCATCGCCATCACATCCTTGGCCACCATGCGGCGAAGCTCGTCGCGTTTCGCCCCCTCGAGCTGCGCGACCTGATCCATCCGGATCTGCGCCAGTTGCGCGATCTTCTCAACCAGGTTGATCGTGCCCACCACCAGCCGCACTTGCGCCTGCTCGTAGTCCTCGCCGCTGTTGTTGGTCACCCGGACGAACCCCTCGAATGCGAGGCTCTTCTCATCCGCATCGCTCGTGAGCAGGTAGTCGGCGCTCCAGGTGATGCCGCTGGTGAAGTAGGTGATCTCGATGGTGGCGTCGCCGTCGAACTCGCTGACCACGTTCCAGGAGAGCATCTGCGGCTTGTCATGCGGATAGGTGGTGTCCAGCAGGCTGAGCTTGTCGGCCTGGGACAAAAACCGGATCTCGACCGACGAGGGGTCGATCAGCGTATTGGCCCACGAGAACTGCAGGCCGTTCAGTCCCTTCTTGAACGTGAGCGTGCGCTTCTCCCGCACCAGCGTGAGGTCCTCGCTGTTGTAGATGGTCAACTGCACCGTGTCGCGGCGCGGCACGGTGGAGAGGTCGACATTGCGGGCCGGGGCCAAGCGGGGCGCGGCGGCGACGAGCAGCAGCGCGGTCATCAGAAAAGCGGCGAATTGGCGTTTCATAAGCTACCCACTCCAGACCATTCGTTGTGGAAGACGATGTTCAGTTTGCGGACCCGTTTCTCGGCCTTGCCGCTCTTGTCGCGCGCGGGGAGCGGAATGTGGAACAGCACCTCTTCAAAGGTGGACTTCTCCTTGTCCACGCCGCCCTCGAGGTCGGTCGCGGGCAGGATCTCCCACTGGACATCGCGCCCGGTGTCGCCGACGTTGGGGATCTCGCGCCGGACGTAGCGGAGGTTCTCCTTGATATCGAGCACGACCGGCTTATCCTTGAAATTCTCGATCTCGTACTTGATGACGACCTCCTGGTCATAGAGGTTGCCCGCGACGCGGCGGCGGTCGCTCTTGTCGATGGTGCGGGTGACGACAATGTCCTGCGCCACGCCGAGGAAGAGCTTCATTTCATCATCCAGCGGCGTGAACCGTCCCCAATCCTCGCCCAGGAAGGTGGCGGACATGGCCAGATCTTGCGGGTCCTTGGGCTCGATGAAAATGCGCACCTTGCCGAAGGGCAGCGGCCCCGTACCGAGATTGTTGGCCTTGTCGTTCTTCAGCACATAGTGCATGGGGACGCGCAGCTTGTTCTGCGGTCGGTCCAGATAGTCAAACTCCGCCGGATTGCAGGTGTAGGTCTTGCGCACCGGCACACGGGGAAACTTCTCGACCAGCATCTCCTTGGTCTCATTGATTCCCACGGGGCGGGTGAACTTTCTCCCCCACCCCGCCCAGAGGTTGGCGCCCTTGTCGGCGGCAAAGTTCGAAAGAAACTCCTCGTTGGCCATGTTTTGCAGCCGCATGTACTGGCTGAGCATCAGCGTTTGCTCGTCGTTGGCGGCCACGGCGCGGTAGTTAAAGCTCTTGGACAGATTGCCCAGGATGTAGCTGATGCGCACGCGCGCCGCGCCGCTTTGGCTGGCCGCCACCTGCCACACCAGCGCCTGCTCGTTCGGCGGATAGCTGACCGAGAGCACCTTGACATCCATGCCCGCGTTGCGACCGCCCTCCGCCGGTCCGATCACGCGGAACACGATGGTTTGCGGATCGATGGCGGTATTGGCCCATGAGAAATCTACCTGATTGGGCTCCTCGGCCTTGAGGGTCTTGACTAGGGGAACGATGCGTTCCTCCTCAACCAGCGTGGCGCTGGGATGATCGAGCTGAATTTCCACGCGTTCACGCAGGGGCAGGGTGATCAGCTTGATCCGGGCCGATGCCGCAACCGGCCACAGCAGGCCCGCCGCCGCGGTCAGCGCGAGCCAGGTTGGAAACAGGGATCCGGGATGGTTTCTCATGATTGAACTCCTCATGGTGACACGACACATCATTCCTGATACGTCCCCCGCGGGGTGTTTATTGGATCTGACGCTCATTATTCTGCTCTCCACAGGAGACAGCATACGCCGCGACGGCGGAATTGTCCATCTCCTGTTGCCGCATGCCCATCATGCCGCTTTTAAAGATTAGACGGGGGGAGCGCGGTTTTTGTTCCCGTAAAAATATTGCGCTTGCCCTTTCGCTGAATTTTCGCCACGATTCGAGGCGTTTTCTGACTCATGGCGGGTGAGTGTCACCCGCACGCTCACCTATTTCCATGAAAAGTCCTTTTGCATCCCCTTCTCGCTTCCGCTGTTTCCGGCTGGCGCCGCTCGTGGCGCTGCTGGGGTTTGCGGCCTGTCGGCCGCCGACGCCGGTTGCGGCATCCAGGAGCGGCGACCCTGCCCCGCAGATCGTCTCGCTCGCGCCGTCGCTGACCGAGATCCTCTTCGCCATCGGCGCCGGCGGTTGCGTCGTCGGCCGCACCGATGTCTGCAACTACCCGCCTGAAGCCGTGGCCGTCCCGGTGGTCGGCGGCTTTGGCAAACCCTCCATTGAGGCCCTGGCTGCGCAAAAGCCGACCCACGTCTTCAGCGTGGATCTGGAGGACCAGTCCCTGCCCCTGCTGTTCACCCGGCTCGGCTGGCACAGTGAGCGGATCCCCTGCTCGCGTCTGGACGACATTCCGGATGCGGTGCTGGCGGTCGGAGGCCTCTCCGGCCACACCAATGCGGCGGTCCGCCTCGCCGACGAGATCCGCGCGGGCATCGCGTCGCGGCGCGCCGCAGCCGCCCACCCCGCCACGCCGCCGTCGGTCCTTGTGATCGTCTGGTGGGAGCCGCTGATGACGGTCGGACGGCCCTCGTTCATCGCCGACCTGGTGACTCTCGCCGGCGGCCGCCTCATCACCTCGGAGATCGACCGGGACTATTTCACCGTCTCCGAGGAATGGGTGTTGCGCCAGAATCCAGACGTCATCCTCTCTCTGGGCGCGGCCACCTCCGGCGGGACCCTCGGTCGTCTGCGCGGCGCGACGGGCTGGCGCGCGCTCCAGGCCGTCACGGACGGGCGCGTCTACGACGCCTTCGACCCCGACATCGTCTGCCGCCCCGGTCCGCGCATTCTCACTGCGGCCGATCAGATCCGCGCCGTCCTGTCGGGTCAGCCGCCGCCGCCCTGACGGGAGGCCAGCGGGTTGGAGAATTCAGCCGCCTCACCCAGCTCCGCCTCTATTTCCAAAAGCCGGTTGTATTTAGCGGTCCGTTCGCCGCGGCAGGCCGAGCCGGTCTTGATCTGGCCGCAGCCCATGGCCACGGCGAGGTCGGCGATGAAGGTGTCCTCCGTCTCCCCCGAACGGTGCGAGATGATGGCGCCCCAGCCCGCCTCGCGGCACAGGCGGACCGCCTCCAGGGTTTCGGTGACGGTGCCGATCTGGTTGAGTTTGATGAGCACGGCATTGGACGCGTGTTCGCGGATGCCGCGGGCGATGAAGCGGGGGTTGGTGACGTAGAGATCATCGCCGACGATCTGCACAGCCCCGCCGATGGCGGCGGTCAGCGCGCGAAACCCCTCCCAATCGTTCTCATCCAGTCCGTCCTCGATCGAGACGATGGGAAACCGGGTGGCCCAGTCGCGGTAGAGCGCGATCATTTCGGCGCGGCTCAGGGTCCCCTGCCCCGACTTGGTCAGATGATAGGTCCCGCCTGAGGCGAACGAGCTGGCGGCGGGGTCGAGGGCGATCGCCGCATCGCGGCCCGGCGCATAACCGGCGGCCGTGATGGCAGCGACGATCAGCTCGCACGCCTCCTCGTTTGAGCGCAGGTTCGGCGCGAAGCCCCCCTCGTCGCCCACGCCGGTGGCGTACCCGTGACGGAGCAGCAGCGTTTTCAGCGCGTGGAAAATCTCGGCGCCGCAGCGGAGCGCCTCGGCGAAGGTCGGGGCGCCCACCGGCATGACCATGAACTCCTGGAAATCGACGCAGGTGTCGGCGTGTTTGCCGCCGTTGAGGATATTCATCATCGGCACCGGAAGCCGCGCCGCCGCGCCGCCGCCCAGCCAGCGGTAGAGGGGCTGTCCCGCCGCCAGCGCCGCCGCGCGGGCGACGGCCATCGAGACGCCGAGGATCGCGTTCGCGCCCAGCCGAGCCTTGTTTGGCGTGCCATCACACGCGATCATCAGCCGGTCGATGTCGGCCTGATCTGCGGCGCGGCGTCCCCGGAGCAGCGGCGCCAGCACACTATTGACTGCGCCGACCGCATTTTGCACGCCCTTGCCGCCGTAGCGCGCCGGGTCGCCGTCACGCAATTCCACCGCCTCGTTCTCCCCCGTTGAGGCGCCCGAGGGCACAGCGGCCACAGCACGGACGCCACCCTCGAGCGTCACGCACACCTGTACCGTTGGATTGCCGCGCGAATCCAGAATCTCCAGTCCCTGAACCGCAGTGATCGTCTCGCTCATGGCGATGCCCTCCCGTTTGACAGACCGGTAATCAGCATACCACACCCATCCTGCGAATGCGAGTCTGAACCCCAGGGCAAACGCATCTAATAGTCAGGCACTTTTGCCTATTCTGGCTCTCGACGCCGTTGCGAGGGGTCTGCATTCGTGGCGAAGCCGGGAAAAGCGGTGTCGCGCGGAATACCGCTTGCCACCG
>CAZDLY010000116.1:0-5349 GCA_964506575.1 uncultured Akkermansia sp. | reverse complement strand
CCGAACATCGCCGCAAGGTCCGACTGCCTCAGAACGGCCGGGTTACTTGGAATGCCGTTTATCATCGTCTCGCGCCGTTGTACACGTGTCCACCAAAATGATCACGCGTACATCGTATCATGATTGGGAGTGGCTCGTCAACCCTAAAAATCAAAAAAAAACGCCGAAATCGGGGGCAAGCCAATAGTACGCGCGTCCTCAGTGAGCGAAGCGAACGGTCCTCGTCCTCGTCCTCATCCTCGTCCTCGGCTGGACAAGGAAGATGATCGACGACGAGGACGAGGACGAGGACGAGACACCAAAAGGTCCGCCCCGTTGAAACTGCAAAGCCCGCGCTCGGCAAGCGCGGGCTACAGATGCAGATGGCTACTCGGCAACCTGCAGCCCGCTTCCGGCAGAAGCGGGCTACAGGCTGCCAGCCACCAGGGGTCAACGGACCAGGAGCAATGTCCCCTTGGGCGGGAGGTAGGTCTCGTACGCGCCCATGTCCGGGAACTTGCCGAGAATCCGCAGGTTGCCGTCCAGATCCTTGCTTGTAGCCATCCACGCCAGGTTCGTGCCCTTGTCGATGCAGGGGGACGCCGTCTGCAGGCGATAGTTTCCACCCGCGACATTGACGAACAGTGGATTGTCGGTGATGTTGCCGGTGCCGCCGGGGGCGGGCGTAGTGCAGGAATAGGCCATGCTGCCGCCGTACACGTTGTTGCTCACGCCCGCCGCGACATTGAAATAGACAATCGAGTTGGTGACCGTGCAGCTGTACACCCCGCCGCCGTTCGCCGCGGCCCTGTTGGTGACCACGGTGCAGTTGATCACCGTACACCCGGACGCGCCGCCGCCGGAGCCGACGGTGACCGTGTTGCCGAACACCAGGCAGTTGCGCAGGATCGTGGTCGTGATGATGCCGCCGCCGACGGTGCCGCCCGCGGCGCCGCCGCCCGAATAATCAGTACCGTCTGCGGTGTTGCCGTAGATCAGGCAGTTCTCCACCGTGCCACCCGCGATGCCGGCGCCTGCGGCCCTGCTGGTGGAGTTGCTGTAGATCTGGCAGTTGCGCACGAGCACGTTCGTGTCCGCCGCGTAGATGCCGCCGCCGGGCGCGTCGTAGCTGCTTCCTGTCCAGTTGTTCCTGACGATGCAGCGCTGAATCGTGCCCGTGGTCGCGTACACTCCGCCGCCATATTTCCAGCGCGTCTGGTTCCAGTTGCCTACCACAATGCTGTCCGTCAGCAGGGCGCTGCTCCCGGCCAGGTACACGCCGCCGCCGTTGTCTGTCACCGTGGTGTTCGCCGCGATCACGCAGTTGGACACGGTCCCTGCCAGGATATTCACCCCGCCGCCGTTGGCGCCGAACACGTTTCCGTTCGTGATCGTCAGGCCGGCCAGCAGCGCGTTGGTGTGGTTGACCGTGAACAGCCGGTAATAATCGCTGCCCGTGCGCCGCACGGTCGTGTTGGAACTGCCGTTGACGCCGATGACCGAGCACGGGAAGTTCATGGTCATTTCCGCCGCGACGCCGTACACGCCGTTGGAGATGCTCACGACGGCGTTCGTGGTCGCCAGCGCAAAGGCTCGCGTCAGGTTGGTGGCCGCGTTGGCCCAGGTCGCATACGGCTGCACGCCGGCGCCGTTGGTCGAGACGTAGATCGGGTTCGCGGCCTTGACGAGCACGTAGTCCGTCCGTGATAGCGAGTTAGTCTCGCCGGCGGCGTTGGTCACCGTGACCTGCACGGTGTACTGGCCCGGCGTATAGGTGTTGGTCACCACGGCGAGGCTGGGTCCGGTCAGGGGCGGCGCGCCGTTCCCGAAGTTCCAGGCGTAGCCCAACCCGCTGGTCGCACCCGCCACGGACGAGGTGAAGACCACCTGGAGCGACTCGTAGCCCAGCGTGGGGGTTCCCGAGAACGTCACCGTGAGCGGCGATGTCGCAATGTCGAACTCGTAGGCGCCCATGTCCACTCGGCCGTTCAGGAGGCGAGTCTTGCCGTCCAGGTCGGTCGCCGTCGCGGTCCAGCCGAGGTTCGTGCCCGTGTCGATGCAGGGCGAGCCGAAGATCGGGCGGAAGTTGTTGGTGGCCGCCAACGCGAAGAGCGGGTCGGCCGTCGTGTTGCCCGTGCCGCCGGGATCGGGCGTGGTGCAGGAGTAGCCGAACGTGGCGTTGTTATAGTTCTTAGACGGCGTCACGGAGGTGTTCCCGTACACGATCGAGTTCGTCACGAAGCAATCCGACACGCCGCCGCCGGCGCCCGGCGTCCCAAGCGTGGCATTGGTCACCACCGTGCAGTTCTCGACGATGCCGCCGTAGACCCCGCCGCCATTCCCGCCTTGAGCTCCTGCGGTCCCGGCCGTGTTGCGGTAGATGAGGCAGTTCCGGATCACCGGCCTCGGCGCGGCAAACAGGCTGCCGACGTACACGCCCCCACCGGAGGCATCCCACGCCGACGCATTGAACGCCACCGTGCAGTTCTGCACCCGGCCGGCGATCGCGGAGATGCCGCCGCCGGCTTCATACCGCGGCCCGGTCCAGTTGTTGGTCACGACGCTGTGCGTCAGCAGGGCGCTGCTGCCGGCCATATAGACCCCGCCGCCGCCTCGATTATCAGGATCGTCGTAGTTATTGCCACAGCCGCTGATGACGCAATTGCTCACCGTGCCGGCCGCCAGGTAGATGCCCCCGCCGTTGGCCGTGTTGATGTAACCGTTATTCACCGTCAAACCCGACACCAGCGCGCCCGATTGGCTGATATTGAAAATGCGGTGCTTCGGGTCGGCGTTGCCGCTGGCGCGCCGCTTGACGGTTGTGCTCGTGGGTCCGTTGACGCTCCGGATCGTCACGGGATTCGTCACGGCGAGTTCGGCGTCGATCAGGAACGTGCCGTTCGAGACCACGACCGTTGCCCCCGGCAGGGCCACGGCCAGGGCCGCCGGGAGGTTCGTGGCCGCGTCGGCCCAGCTCGTGAACGGCGTGTTGTGCGCGCCGTTGGTCGAGACGTAGTGCACGCCGCCGACGGAGATGTAGTTGGTCCGAACGGCAATCGTTTCCTCGCTGCCGCCGTTGGTCACGCGCAGTTTGACGCTGTAGCGGCCGGCGGTGTTGTAGGTGTAGGTCGTGGTCTGCTTGTCCGCGCCGGAGTCGTCGTCGCTGCCGTTGTTGTCGAAGTCCCAGTAGTACGTCAGCCCGTTGGTGTCCCCGCCGTAGACCGCCGCCGTGAATGGCGGGGTGAAGGGTGCGAGTCCGTAGCTCGGGCTGGCGGTGAAGGTCGCCGTGAGGGTCGAGCCGTACTCGTACGCGCCCATGTCCACCGTGGTGTTCACTATGCGCGTCTTGCCGGCCAGATCCGTGCCCGCGGGCGCCGCGGCGTTCAGGCCCGTATCCCGGCAGGGCGAGGTCGAACGCAGCTCGTAGTTGCCCGCGGCGGCGTCCGCGAACTGCGGGTCGTTGGTGGTGTTGCCCGTGCCGCCGACCGCCGGGTATGTGCACGAGTAGGCCACGCTGCCGCCGTAGACGTTGTTGCTGGTGCCCACCGCGGTGTTGAAGTAGACGATTGAATTGGTGACGTTGCAGTTGTAGACCCCGCCGCCGTTGCGCTGGACAATGTTGTCGTGGATCGTGCTGTTGATCACCGTGCAACCATGTGCTCCACCGCCGTCGCCGGTGGCGGTGGTGACCGTGTTCCCGAACACCCGGCAGTTGCGCAGGATCGTGGTCGTGCTGATGCCGTTGCCGACGGCGCCGCCCGCGGCGCCGCCGCCCCAGCCTTTGGCCGTGGTGTTGTTGTAGATCAGGCAGTTCTCCACCGTGCCGCCGGCGATGCCCGCGCCTCCGGCAATGCCGATGGCGTTGCCGTAGATCCGGCAGTCGCGCACGAGCACATTCGTGCCCCACGCGTAGATGCCGCCGCCGGCCCCGTCGTAGCCGGTTGCGACTGCCGAGTTGTTCCTGACGATGCAGCGCAGAATCGTGCCTTTGGCCGCGTCCACGCCGCCGCCGCAGGTATACCGCGGCGTGGTCGAGTTGCCGTCCACGATGCTGTCCGTGAGCAGGGCGCTGTTGCCATCAAGATAAAGCCCGCCGCCGCCGTAGCCACTCGAGCTGTACGCGTTGACACAGCCCGCGATGACGCAGTTGCTCACCGTGCCGGCCGCCAGGTAGATGCCGCCGCCGCCGGGGGCTGCTGCGTTGTAGCCATTGGTAACCGTCAGCCCCTGCACCACGGCAGTGGCGTTCGAGACGAAGAAGATGCGGAAGTTGGACGCCCCCGTGCGCGCCACGACCGTGTTGCTGTAGCCGTTCACGCTCCGCACCGTGATCGCGTTGGTGATACTGATCTGTGTGGTGATGAGATACGTGCCGTTCGACACGGTCACGATGTCGCTGGCATTCGTGGCATACGCCACGGCGTTGCTGATCGTGGCGAAGGGCAGGGCCCAGCTCTCGCCGCGGCCAACGTCGGTGTTGTCCACCCCGTTGGTGGCCACGAACCATTCCACCGCCTCCGCCCGCGGCGTGAGCGCGCCGAGAAGACCGGCGAGCAGAATTGAAATTTGAAAAATTGAAACTCGCATCATCCACCTCCTGTTTCCGACTGTTGTTCCTACTCTTGTTGAAGCTCGCATGATCCACCTCCTGTTTCCGACTGTTGTTCCTACTCTTGTTGACTCGTTCATTGGCTTACCCCTTTTGTTTGAGAGTTTTCTGTGTTCAGTTTTCAGTGTTCAGTTTTCAGTGTTCAGTTTTCAGATTCGGAGGAAAAGAACTCCTCGGTGGTTCCGTAGGGGCAAGGAGTCTCCCGCACGCGGGAGTAGTCCGACCCTTTGAAGTCCTCGGCGCGGTCCATCATGCGTTGGAGCATCTTGCCGATCTCGGCCAGCTCGCCGTTCAGCTCTGTGGCGCGATCCGCCGCCAGATACCCGCAGTCCACCGCCGTTTCGATCCAGTGTTGCGTCTCGCTTTGTTCGCCGTCCGCATCGGAGAGCTTTGCGATGAAATGGTTGGGATAGCGCCGCTTGGCCCACGCCTCGGCGATTTGCGCGCCGACGGAGCGGGACGACCGCCGGCCCTGGTCGGTCAACGAATACAGTTCTTCCCTCGGGAACGACTTCGTCGCGGTGAACACGTTCTTCGCCACGGCCCGCGCCTTCTGATACACGATCAGGTCCCTAAACCCCCTTGCGAATGGATTCGCACTCATGGCCTCTGTCCCTCAACTGAACACCGAACACTGAACACCGAATACTGAACACTGAATACTGAACACTGAACACTGAACACTGAACACTGAACACTACCCCCCAACTTCCCCCACGCTCTCCCCTTCCACCAGCGGCGCGGGCAGGACCACGCGCCGC
>CAZDLY010000115.1:0-5475 GCA_964506575.1 uncultured Akkermansia sp. | reverse complement strand
ACGTGCACGAGCCGGTGGGTGCCTCGCGGATTGTTGAGCTGCTGCTGGGCGCGGGTCTGGATGTGAGCGCGCGCACGGTGCGCTTTCACCTGCTGGAGCTGGACCGGCGGGGGTTGACGGCGTTGGCCAGCAGGCGGAGTGGGCGTGTCATCACGCAGGCGGGCCGGGACGAGCTGGCCAAGTCGAATGTGCTGTTAAAGGTGGGGCTGGTTTCGGCCAAAGTGGACACGATGACCTACACCATGTCGTTTGACGTCGGATCAGGCGAAGGGACGGTGATCACCAACACGGCGCTGCTGCACCGGGACTGTCTGCCTGAGGCGCTCGCTGAAATGCGCCAGGTGTTCCGGGCGCAGTTGGGCGTGGGCAACCGGGCCATCGTCGTCCAGGCGGGCGAGCAGGTCGGCGGGGGTGTGGTTCCCGAGGGGTTTGCCGGAATCGGGACGGTCTGCAGCATCACGTTCAGCGGCATTTTTCTCAGGCGCTGCATCCCGCTGGTCTCCCGCTTCGGCGGGCTGCTGGAGATCCGCGACCGCAAGCCGGTGCGCTTTGTCGACCTGATCGAATACCGGGGGACGACGCTCGATCCGCTGGAGGTGTTCATCCAGGCTGGAATGACGCGGGTGCGCGATGCCGCCCGGACCGGCAACGGTCTGGTTTGCGCCGGATTCCGCGAAATACCGGCCGTGGCGATCCCCGATGTCGAGCAGCTTCGTATTGAACTGCGCCGCAAGGGTCTCCACGGGCTCCTGGCCATGGGACGCCCCAACCAGCCGCTGTTCGGCATCCCGGTTGCCGACGGCCATGCCGGACTGGTGGTCCTGGGCGGATTGAACCCGGTTGCGGCGATACGGGAGGCGGGTTACTCCGTCCGCCTCCGTTCTCTCGCCGGCATTGAGGAATACACCCGGTTCCGGCCGATCGAATGACGCCCACAAATACATTGCCCAACGGTGGGTCAATCGGCTAAACTGTACAGCGAATAACCACGGGTGAGGGAGTGTCATGAAACAGGACATGCGTGCCAAACGGACGATCTTGCTGGTCGATGACGACACGAGCCTTTTGCAGACGCTGGATGATTTCCTGACTTACGAGGGTTACCGGGTCGAGACGGCCGACAGTGGCGAGCGGGCGCTGGTCAAACTGCGCCGGCTCAAGCCCGACATCATCATCCTGGACATGAGCATGCCCGGCATGGGGGGCATCGGCTTCCTGGATCGGATCACCCAGCCCGACGGCAGCACCCGGTTCCCGGTTCTGGTGTTGACGGCGCGGGCGGCGATGGCCGAGTATTTCGCCTCCCGCCAGATCGACGGCTTTGTCTCCAAGCCCTGCAACCCGGAAGATCTGCTGAACGAGGTCGGCCGCATCATCTTCCTTCGGAGCGGTGATTCGGTCGCGGTGACGAATGCCGCGCTCGATCCGGTCGCGGCAGCCAACCTGCGGCGGGCGGTTCTGGCCGAAAGCGACGCCGCGCTCGCCGCCTCCCTGGGCGTTGATCTGCAGCGCGCGGGGTTCCAGGTCGAGGCCGTCAAGACCGGTCCGGCCGCGCTGGAACTGGCGATTGTGAGCAAGCCCGACGTGATGATCCTGCGGATGGAGCTCGAGGGGATGAACGCCAGCGAGATCGTGGGCACCCTGCGCCGGCTGCCGAACCTGCGTCGGCTGCCGATCGTGGTTTACGGCATCGCCGCGCCCGACGCGCTGATCGAGCACGTGGCGATGCTCGACCTGTCGGAAGTCGCCGCGATCAAGGATCTATCGGCCGACAAGATTGTCAATGCCGCGCTGGCTGTCACCGTGAAGCGGTAGCGGGGTTGCCCCAGGAGACCGGGAATGCGTTGTCCCAAATGCGGCCACATGGATGACAAGGTGCTCGACAGCCGGTCGGCCCGGGACGGGGCGTCCGTGAGGCGCCGCCGCGAATGCCTCGCCTGCAACCAGCGCTTCACGACCTACGAGGAGATCGTGCGCGACGAACTGCGCGTGGTCAAGCGCGATGGGCGGCGCGAGGATCTGAGCCGGGCCAAGCTGACGGCCGGCGTGCTGCGGGCGTGCGAGAAGCGCCCGATCACGCAGGCGCAGATCGAAGCGCTGGTCGATTCGGTGCTGGACGAGGTCGCCCAGACCGGCGATGTCGAGGTCCCCGCCAGCGCCATCGGCGAAAAGGTGATGACCCGGCTGAAGAAGCTCGACGAGGTGGCCTACGTGCGGTTCGCCTCGGTGTACCGCCGTTTTGCGGATGTGAATCAGTTCTTAAATGCAATCCAGGACATGGTCGGCAAAACCTGAGGCAGGGAGGGTGTGACATGGTTGATGACGCGCGGATCCGGGACGAGCTTGGCAATGTGCTGTCGGACGTCGATTTCCCGGAATTGGGCCCCCGCATCAGCGGCAAGGTTCGCGACAGTTTTGTCGTCGGCAAAAAACGGATCCTGGTCACCACCGACCGCATTTCGGCGTTTGACCGGATCCTGGGCACCATTCCGTTCAAGGGGCAGGTGCTGAACCAGCTCGCCGCGTTCTGGTTTGAAAAGACCCGCCAGACCGTCCCCAACCACATGCTGGACGTCCCCGATCCCAACATCATGGTCGTGGCCGAATGCGGCCAGCTTCCGCTCGAATTCATCGTCCGCGGCTACATCACCGGCGTCACCAAGACCTCGGCCTGGATGAATTACGCGGCCGGCGCACGGGTCATCTGCGGCAATACCCTGCCCGACGGCCTGAAGAAGGACCAGAAGCTGGAGCGGCCCATCCTGACGCCGACCACGAAACACGAGGCGCACGACCGCAACATCTCGCACGCCGAGGCGATCGCCGAGGGGCTGATCGACGGCGCCACGTTCGACGCGGCGGCCGCCCTCTGCATGAAGCTGTTCGACGCCGGCGTGCGCCATGCCGAACGCCAGGGGCTGATCCTCGTGGACACCAAGTACGAGATCGGCACGCTCGACGGCCGGCTGGTCGTCAGCGACGAGATCCACACCCCCGACTCGTCGCGTTACTGGTTCGCCGACACGTATCAGAGCCTGTTCGACGCCGGCCGGGAGCAGCGGAAGCTTGACAAGGAGTATGTGCGCGAATGGCTCGCCGCACGGGGCTTCCGCGGCGACGGCCCGGCGCCCGCGCTCACCGACGAGGTGCGGATCGAGGCAGCCAGACGCTATATCGAAGCCTACGAGCGGGTCACCGGCCTGCCGTTCAAGCCGGTCGACGGCCCGATCCGGGACCGCGTGCGCCGGGCGTTGGAGCGTATTCTGTGAGCCTGTCAGGAGCGAGCATGCCGCCACCCGAACAACCGGTTTCAGAGCCAGCCAACCTCTATCGCGAGCAGCGCCTGGCCAACATGCGCCAGCTGGAGGCGCTCGGCCACAAACCGTTCGGCCACGCCTGGCCGCGCAGCGGCCGGCTGGCCGAGATCCGCGCGTCGTTCGAGGAGGGCAAGACCGTGAGCGCCGCCGGACGTCTGATGACGATCCGGGGCATGGGCAAGGCGGTGTTTGCCGACCTCTCCGACGGCTCGGGGCGACTTCAGATATTCATCAAAATGAATGCGCTCGGCGAGGCCGCCTTTCAGGCCTTCAAGCTGCTGGATCTGGGCGACCAGATCGGCGTCGAGGGCCGGCTCTTCGTGACGCGGATGGGCGAACAGACGATCGAGGTGCACCGCTGGGCGCTCCTCTCCAAGGCGCTGCTGAACCTGCCGGAGAAGTGGCATGGCCTGCAGGACACCGAGGAGCGGTACCGCAAGCGCTACCTCGACCTGATCGCCAACCCCGAATCCCGCGACCGCTTCAACAAGCGGATCACGATCATCCGCGAGATCCGCAGCTACCTCGACGCCCGCGGCTTCCAGGAGGTCGAGACGCCGGTGATGCAGCCGCAGGCCGGCGGCGCCGCCGCGCGGCCGTTCGTCACCCGCCACCATGCGCTGGCCTGCGACATGGTCATGCGCATCGCCCCGGAGCTGTACCTCAAGCGGCTCCTCGTCGGCGGGTTTGACAAGGTGTACGAGCTGGGAAAGAACTTCCGAAACGAGGGGCTGGACCGCACCCACAACCCGGAATTCACCGTGCTGGAGGTCTACGAGGCCTATGGCGACCGGCTCACCATGAAGGCGCTCATCGAGGGGCTCATCCCCGCCCTCGCCGACGCGGTGCTGGGCGCGCGGGCCGTCACGCTGAAGACGGCGGACGGCGGCGACGAGACGATCCACCTCGATCCCCCGTACCGCGAAGTCGCCTATGCCGACCTGGTCCGGGAGCGGATGGGCGCCGACTGGTTTGAAACCCCGGTGGACGAGGCGCGCCGGCGGGCGGTCGCCGCCGGACTGGAACTCGCGCCGGGCCTGAGCCACCTGCTCATCACCCGCGAGGTCTACGACAAGCTGATCGAACGGACGCTGCGGCAGCCGACCTTCGTCACGCGGCTGCCCAAGCCGCTCGTGCCGCTGGCCAAGGCCTGCGCCGACGATCCGGCCTGGGTGGACGTGTTTGAATTTGTTGTGGCCGGCAAGGAGCTGTGCCCGGGGTACTCCGAAAACAACGACCCGATCGAGCAGCGGCAGCGCTTTGCCGAGCAGGTCGGCGAGAATCCGGAACGGATTGACGAGGATTTCCTGACGGCGCTCGAACACGGCATGCCGCCGGCCGGCGGCATGGGGATCGGCATCGACCGGCTGGTGATGCTGCTCACCGCAACCGACGTGATCCGCGACGTGATCCTCTTCCCGCAGCTCAAGCAGCGATAACGCGGAATGAACCCGGCGGGAGAATGGCCATGGCATCGGCTGACAAGAAAAACGGATCGCATCCGGTGATTGACGAGACGGTCTGCAAGGGGTGCGGCCGCTGCGTGGCGGCGTGTCCGCAGCGGGTGCTGCGCCTGCGCGAGCGGCTCAGTTGCCGCGGCATCAAGCCCGCCGAGTACGCGGGCGCGGGGTGCATCGGCTGCAACATCTGCTTCTACAACTGCCCGGAACCGTACGCGATCGAAGTGCACACGGAGAAGTGAACGATGGTGAAATTTGTCAAGGGCAACGAGGCCGTGGTGATCGGCGCGCTTTATGCCGGCTGCGACTATTACTTCGGCTATCCCATCACGCCCGCGAGCGAAGTCGCCCACGCCGCCTCGGCCTGGTTTCCGGCCGTCGGCCGCGGCTTCCTGCAGGCCGAATGCGAAACGGCGTCGATCAACATGGTCTACGGCGCCTCGGCGGCGGGCAGGCTGAGCATGACCGCCTCGTCCGGCCCGGGCATCAGCCTGATGCAGGAGACCCTCTCCTACATGGCGGGGGCCGAGTTGCCGGGCGTGATCGTCAACGTGCAGCGGGCGGGTCCGGGCCTGGGCAACATCTATCCCGAACAGGCCGATTACAACCAGGCCGTCAAGGGCGGCGGCCACGGCAGCTACCGGTGCATCGTGCTCGCGCCGGGAAACGTCCAGGAGATGTGCGACCTGACGATGCTG
>CAZDLY010000114.1:0-5486 GCA_964506575.1 uncultured Akkermansia sp. | reverse complement strand
CCCGCGACGCAAGCCGTCAGGCGCAGCGTTGCGGGGGGTTTTGCAAGAGCCTCAATAAATAACGTTTACAAGATGAAGTCTCTTGCAGAATGGCCGCGAAAGAACGCAAAGAACGCAAAACAGGGAGTTTCTTTGTGTTCCTTGTGTTCTTTTGCGGCAACTCCGGAGGGGGCATGAGGTTCAACTGTATAGGTTATTTGTTAACAGCGCCTTAGCCAAAATGGCGCCCCTGAAACCATCTCGACGGTTTGCGCAAAATCGCATAAATTTTGCGCAATACCATATAGACAGCGCAGCCCGCAGGGTCTATACTCGTCCCCATGTTCTGGATGGATTCGGTCGTCCGGGGCGAGAAACGCGGTGCAGGTTTCCGATGGGCA
The DNA here is from genome assembly GCA_964506575.1 of uncultured Akkermansia sp. Classification (GTDB taxonomy): domain Bacteria; phylum Verrucomicrobiota; class Kiritimatiellia; order RFP12; family JAAYNR01; genus VGWG01. Next base: position 5,106 of record CAZDLY010000114.1, on the reverse strand, counting down.
TGGACAACGGGACGGATGGCGAGGCGAATGCCACGCCAAACCATTACCCGCTGACCACTGACCACGGAACACGGAACACGGAAAACAAAAGGGGCCAACCAATGAATGTGTCAACACGCGTCGGAACAACAGTCGGAATCGGGAGATGGATCATGCAATCGGCAATCGGCAATCGGCAATCGGCAATCGTCCTGGCGGCGCTGCTGCTGGGCGCGCTCGCGCCGCGCGCGGAGGCGGTCTCGGCCACGGGCGGGACGGTGACGAACTACACGACAGGCACCGCTCCCAATCAAACGAACTGGACCGTTCACACCTTCACAACCGTGGGAAGCAACACCTTCAACGTCACGAGTCCCGGCAATGTCGAGGTGCTGGTGGTGGGTGGTGGCGGTGGTGGCAGTGGGAGTCGCGGTGCTGGAGGAGGCGCGGGTGGCGTCCAATATCGTGCTGCCTTTGCTGTAGCTGCTCAGTCATATACGGTTACTGTTGGTGATGGCGGGACATACGGACTTGCAAATGAGCAAGTCAGTGGGAGTCTAGATGCTAGCAACGGTCAGGACTCCGTGTTCTCAACTCTAACTGCGATCGGTGGCGGCGGTGGCGCAAAGGGACTGGCGGCTCTTTTTGGCCAAGGTGCCCGCAACGGACATGATGGCGGCTGTGGCGGTGGCGGGTCGGGATATACTCCAGCAGGAAGCGGTGGTACTGGAAGCCAAGGCGGCAATGGGTCGCCCGGAAATGGGTCAGGAGGGACCTATTACGGTGGTGCTGGTGGCGGCTTGGGAGGGTCCGCGGTTGTCACGTCTATGAATGGCGCTTCTGGAACTAATCTGTATTCAGCATTGCTTATTGCCGCGAATGCTGGCGTTGACGTCGGGGGAGTGCGTTGGATCGGTGGCGGCGGCGGATCGGGAAATTACTTGGCCGCCGGGGGCGTTGGAGGAACTGGCGGCGGGGGCAAAGGAGGTAACGGGGGTGATTCCCCCGTAAATGCCGGGCCGGGTACGAACGGAACCGCGAATACCGGTGGTGGTGGCGGTGGTGGCGGGAATCAATCGCAGGGCGGCAAAGGGGGCTCCGGCATCGTGATCGTGCGGTATGTTACGGATTTGACTTTCCCCGGCATCCGCAACGATCCGGCCACGAACATCACCGCGACCTCGGCCAACCTCAACGGCTACCTGACCAGCACCGGCACGACGGACACGGCGGTGTGGGTGTACTGGGGGCCAATGGACGGGACCACCAACGCGACGCAGTGGGCCAACACGAACTTCTTCGGCACCAACACGATCGGCGCCACGGCCTACACGACCAATACGGCCGACATGGGCAAGACGCTCACGCCGGGCGCGACCTACTACTACAACTTCTTCGCCCAAAACGCCTCCGGCGGAGTCTGGGCGGCCGCGAGCGGATCGCAGATCTTCACGACGCCCGGCCCGCCGAGCGTGGCGGTCTCCGCCGCCTCGGGCATCGGCGTGGGCGTGGCCACGATCAACGGTAGAGTGGTCTCAACCAACGGCTACCCGGGGACGACCTTCTTCTTCTGCTGGGGCACAACCAACTACGGCACGAGTTCGACCAACCCGTGGACCGTCGTGGACTGCGGCGCGGCGACGAACGGCCAATCGTTCTCCACCCCCCTCTCCGGCCTGACCTACGGCATCCGCTACTGGTACTACGCCTACGCGACCAACTCATACGGCGCGGCCTGGTCCACGCCGACGAACTTCGTGACGGCGCCGCCGCCGTTTGGCGATCCGAAGGCGGTGGGCGGCACGATCACGAACTACACGTTGGGCGGCACGAATTTCACGGCGCATATCTTCACAAACACGGTCGGAACCACCAACCTCAACGTCACGGTCGGCGGCAACGTGGATTACCTGATCGTTGCCGGAGGGGGCGGCGGGGGCAGATCCGACAGCGCCAGCGGCGGGGACGGCGGCGGCGGCGGCGGCGTGCTGTCCGGCTCGCTGACCGTAACCGCGAGCAACTATTCCATCACGATTGGCACCGGTGGCGCCAGGGGTTACCGCACGGCCATCCCAAGCGAAGTGTTTGCAACAAACGGCGGCTTCAGCTCTGCCTTCGGGTTGACGGCGAACGGCGGCAAGGGTGGAAAGGGCAGAACTGGTTTGCCTGAGTCAGACAACACCAGCGCAAGCGGCGGTGGCAACAATACCACCGGCAACGGCGGTTTAGCCAACGGTAATGTTGGCGGCAACGGTTTTGCCTGGTCCATTAACAGCACGACCTACGGCGGCGGCGGCGGCGGCGGCAGCACTGGTGGTAGTTACATCAACGGAGGTCAAGGCGGGGGCGGCAAAGGTGGCTACTATAGCGGCTTCGCCGGAACTGATGGCGATGCAAACACCGGAGGCGGAGGCGGCGGAGGAGGTAAGACTTTTAGCGCGCACGTCGGCGGCGGCTCCGGCGGCTCCGGCATCGTGATCGTGCGGTATGTCAACCCGGGCATCGTTCTCGTCAACAGCAACGCCACATCCATCACGGAGAACTCGGCGGTGTTCAACGCGACGCTGACGGGGAGCAACACCGCCTGGGACGTGTACGCGTACTGGGGGACGGAGAACGGCACGAACAACCCGGCGGCGTGGGCGAACACGAACTTCGTGGGCGCGGTCACGCTTTTGGGCGCGACCACCTCGACCAACATCGCCTACACGAACACGGCGTTGACGCCAAATACCGCCTACTACTGTACCTTCCTCGCGAGCAACGCGGCGGCGAACCTCTGGGCCACGCCCAGCACGAACTTCAATTCCCTCGCCACTCCGGATTTGCCGGGGCTCAGCCTCAGCAGTTCAGGAACGTTCGCCTTCGGGAACGTGATCACGAACAAGATCTCGGCGACAAGCAGCTACGTACTGACCGGCAGCAATCTCATTGCCAACGTGTCGGTGGCTCCGCCGACCGGTTTCCAGGTCGCCACCAATGGCGGGGCCTACGGGACGACGCCGTTGACCCTGATTCCCGATGCCTCCAGCAACGTGAACGTCCAGATCTACGTCCGTTTCGTGCCGCTGGCTCCGGGAAGCTACTCCGCCAGTATCAGCAACGGCACCACGGGGGCGGTCATCCAGTGGCAGGCGGTGAGCGGCGACGGGGTGGTGCAAACCCTCGTCGTTTCCACCAATACGCTCGCCTCCTTCGGGACTGTGCGCACAAACACGCCCTCGGCGACTACGAACTACACGGTCTCGGGTTCCTATCTCGAATCCGACGTGACGGTGACCGCGCCGTCGGCGGCATTCGAGGTCTCCACGAACAGCGCCACGGGGTTCGGGCCTGCATGCACGGTGACGGTGGCGGGGGCCTCGACGCCCTCGGGCGGCAACCTGTCCGCCACGCCGGTCTACGTGCGGTTCACGCCGCCGGCGGCGCAAGCCTACTCCGGCAGCATCACCAACAGCAGCACCGGGGCGGCCCTGCAGACGGTGGGGGTCAGCGGCATCGGGTATGACGGCAAGGTCTGGACCGGCGCCTCGAGCACGGACTGGGGCACGGCGGACAACTGGTCCGGCGGCGTGCCGGTCCCGACGGACGACGTCCTGATCGACGGCGCGCCCAACGGCCGCCACCCGACCCTGGATCTCTCCAGCAGCGCGGTCACGATCAAGTCCCTGACCCTCGGCTCCAGCAGCGCCTCCACGCTGACCTTCCAGAACGGCAACGTGACGGACAAGAAGCTCACCGTCACCGGCAACGTCACCATCGGCGCATCCGGCACGCTGACGCACACGGCCAACACCAGCGCCGAAACGCATCGGCTGTTCCTGGATGTGGGCGGCGACCTGACGATCGCCCTAGGGGGCAAGATTGATGTCACGGCCAAGGGCTACGGCGCCGGTCAGGGGCCTCTCAATGCGATCAGTTGTCACGGCGGGTTGGGCTCGGACGGGACGGCGACCTACGGATCGCTCCACGCTCCCACCAACTGCGGAGCTGGAGGGTGGAGTCAGAACAACGGCGGCGGCGCGATGAAGCTGACCGTGGCGGGCAAGACGTTGCTCAATGGCGACATCGCATCAATAGGCGACAAGTCGGCCCAGGGTGGGAACGGAAATCAGACCGGCGCCGGCGGCAGCGTCTTCCTGACAACCGGCACCTTGGAAGGAACGGGCAATATCCGCGCCAACGGCGGCGGGGGGGGCGCCCAGGAGGGCGGCGGCGGGCGGGTCGCCATCGTGTTGATGTCGTCGAGCGCCACGTTCACCAACCACACCGGCCAAATCACCGCGTACGGCGGGGCAGGTAATAGCGGCAATGGTGCGGCGGGGACGGTCTACCTGCGCGGGTACGGGGTGGCCGATAACGACGGCATCCTGATCGTCGACAACGGCGGCACCGCCGCCACCAAAACAACCCTGTTGAGCAGCAACACCGTCAACAAGACGGTCGGCGAGGTGCGCCTGCTCAACAACGGGTTGCTGCAACTGGCCGCGGGAGAGACCCTGCAGGTGAGCGGGGTGTGGAGCAACAGCGCCGCCGCCGGCTACGGCTTCCAGTCCGACGCCGGAAGCACGGTGGACTTCGTGAACGGCGGTGTCGCCGCCCGGGTCTACGGGAATACGACGTGGCAGAACCTGACCATCGCCAGCGCCAGCAAGGTCGTATCCTTCCAGGCGGGCAAGACCAACACGGTCGCCGGCACGCCGACCTTTGACAACCGGGTGACGCTGCTGTCCACGCAATCCGGCGCGCAGTGGCACCTGCGCAAGGCTGGCGGCCCCGGGACCCAGCCGGTCGGCCGGGTGAGCGTCCAGGACAGCCACGCGGGCACGGCCGAAGAGCACCTGACCTTCCTGGCCTCCGGCGGAACGGATCTGGGCAACAACATCAACTGGGGCAAGTGGCCGCCCACGGGGACAATGATCCTGCTGCGGTAGGCGGGCGGCGGGAGGTGTTCGGCCTTCAGAATAGAGAGGGCGCGTTGACCGTGCAAGCGGGCAACGCGCCCTTGGACTTTGCCACCGAGGCGCCGGCAAATCATTAGAGGCTCTTGCAAAACCCCCTCTGTGGTGTTTGCAAGAAGACAGGAGTCAGAATAATAGAACACCTTGCCCGTGAGAGGGTTCCAAT
>CAZDLY010000113.1:0-5531 GCA_964506575.1 uncultured Akkermansia sp. | reverse complement strand
TCGCTGCTTTGTGTCAATGTGCCGATAATGAATGCGGAGTCTCTTTGAATAAAGTTTGCAATCGAATCGGAGTAATACGCTCTTTTCATTGGCCGCATCATATCAAGTTGCACATTGTTTCACCAGGATGTAACTGGCTACCTTCTAATATCTGGCGCAAAGGAGGATACAAAATATCAGGTTTAGCTTTCGGCCATGGTCACTCACCGTAGCCTTTCCTTACTCCTTCCGGCCTGAGGGCAGGCCGGCTCCGGGCTGGCGCCACGACCGGGCGGGTGGATAGTGCGCGGGTGGATGAAGACTACGGCGTCCTGTCCCGTTCGTCCGAGCTGATTCAACTTACAGCTTCTCCTGATTCGGCCCTTCCCACAATCGTCCCCAGAATCGGATAGGGCATGGCGGCCTTGGGGATTTCGACCGGCTCGTGGGCAGGGTTTTCTGAGAGAAAACGCCAGAGGGACGGGTGAGCGCGGTAGCGTTTGACGGCGTATTCGCCGGTGGCGGAGCCGTTCGTGAAGTCGGCGGCGATGACGATCTGGTTGTCTTGACGCGGGGTGCGGTGGTATTCGAAGATGAGGAAACATCGGGATAGGCGGTGGTGGCGGCGCCGGGAGCGTTCCGGGCCTGGTCGAGCATCGCCGCACTCGCGTCCGCAGCGATAACGGCAAAGCCGTGTTCCGCGAGGAAGACGGCGTCGCGGCCGGCGCCGCAGCCGATCTCGAGAAGGCGGGCGCCGGTCGGCAGGTGCGCCAGCAGCAGACGATGGAGCGGCGAGACATCGGCGGCGGCGTAGCGGCCGGCGAAGTCTGAGGCTCGGGTGTCATAGGCGTTGAGGGTGGAAGGGTCCATGGAAGAGAAAAAGCTGAAATGCTGAAATGCTGAAAAGCTGAAAAGTTGAGTCCCTCGATCAGGCCGTGGCTCCTGCGGTTGTGTCGGAAGTGTTGTCGCCAAAAATGGCAATGTCTGTCAGTTGCGTTAGGTCTTTCATGTCTCCTCCAAGGAGCCTGTCGGCCCGGGGTTTCGGATTTTTCGTCGTGCGAAGTCCCACAGGTTCTCAGGCGGAGGCGATATGATGCCCATTCAGGGATCTACTGGATTTCCTCCGAAGGACGATCGGCCCCGCGTGATTCGCATCGAGCCCTCTGTCGGCACCGTCATCATTTTGATTCTCCTCATCCCCGGCCTCTGGGTACTGACCCGGCTTCTGCCGGTGGTTCTGGTACTCGTGGCGGCCCTCATCATCGCCGGCACCATCAGTCCTGCGGTGCGGTGGCTGGAGGAGCGGCACGTGCGCCGGGGCCGGGGCATCGCGATTGTCTTCATCGCGCTGTTGCTGTTCACCACTCTCTTTTTTACCCTGACCATTCCAGCCCTGCTGGCGCAGGTGTCGGACCTTCTGGACCGGGAAACCGCCCTGCAGGCGCGTTTGACACAATGGTTGTCGGAATCCCCCCTGACCAGCCCGTTGGCGGAACTGCTTCGCAACGTGCACTCCGGTGATCTTGCCACGATGGCCGCCTCGCTTGCCGTCGCGGTCTCCAGCCGCGTCGTCATGATCGTCGTGTATATCCTGAGTTCCGTATTCCTCTCCCTGTACATCATGATCGACCGGGACCGGCTGCGCGGAGGTCTGTACCTGATGGTTCCCAGGTCCCAGCACATCCGGCTTTCCCGGGTCATGCTGAACCTGGAAACCATCGTCAGCGGGTACATCCGCGGGCAGGTGATCACCTCTGCCCTGATGGCCATCTTCGTGTTCTGTCTCCTGAAGGCCTGCCGCGTTCCGAACGCCCTGCCCATCGCGGCGTTCGCGGGCGTGGCCGACGTCCTGCCTTACATCGGCGACCTGCTTTCGGTGGGAGCCGCTGTGGTGGCCGCCCTCTCCTGCGGGCCAACCGTCATGATCGTCGTGTTCGTGCTGATGCTCGCCTACGAGGAACTCGAGGGCCGTGTGATCGTTCCCCGAGTCTATGGACGCGCGCTGCGCCTTCCGTCGTCCGTGATCCTCTTCTCGCTCTTGACGGGAGGCATTCTCTTGGGCATTGTCGGGGCGCTTCTCGCCCTTCCGGTGGCGGCGGCGGTGCGGATGCTCATCGAGGAACTGCGCGTCGAACTGCCGGGGCAACAGGAACAGGCGAAAGACGTGGAGACCAGGGAACGCGACGACCGCGGCGAAGAGGAGTATGAGCGCCGGGCCGAAGGCATGCCCGCCGTGGAAGCCGCCGCCATCGCCGTCGAAATCACCGCCGATCGCAATAAGGAAGAGAACCGTCTGCCAACGAAAACGGATACACCCGCGAATAGCGGCAGCACGGGCAACTGATCTTCCCGCAGTCGGCTTTCGCACTGGGTATTGTAAACGGGTCCACGGGTGACAGTGTCGGCATGAGCGTCGGCCTTGTGAACTATGCTGACAACTACACGGACAAACAAATTCGCTGCCCCCGAGAGACACCGAGAGACGCCACCCCACCGCTCGCGCCCCGGACGACGCGTCTGTGGTCACGCGGGACGCATCGGGCCGCGTCGACAAGCAGGGGCGGGCTCGTAGCGCCCGCCCTTCCGCTCGCGCGCAGGGCGTCACGGCGCCACGAAGGGGGCCACGACGCGGAAGAAGCGCGATGTGGCGAGTGTGGTCAGGGTCTCGTCGTAGATCTGCTCCGTGCCGAGCCCCCGCTGCGCGATCCAGGCCGCCGGATTCGTCGTGGCCTCGACCAGGTTGCTGCACGCTTCGGGCCGGGTCAGCAGCGCCGCGTCGCACTGCCACCGCACGATGGCGTTCGTCACCGCGACCATAGTGAGGTTCGTGATCGAGATCGTGGAAGAGGCCGGCGCCGGCTGGTAGAGCGTCAGCAGGTAATCCTCCACCTCGCCGTCCGGAGCCGCGCCGGTGGTCGCCAGCGTCACCGCCAGCGAACTGGTGCGGAAACGGGCGTAGGTCGGGCCGAGGAAGGCCAGGCTCGGGGCGGTGACCGCGAGGCCGTTGGTTCCCGCGGACAGCGGCACGACCGAGGCGATCCGCTCGCCCACGTCGTTCCAGTCGCCGTCGCCGTTGAAATCGACCCAGGCGGTCAGCCACGGTGCGCCGGGCGTGACGATCTTCACGGTCAGGTTGGAACCTTGGATGAGGAACGCCTGCCCGGCGCTGTTGGTGGGGAAGATCACCCCGTCCTCGTCGTCGAGCCCGTTCTTATCATCTCCGTCCGCCCCTGCCGTGGGCTGGCCGTCGGCGTCCGCGTCGATAAGGGCGCCCATCGTGTAGTTGCCGACACCAAGCGCGGAAATGCCGTGGCGGGCGCCGTTTTGGCTCTGCAGCACGGGGTAGGCGTTGGTCGGCGCGTCGCCGTAGTCGAGTTCCGCAGGCCCTTCGGTGATCTGGACCTGGTAATCTTCGACCTCGCCGTCGGGCGCGCCGCCGGAGACGCCGAGGACGGCGGCGGTGCTGTAGCGGAAGCGCATGAAGCTGGCCCCGGGCGCGGCCAGGATCGGCGGCACCTGGAAGACCAGGTTGGTCACTCCGCCCGCGAGCGGCACGTCGGCCAGCACCTGTTCGCCGGGGTTCCACGTGCCGTTGCGGTTGCCGTCGAGCCAGGCGCTCAGCAGGCCGGCGCCGACGGCCGTCACGCGGATGCTGGCCGGCATGCCGGCAAAGAGGCCGGACGTGAAGAAGACGCCGTCCTCGTCGCCGGGTGGCGGCGTGGGACCGCCGATGTCGTCGCCCGTGGCGTTGGCGTTCGGCTGCCCGTCGGCCTCGCCGTCAATGGCCACCCCCAGGTAGAGGGTGTTGGTGATGGCGTGCCAGGCTCCGTTATTGATCGAGAGAGTGAGGTAACCGGGCGCCCCGGGGCCGTCCGGAGCGTCGCCCCAGTCGATCTCCTCCCCCACGGGGCCGCCGTAGAGGGCGAAGGCGAGGTCAAAGGATTCCGGCGCGTACTCGTGTTGGAAGGGATAGTGCAGATCCCACCAGATGCCGTTAAAGCCGCCAGGCACGAGTTCGATCGCGGGGGCCCAGCAGGCATCGTCGTTCCAGCGGTTCAGCGGCAGCGTGGTCTTCCAGCCGAACCTGTAAAGCGTCGGATCGCCCAGCGGCTTGGCTTGAACATCAAGCCAATAGATGACGGCGTTCGCGACCGAACCGGTCTGCACGAAGGCCATGCCTGGGTCGAGCGGGAAGGTGTATCGCCAGCACGTCCAGTCGGCGTTCGGCATGTAATTGGACGTGGCCGGATCGTACCAGCCCTCGACGATGTCCTGCGCCTCCTTGGCGACGAGGAACGTGCCCGACAAAAAGTTCGTCACCCAGAGCGTCTGTCCCGGCATGCTCCACGGCGCCTGCACCCCCTTGGGCGCGTCGGCGTGAAAACTCAACGTGAATTCCACCTTGGTGGGATCGGGGCCGTTCTCCCCCGGCGGCAGCTCGTCGTTGAACCAGGAGCCCCAGATGACGATATTGGTGATCGCGCAACGGTTGGTGCACAGAAAGTCGTCCGCGAGGAGAATGGGGGGGACTCCATCCTTCCGACAGGCGACGTCAAATCCCTGCGGCGATAGATCCGGCGGCTGCCGCCATTTCCAAGCCGCGCTTTCCTGCCCGTGAAGCGACCACGCCGACGCCAACACGGCAAACGTCAGGGCCATCAGCCCCGCGAGCAACCGGCACTCTCCCTTCGCATGCATACCCACCTCCCTGCGATTGTGGAACCGCTTCGTGAGTAAAAGAAACCGGAATTCAGGCGGCGCATATGCACCGTCTCATCTGTTTACTTTACACCTCCGTTCAAGGACATAGCAAATCGTATGGTCTTTGTCAATGACAAAAATTTTAACAAAGGTAATCGGTCAGCGACAGGGGGGAGGCGGCAGTTGAGAGAGCGAGATCAGGCGGAAAATAATCGTGGGAGAGGAGAGGCGTCTGCAAAACCCTTTGAAGCGCCAAGAATCAGGTCCTGTGTCGGATGAGGGCTGCTAATAAGCGACGACTGCCTCCGCCAGCGTAACGTTGTTCTGCTTGGCGTTGCGGCCCTGGTGGCGCAGGATCTCAAACAGGCAGTCGGCTCTCTTCCCCGCCGCCACCGGAGCCGTGAACTCCACCGTCTGGAAGTCGAAGAGCTTGACGCCGGGCAGGCTGCTGCGGAAATCGACATGACCCGCGAATGGGCGCCGCACCTCGACCTCGATCGGCTTGGCCGTGTAGTTGCGAATCCGCTGGGTGAAGACCTCGTGATCGTCCCATCCGTTGACCGAGCTATTGACCTCGATGTTCAGCGCGCCGTCGTCCACCCGCCGGAACACGTTGGCGCCGTTCACCTGCATCCAGATGTTGTCACGGGATGCCCGCAGCTTGATCAGCTCGAAGATCACCTCCGGGTCGGGGCCGAGGTTGACCTCTACCTTGTCGCCGATGGGGATGTACTTCGTGGGCTGCTGCGCCAGATAGGAGAGGCCGTCGCGGCCGTTGAGGCGGAAGACGCGGATGACGCCATCCGGCAGCGGCGCGGAGCCGAGCTTGGACGGCACGTCATTCGTGAACA
>CAZDLY010000112.1:0-5582 GCA_964506575.1 uncultured Akkermansia sp. | reverse complement strand
CGACGCCGCTCCCCATGCAACCCGTGAATACCAGCGTGAAGGACACAAGGGCAAGAAGGACCCGCTGGCGAGCAGCGCCCCAAAACATAAGCGGGCCAACAAGAACCATATTTGTTCTCAGCATACATCTCCATTGAACACTGAACACGTCCTCACTACGAAACTAATTCCACACCGTGACGCCCGGTGGGCGGCTGCCGGAGGGATCGGTCACGCGCAGGCTGAAGACGAACACCCCTACGTGGCCCGCGCCGGGTGGCAGCTTGGTACCGGCAAGTTTGACCAGCACCAGATGCCGCCCCTTTTCGAGGCGAACCCTGGGGCCGTTGGCGTCAGGCGCCCCCCGCATGGGGGAGTAGTCCCCGAGAGGTTCATGGTCCACGTAAATCTTCCAACTGTCGTCCACCGTGCTCACCCGCAATTCGCACTCGGTGTCCCTGTCCGCCTCCAGCCAACAGGCGGCATAGACGACGAAATGCTGCTCCGCGGCTTCAAGGCTGAGGTTGAGGTGCTTCACATCGAAGACATCCACATCGCCGCTCGACGAGGAGTAAGGGCGCGTCACCTCGGCGACATTCACCGGGTTACCCGACGGAGAGTAAGGGAGCCATCGAGCGGTGCCGCCTGCGCCGGTGGGAATTTCCACGCCGTTATTCGGAACGTGCCGCGGCTCCCCGCCGACACCCTGGAGGAAGTCTGTGCCCAGGCCGCCCGTGTAGGGCGGGTAGGGGAAATACCCCATCACCAGCCAGTTGGTGACGCACAGGGAATCGTTCAGCGGGTACGGCCCCTGTCGCTTGGCCTCGATCTCCGCCTTGCGCTGCGACCATGCGCGTACCTCTGGCGGGAGGGCGTCCGCGCCCCCGTACCGCTGCAGGAGCCTGTAGAATGAGTACGGGAACTGGTCCGGCCCGATCACGGAGAGGTACTTGCGCAGACTCTCGGCGGCCCTGGCCTCATCCACGGGACCTTTCGAGGGCGGATACGGCGGCATTTTGACGGCCCACGCGTCGTAGAATTTCTGCAGTTTGGCGTATACGGCGCGTGATTCCGGCAGATCCGGCAATTCACGGACCAGCGTGAAGATGGCGTCTTCTTCGTCGCGCGTGAGTGCGTGATAGCCGACTTGGATGCCTTCGCACTGGATGATCCGGGTCGGGCCGGCGAGGCCCCGGACATCGGACACGCTCAGCGAAAGCAACCCCTGGGCCCACGTTCGTGTTCCCGTCAGAGGCAGGACCACTTCGTAGATGTGCCGGAGGGTCTTGAGGTCGTACCCGATGCCCGCCGTCGCCTCGAGGGTTCGTCCCCTTCCGCCCGGCTCGGGCTTCAGGATGGTGCCGCCACCTCGATCCAGGCCGATCCGCGCGTTGCGCACGAACGGGCCGTCGCCCTGCTCGAGGGTGATCCAGTCCCCGTCGTTGTACAGGCCATTCCCGCTCAGCGGGTCAACCCGCTCGTCCTCGTAGGCGATGGCCGCGAACAGATTCCGGCCGTCCTGCGCCAGGAGGAGGCTGGCGGGCTTGCCGTCCACGTCGCGCAGGGAGAGTTCCACGTGTTCGCCAAGCGCCCATTCCTGGATCGAACCGTCCGCGACGATCGGCTCGCGCCGGCGGTACAGCTTCGGAAACGGCAGCGCGCCGGCCGCCGTCTCATCCACGCGCTCCGCCGGAACGAGGACGTGCAGCCCGGCCTTGTCGGTCACGGCGAGCAGGCCCGGTCCCGGAACGATCTCGTTTTCCCATTCGCCACGGCCCGCCACGTCACCCCCGCTGTGCTTGTCCGGCGCCCATCGCGTGCATTCAATCTTATCCAGCACCTGGCCTCCCTTGTGGACGCAGGTCTCGGCGTCGAACACATCGGCGCGCACGTCCCAGACGGCGGAGAGCACGGCCAGCGAATCGCCGGCCAGGCGGAAGTCGATGATTCTGGCGGGGATGCGAGGATCCGGCGCCGGCCAGGAGGGAATCGAGCCACTCGCGAGCATCCGCCGGCTCTTCAGGTCGAAAACCCGCACGGTGCCGGTGCTGCTTACGGCGTCGTAGTAGCGTTCTCCGCGAAGGATGCCCGGCCGCGCGCTGGTTTCGCCTTCCTTCCCGAGGCATCCGGTGGTGAAGCTCCAGGATGGATCGTCCTCCCGCAGAATGATCACACCCGTTTGAATGTCGCGGTGCCACGGAACGGGGCCTCTGAATTGCAACGCGACGTAGGGTCCGCTCTGTGCAAAGACGCTCATCGCGTGGATCGTTCCGAATGTAATCTCCGGACAGCCTGGCACAGGCTGCGCCGGTTTGCCGTCAAGGCCGTAGCGGTAGAGAACGTGCTCTTTCTTTTCCTTTCCGCGGGCCAACAGGCAGAAGCACGACGTGGGGGTGAACGCCACTCTGGAGAGCACGGCATTGGATTCGGCGATGATGGGGTGAATCACGGGTGTCTTGCCGTCGGCCGAAAGGTCGAGTGGCCGCATGGCGCCGGTTTCGCCGTCCAGCAGCACCGGCCCCGTCGGGTAGTCGAGGACCACCCGGCCGCTGGCAAAGCGCACGCCGCCCAAGTCCGGCTGCACCAGCCGCTGCCAGATGACCGACGGGGCGTTAGGGGTGAGCCGAAGGCGTTCGACGACTCCGTCGGAGAGCAGGAATACAGCGCCGTCCAGCCCGGCACCCGGCGGCGAAACGTAAAGTTGCGAATTGGCGCGAGCGAGCCGCCACGCCCGCCGCAGCGGGAACGCCAGTTTCCCGGCCGCGCCTGACCCGGACGGCTTGACGGATGCAACCGCTTCAAAACCGTCTGTCGGGACGGCCTCATCCGAAACTACGTAGAGGGCCTTGTCGAGAATCGCGTAATCCAGGATCTTTCGTTCCTTCTCGTCCCAGGCCATCCGCTCGGCGAAAGCACCCGACCGCGCGTCGAGGCGGCACAGTCCGCCGGCTGTGCCGACGTAGAGCGACAATCCGATCCGTTGCACGCCGCGGATATCGCCTTCCTCAAAGGATCGGACCCAGCGCGTTGCGCCGGTCGCCAGGTCCAACGCGACGACGTTCCGATAATCGTACAGCAGGAGAGCCCCCGCGTAGATTCCGACCGCGCCCGACGGATGCACAAGCGCGTTTTGCCAAACGAGACTTCCTGTCTCCGCGTCCAGGGCAAACACCCCGTTTGCGTCGCGGGGCATGCAGATCACGCGGTTCCCCGCCACCTGCGGCGGCGCCCCCCATGTGATGGCGTAGTCGCCTTCCCAGGGGTACGCGCTCGATTTTTCTTTCTGCGTATACTTGGTGCGCGGATACCGGTACGCCCATTCGAGTCTGCCGTCGCGCGCATCGACGCGGGAAACGATGCCGGCGCCGGTGGCGCAGTACACGGCACCCTGATGACAGGTCACCGCATTGCCATAGAGAGCCAGATCGGTGTTGCACTCAGGCCTCCAGCCCTCCGCGCCCTTCATCTTATCGCGAGAGACCTGGCAGGCCCAGAGCTGCGCCCCGGTATCGGGGTCCAGGCAGACCAGATAGACCCCGTCCATCTCGTACTCCACGATCCTGGCCGCCAGCAGGTAAAGCCGGCCGTCGGCGTAGACGGGATCGTTGAGCGGCCAATGCCTGAGGCCTCGGGAAGTTCCGGGTTGGTTGCGCCACGCGTTGTCCTGTGCCGTTGACCACAGTTGCCTGCCCGTCCGGGTGTCGAGCGCGGCCACGTCGAACGGGCAACCATAGGAATCACCCCATCGCGTGTAGATGCGGCCGTCGATAACGGGGGGGCGGTAGATACCAGGGAGCCGCCTGAACGTTGACTCCGTAAAGCGCGCCGTGCGTTGCCACACGGGCGTTCCGGGATGGTCCGCGCGATACCAGGCCATCATGTTGGGGGCGCTGACCAACAGACCGTCGTTCTGGAGTTGCATCCCGACGCGGATGAACGGAACGGTCTTCAACATCGCGGTGTCGTAATACCAGCGCGAGCCGTCGGCCTGCCGCCAGGAAGACGGCCAGGGCGCGAGGGCGGGAATCCTGACCAGGCGTCGTTCCAAATCGCCCAGGCGCGGCGCCGGCCGCTCCGGGGTGGCGGCAGCGGGCAGGCCTTTCTCCAGCCGGTCGCGGATGACCCTCGCCGTTTCCGTTCCGCCCATCCACGGATGGCGCTCCTCCGGGTTCACGTCCCGGAAGGCCGCGTCGAAGGTGTCGCGGTCGTCCTGCTGGGCGAGCGCCAGCCAGAGAGCGACCCGCGCCTCGGAGCGCAGAGCCGGGGTTGTGGCGTGCGACAGGACGTCCCGGAAGGATCGCACCGCCAGACCGGCATGACCGTTCGACAGTTCCCGTCGGCCGTATTCGAGCAATTGCCGTTGCCCGGCATCGGTCCACGGATACCGGCGAAAGCGCTCGATCGGGCCGTCGGCATCGCGGGCCTTCGCCGGGCCGCTGGCGGCCGCGCTGGAAAGCTCGGCTTGCTGCACCCGGCGCAGTGGAAGCAGCGCTTCGGGTTTCTGAGACAGCAGATGCCGGTCTATCAACGGCCACAGCCAGGCCGTCGTGGCCGTGCGGTCGTCGGCTATGAATCGCCCCGGCTCCAAGGTCTCGCCGATCAGGGCATGCACCTGTGACGACACGGTCTCGGGCGGAGGCTCGCGCACCGCCTCCCAGCTCGGAGCGAAATTTTTGAAGGACAGGTTCCTCGGTGCGTCGGAGGGCTGGCGTCGACCCGGTTGGTAGGCCATGGCACTCTCCAGATACTTCGGGTTCGGCTTGCGGCCTTCACTCGGGAATATGGACTGCCACACGGCCCGCACATAGGGATCGCTGTCGTCGGCGCTGATCTTGGAAAGAATCTCCGCAAAGCGCGCCTCCGTCTCGTACGAGTCCGCCTGGTAGCACAGCTCGGCTTCCAGGAACTGCACCCACACGTCCCGTCCGGTGGCCTGTTCCAGCGCCGCGATTTCCGCCTGGGCTTCGAGAAACCGGTCCTGGTAGCCCCGGATCGTGATGAGCGCGCCCCACGCCTCGCGCAGGACCGGGTCTGTCGACAGAATCCGGCCCGCGCGATAGGCGGCGATCAGTCTGGCGGCGGCGTACTCCTGCCATTTGTCAGGTCCGTCTCTCAAGGCTGCCCGGAGGATGGCTTCGAGCGCGGGCCGCGCAATGTCCCAACGTCCGGGATAGGCATCGATCAGCTCCCGGAGGCACTGGTTTCCCGTCTCGGCGTCCCTGGCGCGGTACGCATCATCGGCCCGTTTGCGGACGGCGGCAACCCGCTGCGCCTCGCCGTCATTCGGCGCGGGATTCGATTGCGCCCCAAGCGCCGCCGGCAGGAGGCAGAAAACGGTCGCCAGCGCACGCGCAAGACATTTGTCTAAGTTTAACTTCATAATCTAATAATTCAGTATTCAGTGTTCAGTGTTCTGAACCGGAAAACACCTCCCCATACAACTTCACACATAGCGGAAGAAACAACTTGATTGTTGCTGATGTCATGTCATCCCCCTCTGCAGAACCGTCACATCCAAAGTTGTATGTAGCATCTTCCTCTGCCCTCCGAACACTGAACACTGAACACTTCTCTCCCCTCACTACCGCCCCTTCGGCGGCTCC
>CAZDLY010000111.1:0-5644 GCA_964506575.1 uncultured Akkermansia sp. | reverse complement strand
CCTTCATAGAGAAACACCTTTCACGAGGAGCATGCGATGAATGAGAAGCTGGCGATTGATGGCGGACCCCAGGCAAAAACCACACCGACGATCCCGATGTATCCGGGCGGATTGGACATCGGCGACGCGGAGAAGGCGCAGGTCTTGGAAGTCCTGGACCGCAAGTACCTCTTCCGCTACTACGGACCCAAGGATGTGCCTTCCAAGGTGAACGAATTCGAGAAGGCCTTCGCGGCGTACATGGGTGCGAAGCATTGTTTGGCGGTGACCAACTGCACCTCGGCGCTGATCGATGCGCTGGTGGCGGTCGGCGTCGGCCCCGGCAGCGAAGTGATCGTCAATGGCTACACCTTCTTTGCCTCCTGCGCGGCCATCGTCGCGGCCAAGGCGGTGCCGGTGATTTGCGAGATTGACGACAGCCTGACGATGGATCCCGCAGACCTGGAGCGGAAGATCACGCCGCATACCAAGGCGGTGATCTGCGTGCACATGCGCGGCGCGCCGTGCGACATGGATCGCATCGTCGCCATCTGCCGCAAGCACAACATCAAGCTGATCGAGGATGTCGCGCAGGCCTGTGGCGGCACCTACAAGGGACGGCGTCTCGGCACCTTCGGCGATATCGGCTGCTTCAGTTTCCAGTATCACAAGATCATCACCGCCGGTGAGGGCGGGGCGTGCGTGACGAACGATCCGCTGCTCTACAACCGGCTCATGGGCTACCACGACACGGCGGCCTGCTGGCGGCCGGACCGCTTCGGTGAGGAGCGCTACCAGGGCGAACTGTTCTGCGGGGTGAACTACCGGATGAGCGAATTGACCGGCGCCGTGATGCTCGCCCAGCTCGGACGGCTGGACGGGCTGCTCGCCCGGATGCGCGCCAACCGGAAGCGAATCATGGATCAGATCCGGGGGCTGAAGGGGCTGACCTTCCGCCGCCTGAACGACGAGGCTGGCGATACCGCGATCTGTCTGATGTTTAACGTGAACGACCGCGCCAAGCTGGCCGGTTTTGTGACCGCGCTGCAGGCGGAGGGCGTGGCGGCCGCCGGTGTGTTCAACAAGGGGATTCCGGACTGGCACATCTACAGCCACTGGAAACATGTGCTCTCTCAGGCCACGCCCACGGCCGAGGGGTGTCCGTATCGCTGCCCGCATTATAAGGGCGACGCGCCGGCGCATTACAGCGCCGACATGTGTCCCAACACCAATGCGTTGCTCGCCGGCATGGTGCATCTGGATATTCCCTCCCAGCTTACGGACGCGGATTGCGACATGATTGCCAAGGGCATCCGCAAGGTGGCGGAAGCGCTGCTGTAAGGATTGCGAACCGAAATATGCAGAAGGAGGAGCACGATGAAATTGGATGTTTGCTTGGAGATGGTTTTTACGAATCTCCCGTATGATCAGCGGATCGCGAAAATCGCGGCCAGCGGGTTTGACTGCGTGGAGTTCTGGTTCCATGACGGCACGTTCAACGGCGCCGACTGCGCGGGAGGCGCCAAGGACGCGAAGACGCTGAAGCGGGCGTGTGCGGCCGCCGGCGTGTCCATCAACAACATGGTGGTCAATTCACCGGACGGCAGTCTGGGCGGCGCGTTGACGCGCGCCGAGGACCGGGCGAAATACCTGGCGCGGCTGGAGGAGGTCATGGCCTTCGCCAAGGCCTGCGGGTGCCGCCAGGCGATCACCTGCACCGGTAATCTGCAGCCGGGGCTCTCCCGCAATCAGATGCGGCGAAATGTCGAGCAGACCCTGGCACAGGCCGCCGCCCTGGCGGCGAAGCACAACTTCGTGCTCTTCCTCGAGTGTCTGAACACGCGCACGGATCACTTCAACTACTTCCTCGATTCCTCGGCCGAAGGCGCCGCCATCGTCCGCGCGATCAACAGCCCCAACCTGCGCCTGCTCTACGACGTCTATCACATGCAGATCATGGAAGGCAGCGTCATCTCCACCATCGAGGAGAATCTGGACGTGATCGGGCACTTCCACAGCGCCGGAGTGCCGGGACGGCATGAGCTGATGGACGGGGAACTGAATTACCGCGACATCGTCCGCCGCATCGAGGCGGCAGGATACACCGGGGCGTTCGGGTTGGAGTATACGCCGGCCATCGCCGATCACGCTCGGTCGCTGCGACAGACCCGCCAGTATTTGATGAAATAACACAACAGCAAAACAGGAGAAGCGTCATGTCAGGAGTCTATCGTTTTTCGTTTGGTCCGTGGAATATTCACGAGGGCGCCGATCCGTTCGGCCCGACAGTGCGGGACTCGATTCCGTTCAACCGCAAGCTCGCGCTCTATCGCAAACTGGGATTCGGCGCCGTGCAGTTTCACGACGACGACGCCGTGCCGGAGCTGAACCAGCTTACACCGGAGCAGACGCTCCGCCGGGCCAAGGCCGTGCGGACCACGCTCGACAAGCACGGACTGAAGGCCGAGTTCGTCGCGCCGCGCCTGTGGGAAGACCCCCGCACGGTGGATGGCGGCTACACCTCCAACGACCCGAAATGCCGCCGCTATGCCATCCAGCGCAGTCTGCTGGCCGTGGACATCGCCCGCGAGCTGGACACCGACCTGATCGTGCTGTGGCTGGCGCGCGAGGGCACGTACATCCGGGAGGCCAAGGACTCGGCAACGGCAACCGGCCGCATTCTGGAGGCGATCAACGCGATGCTGGAGCACGATAAAGCCATCCGCATCGCGATCGAACCCAAGCCGAACGAGCCGATGGACCACACCTACATACCGACCACCGGCCATGCGCTGGCGCTCGGCGCCGGCAGTGTCGACCCGAAGCGGGTGGGCGTGAATATCGAGAGCGCCCACGCCATCCTCGCGGGTCTGGATCCGTCCGACGAAATGGGGTTTGCACTCCACTTCAACAAGCTCTTTAGCGTTCACCTGAACGATCAGAACGGACTGAAGTTCGACGAGGACAAGTCGTTCGGCGCGGTGGATCTGCGGCGCGCGTTCAACCAGGTGCGCATCCTGGAGGCGCACGACTACGGACGCGCCGGCGAATGGGTGGGGCTGGATGTGAAGGCGATGCGGACGCAGAAATCCGGCGTGGCCACGAAGCACCTGTCCAACAGCCGCGAGTTCTTCATGAACCTGCTCAAGGTCGTGCGCGGCCTGAACGCGAAGACCGTGGATGCGCTCGTCGCGGCACGGGACTACGAGGAGCTGGACCGCCTGATTGTCAACGCGCTGATGGGAAAATAGGCCTATGAAATTGACGACACTGGCGGTCTTGTCCGAAGCCGAGATCGCCGCCATTCATCACGCGACCCAGGACATCCTGGCCGAGACCGGGGTCAAGATCCTCAGTCCGCGCCTGTGCCAGCTCCTGAAAGCCAAAGGTCTGCCTGTGGACGAGGCCACGCAGACCGTCCGTTTTCCAAAGGCCATACTGGAGGCGGCGCTCGCCAGCATTCCGCCCCGCATCGAAGTATTCAACCGTGACGGCCATCCCGCGTTTGTGCTGGGCGATGGCGTGCCGAAGATTGCCGCCGGCCACAACGCGGTCTTCTGGCTCGATGCCGCCACCGGAAAAACACGGTCTTCGCGCATCGAGGATGTCGCGCGTTTCACGCGGCTCTGCGAGCGTCTGCCGCAGATTGACATGATCGGCATCCCGGTCATGCCGCAGGACGGGCCGAAAGCGGCGGATTCGCTGTTGTACGCGGTGAAGGCCTGTTCCGAGAACAGCCGCAAGCCCATCTATTTCTCCACCGACAGCAAGCGGATCAACCGCGGCTGCATCGAGCTGCTGCGCGCGGCCTTTGCGGGTAACCTCGATCAACAGGTGTACGGCATCAGCCAGCTCTCGCCCACCAGTCCGCTGTTCTGGGAGGAGACGGTCTGCGAGGCGATTTTGGACACCCTCGAAACGGGCGTGCCCCTGGCGATTCTGCCCGAGCCGAACGCGGGCGTCTCCGCGCCCTATACGCTCGCCGGGTTGCTCACCATGAACAACGCCGAGTGCCTCTCGGGTCTGGCCATGATCCAGATTCTGAAGCCCGGGCATCCGGTCCTGTACGCCAACTCCTGGACGACGACCGACATGCGCACCGGCGCGGCGCTGGTGGGGTCCATCGAGACAACGATCTGCCGAATCGCCGCTGCGCAGCTCGCGCGGTTCTACCGCGTCCCCTCGCACACCACTGCGCCGAATTCGGACAATCACGCGCACGACGAACAGAACGCCTGGGAAAAGACCTTCAGCCTGATGGCCGCCGTGGGCGCCGGGCATGACCTGATCGTCAATTGCGGCATGTTCGCCACCGGCATGACCTGCAGCGACGAGCAGCTCCTGATGGACGCCGAGATCGCCGGCATGTGCCGCCGCCTGGCCGCTGGCGTCGAGGTGACCCCGGAGACCATCGCCGCCGATCTGATCAAGCAGATCGGACCGCAGGGCGAATCGTACCTCATGCAGGATCACACGCTGGAACGGCTGCGGTCCGCCGAGTATTTCGTTCCCGACCTGGCCGTGCGGGGACCGTTGGCCACTTGGCAGAAGGCCGGCTCGAAGGATACCGCCGCGCTGGCACGCGAACGCGCCGCGGCGCTGGAAACAGGAGCCGTGTCATGATCAACGTCGGCATCATCGGAATGGGTCGCAGCGGTTGGGAACTGCACGCCGAGCCGCTGCAGAAGATCCCGGGATACCGGCTGGTCGCGGTGTGCGACCCGAGCCAGGCGCGGCTGGACAAGGCCGCACAGGCGTTCGGGGTCCGGACCTGCCAGGAGCCGCGCGCGATCCTCGATGATCCCCAGATTGACCTGGTGGTGATCGCCGCGCCGAGCAACTTGCACGCCTCGCTGGCGATCGCCGCGCTGAACGCGGGCAAGCATGCGCTGGTGGAGAAGCCGATGGCGCTGAACCTCGACGAAGCCGACGCCATGGTGGCGGCCGCCGGCCGCGCCAAGCGGCTGCTGACGGTCTTTCATAACCGCCGCTGGGATCGCGACTATCAGATGGTGAAGGCCCTGGTTCAAAAAGGGGTGCTGGGCGAAGTGCTCACTTTGGATTCCCGCGTGATGACCTACGGGCCTGGATGGACGACCTATGGCGTGGTGGAGTTCAACCCCCAGTGGCGCATTCAGAAAGCCCATGGCGGCGGGTTTTTGGCCGACTGGGGTCCGCATCTCGTGGAGCAGATGCTCGATCTGACCGGCCAATGGCCCGACCGCGTGACCTGCCAGTTGCGCGCTCAGATCTGGGCGAAAGAGGTCGAGGATTACTTCCACCTGCGGCTGTCCTTCCCGTCCGGCCTGCTGGTCACGCTCGAGGGCAGCAACAACGCCCGCACCCCGTTGCCGCGCTGGTTCCTGGCTGGCCGCGACGGCACGCTCGTGGCCGACGGCGCCTGGGGCAAATGGACCGACATGCGCATCCGCAGCACGGTCGCCGATATGCCGGTGGATCTGCTACCGCAGGATGCCGGTCCGAGCAGCGGCGGCCGCTCCTACGATGTCGGCGATGCGTTGAGCGCCCAATTCTACGGCGACCTGCTCGACGCGCTCACCACCGGCCGGCCTCCGGCCGTCACCGCCCTTCGCGCTCGCAACGTGATGGCCATTCTGGATGCCGCGCGCCGATCCCACGCCGAGAACCAGACGGTCGTCATCGG
>CAZDLY010000110.1:0-5667 GCA_964506575.1 uncultured Akkermansia sp. | reverse complement strand
CCCCGCGACGCAAGCCGTCAGGCGCAGCGTTGCGGGGGGTTTTGCAAGAGCCTCAGGCGTCCAGACGCAATACACCGGTCTGAAGTTTGAAACGGCGTGCGATGCCTACGGGGCAAAGCGTACCCTGAAGCCCCATACAAAGTCAAGTTCCCGCTGAAAAAAAACACAACTTTAATAAAACCAATGACTTACGATGTCTCTGCCCCGCTGGGCCGCGCACTGCGCCAGAAAGTCGCATTTCGCCGTTTTGACGTTATGCACGGCCAGGCGGTGCATAACGACCAGACGGAAGCTATGAGCGCATGTTCGTTCCGCCGTCCGTGTATTCACGGGTGAGGCGGACGAAACATTGGCTGATTTTTTGCGGTTCTTGCGAAAAGTTGAACGGCCGGAATGAGGTTCAACTGCCGGTTTCGGGGTGAGCCTTCTCGCCCGTCTGGCCGGTCGGGTTCGGCTCCTGGTGGCCGTGCCCGTTGCGGGGGTGACGCCGACGACGGCCGCCGTGGAATCCCGCTCGGGGCGCGTCGCGGGGATCGGCCCCCGCGGCGGCGCGCCACGCCTCGTCGCTCGCATCGCTCTCCTCCGCTTCGGGCCCGAGGTGCGGCGGCGTCTGCACCGTTAAGGCCTCCCAGTCGGACAAGCCGGCTGGCACGACATTCCCGGCCCTGCAAACCACGCGCCACAGGGCGAGCGCCTCGGGAAACAGGTTGCTCCGGACAAAACGATCCCGTCGGGCGGGGTGCTTGAGCAGCTCGTCAAAGTAAGGGAGCATGTCGAACAGATTGGTTGCGGTGAAGAAGATCGCCTTTGGAATGTGCAGCCGCCGGACCAGCGGCTCGAAGGCTGTGCGAGCGACATGCAGCCGGTGGACGCGCCGGCCGGCCGCCTGCCGGGTCTCCTCGGCGAGCGCTTTCTGAAAGACCGGATAGTACAGCACGGCCAGGCGCAGCCCGCCCGATGCGTCATCGGCGGCCGGATCGGCGTCGAGCGCCCGCAAGGCCGCCCAGACGGGCGATTTCTCACGTCCGCTGTGGGCGATGAAGGCCGCCAGTTCGGGAATGATGTCGCCCAGCAGCTCGTACTTCCAGAGCAGGTGGAACGCCGGCTCCGCGCTCCGGTAGGTGAACAGGCGCATCACCTCCTCCAGCAGACGGGGAACCGAGGCTTGCGCGATCTCCGCGTGATGGCGGCGGATGGCGCGGCGGCTGGACCAGTCGATGCCAAAGCCGAGGCGGGCCGCGAAACGGACGGCGCGCATCATGCGGACGGGATCTTCGCGGAAGCGGACGTTGGGATCGCCAATGCAGCGGAGCGTCTTGGCCTCGAGATCCTTCAGGCCGCCGACATAGTCGATCACCGAAAAGGTCTTGATGTCGTAGAACAGGCCGTTGACCGTGAAATCGCGGCGCAACGCATCCTCTTCCGGCGTGCCGAACGTGTTGTCTTCGTGCTGATAGAGATTGGCGTCATCGGTCTCGCTGACCTTCGGCTGCCGCCGGAACGTGCTGGTCTCGATCACCTTCCGGCCAAACACGATGTGCGCCAGCCGGAAGCGGCGTCCGATCAGGAAGCAGTTGCGGAACAGCTTGCGGATGGCGTTCGGATGGGCGTCAGTGCTGATATCGAAATCCTTGGGCTTCCGGCCCAGCAGCAGATCGCGAACCGAACCGCCGACCAGGTAGGCGGTCTGGCCCGCGTCCGCGAGACGGTAGAGGACGCGCAGGGCGTCCGGATCAATATTCTTGCGTGAAATGCAATGCGCGTCGCGAGTTCGGATAATCGGTTTTTTTCGCAAAAAAAGCATAGGTGACATCGCGTCCTCTCATATGAAATCCCTGCTTCCTGACGACGGAGCGTGTCCGGATTGATCGCCCGGAGGGACATGTGGGCATCAACGCCTGCACCATACCAAAAAAACCGGCGGCTGCCAACATTTGTAATGCGGGAATACGAAAGGACGGCTATACTGAGCGGCCATCGGGTGATGCCGACAATCGAGGAGAGGACTCATGCATGCGACCGTGTTGATCCTGGCGGCGGGGATGGGGAGCCGCTATGGCGGGCTGAAGCAGGTGGATCCGGTCGGCCCGGATGGCGAGACGTTGATGGACTATGCGGTGTTTGACGCCCTGCGCGCCGGTTTCGACCGGATCGTCTTCGTTATCCGCCGCGATTTTGCCGAGGCGTTCAAACGCCAGGTGGCCACCCGTTATGCCAGCCGGATTGCGGTGGACTACGCCTATCAGGACGTGAACGACCTCCCAGCCGGATTTTCGCCGCCGCCCGGACGGGGGAAGCCGTGGGGCACCGCGCACGCCGTGCGCGCGGCGCGGGAGGTCGTCCACGAACCCTTCGCCGTGATCAACGCCGACGATTTCTACGACCGCGACGCCTATGCGAGACTGGCCGGCTTCTTCCGCGAGGCGCCCGCGCAAACCGGAGGCCAGGCCCGTTTTGCGATGGTCGGCTACTCCTTGCGCGCGACGCTTTCGGCGCATGGAACGGTGTCACGCGGCGTGTGCCGCGCGGGCGCCGGCGGGATGCTGGCCGAAGTCACGGAGATGATGCATCTGGCCGCCGCCGGGACGGGCGTGGAGAACCGGCCGGCCGACGGCCCGGCGACCCGCCTCAGCGGCGACGAGGCGGTCTCGATGAATTTTTGGGGCTTCACGCCGCACCTGTTCGACTTTCTGGAGGATCTGTTTCCCGCGTGGCTTCAGCAGCATGGCGCGAGCGCCCGGGACGAGTGGTACCTTCCCGTCGTGGTCTCCGATCTGATCCGACGCGGGCTCGCCGAGGTCCGGGTGCTGCGCACGGATGGCGTGTGGCAGGGACTGACCTACCGCGCGGAACACCCCGCGGTCGCGGCGCGCCTGCTCCGGTTTGCCGAGGCGGGCCACTATCCGCGGCCGCTGTGGGGGTGATCCTAACCAGGGGGGATCAGGCTGAAGACCGTTGGACGATCCGGGTTTACTATCCTGCCGGAACTGCGGCGGCTGACGGCGGCCGCGGGCGAGTTGGTCTTTCCCCGCGTGTGCGCCGGCTGCGGCGGCCCTTCCGACCGGCACGCGGGGCACCTCTGCTGGGAATGCTTCCGGCTGCTGCCGCTGCTCACCGGCTCGTGCTGCGAGCGGTGCGGACGACCGGTCGAGACCGCCGAGACGCACGCGTTCCGGTGCGGCGCCTGCCGGGACCATCTGCCCGCCTTTGACCGGGCGCGCGTGGCGGGGAAGTTTCAGGGAAGCCTGCGCCGGCTGGCGCACGCCTTCAAATACAGCCGGGCGCTGTGGCTGACCGGCGATCTGGCGGAGCTCGTCACCGGGTGCGTCCTGGCGCAGTTCGAAGCGGCGGCCGTGGATGTGGTCGTGCCGATCCCGCTGTTCCGGACCCGCGCGCGCAGCCGGGGCTACAATCAGGCGGCGCTGCTGGGGGCGGATGTCGCGCGCCGTCTCGACCGGCCGTTCGCGCCCCGGGCGCTGATGCGGGTGCGCGACACCGGCACGCAGACGCGCCTCTCGGCTGTCGCGCGCCGGCTGAACGTGCGCGACGCCTTCGTCGCGCGCGAGGCGGGCTGGGTGGTCGGCCGGACGGTGCTGCTGGTTGACGATGTCATGACCACGGGCGCAACGCTCAGCGAGGCGGCGCGCGCGCTGAAGGCGGGCGGCGCGTGGCGGGTCTGGGCCGTCGCGGCAGCGCGGGGATAAACCCAGTTCGGTCGTTCAGCTTGGCCCTTCGCCAACGGCCGCATCCTGCCACTGTTTCCCTACGCCCACTCTGTTTCCCGGTCCCCTGCGTTTTCTCCGCCGCTTCCATTCCTGGAAGTATTTGTGGATCGAACTAGCGCTGCCGAACCGATCTTCTGGCAACGCCTTCCTTTGGCACCCCGTCCGTAGCACATATACGATTCCCTCAAAAACCTTCCGAAGGTCCAGCGGTTTTCGGCCACCGCCAGGCTTCCGCTTGTATTTCCGCCGTTTGTCGCGCTTGGGCCGCGGAATCAGCGGATCAACCTTGCCCCACATTTCGTTCGACACCGTCCAGGATTTGATTGCGCTCATGACGCAATGAGGTGCCAGAAACCTGATCATATGTCAATTCAGTATTTACGGATAAGCTCTAAGATTACGAGTTAGGAGTAACCCTCATCAGAACTGCCATGCGCCCGATGCCAAGAGCGGCTGCGGCTGAATCGGGGGTTGACTATTTCCACTCCCCATTTCATACTGGCCGCCCGCGCCCATGGTTTCTGGAACGTATCGTGGTTACGCCGAGGTGGCTTGCTGTTCGTTCCTGTATAGCCTATGGGATACTAGTGATCTTGGAAGGACAGCTTCGGAATGAAGAGATGCACTGCAAAGGTAACGGAAATAGGCCTGGCGCTGCTGGGCGTGGTGGTCGGCAGCGGCTGCACCACGGTGCTTAAGACCGATTTTGAGACCGACCCGGTCACCGCCGGCTGGGAGTGCGGCGGCCCGTATGGCAGCGATGCCTCTGATTTCCTGGGGCAGTGGGGCCGCATCGAACCCGCCACCGAAGGCCATTGCCTGAGCGTCCGGAAAGGCCTGTGGCAGTCACCGCGCATTCCGGTCGTGCCACACGCATACTATCGCCTCGCATTTGCCGCGCAGTCCGACCGCATGGGGTTCTACGCCTTCCGCTTCTTTGAGGCCGACGGTAGTGAACTGACCAGCGACGACTACAACGCGTTCGACGCGTCTCCGGCGTGGCGGAGCAACGAGGTTCTCAGCCAAGTCCGCGAGAACGCCGCCTCGATGCGCGTGGCCTTCATGGCCGGAGAGCGCGAGGTGTTGATCGATGACGTGGAGATTTCGCGCGCCACGGCGGCGGACGTTGTAGCGTGGAACGACCGGTTGTACCGCACGCTGCCCAAGGTCCGCTATGAGCCCTCTCCGGACCGCTGGCGGCACCTTGGCGCGACCCGAGCTCTGCTCGAGGGCGGTAAGGAACTGCGCGTGGTGCTGCTGGGGGACAGCATTGCCAACGACCTGGGTAACGCACAGCCACACCTGCTGATCCAGCGGCTGTATCCCGGTTCAACGGTCGTCCTGCTGCGCTCAATCCGCTCCGCCACCGGCTCCGATTACTACCAGCATCACGTCAACGAGTATGTGGCCGACAAGAACCCGGATCTGGTGATCATCGCGGGCATCTCGCACCATGGCGATGCGGACGCCGTGCGCAACGTGGTTGAGCAGACGCGGCGCTTGACCGGCCGCCCCGTCGAGTTCCTGGTGATGACCGGTGCCATCAAGGAGCTCGTGGGCGAACCCGGACACAAGGCCGGCAAAGCGGATCCGCCAAAAACAGGGGCTCGCCCTGATGCGGTCAAACTGGAACGCGGTTTCCATGCGACCCTTGCGGGGATGCGCGACGAACTCGGCATAGCCACGCTTGACCTGCGGACGATATGGGAGGATTACCTCGTCACCTGCGGGCAGCCACGGTCGTGGTTCCAACGCGACATCATCCATGCCAACTCCCGCGGCAAACAGATCATGGCCCGCGTCCTCGAACGCTTCTTCATGGCGGAATAAACCAAGAAAACCGGAGAAAACCGGGGACAGGCAACTAGTAGCATATATATTGTTGAACACTAGCATCCCATAGGCTCAGCCCACGGACTCATAAAAATGCTGACCGGGCGGC
>CAZDLY010000109.1:0-5880 GCA_964506575.1 uncultured Akkermansia sp. | reverse complement strand
TTCTTGGAAACCGTGATCGCAAACGCCGGATTGTCGAGCACCCGCAAATCGCGGCCGACAACGATGCGGTTGGGATCGGAGAGTCCGTTGGCGCGAAGGAGGTATTCCTGCGTCACGCCGAATCGGCGCGCGATCGATGAGGTCGAATCGCCCTTCTGAATGACGTAGGCCACCTTGCCCGTCATCGGGAGGCGCGAAACCGCAATGGCGACCGACAGCGCGCCGATGCGTTCTTCGATCTCCAGACGCGCCGCGCCGTCGGTGACCCCGTTCAACAGCGCCAGATAGGCGTCGCGCGCCGCCGCGTCGTCACCCTTCTTCGCGCCTTCCTCGGCTTGCGCCAGCAGGCTGCGCTGCCCGGCCGGCAACCGGTCGATCCGCAACGCCTGCGACGGGGGCGCCGCAGCTTCCTGTCCCGCCACCCTCTCGCCCGGGGGCGCGCCGCGGCCCGAAAGGGGCAGCACTCGCCGCAAACCGGCCGGCCCGGTGTCCAGCGAACGGCAGGCGCGCACACCGAAGACAATCACGACCGCCAGCACCACCACCGCGCACAGGCGCGGCCACAGGGGCGGCGAACTGCCGTCAGAAGCCGTTTCCAACCCGTATGTCCCGCGATTCCAAGACATCCTACCCCCTGCGATGGCTGAACATGCGCATGCCGGCCTGCACCCGTTTCACACCGATACTATACGGCGACGGCGGGAAGAAAAGCAAGCGGATTGCCGGAATGCATTCCCGAATTGACGGAGGGGGCTTCAGACGCTAAGCTTGCCCCCATGACCGACCGCCCACCCATCTCCGCCAGCCCCGTCCCCGATGAGGCCGCGCTCCGGGAGGCGCTCGCCCGATGGTTCGACCATGCCGATTTCCGCGAAGGACAGATCGAGGCGATCCGCGAGTCGCTCGCCGGCCGCGATGTGGTGCTGGTCATGCCGACCGGTTCGGGCAAGTCCCTCTGCTACCAGCTCGCCGCCCTTCTCCTGCCCCACACCACCCTCGTGATCTCGCCACTGATCGCGCTCATGAAGGATCAGGTCGACGCCCTCGAACGACGCGGCATTGCGGCGACTTTTCTGAACTCCTCGGTCGACCCCGAAGAGATGGCTTCGCGGCTGGCCCGCCTCCGCGCCGGCCGTTTCAAGCTGGTCTACATCGCCCCCGAACGGTTCCGCAACTCCCGCTTTGTGGAGGCGCTGGCGCAAACGCCGATCTCGCTCCTCACCGTGGACGAGGCGCATTGCATCAGCCAGTGGGGCCACGACTTCCGCCCCGATTACCTCTGCATCAAGCATGCCCTCGGCCAGATTCCCGGGGTTCGGGTGATGGCGGTCACCGCCACGGCCACGCCGGACGTGCGCGAGGACATCTCCACCCAGCTCCAGCTCGGCGTCGCGCCGCGCGCCGCGCCCGCCGTTCACATTCACGGGTTCTCCCGCCCCAACCTCCATCTGGCCGTCACCCGCACGCCCACCCATGCCGCCAAGCTCGACCGCGTCCGCGCCTGCATCCGGGCGCACCGCACCGGCATCGTCTACGTCGCCACGCGCCGCCAGGCCGAACGGGTCTGCAATCTGCTCCGCGACGCCGGCCTCACGCCCGCGCTTCTCTACCATGGCGCGCTGCCCGATGACGAGCGCGCCCGCGTGCAGGACGCCTTCATTTCCGCCGAAAGTCCGGTCATCGTCGCCACCAACGCCTTCGGCATGGGCGTCGACCGCAACAACGTCCGCTTTGTCATCCATTGGGACGTGCCCGGATCGGTCGAGGCCTACTATCAGGAGGTCGGCCGCGCGGGGCGTGACGGCCAGCCCGCCTGGTGCGAGCTGCTCTTCAATTACGCCGATGTCCGCACGCAGCAGTTTTTCGTCGACGGCGCCAATCCCTCCCCTGTTCTCATTCTGGCCATCTGGGATCAGGTCCGGCGTCTCTGTTC
Organism: uncultured Akkermansia sp.; assembly: GCA_964506575.1. GTDB lineage: Bacteria > Verrucomicrobiota > Kiritimatiellia > RFP12 > JAAYNR01 > VGWG01. Next base: position 3,947 of record CAZDLY010000109.1, on the reverse strand, counting down.
CACCGGACCGCAAGGCCTGTCGCCCGACGCGTGGGCCGCAGCCGTCGGACAGAAGAACGACCTGGCGGTCCGCACCGCCCTGGCGGTGCTCGAACGCGCCCGCCTGATCCGGCGCGACCAGGAGCCGGGCATGCGTACCGCCACCACGTCGCTTGTTCCCGGCGCCGACCCGGCGGCGCTCAAGCCTCAATTTGAAAGCCTGCGGATCAAGTCCGATCGGGACAACCGGCGGCTGCAGGCCATGCTCCGCTTTGTCGACCACCCCGGCTGCCGACACGCCTATATCCTCTCTTACTTCGGCGACTCCGCGGGGGCGGCGGTCTGCGGCGGCTGCGACCGCTGCTCCCCGCGCGCGGCGGGCGCCATCGCCCCTCCGACCGAGCAGCAATGGCTGGTCATCCAGAAAATCCTCTCCTGCGTCAGCCGCATGCGGGGACGATTTGGCGCGCGCCGCGTGATCCAGGTGTTGCGTGCCGATCCAGACCCCTATCTGGCCGAACGCGGACTCGACGCGCTTTCCACCTTCGGTCTGCTTTGCGACAGGCCGGTGTCGGAGATTGTCGCGCTCATTGACGCGCTGGTGGCGGACGGTTCGATTGCGGTCACGCCCGACAACTACCGTCAGCTATCCCTCACGCCGCGCGGCTTCCGGGTCGTCCGGCGCGACGTCCCCGATTTCCGGATCGCGTGGCCGGCGCCCGGGCGCGCAGCGGCGGCGCATCGGGCGCGCCGCCGCACCTACTGAACAGAAATTAGCACCAAACTCTGATTGCGCCTCCGATCGCTTTGGCCTCATAATACGCCCTCAACGCACGCCCCCTGTCGGGATGCGGCGCAACCGGAGGATTTTTTCATGGCCAAAGGTCGGTTCATCATCGTCGGTGAAAACATTCACTGCACGCGCATCCGGCTCACCGCCGGTAAATTTGTCGTGACGCTGCCCGACGGACGGAGCGCCCTCGCCTTCAGGAACCAGGGTGTCCCCTGCACGTTGCCGATCCCCCCGGCGGTCGTCGCCGGCGAGGAGTGGCGCAACGGCAAGGTCCGCCACATGGCCGTCGCCGTCTGGCAGGGCCTGTATGGAACGGGCGCCGACCGGGCCGCCGGTGTCGCCTACCTCGAAGCCATGGCGCGAGAGCAGGAGGCGACCGGGGCGCACTTTCTCGACCTCAACGTGGACGAGTTCAGCATGGATCACGCCGAAAAGCTTCGCGCCGTCGTCTGGGCCGCAGACGTGCTGCAACGGGCGAGCGCGCTGCCGTTGAGCATCGATTCCTCTAATCCCGACATTCTCAAGGCCGGCATTGACGCCTGTGACCGCGCCCGCGGCAAGCCCATGATCAACTCGGTTTCGCTCGAGCGCGCAGCCTCCATCCCGGTGGCCGCCGCCGCCGGCGCCAAGATCATCGCCAGCGCCACCGGCGCCACGGGCATGCCCGACACCGTGGCAGCCCGCCTCGCCAACGTCGCGGAACTCATGGCCAGCCTGGAACGCCATGGCTTTAAACGCACAGACATCTACCTCGACCCGCTGGTATTCCCCATCTCGGTTGACGGCGCCAACGGTCTCGCCGTGCTCGATGCCATCAGCGCCATGCGCGAAGCCTACGGCCCGGAGATCCACTTCGCCCCCGGCCTCAGCAACATCTCCTACGGACTTCCCAAGCGCCCCCTCATCAACCAGGTCTTCACCCGCCTCTGCCGTGAACGCGGCTGCGACGGCGGCATCGTCGACCCCCTGCAGATCAACGACGCCATCCTCGACGGCCTCGATCCCGCCTCGGAGCCGTTCCGGCTCGTCGTGGAACTGCTGCTCGGCCGCGACGAATACGGCATGAACTACATCACCGCCAGTCGTGATGGCACGATCTGAGTCTTTTTCGATCATTTCGATATTATCGACAGGATCGATAATATCGACATTAACGACAGGGAATCGTATGACCACACTCGACCCGACCCGGATGAAAGACTGGCAGATCGCCGAAGCCGCGGAAGCCGGAATGAAGCCGATCACACGCGTCGCCGCCGACCTCGGCATCCTCCCCGACGAACTGATGCCCTACGGCCACCACATCGGCAAGGTGAACCACCTGCGCGTGCTGGAACGCCTGGCATCCCGCCCCGACGCCAGGTACATCGACGTCACCGCGATCACCCCCACCCCGCTCGGCGAGGGCAAGACGACCACTACGATCGGCCTGGTGGACGGTCTCGGCAAGCTGGGCAAGCGGGTAACCGGCGCCATCCGCCAGCCTTCGGGCGGGCCGACCTTCAACGTCAAGGGCGGCGCGGCCGGCGGCGGCCTCGCCCAGTGCATTCCGCTCACCGATTTCAACCTCGGCCTGACCGGCGACATCGATGCGATCACCAATGCGCACAACCTCGCCATGGTCGCCCTCACCAGCCGCCTTCAGCACGAGTTCAATTACGACGACGCCACGCTCGCCACTCGCAATCTCAAGCGCCTCTCGATCGATCCGAACGCCGTCTCCATGAACTGGGTCATGGACTTCTCCGCCCAGGCCTTGCGCAACATCATCATCGGCATCGGCGACAAGATGGACGGGTTCATGATGCGCAGCGGCTTCGCCATCACCGTCTCTTCGGAGATCATGGCGATTCTCGCGGTGGCCCGCGACATCAAGGATCTGCGCGAGCGCATGGCCCGGATCGTCGTCGCCACCAGCACATCGGGCAAGCCGATCACCACCGGCGATCTCGATGTCGCAGGCGCGATGACCGCTCTGATGCACAAGGCGATCTACCCCAACCTCCTCCAGACGATCGAGGGGAACCCGGTCTTCGTCCACGCCGGCCCCTTTGCCAACATCGCCATCGGCCAGTCTTCCATCATCGCCGATCGCATCGCCCTCAAGCTCGGCGATTACCATGTCACCGAGAGCGGCTTCGGCGCGGACATCGGCTTTGAGAAGTTCTGGAACCTCAAGTGCCGCTTTTCGGGGCTCACCCCCAGCGCGGCGGTCGTGGTCTGCACCGTCCGGGCGCTCAAAATGCATGGCGGCGGCCCCCGGGTCTCTCCCGGCGCGCCGCTCGACCGGGCTTACACCGAGAGCAACCCCGGCCTCGTCGAACGCGGCGCGGAGAACCTCGTCGCCCACATCGAGACCGTCCGCAAGAGCGGCATCGCGCCGGTGGTGTGCATCAATCATTTCGCCACCGACCATGACGACGAGATCCGGGCGATCCGCCGCGCCGCCGAAGCGGCCGGCGCCCGTGTCGCCGTGAGCCGCCACTGGGCCCAGGGCGGCGAGGGCGCGATCGATCTGGCCGAGGCCGTCGTGGACGCCTGCTCCCAGAAGTCGGAATTCCGCTTTCTCTATCCCCTGGAGATGCCGCTCAAGGACCGCATCCACGCGATCGCCACGCAGGTCTACGGCGCCGAAGGCGTCTCCTACACGGCGGCGGCCAAGGAAAAGCTGGCGGCGCTGGAGAAGGACCCCGAGACCCGCACGATGGGCACCTGCATGGTGAAAACCCATTTGAGCCTCTCGCATGACCCATCCGCCAAGGGCCGGCCGCGCGGCTGGACCCTGCCGATCCGCGATTTCATGGTCTACCGCGGCGCCGGTTTCATCGTCCCCGTGGCCGGCGACATCAAGCTCATGCCCGGCACGGCCTCCGATCCCGCCTTCCGCCGCATCGATGTCAACACCGCCACCGGTCGGGTCACCGGCCTGTTTTAAGCCAGAAAGCCCTTATGAAAAAACACATCGCCAACCACATCTATCATGTCGAGATCCTGCCGCCCAAGCAGGACTCCGAGAAGCTTGACGCCGACCTGCAGGCCTTTGCCGAGAAGTATCAGCGTGTTCTCGACAGCGGCTACTGCATTTGTCTCACCGACAACGCCATGGGGCATCTCGCCTTCCAGGGGACGGAGATGATCCAGGAGCTGGGCCTGTCCGTGAAGCCCGATCAGGTGA
>CAZDLY010000108.1:0-5928 GCA_964506575.1 uncultured Akkermansia sp. | reverse complement strand
CGGCCAGCCAGATCAGGCGCGTTTCGCCGGCGGCCACCGTCACCGGAACCTCCAGGACGGCACCGGTCGCGGTGTTGCGGAAGCGGAGGGTGTGTGGCCCGGGTTTCACCGGTCCGCGGTACAGGTGGGTGACCATGGGGATCAGGTACCACGCGCGCGTGTCCGAGGTGGTCGCCAGCGACGAGGCCGCGTTGGCGAGCATCACGCCGTATTTCATGTAGTTGTTACCCGAATGATTGGCTATCTGTTGCGCCGCGACATGGGTCGCCGCGCGGGTGACGTTGCGGATGACCACGCCCGGGATCTTGTCCCGCAAATCCCGATACGCCAGCGATTGCAGGTAGACGGCGGGCGCGGTCGTCCCCAACGCCGCGCCCTCGGCGGTGATCTCCAGCGGCGCGGGCATGTAGACCGGATCGTCATAGTAGGGGAAATCGACCGCCACCAGCGTCAGGCCGATCGGGATCGGAATCTTCACCGTCAGCCGCCGGGAAATCAGCCCCTCTTCGTACAGCACCACGATCTCGGTCTGCGAGCGGGTGAGTGCGGCCGCGTCGATGGGGTGCTGCGCCACCAGCGCTTCGAACGTCTGCGCGTCCTGCGTCCGCAGCAGCCGGAAGAAATCGCGCATCACCGTCGGGTTCTGCGGGACGAGCTCCCACGCCTTGCGATAGCTCAGCGCCGCATTCGCCGCATCCCCCTGCGCCTCGAACATCAGGCCGCAGAAGTACCAGGCCAGCCCGTTCTCGTACGAGCTGCGGGTCCGATCCAGCACCGGCGCCATGGCCGCGAACTTGTTCGAAACCGCGCCCATGGCTTTCTCGTGCGACGCGACCGCCTCCCGCTGCGTCTTTTCCACATCCTTCGCGTAGCGCTCGGCGATCTGATCCTGGGCGAAGACGGTGCGGCGCGCCTCGACGCCGGCCCCTTCGCGGTCGCCGGCAAAGAGGTAGTTGAGCGTCTGGTAGTGAAGGGTCTGGATCAACTCGTAGGGCGACGGCTCATAGGCGCGGACCGTGTCGTCAGCGACGGTGGAGGCGACCACGGTCGCGCCCACCGAACCGAACCGGACCACCGGGCCGGACTCGGTCTCGGCGATCATCCGGTCCAGCACGGCGGCGAACTCGGCGCGGCTGCCGGCGAAATCGCCGGTGAGCATCTTGACCCGGCCGCACTCGATGCGGCCGAGCTGCTGGTCGCTGTGCGACTGCTTCAGCCCGTCGGACCACGCCAGGGCAACTGCGGCATCGCCGGTATGAAGCGCGGTGATGGCTTTGAGCGCTTTCGAGCTGTGGGTCGTGCAGCCGGTCAGCCCCCACACGGCCACCGACGCCACCGATGCCAGCGATGCCAGTGACGGCACGCGTTTGAAGCGGCTAGGCATAAGCTTTTCTTCGCGTTAGTTGGGCACGATCGTGGTGACGGTCTTGTCGGACTTGTTGCCGATGGAGACATCGCGCCAGGCGGCCGTGTCAAAATTGACCTTCACGCCCTTCTGCGCCAGGGCCTCGGCATAGGTCACGGCCGCCAGCGCGCGGAAACGCTCCAGCGACTGGTACCGCTGCAGGCCGGCATCCGAAAGCTCCAGCGCCACGCGGAAGGCCGAGCCCTCCTGGATGTTCACGGTCTGCTGCCAGTCCTTCATCCAGGGACGCGAGATGCGGAGCTGGTGCAGCCCCGGCGCGCAGGAGAAGGAGCCCGGCGACGAACCCAGCGCCGCGCCGTCCAGCTCGACCGTGACGCCGCCGACCAGGCGGCGCATCTCGGCCAGCAGCTCGTTCGGCGCGCGCACCCCCGACTCCAACCCCTGGATCAACTCGTCCACGGTCGTGGTGACCGTGAACTTGACCTGCCCCGCGGCCGCTGCGGCGGGCCGCCACGCCGGCGCCTTGGCGGCGATCGCGGCCCCGGCCTCCTGGGCCCAGACATCCAGGAGATCCTGGTAATACGAGGTTGCATTCGCCCCTTCGGCGCTCGCCGCAGGCACCGGCGAGCGGCGCGTCCAGTTTTCGCCGTAAACCGAGGCGCCGGTCGCGGCATCGCTCACCTTCACCGACATCCGCAGGGTGAAGGTGACCACCGGCTGATCGCCCGCCGTCCGCGTCGCGCGGTCCGCGCCAATGATCGAGGCGGTCATGAGATAATCCACCCCCAGCATCTGCGCCACACGCACGGCCGAGCCGCCCGTGAAGAGGCCGCTGACCAATCCGGCGCGCTCCTCCTCCGAGGTCACCTTGAAGCGGGTGAAGCCATCGGCAATCTCGGCCTTGTCCAGCACGATCAGCCCCGCCCCGGCCAGTTCGGCGCCGATGCGGTCGCGGACGCCATCCACCAGATCGTCGAGTCCGGCCGTTTTGGTCTGGTTTTTCACAAAAATGGCGATCTTGGGGTTGGACGCCGCCTTGGGCTTGGGCGCCAGCGTCGCGGACCGCTGCGCATCAATCGAAACAATGTCCATCCCCGGATTGGCCGCCTGGATCCGCTCCTTGAACGCCTTCAATTCGGCCGATTCCTCGGGTTTGATGGCCTCGCTGACCGTGACGCCCTGCGCCAGCGCGCGTACGCCGATAAGCCCCGCCGCCGCCATCGCCAGAAGCCTGTACAGATGTGTGTGTTTTTTCATCAGTCCCCTCAGAAGTAGAAGTTGATCACCGGAATGAACGGGATGTCGTTGTCCTGAATCACGTTGACCACGCCGATCTGAACGCCGATCAGGGTGCGGGTCAAATTGATGACGCCGATCTGCAGCCCGTCCACATGATCGGCGCCGTTGAAGACGCCAATCTGGAGCACGCTGGCGCGCTCCGCGTAGTTGACCGCGCCGATCTGAAGCCCGGAGAGCATGCTGCCGGCGGTGTTCACCAGCCCGGCCTGGAACCCCATGGCCGGCCCGTCGCTGATGTTGGCGATGGCGCCCACCTGCAAGGCCTTCGTCGCGCCCTTCACGTGATTGACCAGCCCCACGTCGAGACCGTAGAGATCGCGGCACACCCCGTAAATCACATTGATCCGGAGGCCGTAAACATCCCAGTCGGGAGAGGGAACTTGGGCGGGAGCGATGAGGCTGAACATGAGGGGCGAAAATTCGGCCGGTTCCGACGTCGTCGCCTCCTGCGCCAACGCCCGCATGCCGGCGCAAGCCAGCATCGCAACACACACGATGGACCGTTTGGATCTCATGGAGACCTCCTGTTTTGTGAGAGACACCGACTCCGCCACGGGCGCGTCACCCGGAACGCCCCCTCCGTATCCGGCGCGGAGGCACACCCCGCACCAAACACGACGCCAGAAGTATGCCACGTTTCCGCCCGGGTGTCCCCCCCCCCCCCCCCCCCCGAGCACCCGTACACAATACAGGGTACCGTGGCCGCGCGGTCATCGCCGAGGCGCTGGAGGTGACGCCGGCGGTGGCGGAGGCGCTGGAGCGGCAGGCGACGGACGACGAACTGAACGCTCTGGCGGTGAAGGAGGGGATGATCTCCGTCGCCGCCCAGGGCATGCAGCGCGCGGCCGCGGGCGAGACGACGGTGGAGGAGGTCCTGCGCTTCGTGGCACAGTGAAAACCAGGTCCTTCCGGGTGTGTGTGGGTTTTTCGTTGAGGCGCTTGCAAAACCGCCTTCGTCGGTTCTGCAAGTGCCGTATTCAGAAGCCTCTATGTGTTCTCTGGGATCTTTGTGGTGTCGATCGCCGGGGAGGGAAGGCCCGTCTCTGGTCAGGCCCCGGCGTAACTGGCATTTACGCTCCACGCGCTCACCGGGGAGCGCCGCCGGCCGGCGGGGTCCTGCCGCCCGGGCGAACGGGAGGCGCGGTGCGCGGGCGAGCGGAAATAGCCGCCCGGATGCCGCTCGTCACGAGGTACAGGGTCAGGCCGCACAGAACCAGGCTGGCGCCGAAGAGTGTCGGGTTACCAACAAGCGCACCCGTGGTGCTTGTGCCGGGGAGGAACTTGCGCAGGAGCAGGAAGAGGCTGGCGCCCGTGGTGGCGAGCATGAAGAGGGCCGGCCCCACAATGTACCAGACCCGGCGGCCGGAGCGCAGGAGCCAGATCGCGCCCAGCCCCAGGACAAAGGCGGCCAGCAACTGGTTCGCGGTCGCAAACAAGCCCCACAAGGTCATGATGCCGCTGGAAAAGGAGAACCAGACCATCAGCGCCACCGCGATGCCGGAGTTCACCCAGTAATGGCTGAGCACGCGGGCCAGGATCGAGGGGGTCTTGAGCGCGGACGGGGCGGCTCCCGGCAAAAGCCCGTCGGCCCCGGCAGGCTCCAGGTCCTGATCCATCCGCGCGTCTTCGATGGCCGCCAGGCCAAACAGGGCGCGCCAGACTTCCTCCAGCAGATACCGCATCAGCCGGACGGCGGTGTCTAGCGTCGTCACCAGAAACCCCTCCAGCAGGATCATGCCGCCGAGCGCGCCGACGGCGACCGGGAGGCCAAAGGCGGCGCGGGAGGCGATGCCCACCGACATGGCGAAACCGAGGATCGGGTTGCCGCCCGTCTTCAGCCCCGCCAAAGCCGGATGAACATCGGCCAGATAATCGGCGCGCCGCAGGCCCAGCAACAGGACGCAGATGACGGTGATCGCCAGGACGCTCTCCAGCACCATGCCCCAGTAGCCGATTCTCCGGGCCGCCGGCTCCGACACGAGCTGCTTGCAGGTGGTGCCGCCGGCGCAGAGGCTGTGAAATCCGCTCACCGCGCCGCAGGCGACGGTGATGAACAGTCCCGGCCAGACAAACCCCAGCGCCCGGGACCCGGACGCCAGATCCAGCGCCGGCAGGGCATCCGCCGCCGGGACCGGACCCCCGCGGCAGGCAGCCACGACCACGGTGGTCGCGAGCAGGCCCAGCCCGATGTAGAGAATGTGGACATTGATGAAATCCCGGCTTTGCAGAAACAGCCAGACGGGCAGCCCCGCGGCCAGAAGCACATAGATGGCCAGGATGATCTTCCACGTGTTGGCCGCAACCGAGACGGGGAAGCACAACCCGAGGACGATGCTGACCGCGCAGATGGCCAGCGCCAACACCGAGCACTTCCACACCGCCACGCGCCGCTTGATGTACAACCAGCCCACGAAGGGGGCCAGGGCCGTGATCACGATGACGCTGGTGGAGGCGATGCCGCCGATGACCACCTGGTCCCCGAGCGTGCGAAACAGCGTCTGGCCGACGTCCAGATCCAGCCGGCTGCACGGCACCAGGCTCACCAGCGCGGCGGCCGAGAGATTCAGGAAGGTGGCGCACACCAGCGCCAGCAGCAGCACCAGGAAGAGGACGAGGGCCACGAAGGGGCCGGCGCCCAGCAGGCGCCGGACCACCGTGGCCATCGATTGTCCGCTCATGCGGGTGGACATGTAGGTGGCGAGGTAGTCGTGCACGGCGCCGATCAGCAGGCCTCCGAAGACCACCCACAACACCGCTGGCAGCCACCCGTAGCAAACGGCGATCACCGGGCCGATGATCGGCCCGGCGCCGGCAATGGAGGCGAAGTGGTGGGCGAAGACAACCGGCGTCGGGGTCGGCACATAGTCGCGGCCGTCGTTCAGGCGAACGGCCGGCGTCGTCCGGTCCGGCTGTTCGCCCCAGCTCCGCGCCAGAAACGTCGAGTAGAAATGCCCGCCCAGCGCCAGCATCGCGATCGAGATCAGCAGAATCAGTATGACCGTCATGTCCGGGCCTCCTCTCCGCCTGCCCCCTGCCCGCCACTTGGGGCGGGCAGAGACGGCACGAGCCTCAACCGTTCACCGGCCCACGGCCTCCCGCGCTCACTCCGCCACGAGACGCAGGGCCTTCTGGATCATGGGCGAGAACTTGATGATGACGGGCATGAAGACGACCGCCACCATGCTCATGAGCTTGACCAGAATGTTCATCGACGGCCCGGAGGTGTCCTTGCAGGGATCGCCCACCGTGTCGCCGATCACGGC
>CAZDLY010000107.1:0-5946 GCA_964506575.1 uncultured Akkermansia sp. | reverse complement strand
GCCGTTGAGGTTGGCCGAGGTCGCGGTGATGTTCGTGGCCGGATCGTTGCGGATGGCGGGCGCAGGGCTGACCTGACTGGACATCGTCCCATACTTGTTGAAGTTCGTGTCAAAGCCATGGTCTGGTAGGTGGCCCAGACCCAGTTGGAGGAGCGGGCGACGGCGGAGATGCGAACCTCATCCGATGAACCAGTAAACTGCTGGGAGCCATCTTGCGCCCTGCCTAACGTATTCTTTGTGCTGCTTGTCGTGTTCCAGTTCCAGGTGGAAGTGTTGGCGCCCTTCTGGCTTCCGTCTACATACAGGACCGTGCCATTCGCAACACCTGACCTGATTGTTCCCACAACGTGATGCCATTTGCCGTCGTTCATATCGACACTATCGCCAACGTTGCCCGGATTTCCTCCGACAATTGCCGCCCTCTTGTTGTTTCCAAGGTTGTACATGCCAAGGTATACCTGATCACTTGCTCCGTAATGGAGTATTATGGAGTTGGCGGTCGAAGTTGACTTGAACCATCCCTCGAGAGTTCGGGCGGTGGAACCTAGCGGCAGCTTGGCATCACTGGATTGAATGTAGGCGGATGCCGTGGTATCCACGCCATTTGCAGCCACTCCCGTGGAGTTGACGGTCGAGGTGTTCGTGCCGTTTATTTTATTGGTGGTGGAATCAGCCGGGTTGGACGCGTCATTCAGATGCCACACCATCTTGTAGTCTGCGTCCCACGTCGCCCCGTTGGTCGTGCAGGGGAGCTGGTTGGTGGCACTGGTATTGCCCCAGTTGGCCCAGATGGCGCCAGAGCCGTCGGTGGGGATGGTGGGAACCTGGACCCAGACGTAGGAGGCGCCGTTGGTGTTCCACGACTCGATCTCGTAGTTGAGACTGCTCGCCGTGTCCGTCGAGTTTGTTCCGAAACGCAGGTCGTAGCCGCTGGACGAGAGGAAGTTGTTGTAGTTAAAGCTGCTGCTTCCGCCCACGTTGTTGGTGAAGACCACCAGCACCGGGAAGTTGGCGAGCGCCTCCGACTTGCCGGTGTACCCGCCGAACGTGATCTTCATCTGCTGCGGCGCCGCCTCCGCCCGCGGCGCGAGCGCGGCGAGGAGGAGGGCGAGGAGAACTGAAATTTGAAACTTGAAACTTGAGATTCGCATGATCGACCTCCCGATTCCGACGGTTGTTCCGACGCGCGTTGACTGATTCATTGTTTTGCCCCTTCGTGTGAGAGTGTTCGGTGTTCAGTGTTCAGTGTTCAGTGTTCAGAGGATAAGAACTCCTCGGCGATTCCATGGCACAGACTTTATCATGGCGCCTTCGCCGATGCTCAACATTCTGTTCGATTTTGTTTACATTTTCTTTGAAAACTTCAGGTTTTTGGTTGATCTCTACGCCGCCCCTTGTATCTCACGCCCCCCCGTACGCCAGCGCCGCCACCGACAGCGCACCCAGCACGCAGGCGCTGGCGGACAGCCGTTCCTTGTAGAAGACGCGGCCGATGATCAGCATCAGCAGGATCGGCGTGGCCACGGCTACCGGAAAGACCACCTCCGCGCCCAACTGCCGGATCGTCACCAGGGTCAGCGCCATAAGTGCGGCGTTGACCACGCCGAGGACGACACCGCCCAGGCGTTCACGCCGCCGGCGGAAGAGCGCCGGCCGGCGCAGCAGCGCCGGCAAAAGCAGCAGCGCCGCCAGGCCGTAGGAAGCGACGCTGAACACGTACTTGTATGCCGGGTAACGCGTGCCGACGTGCGTCTGGATGACGAATGACAGGCAGGAGAACGCCCCGCCGATCGCCACCAGCCGCGCCCAGCGCGCGCCCATGCTCCGGTGGCCGCCGTTTTCCGCCTGCTTGCCGAGTCCGAGCAAAACAAGCGCCGCGCAGATGCCCGCCAGTCCTCCCCAGGTCCACGCCGTGCCCCGACCCGGGGTCAGGACGACGAGGCCGTAGAGCACCCCGGCAACCATGGCCATGTTGTTGATGGTGACCGTCGGCCCGGCCGGGCCGATCTGCAGCGCGCGCATGATGCAGATCCAGAAGCCGACCGCGTAGGCCACGCTCATCAGCCCCGCCGCCACCCAGAGGCCCGTCGGCGCGCCGCGCCACTCGCCGCTGAACGCAACGGCAACCGCACTGGCCACGGCGGCGGTCAAGGCCACCCAGAAACCGACGACGCCCGGTTCGCCGTTGTCCTTCAACGCCCAGCGGCCCACCGGCCAAATAGCCGTGGCGGCCAACACAATAATGATTAGCAGTATCCAGCCCATGGGTCCTCTCTGATCGTCCTTGCTTGACGCCGTGACTTCATGACATCCGGAGTCACGACGTCATGGCGTCATCTTCACCTCGGAACAGACTTTATCATGGCGCCTTCGCCGATGCTCAACATTCTGTTCGATTTTGTTTACATTTTCTTTGAAATCGTCGGGACTTATGTTATTTTCTATTCCATGCACGCTGCCTTGGAAAAGATTGGTTTTCAGTATTTCGCCGATTCACGGGAATTCGCGGAGTTTGCCGTGTTGTTCCGGGACTTCACCGGCATTTCCTCAGGCATCTACGATGCGGAAGGCCGGCAGACAAAGACCGTGTTCACAGCCGCGGATGAAAGCCTGCTATGTCGGCTCATCCGTTCGAGTCCGGAAGGTATGGCCCGTTGCGAGGCCTGTAACCGCGAGCACTTTGCCGAAGCGGCGCACACGCGCCGGGCCTGCCGGTATACCTGCCACGCCGGCCTCATCGATGTGGCGGCCCCCATCTTTCTCGATGGCCGGCATATGGCGACGATCTCCTGCGGACAGTTGTTGCCGGCGCCGCCCAGCGTTCGGGGTTTGGGTGCGATCATGCGGAATCTTCGCGGACTGCCGCTGCCCAAAGAAGCGTTGCGCAAAGCCTATTTCAGCGCGCCTTACCTGGACTCCGGAAAGATTGACGCCGCCGTCAAGATGCTGACCTTCTTCGCCGAATACCTGGGCCGGATGGGGCTGACGTTGAAAGCCATGGCCGATCGCCTGGAGCGAGCCGAAGTGGTATTCGCCCGACGCCATGTCGAAGAGCACTTCCGCGACCACCTGAGCGTTGAAGACGTCGCGAAGAAGACCGGCCTGTCCCCGTGTCATTTTTCCACGGTGTTTCGGAAGGCCACCGGCCAGACCTTCGTGGAGCATGTTCAGCGGCGACGCGTGGAAGAGGCGAAGTCGCTTCTCTCGCGAACGCCAAAGACCGTCACGGAGATCTGCTTCCAGTGCGGCTTCACGAACCTGACCCACTTCAACCGCGTCTTCCGCCGCTGGACCGGCCTGTCGCCCCGACAATACCGGCAGCCCAAGCCGGAATGAAGAACGCACCGACCCGAACTACATGGCCTTGTTGCGTTCCGCCAGCAATCCAACCAGCAGGAAGAGTCCGATCACCACCGGCCCCAGGGCAAAACGATCAAACTGGCCAAGCCCCAGTTCGAACAGCCGGGTGAGCACAAAGCCGAGCGTTCCATAGCCAAAGGCGCAAACAACGATCAAGATGAGCAGCCGCAAGAGAAAGTGAAGGTCCTTGATCAACCCCTTCACCACACCGTGAATCTGCTGCCCGTAGAGGAACAGAAGGGTGGCCGCCAAGGAAAGCGCAATCTTGGCGATATGCGGATGGAGCGCGTTGGACACACTCACGCACAGATCATACACAACGGACATAGGTTTGTTTCCTTTGCTGGTTACCGTGTGTCCATGGTCGCAAAGAATGGGCGCGAATGCAAGCGGGACCGGAGGGAAAGGGAGCAGTATTCAGTATTCAGTGTTCAGTGTGACATCATCTCCTGTACACTACTCCCGCGTGGTCCTCTCGCCGACGGAGGTTCGACATGAGCGAAAAGAAAAGCGAAAAGAAGACAAACCCCGACTGCCCCTGCACCTGGCCCGACTGCCCCCGCCATGGCGACTGCGAAGCCTGCCGCGCCTACCATCACGCCCGGGGCCAGAAAACCACCTGCGAGCAGCAGTCGCCATGAGAACGCAATCGAGGAAAAGTACCGGCGCGTTCCTTGTCCCCGCCTCCCATTCCTGATGGCCGCCGCTGAAAAAGAGACGCTCGCCGCCCTCGCCAGGAACTTCACCGAGCGAATGCCCAACACGATCAACGCCGCCGCCACGCCGCCCCCGGCCGTCCCCAACATCCCCCATCCGCCCCCCCCCCCCACCGCCACCACGAAAGAAGCAGGAGAAGCGCTCAGTCGGACCGTCGGTGTGATCCGGCACGGACACACACGGACAGACACGGACATTCACGGACATCGCGCTCCATTCCGCCGTCCGCGTCTGTCCGTGCCTGTCAGTGTCTGTCCGTGTGCGCCTGCTTCTCCCGCGCCTCTTTCCGCAGCCTGTACATGCGCTCCGTGATGCCGCCCTCTTCGAGGAAGCTCTTTTCCAGCGCCGCCAACTGCTTGCGGGTCAGATAAAGCGCGAGGTTCAGCAGCGTCAGCGCTCCGTTGGCCACAATCTGGTCCGGCGGCAGCTTCTTGCGCGAGGCCGCCCAGACCTTCTGGACCCATGCGCGGAACGCCTCCAGCGATTTCACCTGCCGCCCCTTCAGATCCATCAGCGCGGGATGATGTGGCGGCCACTCCTCCAGCTTCTTTCGCTTGAGGTACTTCACATAGTCCTTGGCCAGTTCGTCCATGCAGCCGATGGCGATGCCGGTGAGCTTGATCTCGCTCTTCTTGGAGATTCCGGAGTCGACCGAGCCCTCGGCGATGTTTTGGAAGCCGGAGCGGCCGGACTGGATCATCTGGTCGTTCGTGCGGTCCGAGACCGGGACATACTTCTCGCAAAAGAGCACCGTGATGTCAAAGACCAGCTCCGCCACCTGATAGGAGAGCAGATGCTTATACCCGCCGTGTTTCGGCAGGAGGCTGACCGGATCGCTCATGTGGCCTACTCCTTTCGGATATTTCCGGCACGGACACACACGGACAGACACGGACATCGCGCTCTATTCCGCTGTCCGTGTGTGTCTGTGCCTGTCAATGCTTGTCCGTGTCTGTCCGTGTCCGCCGCGTGGTGAGGGTGTAGACCAGCGGCAGGATCGTCAGGGTCAGGACGCCCGCCACGAGGATGCCGCCGACCGAGGCGATGCCGATGCCCGTCCGGTTCTCGGAGCCGATGCCGGTGCTGACGGCGATCGGCAGCATGCCCAGCCCCGATGCGAGCACCACCATGAGCACGGGCCGGAACTGGTCGGTCAGCGCGTCCAGCATCGCCTCGCGCCGGCCCATGCCGCGGTGGAGGTTCTGGGCGGTCTTGTCCACAATCAGGATGGCCGCATTCACGACCACGCCGATCAGCATCAGCACGCCGAGCAGGACGAGAATGGTGATGGCGCGGCCGCTGAGGGCGAGCGCCCAGATGACGCCGATGAGGCCCATGGGCAGGGTGAGCAGCACCAGCATGGGCCGGCTCCACGATTCGAGACTCGCGGCCAGGGTCAGCAGCGTCAGAAAGGCCGCCAGCACGAGGGCTTCGCCGAAATCGGCGATGGCTTCGCCCATCATTTCGCCGATGCCCGAGGTCACGAACGTGTATCCGGGCGGAATCAGCCGCTTCTCCGCCACCACGCGCGTCAGCGCGTCGCTGACGCCGCTCATGGTTTCGCCCGGGCGGATGTCACCCAGCAGTTTGATGGTGCGCCGCTTGTCCACGCGGAAGATCTGGATCGGCGCCCGGGCGTCCCCGACATCGGCGACGGTTTCGAGCACGATGGGGCGCCCCTCGGCGCCCGGCAGCAGGAACTGGCGGATCTGATCCTTGCCCGGCTGTTCGGCGAGCTTCACCCGGACATCGTAGGTGCGGTCGCCGCGCTTGTAGCTCGCGGCCTCGATGCCATCGACGTTCGCGCGGATCAGCATGCCGAGCCGGGCGGCGGACAGCCCGAGGTCGGCCATCACGGCCCGCCGGGGG
>CAZDLY010000106.1:0-6011 GCA_964506575.1 uncultured Akkermansia sp. | reverse complement strand
AGGGCGACACCGCCGCGTCCAGCCCGGTGAAATGCCGGGCCCACACCTCGCGGAACGTCCGCACCGTCACGCCCCGCAGGGGGGCGAGGATCAGGGATGCGCGTTTCATCGAGGCGCCTTCAATCCCCCGCGGCGTCTGCCGAGCACAAACGACACCGCCCCGAGCAGGTTCACCAGGACCACCGCCAGATGCCCGCCCAGGCTGAGCGCCACCAGATCGGTGGCGTCGAGCTGCAGGGGGCCGGCGAGCCGTTGTGCGGCCAGCTCGCGGACGCCGAGTCCACCGATGGAGACCGGCAGCGCCGAGACCATGCCGAGCAGCGGAATCACGGTCCACACGCAAAAGGTCGGCAGGGCCAGGCCCAGCGCCCGGATCACGAAGACCTGGCTCCAGGTCTTGAAGAGCTGCGACGCCAGGGCCGCCCCCAGAGCCGGAATGAACAGCCGGGGAGCCGCCACCCAGTCGAGGATCGCGTCCACGAGCGCGGCGCTCCGTCCGCAGAGGCCGGCCCCCGCCGGGCGCGGCGGTTGCCGCCGGAACCGCCGGGCCGCCGCCACCGCCACCGGCATCAGCGCCAGCACCCCGATCAGAAAGGCAACCGCCCACGCGACGCGGGCCGTGCGCAGCAGTAGCGCACACACGCCGATGCCGAGCAGCATCGCCAGATTGAGCGCGCGATCCAGCAGCACGCTCGTGACCACGAATCCGGCCTGGCCCTGGTCGCGGGCCATGGCATAGCCCTTCACCACGTCGCCACCGACATTGGAGGGCAGGAAGCTGTTGAAAAACATGCCGCTCCAGTGGCAGGCGCCGACCTGGCGGTAGGTGATCGCGGGCAGGCGCGTGCGGAGGATGCAAAACCACGAGGCCGCGCCCGCGAATCCGCCCAGAATCAGAATCAGCAGCGCCAGGGAGAACAGACCCGCATGAGCGCCGCCCGCGCGTTCCAGCAGCACGCCGGGATGGATCATCCGGAACGTCACCGCCAGCAGCGCCAGGGTCACGGCGACCTTGCTCGCGATCATCAGATGGTGGCGTGTGTTGGGGTTCATGACCGCTGAGACCCGTGCCCATCTCCGTCCATGACGGCCTCCCCCTCTCCGGTCACCCGGCGGCGACCGGCGGCATCGGCACGTCCATGGCGTCGGCGATGGCGCGGAGCAGATCCGCCTCGTTGGGTGCGGCCTGGCCATCGGCCATGACACAGCGGGTGCAGGCCTCGATGACCTGCTTCTTGACCTGCGGCGACGCCTCGGAGAGGGTGTTGAGCGCCTGGTCGACAGCGCCAAACGAGGTCCGCGCGGCGTCGTAAGCCGGAGGCTGCGGGTCGAGCATCCGCATTCCCTCCCCGAAGGAGACGGAGGCGGCCCCGGGGTTTTCCGTGCCCCAGGCGGCGAGCGCGGTCATCACCGTCCGGCAGGCCGGCAGCACCTGCTCGACGGAGCGGTGGCGGATCGGCGCGGCGCTGACCCTGCCGAAGGCCGGCTCCACATGACGCACAATCAGGTGGCGCAGCGCGTATTCGAAGAGGTCGATCTGGTCATCGGCTTCGGTCAGGCTCTGCATGACCCGGCGAAAGACCCGGTAATCCTCGCGCGGCAGGAGTTTCAGCGTCGGGACCGCCAGCTCGGCCAGCGGCAGCCGGAGCGCCGCCGGCAGCGAGGCGGTGGCGGATGCCAGCGCGTCCAGGCGGGATTCGGCCTCCGGATCCAGGGATCGCACCGCCTGATCCTGACGCACCCGGACATCGGGCCGGGCCGCGCGCAACAGGACGTAGATCAGCGTGCGCGCCGCGACCGGATCGCGCGCCGCCTCGCGCCAGGCGCGCGGCACGGTCGCGAGCAGGGATTGCGCCGCGGCCAGATCTACCGTGCCGGCGCCCGCGCTCCTCCCGGCGGCGAAGCCGGAGGCGGCCGCTGTCGGCGCCCCGGCCGCCGGGGCCGACGCGGCCCACGCGGCGATTTGCGGATTGACCGCCGGATCGAGGCGACGGATGCGCTCCTTCAGCGGCGGATGCGTGGCGAACAGACTCATCAGGCTGCTGCCGAGCGCGTCGCCGAAGAACAGGTGGCTGGCTTCCGAGGCGTGCGCGTTCCGGATTTTGGCGCCCCCCGCGAACCCGCCGATGCGCATCAGCGCGCCGGCGATGCCGGCGGGATTGCGGGTGTACTGAACCGCCGATGCATCGGCCAGGAACTCGCGCTGACGGGACACGGCGCTCTTGATCAGGTTGGCGAAAAACACGCCGATGTAGCCGATGATGATCATCGCCAGGCCCAGCAACGGCAAGGGATTGCCGCCGCGCTTGTTGTCGCGCGAGCGCCCGCCGCCGCTGAACTGCGTCGTGCGGAAGATGATCTGGCCGATCACGGTGATCATCAGAATCCCGAACAGCACGCCGATCAGGCGGATGTTCAGCCGCATGTCGCCATTGACGATGTGGCTGAATTCATGGGCGATGACCCCCTGCAACTGGTCCCGCGTGAGCTGCCGCACGCACCCGCGCGTCACGCCGATGACCGCGTCACGGGTGGAGAATCCGGCGGCAAAGGCGTTGATGCCGTCCTCGGCATCGAGCAGGTAGACCTGCGGCACGGGCACGCCGGCCGCCACCGCCATCTCCTCGACCACGTTCAGCAGCCGCCGCTCGTCCGGATCGGTCGTGTTCGGCAGCACGGGACGTCCGCCCAGCGAACGCGCCACCGCGGGGCCGCCGCCGGAGAGCTGCGCGGTCTTGAACAGCGAGCCAAACAACACCACGGCCAGCACGCCAGCCGTTACCCAGAAAAAGATTTCGGGCTGCCAGAGGCCCGCAGCGGGTTCCCCCGGCTCGGAACCCCCGAGCACCATCCGCACGACGACATACAGCGCCAGCACGATGCCGGCGACCGCCATGCCGTACAGCGCCACCAGCCAGGCTGTGCGCCGGCGCGCACGGTCCTGATGTCCGTAAAAATCCATGATCGCCTCAGAAGGTCACTTTGGGCGCCTCGCGCTCGGCCGTGGCGGTGATCTCGAAAAGCGTCGCCGCCTGGAAGCCCAGCGCGTCGGCGAGCAACACGGCGGGGAAGCGTTCGCGCGCGATGTTATAGGCCATGACGGCGTCGTTATAGGACTGCCGCGCAAAGCCCACCTTGTTCTCGGTGGACGTGAGTTCCTCCATGAGCTGGCCCATCTGCTGGTTGCCCTTGAGATCGGGATAGCTCTCGACCACCACCATCAGGCGGCCCAGCGCCCCTTGCAGCACCCCCTCGGCGCCCATCAGTCCCTGCATCCTCTGGGCATTGCTCGGATTGCCGGCCACCGCCTGATTCGCGCCGACGGCCTGATTGCGCGCCTGGATGACCGCCTCGAGCGTCCCGCGCTCGTGCTTGAGGTAGCCCTTGGCCGTCTCGACCAGGTTGGGAATCAGATCGTAGCGGCGCTTCAGCTGCACATCGATCTGGGCAAACGCGTTCTTGAAGCGGTTGCGCATCGTCACTAACGAATTATAAAGCCCGATTACCAGCATGGCCAGCACGGCCAGCACGATCAACACGATTATCCAGGTTGGCATGTGTACACCCCTTTTGCAAACGCTGCGGCAATCCCACTCTGGGACAACCGACAGGTGCCGGATAGAATACCTTGACTCCCTCCCGAACGCAACAGCAAAGAAGAGGCGCCTCAACGCATGCGAAAGCCGGGGGAGGCCACGGTGCGCACGGGTTGCTCGTCAAGCACCCAGAGGGCCTGGCAACCGGGACATGCGGCGAGCAGGCGCAGGCCGACGTCGGGGCCGAGCACAAAGAGCGTGGTGGAGAGCGCGTCGGCCTGGACGGCGGTCGGGGCGATCACCGTGACGCCCGCCACGCCGGTGACGGGGCGACCGCTGCGGGGGTCCATGATGTGCGCATAGCGGACGCCGTCCAGCACCACAAAACGCTCGTAATTGCCCGAAGTCGCGGCGGCCTCGCCTTCGCGCAGCACGACCGTGCCGAGAATACGGTCATTGTGGAAGGGGTCGCGCACGCCGATCCGCCAACCGTCCCGCCCGGCGCCGGGAACGCCATGCGCGCGGAGGTTGCCGCCCAGATTGATCAGGAAGTCGGTTTCGCCCGCCGCGCGCAGCCGGTCGTAGGCCAGGTCGACCGCGTACCCCTTGGCGATGCCGCCGAGATCCAGCCGCATCCCCGGCAGCGCCAGGGCGGCCGTGGGGGCGGCCGGGTCCGAGAGGTCCAGGCGGACGTGCCGCCACCCGACCCGTTCACGCGTCTCGGCGATGGCGGCGGCGGCGGGCGGATGGGTCACGGCCCCGCCGCGGAAACCCCACAGCGCCATCAGCGGGCCGACGGTGGGGTCGAACGCGCCGCCCCCCGCTTCGGCGATGTCGAGCGCGTGGCGGAGGACGGCCGCCACGTGGGTGTTGACCGGCACGGGGGCCGGATCGCCGGCGGAGGCGTTGACCGCATTCAAGACACTGTTCGTGAGGAAAATTGAGAGGTCACGTTCGATCTCGGCGAAGGCCGCGCCGACCGTCTCGCGCAACCGCTGCACGCGCGCCGGCTGCCCGGCCGGCGCCGAGACGGCGGCGGCGGTCCCCATGCACAGCCACTGCAGGGATTGTGGCTGCGGCGCGGGTTTCCCGCCTGCACAGCCCGATGCCGCCAGCAGGAGGATGGCCGAAAACAGACGGGCCGCCGCTGATCGGCCGGCACTCGCAGGAACCACCCGGGGCCAGTGCCGGCTGTCTGGACGGCCTACTCGCCCCGCACAAAAGGTTCTTCCGCAGGTGTCGGGGTCCTGATGCCGCCCGGCGAAGGCTTTCGCAATAAGTGAATAACCCGCATTCATGACGGCTCCTGTAGAGATACGGAACTGGGAGCTAACCCCCAACGAAGAGACGCTGGCGCATCGCTTGGTTGGCGGGTATCATTGGTGTTGAGCCACGTACAAATCCAGAAGTCGTCGAATCATCTTCTGATAGTGTGTGCGATGTTCTCTGGCCTCGCGTTTAAAGAAATCAACACTATCTTTGCTCAAGCCAATCGTTACCTTGACTTGCTCTTCGCGAAAAGCAAGTTCTGCGGGAGCGGGCAGAAAGTCCCGAACGACGGCGACCTCGCCAATGGGGCCGTCAGTGTATGTGATGTTCTTCTTCATAAATATTCTTGCGAATTCACCGTTGACCATGACCGCACCTTATCAGATTGTTCCATGACGAGCAATACAATAATATGGGTGTTTATACTTCTTTTATCGGTAAGGCAGCGGCGTCCCGCCGCGCCGCAGGCCAATGGATGAGGAACACCCAACACCCAACGCCCAACGAGCGTTGAATGTTGGGTGTTGCGATTCAGTTTCGGTACACGTCCCTCCGATGGCCGACCTTCACCACGCAAACCACGAGGACGTCGTCGTGGATCTCGTAGAGCACGCGGTAGACGCCACATCGAAGTCGGTACTTCTCCGCACCAGACAGTTTGATCGATTGCGGGGGGCGAGGGTCGTCAGCCAGAGCGTGAATGGCCGCTATGATCCTTTGGACTTCCCGCTTGGGGATGGGGTCCAGGTCCTTGCCTACCGACTTGCGAAAGCGCAGTTCATATCTTGCCATTGCGCTTGAGCTCCTTTACGAAATCTTCAAACGCAATCGTCGGCTCGCTATTTCGCGCGTCGAACGCGTTCAGATCCTGTGCGTCTTCAGCGAGCTCGCAGCGGATGGCATCGTTGAGCAAGTCCGATACAGATCGTGACGTTTCTACGGATTTCAAACGCAAAGCCCTGTGCAGGGTCGGATCAAGATACACGGTTGCCCGCTTGGTCAAAGTTGTCATTCCACACCTCAATTTCTGGAAGCACTATAGCAGCATAACGTTGTAGCGTCAAGACGTTTGCTTTATCTCTGAACGAAATAGCGCTTACTTAAGCGATGACTCCGGAGACTCTTGCAAAACCCCTCTGGGGTGTTTGCACGAGAGAAGTCAGAATACAGCCTGCCGCGCGGCGTAGCCGCGAAAAAACGATTGGG
>CAZDLY010000105.1:0-6050 GCA_964506575.1 uncultured Akkermansia sp. | reverse complement strand
CCATCTTGCAGGCATAGCGGGGCAACGGCTCGGGGTTGCCCTCGCTGTTCCAGAGTAACTCAAAGGCGGCGTCGCCGAATTCGGGGTTCCAGCGGGGCTGGCCGCGCTTGCCGTCGCGCCGGAAGCCGCGGATCTCGTTGAGGAAGATGGCCGTCTCCGCGGCTTCCAGTTGGCAGAAGAAGAGGCGCCGCGAACGGTCTTTGCGCCACCAGTGGCGCAAGAGGTCCTTGGTGACATTGGTCGCGCCCTCCCAGTTGGAGGCGCGCCAGCGCTTCACATCTTTCCGCAGGTTGTTGACGCACACCAGGTCGCGCCGGTCCTCCTCCAACTCCAGGGTCATCTGGCCGCGGCGGATGTCGGCCGACGGGTCCTTGTACCAATAGGCGGAAGGCCTGCGGCCCTCGTGTTTCTGCGCCCGGCCGGTGTCGCGCGCGTACTCCCAGTAATGCGACGGCTCGTAGTACGGCTTGCAGATCACAGGGCTTTCGACAGGCTGGATGGGGACGGGGTCGCTCATGGGTGGTGTCTCTTCATAGTTGCATGTAATGCAGCAACGCCAATCGTTATTGCACGATAGCCGCCTATCGTGCAATAAGGCTAGTCATATTTGCCGTCCAGCCGGTGGACGCGCAACACCTCGTTGCCGCGGGGGTCGATCACCTTGACCGCGATCCGTTTGTAATCGCCCTCGGGGAACGGCAGCGATACCGTGCCGGAGAGCTTGGCGAAGGCGTCCTCGTCGAGCGTGCCGCCCAGCGCCTTGCCTAGCTTGGACCAGGCGTCTTTGTCGGGGAAGAACGCCTGGCACACGCAGAAGCAGCGGCCGTCGTAGTCGCTGTCGAGGAACCAGGCCGCCACCTTCTCGGCGCCGGTCGAACGGACGACGTTGGTGACCGGGTCGTAGATGTCCACGCCTTCCATGGTCACCGTGTACATGGGAGCGCGGGCGTCTCGCCCGCTTTCTTCGCTCTTTTCGATTCGCGTCCGCGGCGAGCCCGAGACCGTGAAGAGTTGGCTCGACGCGGTGGTCTTGAGCAGGTCGCCCATGTTCACGTCGGGCCGGATCTGGGCCATGTGGATGCGCAGTTTTGGGTCCGGGTCGTCCTGGATCAGCGCCTGGGCCGCGCCGTCGAAGCTGAACGCCGCGAAGACCAGGTCGTCGTACCCGCCGCGCCGCGCCCGGCCGATCCCCTCTTCCACCAGCATGGCGTTGAGGGCCCCGTACTGCGGGCCGACCAGTACCGCCACCAGCCGTTGCTTCTTGTCGCCGTTGGCCCAGACGCCGCGCGCGTGCAGCGACGAGCCGTCGGTGAGCCGCTCCAACTCCGAGAAATGCATGACCTTGTTGTCCGGGAAGCGAACGCCGTCGCCGCGCAGGAGGCGGATCATCTTGTCGAGATACGCCTCGGCGTTCTGAGGGTCGTCGGCGATCGTGGAAGCCGCCTCGACGAAGCCGCCCTCGTCCGCGCGGATCGGAGAGCCGTCCGCGCCAAACGTCTCCAGCGCCGCCGGCGCGCCGCCGATGGGCGAGACCTCCCCCGCCTCTTCGTCGTCGATGGACTCCTCGGCCGGGATGACCCCCTCCATGGTGAACGGGCCGCAGACCCGCACGCGGTTGCGCGCGACGGCCGGCTGGTCCACCAGCTCCTCCTGGTCGGCCCGCGCCGCGATGCAGGCGTTCACCTCGTCCATCTTCTGGCGCCACGCCTGGCGGTACGCGGTCAGCGCCGCTTGCAGCGGCTTGGGCCAGTCGGGGTCGGTGTCGAAAGGCGCCTCCCAAGCCTGCCAGCTGGCGGCGGGGAGGAGCCAGCGGCGGCGGTCGGCGTCGGTGACCGCCTTCTTGCCTTCGGCCTTCTCCTTGGCCGCCAGTTTCAGGGCGAGCTGCTGGCGGGTGTCCTTGGTGACGGACTTCAGCGCTGCGTTCAGCGAGGCGAGCTTCTCGGCGAGCAGTGGCTCCCATTTGTCGAAGATGGGGTCGAGGGCCGGGTTCTGGGCGATGCTCTTGAGCGTCACATGCGGCACGGTCTTGCAGTCAAAGGTGCAGGTGCCGGTGATCTCCCTGTCCGGGTCGGCCAGCCACGGGCCGTCGGGATTGCGCCGCACGTCCTCGGCGCTGGTGGGGCGCAGCTTGAAGTAGTCGAACTTGGCGGTCAGCAGCCGCTGCCGCGCGATGGCCAGCGCCACCCGGCTCACGTCAATGGTGATCCAGCGCCGGCCCCAGTTCTCCGCCACCTGCGCGGTGGTGCCCGAGCCGCAGGTCGGATCGATGACCAGATCGCCGGGATCGGTGGTCATGTGCATGCAACGAGCGATAACATCAGTGTTTGTCTGAACCACATAGATTTTTTCGCCTGTGAAATTGCCTGTTGCTGTGTCCAACCAGAGACTTGACAGTTCCCTAACAGGAAAATCATCAGGAAAACGAATATAGGCAATGCTGTTCTCGGCAACGTGAATACGACCGGCGCCCGCAAGCCTCTTTAAGCCATCCAGATTCGTTTTCCAATGGTTGTTCGGTCCAGGAGAATATGTTCTGCCCGCATGTGTGAATACCTGTTCTGTCTGGCTTGCCCCGGATGATTTAATATTGTCTGGTTTGTAAACGCGGCCACCCTCTGGAATAGAACATATCTTGTCAACTTCCTCTTGTTTTAGGCCCCTCATCTCGCCCTCGGGTGTTTGAACCCATCGATACCCATATAAGCCAATTTGGCGATCTGCGATTGTAAATATGCGTTTATAGCGGAACTTATCTCTGTTCTTACTGAACCAAAGGAGGTAGTTACATGGGTTTGACAAACCATCTGTCTCGAATCCGCCCGTAGTAACGAAAGCGATCTCGCCGACAAAATTTGCTTCTCCAAAAAGTTCCTCCATGATTAGTCTTACACGATGCAAATTCTCCTCACCAATCTGCACAAAAACGCTTCCTGAGTCCGCCAGCAGTTCCTTGCACATCAGTAGGCGGTCGCGGAGGTAGCTGAGGTAGGAGTGTACGCCGAGGGTCCAGGTGTCGCGGTAGGCCTTGACCATCTCGGGCTCGCGGGTGAGGTCCTCCTCCTTGTCCTTGACGTCGCGTTTGCCGACCTCTGGCTGGAAGTTGCTGGCGTATTTGATGCCGTAGGGCGGGTCCATGTAGATCATCTGGACCTTGCCGGCGAGGGCCTCGCGGCGGGAGAGGGAGGCCATGACGGCGAGGGAGTCGCCGAGGATCATGCGGTTGGTCCAGTCCATGGCGTGCCGGTAGAACTGGACGGCCTCGCGGTAGTCCTGTTCGGGGTCGGCGAAGAGGTCGCGCTGCACGTCGAGCCGTTTGGCGATCTTGAGCACGGCCTGGGTGGAGAGCCGCTCGTGGATGTGGAGGGCGACGGGGTCAGCCACGCAATACGGTTGTTCGCGCTTGCCAGCCCATTCCAGCCACGGCTCGTGAGTGCGCAGGGCGGCGGAGAGGGTGGCCAGCTCTTCGGGTGTGAGGACGCGGCGGGAGGCCGCGTCCACGATCCCCTGGAGGGCATCTGGGGCGCCCGCGGCATCGAAGCGCAGCGCGGGTGCGAGGTGGGGGTTGTAGGCCCACTTGAGTTTGGGTTCTCTGGCGATCTCGCCGCGGGCGGCGAGGCCGGCGGGCGGGATGTTGAGGCGCGAGACGCCCTTGTGGCGGTAATCGACCACGTTGGCATCCGCCGAACCGTTTGCACTCTTCCTCTTGGCCATCATCGCCCCCGCCTTCTCGACGGCTCCGGCGCACGGAACCGCGTTTAGTCAAGTTAAGTGGTTTCGAGTGTACAAGATGCGTTATGGCTTTGAAAGCGCGAAATGCTGGCTTGCGGGAGGTGGCGGCGGACGGCTATGCTGTGCGCAGACATTGAGGGCGAGGACGGCGGATGCGCCACAGCGAGGCTTCATACCACCGCGGGGATACATATGAGCAAAAAAGAGCGGGCTGGCGGGGCGGCGGTACGGGAAGGGCGCGGCGGGACGGCGCGGCTATTTTTTGGGGCGGGCGTCCCATTCGGTGTCGGTGAGGAGGCGGTCGCCGACGCGGTAGAGGACGCGGGCTTGCTTGGGGACGTGCCCGAAACGGTTTTTTTTGACTTCGAGATGGAAGACGGGGTTGTCTTTGTTGTTTTCTTCGGGTTGGATCATGCGGAGCCAGATCCAGGCGTCGTAACGGATGGCGTCGGAGTAGCGAAGCTCGCCTTCGCGGGATTCGGTGCAGACGACGATGAAGGTGGTGTCGAGGGTGACGGCGAGGTCGCGGATGGTGTTGGAGGCGTAGGAGGTTTGCTGTTCGATGTTGGCGCGGGCGTAGGCGGGGTCGGGGCTGAGGGCCTGGAGGTAGTCCAGGACGACGAGCTGCGCCCCGCGGCGGACGGCCGCGCGGGTGAAGGCTTGGACTTTGGCCGGGGTCCGGGCTTTGGCGGTGATTGTGAGGGGCCAGTTGTCGGCTTTGGCCTTGGCGATGAATAGGCGGTCCCACTCGGCGGTCTCTGAGGCGCCGCGCATGAATTTGCCGTAGCTGGTCTGGGAGAGGTCGGTGAGGGACTGGCCGGCGATCTGGGATTCGGACATTTCCAACGTGATGAGGGCGGCGGGGATGTTGCAGGTCCCGGCGACGTGGGTGAGGATCTGGCGGGCCAGGGTGGTTTTGCATGATCCGGCTTTGCCGCTGATGACGATCAGGGAGCCTTTTTGGAAGCCGCCGGATTTGTCAAGGAAGGGAAAACCGGTCTGAAGGGCGGTTTTGCCTTCTGCGGCTTTTTGGAACATGGCGACGGCGGCGGTGTCGGCGTCGCGCATGGTGCAGGATTTGATCGAGGGGGCGGCGTCGTGGCTGGAGAGGTCGCCGATGAGGTCGGCCTGAACCAGGTCGGGCGGGTCCTCGTCGAGGCGCCGCATGGCGCGAGCGAGTTTGAGTTTGAGGGTGCGCGTGGAGTGCGCGAGGGCGAGGAGCTGGCCGTAGTAGCCGGCGTGGGCGACGGTGACGGCGGACTCCAGGGCTTTGTCGAGGAACGGGGCGAGGGACCGGTCTTTGAGGCGTTCGAGGACGGTGAGGGCGTCGACGGGGTGTCCGGACGCGGCGAGCGCGAGCATCGCCTCGTAGGCGGTGCGAGCGGCGGGGCCGGTGAACATGTCGGGGCGCAGGGCGAAATCGGCGGTTTCGTCCTGGGCGGTTTTGAAGTCGAGGAGGAAACAGCCGATGAGGGCGGTTTCGATCTCTTCGGCGGTTTCGAGGGTGCTCATAACTCCCAATCTCCGGGTTGTGTGTGTGTGGGTGTGGGTGTGTGTGTGCGTGGAAGCCGGTTGTTTTTGGCCCAGACCTGGCGGAATTTCATTCTCCAGTTGCGGATCGGGCGGTTGTAGCTGTCGCGCCATTCGGGCGCGTAGCAGTCGATGAACTTGAGGGCGGTGTCGGCCGGCGCGCGAACGTTGAGCGCGGCGGCGTATTCGGCCACCGCTTTCAAGGTCGGCGGGATGAAGGCGTGGCGGGGTTTGAGGGGCTTTTGCGCGTTCATAGTGTCCAATCTCCTGTTTCTTGCATCCGGCTCACTTTTTCGCGGTATTTTTTCGCCAGCGGTATGATGAACGTCGTGGGTTTGCGAGAGGTGCCGCCGCCGGACACGCGCTTGATGTAACCGGCCTGAAGCAACTGGCGATGGGCGAGTATGATGGTGGTTGCGGAGAGGCAGGTTTCGGCTCTGATGGCGGAGAGGGAGCGGGAGGTTTTCCAGACGGGTTTGCGGGTGGCGTCGCGGAGAATGGATCTCCAGACGATGACGGCGGCGTACTGCCGTTTGCTGAGCAGTGCGATCTCGACCACATCGGGCGAGAACGTGCAGTGCCCCTCAAGAAGCATTGGGGGTGGTTGGTTGTTTTGGTCACAGACCTGGCGGAATTGCATTTTGTTGAAGGTTTGGTGGGGTTTGAGGGGCTTTTGCTCGTTCATAGTGTCCAATCTCCTGTTTCTGTTTGTTGTATCTGGCTCACACTTTTTCCATAGTTTTGCGGCATGACCATGATGAACGTCGCGGTCTTGCGGGAGGTGCCGCCGC
>CAZDLY010000104.1:0-6312 GCA_964506575.1 uncultured Akkermansia sp. | reverse complement strand
GGACCTTGGAGGCGGTGAAGCCCGCCGCGACGGCGTTGCCCACGGCGGCGATCACGGCGGCCTGGCCCCCGACCGCCGCGGTGATGCGCTCGCACTGCGGCACCGTCTCGGTGTCGCACCACAATTTGGCGGGACGGAGGACGCGGCCCTCGCGGTCGAGCGGCACGCAGCCGTGCTGCTGGCCGGAGACGCCGATCGCCGCGACGGCCTTCGGGTCGACGCCGGGCGCGGCGAGCGCCTCCCGCAGCGTCCGGGTCGCGGCGTCCACCCACCACTGCGGTTCCTGCTCCCGCCGCCCCTGATTGTTCTCAATCAGATCGTGCGGCGCATACGCCGAAGCGAGCAGCTTCCCCTGTCCGCGACTGTAGACGACGCATTTCGTCCCCTGCGTGCCGTTGTCAATCCCCACCACCAGCTGATCCGCCATGCCTCACCCCGCAATTGAAAAGCTGAAAGCTGAAAGCTGAAAGCTGAAAGCTGAAAGCTGAATACTGAACACCGTCCCCGCGCCCCGTCACTTGATCGAATACCGCGTGGCCTTCACCAAGGCCTTCCACAACTGCTCGGGCGTCTCGGCCAGCAGCAACGCCTCGCGGTTCTGCTCCTTCAGGAAGGTCTCGGTCAGGCCGGCCATGAGGCGCATGTAGAAGGCGCTGACCGCGGTCGGGATGGTGATGAGAAAAATGATGTGGCTGAGCACGCCGTCCTCGCCGAACAGCACGCCCTTCTTGCTGGTGCCCAGCGCCAGCGTCAGGCCGCCGCCCTCCACGCCGCGCACGTGCGGGAAGGCCAGCCCGTTGTCCATCGCGGTGCTGAGCACGCCCTCGCGCTCCAGCGCGCCGGTCGTCATCTTTTCGGCGCTGTCGATGAAGTGCGCGTCTTCCATCACCTGCGCCAGCGAATGAATCGCCTCCTCCTTGGTCTTCGCCTGCAGATTGGGCGTCATCAGGATCTCGGCCGAGAAGCGGGCGATGCCCGCCTTCCGCGGTTCGGACCGGCTGGGCAGCTCGCCGACCCAGCGGGGGGCGTCGGGTTCCTCGTACAGGATGCGCGCGCAGCTCGGGCAGTTCTGAATCGTCGCGCACACGCGCACCGACTGGACCTGGCTGATCGGCATCCGCATGCCGCAGATCGCGCAGCACCCGTTGTGCATCGGCGACAGAACGATGTGGTCTTTCTTGTACAGCCGCTGATAGAGCGACTTGACTTCGGCGGGCAGCTTGTCCGTGAGCTCGGCGATCGCGTCGTTCAACCGGTTCAGATGCGAGCCGTCGCCCGTGGCGCGGTGCTCATCGCGAATCAACACCATTTCCTGCAACTGGTTCAGATGATTGATCAGACTTTGCATACGGTTGCCCTGCGCTCCCCTGATGTCGGCGTCCGGCGGATTGACGGCTCGAACGACGGGTTTACGTTAGCACAAAAGGAGCCTCTGCGCAAACTCCCGAAAAGAAAAAAGGTTGCGGCGCGCGACACGCCGCAACCCGATCGGAAGCATCGCGGTGCGATTACTTCAGGATCATGTCCTTGGCGGCCTTGGCCACGCGGAACTTCACGACCGTCTTGGCCGGGATCTTGATCGTGGCGCCCGTGGCCGGGTTGCGACCCATGCGGGCGGGACGCTTCACCTTGATCAGCTTGCCCAAGCCGGGGAGCACAATGCCCTTGGGCAGTTTCGCGCCGACGTAGGCGATCGCCAGCAGGGCATCATACACGGTGGATGCCTGCTTCTTGCTGATTTCACCAGTGGCGGCGAGCGCAGCCAGAATCTGGCTCTTCGTCGTGATTGCGGAGGCCTTCTTGGGCGCAGCCTTCTTGGCCACAACCTTCTTCGCAGGGGCGGCTTTACTAGCCATGATGTGAACTCCTTGTTGCGGTTTTATGGGGAAAAAACCCCATGTGTTGATAAGAATGTAGCGCATTTCGCCGGAGAATCAACACAAATCGTCAAGAAAATGAAAGTTTTTTTGGGGGGCCGCTCCATCCCGGCTCAAGCGCGCGGATGAAAATCGCGGTGGATCTGGAGCAGACGGCCGCTGTCGACATGCGTATAAATCTGCGTGGTCGCGATGTCGACATGGCCGAGCAGCTCCTGAATGGCGCGCAAATCGGCCCCATGCAGCAGCAGGTGGCTGGCGAAACAGTGGCGCAGGGTGTGCGGCGTCACCCGGCCGCGCAGGCCCGCCGCGCGGGCGCGCCGCACGATCAGCCGCCAGACGCCCTGCCGCGTAAACCCGCCGCCCCGGCCGTTGACGAACAGCGCGCCGTCGGCCGGGCACCCCGAGGCCAGCACCGGCCGGGCCTGGTCCAGATAGCGTCCCAGCGCGGCCAGCGCCGCCTCCCCCGCCGGAATCACCCGCTGTCTGGACCCCTTGCCCGTGCAGCGGACCTGGGCCGAGTCGCGATCCACATCGCCGACCCGCAGCGCCGCCAGTTCGGAGACCCGCAGCCCGCACGCATAAAACAGTTCGACGACCGACCGGTCGCGGGCCTCGCGCGCGGCGGCCCGCGCGGAATCGCGACGCCCGTCCGGCGCGCGCCCGTCAATCAGGCGGGCCACCTCCCCCTCGCCCGGAATGTGCGGCAGGAGCCTGCCGGCCTTGGGCGAGGCCATCGTCTCGGTCACGTCGGCGGGGACGCGGCCCTCGGCAACCAGAAAGCGAAAAAACATCTTGATGGCGACCAGCCGCCGCGCCACCGTCGCGGCGGCGCGCCCGCCCTGCCGCTGATCCAGCAGAAAGGCGGTGATGGCGTCCCGCGTCACCGCCGCCGCCGCCGTGATTCCGATCCGGCCGAGGAAGGCGGTGAACGCCTCCAGATCGCGCCGGTACGCGGCCTGCGTGTGGACGCTGAGTCCCCGCTCATAGCCGAGCGCGTCGAGAAACGCCTGGATGTCCGCCGTCATGCCCCGCCTCAGCGGCACGCGTCGGGCAACGCCGCCTTCGCCGCCGCGGAGGCGGGGATGCCGTTGGCGTCAAAACCCGCGCGGGCGATCGCGTGCTCGATGTTTTTCTGGCCCAGCTTCATGGATTCGTAGCGGACCCTGATCGTGCCGGCCCGCCCGTCAAACGCGAGCGACGACAGGTCAACCCCGTCTAGCGCCGACAACGCCTGCGCCACGCGCTGCGCGCACGCCTCATTCTTGACCGCGGGCGCGCGCACCGTGAATTCGCGCATGTCCGACAACCGGCACCCCGAGAGGGCCAGCCCCACGGCGGCCGCCGCCGCCCCACAACACAGGATGTAACGCTTCATGCCGGGAATCATACCCTCCTTTGCCGTTCCCTGCAATTCTGATTTTCGCCCCCGATAAAAAATAAAAAAGTTTGTATTGAAGG
Source organism: uncultured Akkermansia sp. (assembly GCA_964506575.1). GTDB lineage: Bacteria > Verrucomicrobiota > Kiritimatiellia > RFP12 > JAAYNR01 > VGWG01. The sequence goes on along the minus strand of CAZDLY010000104.1, from coordinate 2,974 downwards.
ATTAGGCCCCACGATGTAAAGTATCGGCACGCTTTGGCGTGGGTTTCTTTTACAGGGGAGCCTGTGCCGGGTGTGTTGTCCAACGGTTGGGCCTGCCGCCGGTCCCGGCGACGGGCGATGGGGAAAACGCACAGAGCTGGGGATTGTCACATGACCAAACATGTCTGCTGGATCGCCGCCGCTGCGGTTGCTTGTGTTTTGAGCGCGGACGCTGCGTTTGACGCGCGCCCGGTTTCGGTCTCCTTCCGGTCACAGAAGGAGGGAACCATTGACGTCGCGGGCCTCCGTCTGAACCTGCCCCACGGACGCAACGATTCGGTGACCGGCGTGGATCTGGGCATCCTCGGCGACTCCACCTACATGTATGGCCTGCAGGTGAACCTGCTGGGAAACCGCGTCCGCGACCGCGCCGGCGCGCTCCAGGTCAGCCTGTATAACGATGTGGACGGAAAGCTCACGGGCGTCCAGATCGGGGGCTGGAACAACGCGCGCTGCGGCGAGGGCATCCAGGTGGGGCTGCTGAACCTCAGCGACGAGTTCTATGGCGTCCAGATCGGGCTGATCAATCGCGCCATCCTGCTCCGCGGCTTCCAGATCGGCATCATCAACGTCATCCAGGGATCGGACGTGCCCTTCATGCCGATCGTCAACATCGGCTTCTGAGGAACAACGGGCGATGCAGATCAAGGCCTTCGCGGCATGGGTCCCGGCGCCAGGCCAGGCGGCGGCCGTGGCGGCCGTCCCCTATGACGTGGTCGACACGGCCGAGGCCCGCGCCCTCGCGGCGGGCAATCCCGACAGCCTGCTGCACATCTCGCGCCCGGAGATCGACCTGCCCGACACCGTCGACATTCATGACGACCGCGTCTATGAGCAGGGACTGCGCGCCTTCCGCGCGTTCCAGGCGCGCGGCACGCTGATCCGCGAGCCGCAGCCGTGCCTCTACGTCTACCGGCAGGTCATGGGCGCTCACAGCCAGACCGGCGTGGTCGTCTGCTGCCATGCCGACGACTACGAGAACGATGTCATCCGCAAGCACGAGAAGACCCGGCGCGACAAGGAGGATGACCGCACCCGCCATACCCTCACCCTCCGGGCCAACACCGGCCCGGTGTTCATGACCTATCGTGACCGCGCCCCGCTTGACGCCGCCGTGGCCCGTGTGGTCTCCCAGCCCCCCATGGCCGACTTCACCGCCGACGACGCCATCCGCCACACGGTCTGGCGGATCACCGGGGACCCGGCCGGCTGGACGGCGCTTTTCCAGGCCGTCCCCCTCGCCTACATCGCGGACGGCCACCATCGCGCCGCCTCGGCCTGGCGGGCCGCCCGGCAGCACCGCGCCGAGAACCCCCGCCATGACGGCAGCGAGGAGTACAACTGGTTTCTGGCGGTGCTGTTTCCGGCGTCGCACCTGCGCATCCTCCCCTACAACCGCTGCGTGGCCGATCTGAACGGCCTCGATGCCGCGACGTTTCTGGAACGAACCGGCCGGGTGTTCGATGTCCGCAAAAGCGGCCGCCCCGAACCGGCCGGGCCGCGCCAGGCGCAGATGTATCTGGCGGGCGACTGGTACACGCTTTCCTGGCCGGCGTTCGAGGCCGGCCCCGTCGACCGCCTCGATGTGAGCGTCCTGCAGACGCGGCTGCTGGCGCCGCTGCTGGGGATCGATGACCCCCGCACCAGCCAGCGGATCAGTTTCGTGGGCGGCATCCGCGGCACCGGCGAATTGAAGAAACGGGTCGATTCCGGCCGTGACGCCGTGGCGTTCTCCCTGGCGCCCACGACCGTGAGCGAGATGATGGACATCGCCGACGCGGGCCAGATCATGCCTCCCAAAAGCACCTGGTTCGAACCCAAGCTCCGCTCCGGGCTTGTCATCCACACGTTTTGAACAGCACATCAGGAGGCGCGTTATGGGCATCACACGCAAACCGTTCGGCGGACGCCGGGCGTGGCAGATTGGCAACGGCGAGATTGAATTGACGATCCTGGAAGGTGGCGGGCATCTGGCCGCGCTGACGCTGGCCGAAAAACCCGGCCTGAATCCCTTCTGGCAGCCGGTATGGAAAACCGTCGAGCCGTGGCAGTACCGCGCCGCGCGCGATGCGGCCTCCTTCGGGGGCAGCCCGCTGCTGGCCTCGATCGCCGGCCATATCTTCTGCCTGGGCCACTTCGGGCCGCCCTCCGCTGCGGAAGCGGCGGCCGGACTCGACACCCACGGCGAGGTGACCGTCATGCGCTGGAAGGAATCGGCGCGCCGCGAAACCAGGACCGTGTCCAAGCTGTCCCTCAGTTGCGCGCTGCTGAAAGAAGGCCTGTTCGTCGAACGGACCTATGCAACGCGCGCCGGCTCCCACGCCATCACCGTGACCACCGTGATCCGCAGCCTCCTCGACTTCGACCGCCCCTTCACCGTGTGCGAGCATGGCTCATTCAGCGATCCCTTTCTCGAGAAGGGGGTGACGGTGCTCGATCTGTCGGCGGACCGGGGACAGGTGATCGCCGCCGGTTTCAGCGACAAGCCGCGGCTCGCGCCGGGCGCCTCCTTTGAGTGGCCGATGGCGCCGGGCGTCGCGGGTGAACCGGTCGATCTGCGCCGGATCGACCGGAAATACCGGAAGAGCGGGGACTTTGCCTCGATGCGCATGGATGTCGCCCGCGACGACGCCTGGGCCTCGATGCTCAATCCCAGGCTGGGCGCGGCCGTGGTCTACCAGTGGCGGCGGAGCGACTATCCGTGGACCGGCAACTGGGAGGAGAACCACAGCCGGAACGGCGCGCCCTGGGCCGGCAAGACGCTGGCCCGCGGCGTCGAGTTCGCCAACTCGCCCTTCCCCAGTCCGCTGGAAGAGCAGGTGCGGCTGGGGCGCCTCTTCAACACGCCCACCTACGGCTGGCTCCCCGCATTGGGGCGGGTCGAGACGGTGTTCAAGATCCTGATGCTGCCGGCGCCCGCGGGCGCGGCTGGCGT
>CAZDLY010000103.1:0-6435 GCA_964506575.1 uncultured Akkermansia sp. | reverse complement strand
GCGCCGGTGATGGTCATCAACGGGGCGGTGTACGGCAAGGTCAAGATGGAGGCCCTGCCCGGCATCCTCGCCCAGTACAGGAAAACCGTTCAAGGCTGACAGGACGCGGCGGCCGCAGGCGTCGCCCGCCCGGAGGAGAGAAGCATGAGTGAGAGACTGACGGTGGACGCGCTGCGCGAGTTGCGCGTCCGCGGACAGAAGGAGCGCACGGTGGGCGGTCCTTCGAAGGAAGCGATCCAGGTCGTCGTCGGCATGGGGACGTGCGGCATCGCCGCCGGCTCCAGGGAGACGCTCGCGGCGATCCGCGAAGCGGTCGCGGCGGGCGGCTTTGAAACCGTGTCGGTGCGGCAGGCCGGATGCATGGGGCTGTGCCACTCCGAACCGACGGTCGAGGTTTCGGTTCCGGGAAGCCCCTCCGTGATTTACGGCAACGTCAACGCCGAGAATGCCCGCACGATCATCGCCGAGCACGTCGCCCGCGGCCGCGCCGTCGACCGCCTGGTCTACGCGACTCACGCGGGCCGCTCCCGCGTGGGCCTGGAGGGCTTCGAGACCTACCCGAAGCAGTTCCGCATCGTCCTGCGCAATTGCGGCGTGATCGATCCCGATCAGATTGACGATTACATCGCCCGCGACGGCTATGCGGCGCTGGAGAAGGCGCTTTTTGAGATGACCCCCGATCAGGTGATCGCCGAACTCGACGCCTCGGGGCTGCGCGGCCGCGGCGGCGCGGGCTTCCCGGCCGCTAAGAAGTGGGGTTTTGCCAAGATCCAGACGGCCGACCAGAAGTATATGGTCTGCAACGCCGACGAGGGCGACCCCGGCGCCTACATGGACCGCTCGACGCTGGAAGGCGACCCCCATTCGGTCCTGGAGGCCATGGCCATCGCCGGCTACACGATCGGCGCCTCCAAGGGCTACATCTACATTCGCGCCGAATACCCGCTGGCCATCCGCACCCTCGAAACCGCCATCGCGCAGGCCCGCGCCTACGGCCTGCTCGGCCGCCACATCCTCGGCTCGGCGTTCAACTTTGACATCGAGCTGCGTCTCGGCGCCGGCGCGTTCGTCTGCGGCGAGGAGACCGCCCTTCTCGCCTCGATCGAGGGCAAGCGCGGCATGCCCTCGCCGCGGCCGCCGTTCCCCGCGGTCAAGGGGCTGTGGGGCAAGCCGACCGTCATCAACAACGTCGAGACCCTGGCGAACATTCCGGTCATCCTGCTCAAGGGTGGCGCCTGGTTTGCCAAGATCGGAACCGCGACCTCCAAGGGAACCAAGGTTTTTGCGCTGACCGGCAAGGTGGTGAAATCGGGCCTCATCGAGGTGCCGATGGGGACCACCCTGCGCGAGATCATCTTCGAGATCGGCGGCGGCATCCGCGAGGGCCACACCTTCAAGGCGGCGCAGACCGGCGGACCCTCGGGGGGCGTGATCCCCGAGCAGTTCCTCGATCTGCCGCTCGACTACGAGACCCTCGCCAAGATCGGCTCGATCATGGGATCGGGCGGCCTGATCGTCATGGACGAGACCGACTGCATCGTGGATGTGGCCAAGTTCTACCTCGACTTCACGGTCGATGAGTCGTGCGGCAAGTGCGCGCCGTGCCGGATCGGCGGGCGCTCGCTCTGCAACCTGCTCACCAAGATCACCGCGGGCAACGGGGTCCCGGCCGACATCGACCGCATGCGGGAGATCGCCGAGGCGATGCAGCGCGCCTCGCTCTGCGGGCTGGGACAGACCGCCTCCAATCCGGTCGTGTCCAGCCTGCGCTACTTTCCCGAAGAGTATCGGGCGCACATCGTGGACAAGAAGTGCCCGTCCAGGAAGTGCAAGAACCTGCTGGCTTACGGGATCAGCCCGGACAAGTGCGTCGGCTGCACGGCCTGCGCCCGGGTCTGCCCGGTCCACGCCATCAGCGGCGAGCGCAAGAAGGCGCATGTGATCGACCAGGCCATCTGCATCAAGTGCGGCCAGTGCTTTGAAGTCTGCAAGTTCAACGCGGTTTCGCGCAGTTAGAATCACGCCATGCTGGAGACGAATATGGATCACACAGTCACACTTGAAATCAACGGGATCTCCGTCACCGTTCCGGTCGGCGCCACCATCCTGCAAGCCGCCCGGTCCGCCAATGTCAAGATTCCCACGCTGTGCTACCATCCTGACCTGAAGGCCTGGGCCGCCTGCGGCATCTGCGTGGTTCGCAACGCGAACGCGTCCAAGCTCCTCCGCGCCTGCTGCACCGAGGTCGCCCCGGGGATGAAGATCACCACCCACGACGCGGACATCGTCAAGATCCGCCGCACCGTGCTGGAGTTGATCCTCAGCACCCACCCCAACGACTGCCTGCAGTGTCCGCGCAGCGGCCGCTGCGAGCTGCAGAAAATCGCCGCCGACTTCGGCATCCGCGAGAACCCCTACGAGTCCCGCGTGGAACACTTGCCCCAGGACACCTCGACGCCGTCGCTCGTCCTCAATCCGGAGAAGTGCATCAAGTGCGGCCGATGCGCCCTGGTCTGCCAGGAGATGCAGGGCGTCTGGGCGCTCGAGTTCCTCGGGCGCGGCGAGAAAACCCGCATCGCGCCCGCCGCCGACTGCACCCTCGCCGAGTCGCCCTGCATCAAGTGCGGCCAGTGCTCGGCCCATTGTCCGGTCGGCGCCATCTACGAGAAGGACGAGACGGCCCTGGCGTGGGACGCGCTGAAGAACCCCGACCTGCACTGCGTGGTGCAGATCGCCCCGGCGGTCCGCGTCGCCATCGGCGAGGCGTTTGGCTTGCCTCCGGGGACGCTGATGACCGGCGAGACCTACACGGCGCTGCGCCGCCTCGGCTTCAAGGCGGTGTTCGACACCAACTTCTCCGCCGACGTGACCATCATGGAGGAGGGTTCCGAGTTCGTGCAGCGCTTCGCCCATGGCAAGGGCGCCCTCCCCCTGATCACCTCGTGCTGCCCGGCGTGGACCGACTACATGGAGAAGTACGCCCCCGATTTCATTGAGAACTTCTCCTCGTGCAAGTCGCCGCAGCAGATGCTCTCCGCACTGGCCAAAAGCTACTACGCCGAGAAGATGGGTCTCGACCCGAAGAAGATCTTCATGGTGTCGATCATGCCCTGCACGGCCAAGAAATACGAGATCGGCCGCTCGGAGAACATGCACTCGACCGGCCAGCAGGACACCGACGTCGTCCTGACCACCCGCGAACTCGGCTACATGCTCAAGGCTGCGGGCATCGACTTCGTCAGCCTGCCGAAGTCCGCCCCCGACAACATCCTCGGCGACTACAGCGGCGCGGGCACGATCTTCGGCGTCACCGGCGGCGTGATGGAGGCGGCCCTGCGCACCGCCTACCACCTCGTCACTCAGGAGGAATTGGCCGATGTCCGCTTCGAGGCCGTCCGCGGCATGACGGGCGTCAAGGAGGCGGTCATCGACATCAAGGGGACGCCGGTGCGCATCGCCGTGGCCCATCAGATGGGCAATGTCGAACAGGTGCTCAAAGCCCTCCGCGAAGACCGCCAGGCCGGCCGCAAGCCGCGGTACGACTTCGTGGAGGTCATGGCCTGCCGCGGCGGCTGCATCTCCGGCGGCGGACAGCCGCTCGGCGCCACGGATGAGGTACGCCTCGCCCGGACCCGCGGAATCTACACCGACGACGAGCGCTCGACCCGCCGCTGTTCGCACCAGAATCCCTACGTGCAGCGGCTCTACGCCGAGTACCTGGGCAAACCCCTGGGCAAGAAGGCCCATCACCTGCTGCACAACCACTACAAGCCGCGCAAGGTCTACGCGAAGTAGGCGGGCCGGAAGTACAGGCTTCCTCAGCGGCGGATCACACGGTACAATGGTCCCCAATGAACGGGGAGAAGCCAATGGCGGAGGGTGCGGGAGGCGGCGGGAGCAAGCCGCCGTGGATCCGGGCGCGGGCCGGCCAGGGCGGGGCGTCTGTGGCGACGCGCGACCGGCTGCGGCGGCATGGCCTGCATACGGTGTGCGAGGCGGCGGCCTGCCCGAACCAGGGGGTCTGTTGGACGGCCGGCCGCGCAACCGTCCTCATCCTCGGCGACCGCTGCACGCGCGGCTGCCGCTTCTGCAACGTCGACAAGCGCCCGGCGGGTGCGCCCGATCCCGCCGAGCCGGTGCGCGTGGCCGAGGCGGTGCGCGAGAGCGGGTTGCGCGAGGTGGTGATCACCTCGGTCACGCGCGACGACCTGCCCGACGGCGGCGCAGCGCTCTGGGCCGAGACGGTGCGGCGGATCCGAGCGGCGGCGCCCGGCGTGCTGATCGAGGTCCTGGTTCCCGATTTCCGCGGCGATGCGGCCGCGCTCGACGCGGTCATCGCGGCCCGTCCCGATGTGTTCGGCCACAATCTGGAGACGGTGCCGAGGCTTTATCCCGACGCGCGTCCGCAGGCCGACTACCGCCGGTCGCTCGCCGTGCTGTCCCGCGCCGCCGCCGCCGGGCTGATCGTCAAGACCAGCCTCATGCTGGGCATGGGCGAGACCGCCGACGAGTGCGCACAGACGCTCCGCGACGCGCGGGCGGCGGGGTGCGCCATCTTTTACGCCGGACAATATCTTCAGCCGGGTCCGCGCCATCTCCCGGTGGCCCGGTTCGTCACGCCGGAGGAATTTGAGGACCTGCAGAACGAGGCCCGGCGCGTGGGCTTTGCCTTCGCCGCATGCGCGCCGCTGGTCCGCAGCTCTTATCACGAAGCGGGGCAGTCGGCGTATGTCCGGCGCGTGCTGCAGGCGGACGGGGGGTGCGGCCGATGAACCGCGTGCTGCTGATTACGGCCTATCCCTTCCATCCGTGGTGCGGCGCCGCCCTGCGGGCGCGCCACACGGCCGCGGCCCTGGCGGGGCTGGGCTATGCGGTTGACGTGCTGGCGCCCCCGGGGGGCGAGCCGCCCGAGCTGCCCGGCGTGCGGGTGGTTCAGACGCCGCGCATCCCGGGTGTCGGGCCGATGCGGCCGGACGGCGCGTCGGCGCGCGGCATCTACCGTTTCCTGCTGGCGGTGTGGACGCTGGCGCTGGCCCGCGCCAACCGCTACCGGATCGTCCATGCGGTGGGCGCCGCCTGGCCGGCGGCCCGCCTCGCCGCGCGCCTGTGCGACGGCGGACTGGTGTACGAGGCCGATCCGCAGGATCCCCTCGCCGCGCGGCGTGCCAGCCGGGCGTTGCGCCGCGCCGATGCGGTGGTCGCGGCCGAACCGGAGGGGGTGGACGCGATGCGGCGGCTGGGACGCCAGAGCCGCGCCTGCCTGATTCCCGACATCCCCGGCACGTGGCAGGAGGCCGACGAGGCCGGCCGGCTCGACGCTCGCGCGCGCCTCGGCGCGCCCCCCGAGGCGCCGGTGCTGACCTATGTGGGTTCGTTCCGCAAATTTCAGGGGGTGGATCTCGTGTTCAACGCGCTGCCGGCCGTCTTGCGCGACGAGCCGCGCGCCCGCCTGGTCATGGTCGGCGGCACGCCGCAGGAGATCGTCTCGGCCCGCGCCATCATCCGCGCGGCGGGCCTGGAGCAGGCGGTGGCCTTCCTCGGCCGGATCCCCGCCGCCGAACTGGTGCAGGTGCTGGGCGCGTCGGACATCCTGCTCGCCCCCCGCCGCACCGGGGAGCATGTGCCGATGAAGGTGCTCGACTACCTCCGCTCGGGGACGGCCATCGTGGCGACCGACTGCGCGGCCAACCGGATCGCCCTTTCGTCCGCGTGCGCCCTGCTGGTGCGCCCCTCGCCCGAGGCGCTGGCCGCCGGCATCCTGGCGCTGGCCCGCGACCCGGAGCGCCGCGCCGCCCTGGGTGCCGCCGGGCGCGAACGGGTCGCGGGCGAGTTTTCCTTCGCCGCCTTCCAGGATGGACTGAAGCGGTGCTATGCGTATGTGCTGCTGACGGGAACACCATGAACGAACTACCCCGGGTGCATGTGTTGGCGTGCGGCGTTCTGGCCGCGGATCTGCGGGCGCTGGCGCCGAAGGTTCCCGCCCGCCTGACCTTTGATTTCCTGCCGGGCAAGCTGCATGCCACGCCCCACGAGCTTCGCCGCAGGCTGCAGGAACGGATCGACGCGGTCAGCGCCGCCGGCACGGCCGATGTCATCGCGATCGGCTACGGCCTGTGCGGCCGCGGGACGGTCGGCCTGCACGCCCGGGGCGTCCCGCTGCGGGTGCCCAAAACGCATGACTGCATCGCCCTGTTCCTGGGCTCCGACGCCGCCTATCAGGAGCAGTTCGCCCGATGCCCGGGAACGTACTATGTCTCGGCCGGCTGGGTTCAGGAAGGGATGGGAAGCGCCAGCGCGGTGGCGTCGCCGGTGGAGACGGGCGCCGGGGTTCCCGGCGCATCCGGGGTCTGTCCGCCCGACGATGCCGACGGCCTGGGCGGGCAATACGGCGCGGAGAACGCCCAGGCGATCCGGCAGTTCATGGACAGTTGGAAG
>CAZDLY010000102.1:0-6437 GCA_964506575.1 uncultured Akkermansia sp. | reverse complement strand
TCCTTTCTCATCCCCTCGCTCTCAACTGCCGCCCCCCTGTCGCTAACCGATTACGCCGCCAACGGGTTGTGATCTTGACGCCTATCGCCGCGTCTGCGATGCTCTTCCCCCCATGACAGCGCCGCGTCAGAGCGGTTCCGGCATGATCCAGGCCCGCGCGGACCGGTCGGGACCGGCCGGCGCACGTCGAGAAACTTTTTTTGCCAGATTGCATGCCAAGCAGGGAGAATACGGACATGAAGCCCGGGAAGACGGACCAGGTTGCGGTGCCGGAGACGTCGCGCCGCAGCCGGTGGCGGATGCTGCATGAGTACTGGCGCCATACCCGCGGCTCGCGGTGGCTGCTGATTGTGATATCGGTGGCGATGCTCATCGACGGCGTGCTCCAGGCCGCGGTGGTGAACTATCTCAAGGTGGTCGTGGACGGGCTTGTCGCCGACCCGTCGGGCTTCGTCCGCGATAAACTCGTGCGGATGGTTCTGCTGGGCCTGCTGGCCGGCGCGCTGTTCTTCCCGGCTGCCTACTTCGGGCATCTGGCCTTCACCGTCCTGTCATCGCGGCTGGTGGCTTCGATCCGCACGCATCTGTACCGGCACCTGCAGAAGCTCAGCATGAGCTTCTACCACGAGAACCGGTCCGGCGACATCATCGCGCGCCTGACGGGCGACGTGGACGGCGGCGCCCAGGGGGTGACCGGCCTCGTGAACATGTGCTTCTGGGCCCTGGCGGTGAGCCTGACGTCACTGGTGAGCATGCTCTGGCTGAGTTGGCGCCTGACCCTGATCTTTGTCGCCCTCAATACGATCTACTACACGGTCTGGCACCTGTACCGGAAAAGGGTCAGTGCGCTGGCGCGGCGGGTCCGGGACCAGGCGGGCGAAGTGAATGCCTTTGCCACCGAGGGGGTCAGCTCGATGGTGGTGATCAAGGCGTTCGCGCGCGAGGAAGACTTCATTGACCGGTTTAGCGATGTACAGACGCGGCTTTACCAGACCCAGGTGGACGCGGCCCGCGTCAGTCTTGCCTTCAGCGATATCCTCCAGACGATTGGCAAGTTCCTGGCGCCGGTGGCCATTCTCGGGGTCGGTGCGATGCTGGTCGAGCATGGTCTGACCGTCGGAACCCTGATCGCCTTCTGGAGCTACTGGACGGTCGTCCAGCCGCCGATCGGCGCCTTGTTCGGCGCAGGCCCGGCATTCGCCAATGCCATGGCGTCCATGGACCGGATTCATGACTTCCTGGAGCAGGCTCCGTCGCCGGCTGACCGGCCCGGGGCGAGACATTTCCGGCCGCGCGAAGGCCTGATCGAATTCCGCAATCTGACCTTTGCCTACCCGGGGCGGAAGGACAGGCCGGTTTTTCGCAACTTCAATCTGGTGATTCCACCGCGCAGTTCGCTGGGGATTGTGGGCCCCAGCGGCGCCGGCAAGAGCACCCTGGTTCAGCTGATCCTTCGTTTCTATGATCCCGACAGCGGTTCGATCCACCTCGATGGCGTGGATTTGCGCGACATGACCCAGGAGTCCCTGCGCCGGAGCACGGGCGTGGTGCTCCAGGAATCGCTTCTGCTGTCCGGTACAATCCGTGACAACAGCCTGATTGGCGACGAAACCGCCAACGATGCCCGCATCTGGGCTGCGCTGGAGCAGGCCGGAGCGGACGAGTTCGTGCGGGCCACCGGGGCCGGTCTGGATGCCTGGGTGGGAGAGCGTGGCGTGACGCTCTCCGGCGGCCAGCGCCAGCGGCTGTGCATCGCGCGGGTCTTTCTCCGGAACCCGCCCCTGATGGTGTTTGACGAGGCCACCTCCGCCCTCGATACCGCTGCCGAGGTTCAAATCCAGCAGTCCATGCGGCGACTGCTCAAGGGGCGGACGTCCATATTGATCGCCCACCGCCTCTCAACGATCGCGGCGTGTGACCGTATCCTGATGCTCAAGGATGGCGCGATCATGGGCTTGGCGCCACATCGCGAGCTGTTGTCCGTCTGCCCGGACTATGCTGATCTGGTCGCCAAGCAGAACCTCCGGGCCAGTGTTGAGGCGTAGCGGGCCGAAATCCGGGGGCGAAGCAATCAGGATGGAGGGGCGCCTGGAGCGGCTGACTGTCCGCCATGAACATGCCCGCGATCAGGTGATGGTCAGAACGGTCTCCGCTTCGCGCCACAGTTCCTGGCCGCCCGGTGCGTCCGTCCAGGGCAGGAAGTGCGGGTTCATCACCTCCTGCCAGGGCGCGGGAGTGTGCTGGGTATTCAACTTTCCTTTCCCCGGCTCGGGCACAAACGGATGCTCGAGGTAAAAGAAAAGCAGGTTCTCGTGAATGCCGATCAGGCAGTACTTGTCAAAACTGCCCGTCCAAGCGGTACGCGCTGGCGGTCAGCAGTTGTCCGGATTGCACGCGTTCGCGCAAGGCAGGCTGCAGGGCCACCAGGGCCTCGACGCAGGCATCCGTTCGCCCGGAACGGCTCTGTGCGCGGTACATCTGTCTGAATATTGCATCCATATGGATTCTCCAACGGCTCAGGTAGCCGCCCCGACCTTGCTGCCGTACTCGATGTATAACCCACGCGGCGCGCCCAGCGGCTGGGGCAACTGCAGTGTGCCTTCAAGCACGAAGCCCCAGGAAGCATCCAATTTGGAGCCCAGCATCGCAATGGGACCGGCGGCACCGGCCGGCGGCGGCTTCACCGCCACCGCCTGGTGCTTCAGCGCTTCGTTGCCCGGCCACCACGTCAAATGCAGATTGCCATCGGCGTCGAACTGTGTGCCCTTGAGCAATCCGACGGAAACCTGCCCGTCTCTGGCTATGGAGTGATGGCAGCCCAGCAAGCCCGAAGGCGACTGGAAGAAACGCGCGAAATAGGTGTGTCTGTCGAGTACGTGCATGTTCCGGGTGAGCATCGTAAACGGGCCCTGCGGGCGTTCCGCCACCAGGGTCACCATGTGGCCGTTTTGGGTGAAGAGCATATAATAGCGGAGGCTCTTGCAAAACCCCTCGGACGCAAGCCGTCAGGCACAGCGTCCGGGGGGGGTGCAAGAGCCTCGATGGAGTAACCCTCATCAGAACTGCCATGCGCCCCATTGCGGATGTTCCATCATTGCGGGCTTGACGGTTCGGCGGCGATTCCGTATAACTAGCGCACATTCATCTCTTTCGAAGCGGGTGTAGTTCAATGGTAGAACTCCAGCCTTCCAAGCTGGCCACGAGGGTTCGATTCCCTTCACCCGCTCCAACCCCGCGTCGACCGTTCCGGAGGGATGGCTGAGTGGTTTAAAGCATCGGTCTTGAAAACCGACGTGCCGCAAGGTACCGGGGGTTCGAATCCCTCTCCCTCCGCCAGCTCCTGGAAAAACGTTATGTCTTCCGCCCTACCCGAACACCTCCTGATCATCGCGGGACGGGGAACGTACCCCCTGCTGCTCGCCCGCAGCGCGCGGGCGGCTGGCGTCGCCCGGATCACGGTCGCCGCCGTGCGCGGCATGACCTGCCGGGAACTCCGCTCGTTCGCCGATGACTGCGCCGTGTTCGGCGTCGGCGAGGCCGGACGGATGCTCGATTGGGCGGAACGGACCGGCATCCGCCACGCCGTGATGGCGGGCCAGATCACCCCGGCCGCCCTCTTCTGCACCCGCTTTGACGCCTTTTCACGCGCCATCCTGCGGTCGCTCACCGTCAAAAACGCGCACACGATCTTCGGCGCGCTCGCCGAACAGCTTACCGCCCGCAACATCACCGTCCTGCCCGCCTCGCAATTCATGGACGCCCACCTGCCGCAGCCGGGCACGCTCACCCGGCGCGAACCCGACGCGCGCGAATGGAACGACATCCGCTTCGGCCTCGACGTCGGCATGCGGGTGTGCGACCTCGACATCGGCCAGACCGTGGTGGTCAAGGACGGGGTGATCCTCGCCGTCGAGGCCTTTGAAGGGACCAACTGCACCATCCGCCGCGCCGGCACGCTCGGCGGCGCGGGCGCCGTCGTCGTCAAAGTCGCCAAGACCGGCCATGACATGCGCTTCGACATCCCCGTCATCGGCGCCAACACCATCCCCGTGCTCCGCAAGGCCCGCGTCTCCGCCCTCGCCCTCCAGGCCGGCCGCACGCTCCTGCTCGACCGCGACGCCGTCATCCGGGCCGCCGACCGCCTCAACATCGCCATCGTCGCCGTGGACTCGGGCCTGCCGGCGCTGCAAAAAAAGTGAGCCCCATGAACACACCCCGCCGCATTCTGATCCTTGCCGGCGAACCTTCGGGCGACCTGCACGCCGCCGCCCTGATGACGGCGCTGCAGGCCCGGCTCGGCGCGTCCATTGAATTCCGCGGCTGCGGCGGTGACGCCATGCGCGCCGCCGGCGCCACCCTGCTCTACCACACCGATCAGACCGCCGTCATGGGGTTGGTTGAGGTGCTCAAGCAGATCCGGTTTTTTCGTGGCATGATGCGGCGGATGCTGGCGGAACTGGATGCCTGGCGACCCGATCTGGTGCTGACCGTGGACTACCCCGGCTTCAACACCCGTTTCGCCGCCGCCGCGCATGCCCGGGGCTATCCCACCGTCCACATGGTCTGCCCGCAGGTCTGGGCGTGGCACCAGTCGCGCATCCCGAAGCTCGCGCGGATTTTCGACCACCTGCTGGTTTTTCTCCCCTTCGAACCCGCCTGCTTCGCGGGGACCGCGCTTCCCGTCACCTTCGTCGGCCACCCGCTCGTGGATCGCGCGGCGGAGACCTTTGCCGAACCCGAAGCCCCGCTGCCGTGGGCCGGCGCCGCGCACCGTCTCGCCCTCCTTCCCGGCAGCCGCCGCAACGAAATCGCCCGCATCTTCCCGGCCATGCTCGCCGCGGCGGCCCGGCTGGACGCCGAATTGCCCGGCGGCTGCGCGTGCGTGGTGCCAACCCCCAGCCCCGCCATCCGCGCCTGCGCCGAGCAGGTGGCCGCGGCCGCGCCGGAGCGTCCGCCACACCTGGCCTTTGTCGACGGCCAGGCCCGCCAGGTGCTGCGTCAGGCGCGCGCCGCCATCGTCGCCTCCGGGACCGCCACCCTCGAAACCTGCCTCATGCGCTGCCCCGCCGTCCTGGTCTACCGCATGCACCCGTTCACCGCCTGGGTCTTCCGGCGGCTGGTCACCGGCACCCGGCATGCGGGGCTGGCCAACATCCTCGCCGAGCGGTGCGGCATCTCGCGGGAGGCCGTCATGCCGGAGCTGCTGCAGGAGGCGTTCACGCCCGAACGGGCGATGGCGGCGGTCCGGCCGTATCTCACCGACCCGGCCGCGCGCGCCCGCACCCTCGCCGCCTACGACGCGGTCAATCGCACCCTCGGCCCCGGCCAGGCCGCGGGGCATGCCGCCGCAGTGATTGGCGGCATCCTGCAACACGCGTAGACCTAAGTGACCCGTGACCCGTTTGAGCAGAGGTCAAAGGACAACTATTTTGGGTGGGCTGGACAAAAGTTCACAGGAAAGTGCAACACTTACGGTGTCTTTCTTTGACACCCAACTCCGGCACGAAGCAAAAAAGCCACACTTTGCTGAGGTTATTGGAGAATCGCGCGGCAGGTGGCCGATGCAAAACCCGTACTTTTGACAGGAACCTGTTGGCGCTTGATCTCATCCAAATCGCTATCGGGATCGGGATCGTCCTCGTCCTCAGTGAGCAAAGCGAACGGTCCTCGTCCTCGTCCTCGTCCTCGCTTGAAAAAGAAGGTGATCGAGGACGAGGACGAGGACGAGGACGAGAAGTGCCATTCGGGCCCTTCCCGTCGGGCATTGAATGAGGATCATGCAATCCTGCACGTCCATTTCCACGTGTTCTCCCAGGCCGCACTGCTCGATGAAAGGCTTGGGGATACGAAGGGTTCAAGAAAAGGCGTCAGCCTGGAGCCGGCCTGCCCTCAGGCCGGCAGGTGTATGGAATTGCCAACGGCCGGGGTGGGGGCACCCCGGCTCCAGGCCGGACGGCCTGCAACGAGCGGAGACCCACGCGCCAGCGTCCCCGATGGGCGTTGGACGTTGAACCCTACTTCACGCGGACGCGGAAGAAGCCCGTGGAAATCGGAGACACCAGCCAATAGTACGCGCGTCCTCAGTGAGCGAAGCGAACGGTCCTCGTCCTCGTCCTCGTCCTCGGCTGGAAAAAGAAGGCGAGGAATCGGGGGCCGGCGACTGGGGGGATGCCGATCCATCGGCGCGGCGGGCGCCGCCGCCCTGCGCCATTCAGGTCCGTCCCTTGTCGGGCCTTCTCCCCCCGGAGTTGCCGCAAAAGAACGCAAGGAACACAAAGAAACTGTCTGTTGAGGCGCTTGCAAAACCTCCTTCGTCGGTTCTGCAAACGCAGTATTCAGAATTGGAACCCTCTCACGGGCAAGGTGTTCTATTATTCTGACTCCTGTCTTCTTGCCTATAACTTCAGATCGCCGCCAAAGCCGTCTCCAGTTCCAAC
>CAZDLY010000101.1:0-6468 GCA_964506575.1 uncultured Akkermansia sp. | reverse complement strand
CGCGCTGTCACACATCCTCCTATTCCCCATGCCAGCCCCGCGAGCAGCAGGCACGCGACAAACGATGCGTATTTTTTCTTCACTCATTTACTCCTGACACTGAGAATCGCGTGTGCGGTGATGGCCACGACCTAACCCCCTTCATTAACCCAAGGTCAATATCAGGCCTACGGCGACCCGAGATTGAGACCGTACCATGCCTAATAGTTTAACAGAACCCTCCGTTGATGCAAGAAAAGCTGTCAACGCCGTTTCGGGGGGGCGCTGCAGATGGCCGGCTCTCCCGCTATTTAGAGCAGGTTGCTGGCCAGCTCCGAGAGTTCCGATCGTTCGCCTTTTTCAAGGGTAATATGCGCGTACAGGCTTTGACCTTTCATTTTATCGATCAGATTGCTCAGCCCGTTGGAGTGTATGTCGAGGTAGGGGTGATCGATCTGATGGATATCACCGGTAAAGACCATCTTGGTCCCTTCCCCAGCCCGTGTAATGATGGTCTTGATTTCATGCGGCGTCAGATTCTGCGCTTCATCAACGATAAAATAGACGCTCACCAGGCTTCTGCCGCGAATATAGGAGAGTGGCGAGATCACCAGTTTCTCCTCATCGAGCAATCCTTTGATCTTCTTGTGCTTGGTTGTCGATTCGGCAAACTGGTTCTGGATGACGCCCAGATTGTCAAAGAGCGGCTGCATGTACGGATCGAGCTTGGATTGGATATCGCCGGGAAGGAACCCGATGTCCTTGTTGCTCAGCGGCACGACAGGGCGCGCCATGAAAATCTGCCGGTAATTTCTCTTGGTTTCCAGTCCTGCGGCAAGCGCAAGAAGCGTTTTGCCCGTCCCGGCCTTGCCGGAGATGCTTACGAGCTTGATCTGGGGATTGAGCAGAGCGTCAAGCGCAAAAGTCTGCTCGGCGTTTCGAGGAACTATTCCATAGCACTCTTTTTTATCGACGCGGCGGACTTTGCCCGTTTGCGCATTGAAAACTCCCAGCGCCGAGAGATGGGAATTGCGCAGGATCAGGTATTCGTTGGGTTGGGGGGTGTGGTCAAAGGTGATGGCATCGACGTTGATCTCGTGAGGGGCAACATAGAGCGCTTGGATAACGGCGTCGGGCAGGTGTTCCTCACGATGAAACCCGCAATAGAGGGCCCCGATGTCCTTGACATGATCATTGCGATAGTCCTGAGCCGTCAGTCCCACCGATTTGGCTTTCATCCGCAGGTTGACGTCCTTGGAAACCAGAATGACCGGACGTGAGGGGTTTTCTTTGGACAAAAAATAGGCCGTGTTCAGAATGCGGTGATCGGCCTTGTCGGGGGAGAAGTTGAACGCCAGATCCGGATGAAAAATCCGCTCAAGCTTAACGACAATCGTTCCCTGCGCCTCCCCGATTTTTACCCCTTCGTCAAACAGCTTGTCTCCTGCCAAGGCATCCAGCGCCCGACCAAACTCGCGGGCGTGGAAGCTGAGTTCATTACTGCCCTTTTTAAAGTGATCGATCTCCTCCAATACCGTGATGGGGATGGCGATGTCGTGTTCAGCGAACTGATAAATGCAGGAGCTGTCGTGAAGCGGCACGTTGGTATCGAGGACGAATAGCTTTTTGTCAGATGGCGACACGGGTATTCCTTTGCACGTGAATGGATGGCAAACTGCTCGTGGGGCGGTGTAGGCGTGCGACCGCCGAAATCGGCACCCAACGACCTGATGCGGCGGAACGGGGCACATTCGTGGCATGGAGTATGCCAGAAATCGCAACAACAATCAAGAACACGCCAAACCTGAACACGACACACCAGTCGGCCGAACGCGTTCACCCATTCGCAAAATCAAAGGATCCCGTCACCCCTCCACTTTATCCCCCACAAACCGCAGCCGCACTGGTATAATACACCCATGAACAAGATCGAGATCATCGTTGCGGCGGTCTGGCAGGTGGTGCTGATGATGGCGCCCTACCTGTTGCTGGGGTTTGCCGTGGCCGGGGCGCTCTCGGTCATGTTGACGCCCGCCTGGGTCGCGCGCCACCTCGGCCGGCGGGGGGTGGGGCAGGTGGTGAAGGCGGCGCTGCTTGGCGTGCCGCTGCCGCTGTGCTCGTGCGGCGTGATTCCACTGGCCTTCTCGTTGCGGAAAGCCGGCGCGGGGAAGGGCGCCACGGTCAGTTTTCTCGCCTCCACGCCGCAGACGGGCGTGGACAGCATCCTGCTCACCTATTCCCTGCTGGGGCCGATCATCACGGTGCTGCGCGTCGTGGCGGCGTTTGTCTCGGGCATCGTGGCGGGGCTGCTGACGGATTGGGTGTGCGGCGAGGATCCCGCGGCGCCCGCTCCGCTCCCGCCCGCGGAACCAGAGGCGTGTTGCTGTGGCGGCGGCAAAAAGCCGGCTGCGGCGGTCGGAGGCGCGTCGTGTTGCGCGGCGAAAGCGGCGCCCGCCGGGACGGCGCGTGGCGAGTCATCGGCCTGGCTGCGCGCGCTGCGGACCGGGTTTGTGACGCTGCCGCGCGACATGGCCCGGCCGTTGTTTCTGGGCGTGCTGGTGTCGGGCGTGGTGTCGGGATTGGTGCCGGAGGGATTCTTTTCAGGAAGCCTCCCGTCCGGCGTCGCCGCGTATGCGCTGGCGTTGGCGATAGGCATTCCGCTCTACGTCTGTTCCGCCTCGTCGGTTCCGATCGCGGCGACCTTCATCCACATGGGCGTCTCGCCCGGCGCGGCGATGGTGTTTTTGATTTCGGGGCCGGCGACCAATGCGGCCGGGATCGTGGCGATGTGGCGGCAGATCGGCCGCGCGGGCACGGCCGCCTATCTGGGGGCCATCGGCCTGATCTCCATCCTTTCGGGCGTCCTGCTGGACGGTGTGATCGGCGGCGTGCGCGAGAGCGTGCCCATCATTCAGGCCGCGCACGACCACGCCGGGCAGGGATCGGCCTGGCCCGTGGCGGCGGCCGTCTTGCTGCTGCTGGTGCTGCTTCCCGGCCTGCTGCGGCTCACGCCTTCAGGCGGGGCGGACGGGGCGGGGGAGGAACTGGCGTAGTGACCGGCGTCTACGGCAATCCCTATCGCAGTCGCGCGGCCGCCCTGGGGCGCTGGGCGGAGTTTGCGGCGCTCAACATCGGCGTGCCGCTGGCGCTCCGGTTCGGGGCGCCGACGCGCGCCCTGCTGCCCGTGCTGTGGGTCGCGGGCGCGGTGGTCTGGTTCTCCCTGACGCGGCAGCCATGGCCGGATCGGGTGCGCGTGCTGTACGCCTGGGACGGCGGACGGCATCGGATCAAGCCGGTCCTGCTGCGCTTTCTGGCAGCATCGCTGATCCTCACGCTGGCGCTGGCGCTGTTTGAACCCGACGCCCTGTTCGGCCTGCCGCGCGAAAAGCCCGTGCTGTGGGGGCTGATCATGCTCTGCTACCCCTTGATCTCGGTCTGCCCGCAGGGGATCATCTACCGTGTTTTCTTCGAGGCCCGCTACGCGGCGCTGTTCGGGGCGCATCCGCGCGTCTCCCTGATCGCGGGGGCGGCGGTGTTCAGTCTGGCGCATCTTCCGTTCCGCAATCCGTGGGCGATGGTGTTCACGTTTTTCGGCGGCCTGATGTTTCTGTCAACCTACCGCGCGACGCGGCGCGTCGGCTTCTCCAATCTCGAACACGCGCTGTACGGCGATTTTCTGTTCACCGTCGGGTGGGGCAAATACCTCTACCACGGAACCCGGGCCCTCGCCGAAGCGGTGACGGGGTAGGGGACGCTTCACCGGACAGGTGGATTCAAACCCACGGAAAGACCTATGCACTTCATTCAAACCAGGGGCGACCTGCAGAATCTCGCCCGGCGGCTGGTGGATCAGCGGCGCGTGGCGCTGGATACGGAGTTTGTCTGGGAGCGGACCTTCTATCCGATCCTCGGTCTGGTCCAGATGGCGCTGGTCGACGGGACCTGCCACCTGATCGATGCGGTGGCGGTTCCCGATCTGTCGCCGCTGGCCGGCATGCTGGCCGACCCCGGGATCGAAAAGATCCTGCACGATGCGCCACAGGATCTGATGATCCTGGCCCGCGCGTCGGGCGCTCCGGCCAGGCATGTCTTTGACACGCGTCTGGCCGCCGGATTCGCCGGACTGGACAGTCAGACCTCGCTCCAGAATCTGCTGGCCGTTCTGCTGGGGGTGCAGTTGCCGAAGGGCCAGACCCGCACGGATTGGACCGCCCGTCCGCTGTCCCCCGAACAGGTGGACTACGCCGTTGATGATGTGCGGCACATGATCCGTGCGGCCGATCTGTTGCGGGAGAAGGCGCGGGCGGCGGGTGTGGAGGCGTGGCTGGACGAGGAACTGGCGGAACTTTATGACAAGGCCGAGTACCGGGACGCCGCGCCTGAGAACGCCTACACCCGCATCCGCGCCGCGATGTATATGCCACCCCGCCACCTGGCCGCCTTGCGGGAACTGGCCGCCTGGCGGGAGCGGACGGCGCGCGAGGCGGATCTGCCGCGCGGATTTGTGGCGGCCGATCACGAACTGGTGTCGGTGGCCCAGGCGTTGCCCGTCAACGAGGCCGGGCTGTCGGCATGCAAACAGGTGGATCCGCGCGTGGCGCGCCGACGCGGTCCGGATCTGCTGGCCGCCGTGCAGCGCGGATTGTACCTGTCCGAGGTGGAATGGCCGCCGCCGTTGGTTCAGCCCGATGAACAGCAGGTTGGGAAGGGCCGGATTCAGGCCCTGCAGGCGGAGATCCGGGAGCGAGCGAAGGCGCGGCTGATCGACGCGCGGATGGTGGCCACCAAGGCGGATGTGATCCGGCTGCTGGCCGCGGATTCCCAGACCGGGGCCAGACCGGAAGACCACCGCCTGCTCCGCGGCTGGCGTGCGGAACTGCTGGGCCCGCGCGACACGACGCCAGGCGCCCCGGGCGGGTCCCGTCCGGATGGAGATACCCCCGATTCGAGGGCGTTGGGGGACGCCGATGAATCACGGAGATAGGGAGACGGCGGTTCAGGTAATCGAGGTCAACAGGAAAGGCTGGTGCAAATGAACGAGAGCACGGTAGAATTACGGGGCGCGACGGTACCGGCGAAGGCCAGGCAGAGGCGGGGTAGGAAGATGAGAACCGCATTGTATGCCGCTTGCCTGCTCCTCGCGGGGCTGGCGTTGGGAATGGGAGGATGCTTGACGGGGAGTGTCAAAGAAGCCGCCTACACAGTGGAGCGGATGGACGGGGTCTTCCAGGTGCGCCAGTACGCACCCCAGGTCGTTGCGGAGACGATGGTGGCCGGAACGCTGGAGAAAGCCGGCAATCAGGCATTCCGTCCGCTGTTCCGTTACATTTCAGGGGCGAACCGATCGCAGGAAAAGATCGCCATGACTGCACCCGTCGCGCAGCAGCGCGATGGAGAGAAGATCGCGATGACGGCACCGGTGGGACAGGAGGCGATGGGCAACCAGTGGGCCATCACCTTCCTGATGCCGGCTCATTTCACCCTGGAGACGCTTCCCGTACCCACGGACGAGAAGGTTCACCTGCGCGCCATTCCGGCCCGGCGCATGGCAACGGTGCGATACTCCGGCACGTGGAGCGAGCGGCGGTACGAGCAGAATCTCACGCGGTTGCGGGAGTGGGTGAAGGCGCAGAACCTGACGGCTTCCGGCAATCCGGTCTGGGCCAGATATAATGCGCCCTTCACGCCGTGGTTCCTGCGCCGCAATGAGATCCTCTTGCCGCTGGAGAAACCGGAAATAAAATAGACAGGACGAACCGCATTTTTGATGGTAGGCCAGGCGGGAGTTGAACCCGCGACCCCAGGATTAGGAATCCTGTGCTCTGTCCAACTGAGCTACTGGCCTGAAAAATATGCGGTTAGACAGTATCAAAAGGGGACGGCGGCGGCAAGGCTGTGATTTTGAGTTTTGCGCGATCCACCCAGTATGCTATACTCCGCCGTGTCTGAACAACCCAACCGAGGAGTTTGAACGATGCGCCATTCGTTGTATCTTGCCACGCTGCTGTGCTCGGGTATGGCTTGGATGGACTGCCGTGCGGATGAAAACGCAGCGCCATCGGCCGAACCCGTAAAACACGAGGAAATGATGAAAGCACCCGTCGCGGGTATTCCAACCGAACCCGGCTTGTACGCCGCCATCACCACCACCCAGGGCGTGATCGTCTGCGCGCTGGAATTCCAGAAAACGCCGCTGACCGTCGCCAATTTCGTCGGCCTCGCCGAAGGCACGCTCGCCAATAAGGCGAAACCGGCTGGACAACCTTTTTACGACGGGCTGGCCTTTCATCGCGTGCTTGCCAATTTCATGATCCAGGGCGGCTGCCCCGAAGGCACCGGCCGGGGCGGCCCGGGCTATCGCTTCGGCGATGAGATCGATGAAACCCTCACGCACAGCGGCGCCGGCATTCTCTCCATGGCCAACGCGGGTCCGGGGACCAATGGCTCACAGTTTTTCATCACGCATAACAAGACGCCGCATCTGGATGG
>CAZDLY010000100.1:0-6488 GCA_964506575.1 uncultured Akkermansia sp. | reverse complement strand
CATGGCCGAGAGGACAAACGCCGCATTCCCCGCCAGGAAGCTCAGGAGCGCCGGGGCGAGCACCCACAGCGGGAAGAAGTCGCGGATCGCGCGGGCGCCCGTGATGAACCACGCCGCCGTCAGCAGCCAGTAGAAGGGGTTCATCAGCAGGCAGAGACACCCGGCGCCAAAGAGCAGGTGAAAGTGGATCAGCTTGCCCAGCCCCAGACGCCGGCGGAGGTCGCCGTGCGCCCGCAGGTGCACGAGGTAGGTCTGGAGATACCCCTTGACCCAGCGGCTCCGCTGGCGGATCCAGGGACGGGTGCGGAAGGTCGCCTCCTCCCAGGTGGTGGAGTCGAGCACGGCGGTGCGCAGTCCGTTGCGATAGAGGCGGATCCCGAGGTCGCAGTCCTCGGTCACGTTGTGGGGATCCCACCCCCGGATCGCCCGCAGCGCCGGGAGGCGGAAATGGTTGGAGGTGCCGCCGAGCGGGATCGGGGCATCCAGACGGTGCAGTCCGGGGAGGCAGTAATCAAACCAGCCGCTGTACTCGATGGCGAAGAAACGCGTCAGCCAGTTGCGGTCGCGGTTGTAGTAGTTCAGCGACGCCTGCAGGCAAATGACGGTTTCCGGCAGGCTGGCAAAGAGCGAGGCGGCCTTCTTGAGCTGGTCGAGTTCGGGACGATCCTCGGCGTCGAAGATCACCAGAATGTCGCCGGTGGCCCGGCACAGGCCGACGTTGCAGGCCTTGGGTTTGGTGCGGGGCTGGCTGACGGGAACCACGACCGCCTCGAACGGCGGCGTCACGCCGGCGCGGGCCACCGCCTCGCGCGTCAGCGGATCGTCTTCCTCGACCAGCAGCAGGATCTGCAGCCGGTCCATGGGATAGTCCAGCCGCCGCAGATGCGCCAGGAGTCCGGGGACGGCCGTCTCCTCACGGTACAGCGGCACCAGCACCGTGTAACGGGGCCAGCCGCCCGCCGGCGCGGCATCGAGATCGAGGTCCTGCCGCTGCCGGCGCAGGGAGAGGAACTGAAGCGCCAGTTTGTACTGGCAAAAGGCGAGATAAAAGAGGATGAACGAGACGTTGAGGAAAAGCACCGTTGCCCGCGCGTTCAGCCACACGGCGAGTCCGAGGAGCACCCCCGTGACGGCGAGGAGGATGGCCTGGCGGCGCGAGAGCACCGTGGCGGCGTTCGGTTCCGGGAGCGGCTGGAGCGTGAAATCGGGGGTCATGGGGCAGGTTCCCTCAGGTCGATGAATGGACAGCCGAACGCGAAGCCCAACCGGTTGAGGACGAGCGCGAGCGCCTGCGTCGGCGGGCTGACGATCTCGATCCCGGGATCCAGGACCAGCACCGGTTCGCCGCCGGCCAGCCGCACCGCGCGCATGAACGCGTCGAGCCGCCGGGTGGCCTGTTCGCGGCTGAGCCCCAGCCGCGCCACCCGGCGATCCAGCCGCACCAGCACGCCCGTGCCCGGTTCCAGGTCGCCCAGCGCGGCGTCAAACGGCGCCGCATCCCCGGACCACGGATCCAGGCGCAGAAACCCGGGCATGACCGTCTCGGGCGGCGCGCCGCGCCACCACGGCGCCAGGCGGCGTCCGGCCAGCGGCAGGAGCGGAGGGACAGGGCCCGCTTCAATCAGGCGCGTCAGGGGGGGCGTCTGCCGCTTCGGCGGGGGCTCATCCGGAACGGCGTCCCATCGCCCCAGCGATGCCTCCAGCAACAGCACCGGCCCGAGTCGCACGCGGAACGGCGCGCCCTGATCCCGCACCGCCAGCGGCCACTCCACCCAGCGGCGGGGCGAATGGAGCCGCTCGGCCGGCGGCTGGCCGCGGTCGGCGCCGATCTGCACCGTGAGCGGCATCTCGGCGTCGTACAGCAGGGTTTTGAGCGCCGGCGGATGGGGCCCCGTTGTGCGGACATTCCATTCCAGGGAGAATGGAATCCGGGCGGGATTCCAGGCCCAGACCGGAAACGCGAGGCCGTCGGAGATCAGCGTGCGGAGCCCTTCGCCGGCAAAGAATTCGGTGTGCCGGCGGCCGTCCCGCGTCCAGGCGGCGACGGCAATGGGCGTCCGGGGGCGCCGCAGTTCCAGGCCGAGCGCAGGCGCGAGGGCGGCCCGTGTGACGCCCCGGTGGCGAACCTCCACCACGCAGGGGATGCGGCCGTCGAGCGCCCATTCCGGGACGACGGCGAACGCAGGCGCGGACGGGCTGGAAAACGGCGGCGCGATCAGGGGCGAATCGGGGCGGGCCGGCGGCGGCGGCCGCCATCCCAGGCGGGCCAGGCAGGCGCCTCCGCCCTGCTGGTGGTAGAACGCGACCTCGTGCAGACCCCGCTTGAGGGTCACGCGGCCCCGCCGTTGCCAGAGGTTGGCGGCCGGTCGGTTGGGCACCTCCATGTCATGCCCGCCCGGCCAGGCGATCACGGTCTGGCCGTCAATCGTCACGAAGCAGCCGTCATCCGAATTCGCGGCGAACACGTATTCGCCATCTTCGGGGGCCAGCAGGGGGCCCTGGTAAACCGCGAGAAAGTGATCGCTCGGCCCGAGCGGATTTTCCACCTGGTCAATGACCGCCACGGAGGCTTGCCGCCGCTCGGACAGGGCGGCGAATTGCTCCTGGAACCGGGCGACGGTGGGGATCGGGGCCGCGCGGATGCGGGCGACGGTCACGGACAATCCCCGCGCGGTGTCGTCCGGCGGCGGCTGCCCCGCCGTCGGCTCCGCGCCGTCGCCGGCGGTCACCATCAGCGGCTGGGCGTGGACGGCCGGCACCACGATCCGCCACCCGGCGCCGTCGCCCAGCGGTGCCCAGGTGAACGACACCGGCTGGCCGCCGGCGTCGGTGACCCGCGGACCCCGCCCCCGGCAGGATTCCGGCAGGCCGATGCGAACATCCAGGACCGCCCGCCCGGCGGCGGACGGGACCGCGACATCGGCCTGCGGCAGGATGCGCCAGGACCAATCGGCCGCGCGGCCGGCAGCCGCCGGGACCGCCGGGGCGGGAAGCGCCACGGGCGGCTGGCCGGGACTGGGGGAGGCTTCGGCGCGCGGCCGGATCTTGATGGCCCACCCGTCGTTGAACGCGGGCGGGGCGATCTCGGCCGCGCCGCCCTCGCCCGCGTCGAACACCTGCACGAGCGGAGTACGTCCGCGCTGTAGATCCCAGTACTCCGCGACGTACGCGCCCGGCGCCAGGCCGGCGAACTGGACGCGGTTGTCGGCGCACGACGACGGCACGCCGCGGGTGCGGGAGAGGGTGTCATAATTATAGACGAAGAGAAATCGCCGCGTGTCGTTGCCGGCCATCAGCGCGCGGAGGTTGCCCGCGCGGCTGGCGCAGACGACCTCGCGGCTGCGCCAGCCGCCCCTGGCGGGCGCATCCCCGGCGATGAGGTCCTCGTCGCGCATGAAGTCGGCCACGACGCGGTACCATCCGCCGAGGTCCTCCCCGTAGTTGACGTTCCACCACCAGCTCAGCGGCGTCCCGGCCAGGCCGCTGGCGACCCCGCTCCAGAGCGCGCCGAGCGTGTCGCGCCGCATCTTGAAATCCGGGTCGCCGGCATAATGGCCCGCGCACTCCGCCACGAGCATCGGACGGCCATGCCCGCGGTAAAACTCCGAGAAGTCCCGGATGGCCGGGATCTGGTCGTCCGCAAACCCGGCGATGCCGCCCGAATAGGCATTGGCGCTGACAAACTCAACCTCCGGTTCGCGGAAGAAGGAGGGATCACTGTCGGGGAGGCACATCTGGTTCACGGAGATGTGGCCGTACGGGTCCGCCTGGCGCAGAAACCGCAACTGGGACAGGATGTAGGGTTTGGCCCCGGGCCACTGAGACGCCCCGCCCACCATGTCCGGCTCGCTCATGATGGCCATGGAGTGGATCGCGGGCGAATCGGCGTATCGGGCCACGATGTAGGTCAGCCGGTTGTTGGAGAGCGTCTGCGTTCTGGGGTGGGACCAGAACTCCCTCGCGTCTCGGAGAAAGCCGCCGTTGCCGACATGGTAGGGATGCTGGGGCCAGCCGTAGTCCCATTTCAGCCGTGTGTGGTTGAGCATTTCCCACTGGAGGCGGATGCCCCGCCGTTCGCACTGTTCCACGATCCGGTCGTTGATCCAGGCGTTCTTCAGATTGTAGCGACCGATGCCGCCGTAGGTGTCGACGGACGCATTCCATTCCAGGCCGTTCCACCAGTCGCTCAACCAGAAGCGGATGAAGGTGCCGCCCGAATCGGCGAGATCGTCGAGCAATTTGTGCATGAACGCCAGACTCATCGTGTCGGGCAGATAGGGGACATAGTCCTGTCCGTAGGGCCGATCCATGGGGTATGGGATGTTCCATCCGACCGGATAGAAGAACCGGCCGTCGGCGTGCTCGAAGAAGCGCGGACTGCGGGGCGAGACCCGCAGAAAGTCGGGCGGCGTGCCGTCGGTCACGTCGAACGACCCGTGATCCAGCACCCGTTCGGCGCCGCCGGAATCGCGCGTGAGCAGCCGGTAGGCGTGCGGCCCCGTGACTCGGGGGCGGTAGCGCGCGAGAAAGTGCTTGGGGCCGCAGGGGCGAAAGGTTTCGCCCGCCGGGGTGTCGACGGCTTCGAAGTTCTGATGATGGAAGGGCCGGATGCGCAGCGGCGCGGCGTCCGCAGGGGTCACCTCCAGCACCGTCTGGAGCGCGGTGTAATCAAACGGGTTGCCGTTCCAGTCCTCCAGATCAAACGCCAGTTCAAAGCGCCCGCCCAGCGGCACGGGGGCGGCGAGCACCTGGGACCAGGCCAGACGCCCGCCCGCCGAGGGCGTCGCCGCAACGGAGCGGTAGCACAATTTCAGGCCGGCTGCGATGGGGGATTTGGCGAAGACCTTGACCTGAAGCCGGCGCAGGCCGCTGCGTTCCCAGTCGGACCACTGGCCGGTGTGGCCGACCGGCTGCCAGAAGGCCCGGGCCACGCCGCCGGTGAGCGGCGCGTGGAACGTGAACACGTCGCGGTCCAGGGCGACGTTGGCGAAGACATGGGAAAAGCTGAAGCGGTTGTCGCTTTCCGCGATCACCTGAACGGAACAGGCCTGTGCGCCGGGAGCCGGCAACAGAGCAAAGCGGTACTGGCCGGTCTGCTCCAGCGTCTCGATCCGGAAGGGAATGTCAAACACGGACGCTTCGGCCGGATGCGCTCCGGCGATCGCGGCCAGGGTGCGGAACGTGTTGAGGGTGGACGGGTCGGCGTCCGCGGCGTGACTGCCGGGCATGGGCTGGACGGCGGTGTCGGATGCCGCTTTCCAGTCCAGCCACATCAGCGTCGCGGCGGCATAGGCCACGACAGCCACCGTCCAGAGACGAATCGCCGTCGCCATTCTCCTTCCGCCGTGAGCGCCGCCGGTCTCGTTTACATTTCGCATGTGATTCTTCACTGAGGGGCTTCGCCCGGCTGCCCGCACAGGGCGTTCATCAGGGCGATGATGAGGCTGCCGGTGATCTGGAAGCTGCGGGGGTCCAGCTTGTCCATCGTGTCCTGGACGGTGTGCCAGTAGTCATTCCGGCCCGGGGCGCTGCCGAAGGCGAAGTCGATCAGGTCGACCGCCGGGAATCCCTGATCGAGAAAGGGCTGGTGGTCATCGAGAATGACGCTGCTGCCGAGCGTGACGTGCGGGCGGATGCCGAGGCGTTCGGCGCACGCGAGCGCCAGGAGGCGCAGTTCGGGGGCGCCGTTGCGGGGGATTTCCAGCAGCAGGTCGCGGTCGCCGATCATGTCGGCGAGGATGACGGCGCGCACGGGCAGACCCTCGCGTCGGAGGTCGCGGGCGAGACGGCGGCTGCCATGGAGGCCGTCGCGGTCGCTGTAGGCGAGGGCGCATTCCTCGCCGTCGAGAAAGGCGATCAGGGTGTTGCACGGCGGGGGCTGGGCCGGAGACAGGCGGGCCAAACGGGCGGCGAGGGCCAGCAGCAGTCCGGTGGACGAGCCGCCGTCGTTGGCGCCGACGAAGGGAGTCTCGTCCGTGTCGCCGGGAACGTCGCGTTTGGTGTCGAAGTGCGAGAGCAAAACAATCCAGGGCGCCTGCGGGTTGGCGGCGGGGAAGGTCGCCAGCACGTTGTGAAAGGTGCCGGTGCCGGACGGGGTGGCGTCCTCGAACGACGCGATCCGGGCCGTGGCCGCGCCCGCGGCCTGGAGCGCGCGCTCCAGATGCTCGGCGGCGCGGCGGCCCCCCGGCGTGCCGGGGGCGCGCGGACCGAGGGCGACCAACCGGGCCGTCTGGTCGAACGCGTGGGTCGCGTCCGCAGCGGTGAACGGCGGGAAGGGCGCGGCAGCCGGGGGTTGCGGACGGCAGCCGCAGACGAGCGCGGCCAACAGCCCGAGGGCAAGCCCGCGGAAAAACGGGACGGGGTGGTTCCGACTCATCGTTTGCGGGTTGTCGATCCGGGTGCGCATGGCCGATAGAGTAGGCGCGGGGCCGCGGGATGTCAATCCTCGGGAAGGGGTTTCGGGGGCGCATGGCAGTTCCGAGGAGGGT
>CAZDLY010000099.1:0-6607 GCA_964506575.1 uncultured Akkermansia sp. | reverse complement strand
TCCAACAACAGGCTGCTACGTCGCCGGGATACCGTCGCCGTAGAGCCTTGACGTTTATTCTAAAACCGCCGCTGCGTGACCGCCGGCTGCTGCCGCCAGCGGCGGTGGACCCAGAGGTATTGCTCGGGATAGCGCCGGATGAACGCGGCGAAGTGCCCGTTGATGGCGCCGAGGATGGTCACGGTGTCGCGCTCGCGGTCTCCCGTCAGCGCGAACGTCAGCGGTTCGGAGAGCACGGCGTGGTAGCGGAGCGGTCCGGTGCGGACGAAGGCCCCGACGACCATCGGGTGGCCGGTGGCCAGGTAGAGGCGGGCCGGCGACGTGTGGATGCTCGCGGGGCGCCCCAGAAAGTCGAGCCAGATGCCGTGGCGGCCGGCGTGCTGATCCGCGAGCAGGGCCAGGATCCGCCCCTCCTTCCACCGTTTGACCAGCGCGGCTGAGAATCCCTTCTTGTTGGAATGGATCTCGACATCCTGGCGCAAATGACGCTCGATGAACCGTTGCGCCAGGGGGTTTTTCATGGGGCTGGCCAAAGCCATCGTCGGCTTGAAGCCGGTGAGCAGGTGGACGCCGACCTCCCAGCAGCCCAGATGGGGCGTGAGCACCAGGACGGGCTGCCCCGGTTTCTCGAGCAGGGCGCGCGCGGTCTCCGGAAAATCGATGGTCACGTGCCGCCGCATATGTTCGGGCGTCAGAAAGTCAGACACCTTGAGGCTCTCCAGGAGATGCCCCACGAAATGCGCCAGCGAGGCCCGGGCAATGCGCTCGGCACCTGCGGCATCCGCGGCGATGCCGGCCGCCAGCACGTTGTCAATCGCGATCCGTCTGCGGCTGCCGGCCCAGGGGAAGGCCCAGCGTCCGACCGCCGCGCCCAGCGGATAGGCGCGCTTCGCCGGCAGCAGGCGGAGGAGGACCCAGACGAGGCGGACGCCCAGGTAGAGGGGATAATGAACGATCGCACTCATGGTGTGTGGCCCGGCTCGCGCTTCTTGTTCAGCGGCGTCAGGAAGTCGTCCAGGGGGACCTCCGGCTGCACGAGCGCGTCCAGGGGCGGCAGGCGATAGCCCGTGGCCGCGATGCCCAGCAACTGCGCGTAATACCGGTCGCGCTGCGCCGTGTCGCCTGCGGCGGCGGCCGCGCGCAGGGCGTGGAGGAGGTGGAATCCGTAGAGGCGGCGGGTGGTGAACGACGGACTGTCCGCATACTGCTGCTCCAGCAGACGCAGCAGGGCCGGCAGGACCGCGGGGTTGGGCGGGACGGCGCCCGTGAGGGCCGGGTCCCGTCCGTAAAGCGCCATCAGGGCGTGGCAGGCCAGCCGGCGGCATTTGAACCGCTCGGTCCGGTCGGCGGCATTCGTCATGCCGGACCAGGCCCAGTAGAGGGCGTGACTCTCGGCCGTGCGCCAGTCCAGCGGCCCCGTCTGCGCCTCGATGACGGCGACGCGGGCCGCGTCCAGCTTGAAGGCGGCGCTGGCCGCATCGCGCGCGGCGCCGGCGGCGGGAAAGGCTCCCTCCGGACCGAACACCGGCGCGGTCTCGGCCGCGAGGAAGTGGCGGTAGGCGGGCGCCGCCTCGTCCACGTCGCCGCCAATCTTGTTCAGGAAGAGCCACGCCAGTTCGCGGCAGAGCTGGGCGTCGCCGGGATTCCAGGCGAGGGCGTCGTCCCGCAGCAGCCGGAGGCCGTGCCAGACCCACCGGACGCGGTCCTCCGGGCGCAGCATCATGGCGCTGATGTTGTAGGAGAGGTTCCAGGCGTTGTACGCCCAGGCGTCCGCCGCGTAGGGGTCGAGGCCGGTGATCCAGCTCGACAGCTGGACCAGTTCGAAGTAGCGCCCCTCCCACTGGAGGCGGT
The DNA here is from genome assembly GCA_964506575.1 of uncultured Akkermansia sp. GTDB lineage: Bacteria > Verrucomicrobiota > Kiritimatiellia > RFP12 > JAAYNR01 > VGWG01. The sequence goes on along the minus strand of CAZDLY010000099.1, from coordinate 4,756 downwards.
CGGCGCGGAGCCAGAGCGCCTCCGCGGCCAGGCCGCGGAACGCGCCCAGGCCGACGACCACGAAGGCGAGCGCCGGCGGCGGCTCGGAGGGGCGGGGCGCGATGCCCGCGCCGCCCGTCCGCCGCCGCTCGGCCAGCGCGCGGTTCTGGACCGAGGCGAAGGCGAGCAGCGCCGCGACGCCCAGCACCGCCAGCACGGTGCCGGTGATCCGGCGGAGGGAACGGAAGAGGTCGGGCTTCTCCATCGGCGTCAGTCTCCGTTCTCGCGGCGTTTGAGGACACCGGCGGATACGCACGCCAGCAGGGCGGGGACGGCGACCAGGCCGATCCCCAGCGGCGGCCCCAGGCTGCGCCACGGGATCGCCTCGCGCCGGGTGAGCTGCGTGATCGGCGCGGCCGACAGCAACGGCCGCGCGGCCGCCCCGGCGCCGCGGGCAATCTGCCGCCCGAAGCGCTCGGCAAGCCCCGCCGCTCCGGTGCGGTCCGTCGCGTCGGGCGCGGCGCCGGAGCCGAGGAGCGCCAGCAGGATCAGCACGACGGCGGCGAAGGAGGCCACCGGGAAGGAGAAGCAGCAGCCGAGGGTCAGGCCGCAGGCGGCCAGCGCCGCCAGCGCGGCCAGCAGCAGGAGCGCGGCGCACGCGAGGTTCCGCCCGAAGGACCCGTCCGGCAGCAGCAGGGCCAGGTTGCGGCCCGGATGCAGGAGCAGCGGCGTGCGGGCGCCCGAATCCAATTGGAATGCGACCTCCACCAGCCCGCCGGCGGCCGCGGGGAACGGAGGCAGCACCCGCATCAGGGGTTCGCCCGCCATCAGCGGCTCACGCGCCTCGAACGGGGCGTCCGCCGCCGATGGCGGCACGGCCTGCGCGTACAGCGTCACGGCGGACTCCTCGCGCAGGCCGTACTGCGTCTCGAACACCGCGCGCACCGTCGGCGCGCGCCCTGCGGCGCGGCGGGGCAGGCGGAAGCGCCACGCCTGCCGCTCACCGGGATGGATCAGGGTGTAGCGGTTGCGGGCCTCCTGGATGAGCTCGGCGCGCAGCCTGGCCACGGGGGTGTCCGCCGACAGCCGCCCCTCCGCGCGCAGGGCCCGCAACGCCTGGTCGGCCTCGCGGACCGGGTCGGGCAGGAGGCACGGCACCACCCGGTCGCACCGCCGCCAGTCGCCGGGCAGCGTAGGCCCGCGGAGCAGAAGCTGGATCCACAGACCCGCCACGACGGCGCCCAGCAGAACCGCATCGAGCGCCACAATCCCCAGCCATTTTCCGAGCCAGAGTTCGACCGGCCGGACCGGCTTGACCACGGTCAGAGTGGCCGTGCCGGCGCTCCGTTCGGCGGCGACCGCCGCGCAGCCGGCCCAGAGCGATGTCGCCGCGAGCAGGAAGAAGCAGACGCCCAGCGTGTGCCCGACCAGCAGCGTGAACGCGCCCTCGGCGGTGCCGTCGCCGCGCACCCAGCGCGGAAGCCCCGCCAGCGCCAGCAGCAGGAGGGCGGCGAGGGCCAGCACCATGCGCGAGCGGATCGCGGCGCGGATGGCCAGGAGGGCGATGGCAAAAACGCGCGGGATCATGCGGGCCCCCGTCGGGCCGGTTCCGCCGCGGCCCCGCCGATGGCGGGTTTTTGGAGGAACGGCGCCGGCCTGAAATGGGTCAGGACGGAGGACTTGCCCGAGGCCCGAGCCACCACGTCGAGAAAGTAGGTTTCGAGCGAGACGGCGGGGTGGTCGGCGGTGACGTCACGGTTCAGGCGCGCCGCCAGCTCGGCGCGCAGGGGTTCGGCCTCGGCGTCGGAGAGGTTGGCGATCAGCAGGCGGGTGGTGTCGGCGCGGACGAGCAGGTCGTCCACGGACCCCTCGGTCTGGACCAGCCCGCGGTGCATGATGGCCACGCGGTCGCAGACGTGCTCGACGTCGGCGAGCAGATGCGAGGTCATCAGCACGGTCACGCCGCCTTCGGCGAGCGCGCGGACCAGATCCTTCACCTCGCGGCAGGCGACGGGATCGAGCCCGGAGGTGGGCTCGTCCAGAATCAGCAGGTCCGGCGCGTTGATCAGCGCCTGGGCGATGCCGACGCGGCGCGCCATCCCCTTGGAAAAGCCGTCGATCGGGCGGTCGGCGACGTCGGCGAGGTCGGCCATCTCCAGGAGCGCTTCGCCCCGCTCGCGGCACGCGCGGCGGTCGAGGCCGAAGAGGGATCCATAGTAGCGCAGGGTCTCGCGCGGGGTCAGGAACCGGTGGAGGTGGGTGTTCTCGGGAAGGTAGCCGATGCGGTGCTTGATGAAAATGTCCGAGGGTGGCCGGCCGAGGACGCTGACCGTTCCTGCGGTCGGGTGCAGGAGACCGAGCAGCATCTTGATGGTCGTGCTTTTGCCGGATCCGTTCGGCCCCAGCAGACCGAACACCTCGCCGGGCTGGATCGTCAGATGCAGCGAGTCGACCGCGCACACGGTGGGGCGCCGCCAGAAGTCGCGGAAGATCTTGCGCAAGCCGGTTGTTTCGATCACAGGGGTCATGAAACCTCCGAACGGATGTGTCAGCCAATGTCGCGGGTGCGGAACAGGCCGGCGCCCACACTGAGCGCGAGGGCGCAGCCGGCCGCGGCGAGTGCCGCGGCGCGGCCGATGTAAGGCCAGGGCACCGTGCCGCCGCGCGCGAGGGCGTCGGCCAGCCAGTAGTGCTGGATATTGGGGAAGAGGCCGGCCAGCACGCCGCGCAGGGAGGCGGCGGGCGCGCCCGCCGACCACGTGTCGGCGGCCAGTCCGGCGCCGAGGATCGCCGCGCCGGCCAGCAGCACGGCGCCGGTCGGGAGACGGACCGCCAGCGCGGCGCTCCAGGCCGCGAGGACCGCCAGCGCAAAGAACAGCGGGAGGGCGACGGGGATCAGGCGGAGGTTCAGGCGGAGCGCGTAGGGGCCCCAGGTGCCGGCGTGGCTCCAGAAGCCCGAGGCCAGAATCGTGAGCAGCAGGGCGGCCGGGACGAGCAGGAAGGCGGCAACCCCGAACCGGGCGCGGCGGCGGTTCTGCAGCAGCCCCGCAACGGCCAGCGCCGCCAGCGGCGCGAAGATGGCCCACTGCCGCAGCCGGACATCGGGGAGCCGATCCCAGGACTCCCCGACCACGACCGTCCGGTCCGCGGCCGCCTCGGCGGCCAGCGTGGCGGCCGTCACCGAGACCCAGAACAATCCGCACACCAGGAGGATGCCCGCAAACTTGGCCGTCAGAAACACGCCGCGCCCGACCGGCTTGGAGAGCGCGGCGGCGGCCGTTCCCGAGGCGCATTCGCGGTGGACGGCCGCTCCGGCGGCGGCGCAGCCGAGCGCCAGTCCGAAAACCAGCAGCGAGGCCAGCCCGCCGTCCCGGGCGAGCCGCCCCTCCTCGCCAAAGGCGTGGAAATGGAAGAGGGGGGCGACCGACGTCACGAGAACGGCGGTCAGCAGCACCAGCAGGGCCGCCGGCTCCTGAATCGCCTCGATGAACGTGGTCCGGACAATCGCCCGGAACGGACGGATGCGGTCAAACATCATCCCCCTACATCCCGATAATCGGGCGGGTGCTCGCCTTGCGGATTTCCTTCTCATCGGCCCAGACGATCTCGCCCGTCTTGAGGTCTTTCAGGATCATCGAGAACTTGTAGTACTGGTCGAGCGTGCGGCCCGTCGCGTTCTTGATCTCCGAAAGCGTTCCGGTGAGGTACATGTCCAGCGCCGTCTGCTGACCGGCCTTGACCGCCTTCGTGGGGTCCACCAGCCCGAGCGTGTTCTCCTGGTCAATCCGCGCGACGTCGGTGCCGACCGTGCCCGCCGAGGACCGGTCGACAAAGCGGAACAGACCCGAACGCAGCAGTTGCATGCGCACCGAATCGGTGATGCTGACCATGTCGATGTGCTGGGTCGAGCGGTTTTTCATCGGCTCGATGTCCAGCACCGGCCGGCGGTTGGCGACAAACTCCTTCACGCCGGGAGCGACGAGAAGCGATTCGACCATCTTCTCGACGGTGCGGCGCACATCCTGGGGTTCCAGTTTTGTCGTCGCCGCGGCGCGGTCGAGCGGGACTTCGCGGACGTTGGCCGTGGTGCAACCGGTCACCAGGGTGACCAGCGCGAGAAACCAGAGGCAAGAGACGGGTGTTTTCATGGCGGATTCTCCTTGTGTGGGTTGTGGTGAGAGCGTTATTCCGACTGGCTGGTTTCGCGGATGCGCAACTTGGAGGACACGCCGGCCGCCGAATTGGCGACGCCGGTGACGGTCACGGCGTCGCGGCCTTCGAGGATCAGCGAGCGATACGGCTTGGTGTCGCCGTCGATCTCCATGCCGTTGGCGTCGAACCAGCAGATGCGGTAGTCATACGTAAAGCGGCCGTGGCGGGTCGAGGCCAGCGAGATATGGACGCGCTGGAGCCCGTTCACGGTGTCGTAGATGACCCCCGTCACGCGGACGCGGCGCGCCAGACGGGTGTTGTCCTCGTGGATCAGCGTGGCACTCGTGAGGTGGTCGGTCTTGACCACGGTTCCTGCAGTGTCGGCGCAGCCCGTCAGGCCGAGCAGCCCCGCGGCGAACGCGGCGGAGAGGACCAGGTGTTTCGCGGTTCTCATGGTGTGCATCCTTTCGTGTGTGGTGTGTTAGGGTTGAGACAGAAGCCGTTGATAGACCGGCGGCTCGCCCGATCCGGCCAGCGGCGCGGTGGCGACGCAGCGGAAGCCCCCCGGATCGGCCAGCCAGATCAGGCGCGTTTCGCCGGCGGCCACCGTCACCGGAACCTCCAG
>CAZDLY010000098.1:0-7034 GCA_964506575.1 uncultured Akkermansia sp. | reverse complement strand
CGAAGAACATCCCGGACGACACCGTTCGCGCCCGTTTGCTCGACGACATCGGCAAAGCCAAGGCCCTTACCGCCAACGCATCGGCGGCGGGCGTTCGCGTTCACACGCTCCCGACCCGGCCCAAGGATATCGAAGATGACGGCGCGTTCCACTACGCCGTCCTCGGTCCGAACGCGGCGTCCGAGTCGGGGAAGCCCAGCGCGGAGGCCAAGCGGTTCCTCGACGAGACCACGGGGTCGGACCGGCCGCGCGTCTATCGCAACGCCGTGTTGCTGGTGACACCATCGAAGGACGGCATGGAACTCGCCATGGCCCGCGTGCGCGATTACCTGGCATGGGAAGTCGTGCGCGATGAGGTGAAGAAGCAGCAGAAGGACGGGAATGTGGACCCCGCCCGCGCCCAGACGATGCAGATCAACATCGACAAGGCGAAGGGGCGCATGCCCGAAGCCATCAAGCAGGCATACTCCATCGTGGTCACGGTCTCCGAGAAGGACGAGGCGCAGGCGTTCAAGATCACGGTGACGGAAGAGCCGCATTTCAACACGATCAAGTCCGACAAGCGGTCGCGCGTCCAAGATACGACCATCACCGCCGAGGCTCTGCTCCCGGACGGCCCGTACAACCTCTGGCGGGAAGGCGAGACCGCCCGGCGAGTCAAGGATCTGGCGGGGGCGTTCGCCCAGCTCCCCCATCTGCCGAAGATGCTGAAGGCCAGTGCCATTCTGGACACGCTGGTTGAAGGCTGCGAACAGGGTACGTTTGTGCTGCGGCTGACACGCCCGGACGGAACGTCGCGGACATGGTGGATGTCGAGACCCGACGAAAACGCACTCAACGACCCGGCCATGGAACTCGTGCTGCCGGAAGCGGCGGTTCTTACGGACATCGCCCCGGCGCTGCTCGCGCCCAAGAAGCTGCCAGGGCTGTGGACTGCTAACGAGATTGCCGTCAAAGCGGCATTCGACTACTTCGACGGCAAGACGGTCGTCCAAGTGAATCGGGACGGCTACCAAGATCCCATGCAGATCCCGAAGGCCGAGCAAGACGTCGTCGAGGTGGCAATCACTGCGGCCGTGGTGGACGCATCCGTCTGGCTGCTTTCAGGCCCTGCCAGCATCCTTGGAGAGCCGATCCCGGCAGGCATTCTGAACGCCAGCGGCAAGCTCTGCGTGCCGCCCGCAGTGATCGCCGCCGCAGAGATTCTGCCCGAGAACCTGAAGGATGCGTGGAAGAATGGCATGGCGTCCGGGCTTTCTATTGCCACCGTGCTATCCGTCAAGGTTGGAAAGACGCTTCCGTGGAAGACGGTGCGCGACGTGATTGGCGGCGCGCTCCAGGCGAGGTTCATGGAACTGGATGCCGGATCGCAGGCATGGCCGTGCGATTTCCCATCCGCCCAGTTTGTGTTGCTTAGAGCCACGGAATGCCGTGGCCGTATGGACGCGGGCGGCGGCACGATGAGCAGTGCCGTCATTTCGAAGATGCTGGTCGCCGTGGCTGATCTGGAGCCTTCGCAGATCCAGGACTTGGGCGACATCGTGCCCAAGCTACTTGAGGTCAAGACGAAAACCAAAACACCGATCCGATTCCAGATACGGATCGAAATGGGCGATGGCAAGACCATGCCCTCGGCGGAGGCAACCCAGAAGGCCAATGCGATTCTGAAGAGCGTCAAGGAAGGGCTACACTTACAATGAATCCTGAAACGGCAGTTGATGCACAACACGTTCTGCTTCGACTTCCCCTGCTCTTGGCGCAACCATCACCTGCACGATTAAGGGCGCACCATGTTTGACCTCTCTTCGCCGCTCTATCGCGCCGCCGCCGCCGTCGCCGCCCGCCTCCGCGAGGCGGGCTGGCAGACCCTGTTCGCCGGCGGATGCGTGCGCGACGCCCTGCTGGGCCGGCCGATCAAGGATATCGATATCGCCACGCGCGCGCCGCCCGAAACGGTCGAGGCGCTTTTCCCGAAAACCGTCGCCGTGGGCAAGGCCTTCGGCGTGATTGTCGTGATCACCGATACGGCCCCCTTTGAAGTCGCCACCTTCCGCTCCGACGCCGCCTATTCCGACGGCCGCCGGCCCGACGCGGTCCGCTTCACCACCGCCGCGGAGGACGCCTCCCGGCGCGATTTCACCATCAACGGACTCTTCTACGATCCCGCCGACGGCACGGTCTCGGACTTCGTCAACGGCCGCGCCGACCTGGCCGCGCGCGTGATCCGCGCCATCGGCGATCCAACCGCGCGCTTTCGCGAGGACCACCTCCGGCTGCTGCGCGCCGTCCGCTTCGCCGCCGTCCTCGACTTTGACATCGAACCGGCCACCGGCGCCGCCCTCCGCGTCTGCGCCCCGCTGCTCGCCTCGGTCAGCGGCGAACGGGTCGGCGTCGAATTCACCCGCATCCTGTGCGAAGCCTCCCGGCCGTCACGGGCGCTCGACCTGCTGCGTGAGACCGGCCTCCTCGGCGTCGTGCTCCCCGAAGTCGCCGCCAATCACGGCTGCCCGCAACCGCCCCAATACCATCCCGAAGGCGACGTCTGGACGCACACCTGCCTGATGCTCGACGCCCTCCCCGCGCCGCGGGATGCCGATCTGGCCTGGGCCGTCCTGCTTCACGATGTCGGCAAGCCGCCCACCCGCCAGAGCCTCGCCGATCCCGCGACGGACGGTACCCTGCGCCACCGCTTCCCCTGTCACGCGCCGCACGGCGCCGGCGTAGCCGCCGCGATCCTCGCGCGGTTGCGTCAGCCGACCGCACGCGTCGAGGCCGTTTCCGGCGCGGTCCGCCGACACATGGCCTTCGTGGATATTGACGCCATGCGCCCCGCCACCCGGCGGCGCCTGATCGGTTCGCCCGGCTTTGACCTGCTGCTCGAACTTCACCGCCTCGATCTGACCTTCAGCACCGGCGATCTGACGACCTACGACTTGGCCCGCGCCTGCCGCGACGCCTTCGTCAACGAACCGGTCCTCCCCGAGCCGTGGATTCGCGGTCGCGATCTGATCGCCCGCGGCCACCGCCCCGGACCGGAACTCGGCAAACTGCTCGAACGACTCTACGACGCCCAGCTTGAGGGCGCCTATCCCGACCGCGAATCACTCCTGGCATCGGCGCCCGCCCCCTGATCACCGCGACGCCGGCGGCGAACGCTGGAGCGCGGTGCGGGATTTGAGGAAGAAGAAGGCCACGACGCCGCAGGTGGTGAGCGGCGAGAGCCAGACGGGGATGTGGATGCCGAAACTTTCGAGCACCATGAAAACGCCGAGGAAGAGGACGGAGTACATCGCGCCGTTCTTGAGGTAAAGATACTTTTTGATTCGGTCGATGTTGCCGAGAGTCAGTTGTCGGACGACCAGCGCCCCGAGCCCATTGCCGAGCAGGATCAGCGGAACCGAGAGCGTGAAGGCGAACGCGCCGAGCACGCCGTCGATCGAGAAGGTGGCGTCGATGACTTCGAGGTAGAGGATTTTACTCCAGTCGGAGAACCCTTTCTGCATCAGGCTCTTCTCCGCGTGTTGAGCCTGTTCCCGGAAGCCGTGGGTGATGAAGAAGGCGGTGGAGCCGACGACGGTGCCGAACGCCATCGCCGGGTTTGTTTTCAGCGCCAGCCAGACGAGGATGGCGAGCAGGACGGAGACGATGGCGAAGAACCAGACGCCCTGCCTCTGGAAGAATGCCTCCCCGGCGAGGCCGAAGTTCTTGGGTTCGATGAACAGCCAGTGAAAGAACAGAAACAGGAGAAAGGTCCCGCCGCCGATCAGCAGGACCGGGGCCGCCTGCTCAATGGCCGCAACGATCGAAGCGTCGCCGCTGAACGTCGCCGTCAGCGCGCCGATCGGCCCAAGCGACGGCATAGTCACCCAGATAATGGCCCACGGAAGCAATCCGCGGACCAGAAATACGGCGATGAACAGCCCCCAGACAAGGAACCAGCGCCGCGCTCTGGCCTGCATGGTGGAGAGCACTTCGGCGTTAATGATGGCGTTGTCGATGCTGGTGATGGTTTCGAATAAGCCCAGACCGACGATGACCAGAATCAGAGAGAAGATGCCCATGATTGTTCCATTCCGAATGCTATGCGGCAGCGTCTGAAGCCCAGCCGCGACCTTGTCCAAATAATAATAATCGCTGCCCGGCTGGCCCCCCGTCCGCACACGCCCACACACGCTGAGAGCATGTCAGAACCGGTCCGGAACACGGTCTGGAACACCGATGCCAGTGCGGGGAGGTTGTCAAAAGCAGGAACAAATGTCAAGGGGATCGCGAGATCTTTCTCACGCCCCCGCCCAGAACAGCCGCCGTGTCCGGAGGCAGATTCGCGCCAGCCACAACATCACCGGCACCTCGCGATTAGACGGCGAAGCCATGAACGGCCTTCCTGTTCGCGCATGACCTGTTCCTTGCCGAACTCAACACGCTTGAATCTGGCGATGTCCAGCGGCGCGCCCTCTTGCATTCGTTCCACGACCGCTCGGTTTTGCCTGGCCGGTTCGTACTGCGGGTCGATTTCGAGCGCGCGGTCCAGTTCTGTCAGCGCATCGGCCCGGCGACCCAACTTGGCCAGGCATAGCCCCAGGTTGCCATGCGTCGGCGCGTTTCGGTCATTCATCGCGGCCGCCGCGCGGAAACCGGCCAGCGCCTGGTCCCATCCGCCCTGTTCCATCAGCGCAAAAGCGCGGTTGAAGGTGTCCTGCGATTTCAGAAAGGTATCCAGATCGGTTCTGTCTTGCTTGAAGAGGGTGGCCGCGACATCCGCCAGAAACCGCTTCGCCCGAGCCACCTCAGGCTCCTGTGGATCGCCCACCTCCACAACCTTGCGATAAGCCCGGATCGCGCCGGCCACATCCAACTCCTTCTGGCAGGCGACGGCCTTGTTAAAATGGGCCTCGGTAAAATACGGAAAGATAGCCGTGGCCCTATCGAACCACGTGATGGACTCCTGGTGCTCGCCCCGGATGGCATGCAGAATCCCCATGCCGAAATGAACGGTATGGTTCGCGGGATGCTCGCGGAGCAGCCGTTCCATCGCCGCCCGCGCCTGGTCGTGCTTTCCCCGCTGGGCCAGTTGAGCGGCCTCGTTGATGGCGCGCTCGACCTCAGGGTTAATCTCGGCGATGAAATGGCCGTCCGGCAGGGTTGCGCGCGCATGGCGTGCGGCATCGTACCGCTGAGCCGTGACGCGATGCGCGCAGTCGCCGCATGCTTCGTCACGTTGTCCGGCGCAACAGAGCGGGCAGATCTCCGCCATGTCCCGCCGGTTGCATGGGCGCTTGGCTTTGCGGGTTCCACACATCGGACAGATGGATTTCATCGGCGGGCCTCCTGTTTTGGCGCGGTTGTCGAGATCCATGTCTTCATCTTGCGCATCCTTTCGGCTTCATGCCTTGCACATCGGCCGACCGCACATAGCGCTCCACGCCGCTGCCGGGAAACCACTCTTTGATATATTCCGCACTCTCTTCCTTAATCATCACGCGTGCGTCGCGGAACCCAACGGCCCGCAGAATACGCTCCAGTTTGTTCACGTGGAGCGCTCCCGCCACGCACCCGGAATGCTTGTCGACGTCGTCGCGCACGGCTTTCGGAACCGGTTTGATGGCCACAACATCCGAGATCGCCAGCCGCCCGCCGGGCTTGAGCACCCGGAACGCCTCGCGGTACACCTGCTCCTTGTCGGTGGAGAGGTTGATGACGCAATTGGAGAGAATCACGTCCACACTGGCGTCGGCCACGGGCAGGTGCTCGATTTCGCCGAGCCGGAACTCGACGTTCCTGGATCGTCCAGTGCGGGCGTTCTCGCGCGCCTTGGCGACCATCTCCGGCGTCATGTCCACGCCGATCACCCGGCCGCGCGGACCCACCTGCCGCGCGGCCAGAAAACAGTCAAAGCCGCCACCCGCCCCGAGGTCGAGAACGACCTCGCCCTTCTTGAGCCCGGCGATGGCCTGCGGGTTCCCGCACCCCAGTCCCATGTCCGCACCTTCGGGTACGGCATCGAGTTCCTTTTTCGAGTAACCCAGTTTGGCGGACTGTTCCTTGGCCGCCGGTGCTTTTGGCGAACAGCAGGACGGGGAGCAGCCGCAACCGCTTTGCGCTCCAGCCGCGATGCCGGCATACCGTTCCCGAACCTGCTCCCGAATCCGATCACTCGTGTGCTTGGTCATGATAGTTCTCCTGTGCTGTTTATCACGCTTACAGTGACCGCGCTGCGGGAAACCATCGGATAGTCCGATTCGCAATCTTTACCAGGTGCAGCATGACGGGGACTTCGACGAGCACACCGACGATCGTGGCCAGCACGACCGGCGACGAAGCGCCGAAGAGCGAGATCGCCACCGCCACCGAGAGCTCAAAGAAATTGGACGCGCCAATCATGCCGCCCGGTGCCGCGACATCGTGCGGCAGGCACAGCTTTCTCCCCGCCAGATAGGCGATGAAGAAAATGAGATAGGTTTGGATAATCAGCGGCACGGCGATCAGCACGATGTGCAGCGGGTTGTTCAGAATCACGTCGCCTTGGAAGGAGAAAATCAGCACCAGCGTCAGCAGCAGGCCGCCGATGGTGACGTTGCTGAATTTCGGAATAAACGTCCGGTTGAAGTAGTCCAGGCCTTGGGTCTTGATGACCTGCACGCGGGTCAGCACCCCGCCCACCAGCGGAATGACCACAAACAGGCCGACGGAGAGGAACAAGGTGTCCCACGGCACCTTGATGCCGCCGATGCCCAGCAAGAGCGCGACAATCGGCACAAAGGCAGGCAGGATGATCAGGTCGTTAGTGGCGACTTGCACCACGGTGTAGGCCGGGTTGCCCCGCGTGAGGTGACTCCAGACAAAGACCATAGCGGTGCAAGGCGCGGCGCCTAACAGAATCGCGCCGGCCAGATAGTCCTTGGCCAGTTCCGCCGGGATGAGGTTCTTGAAAACGACATAGAAAAAGAACGAGGCGATGCCGAACATGGTGAACGGCTTAATCAGCCAGTTGACCACCCAGGTGACATACAGCCCTTTCGGGTTCCTGCCGACAT
>CAZDLY010000097.1:0-7233 GCA_964506575.1 uncultured Akkermansia sp. | reverse complement strand
GCTCAGACAACTCTCAAAGGCGGTCAGGGCTGACATCTAGCTCCCACACTTCGTCGCACACTTTGTCATCTACGCGTCGTCGCACACTTTGTCGACTCTTCCAGTTCGGCGGCTTGAGCATGGCCCCGCTTCCCCTTCAATGAAAAATCCCCCCACAAACCCGGAAGCGCCATTCAACTGCCCGGCCGCGTGGCGGCCAAGGCATCCCGCACCTGCTTCACATTGCAGGATGCCACGTCAAGGTCCACAAACCGCCTGCCGATATCCCGTAAGTGATGCGCGTCGGAGGCCATGATCCGCGGGTAGCGCCGCCACACCGATTCCGGGATGCCCGCCGCCGCATAGCCCGGCGTCACTTCCAGTGCGTCGTAGGGCAGATCGGGAATCATTCCCAGTTGCGACAGCAGGCTGTGATGCAGCCGGTCGACGTGCGACGGAATGAACAGCCCGCCCCGTGCCTGAACCGTGTGGCACACGTCGGTCAGCGTCCAGGCACAGCCGGTTCCCAGAAACAGCTCGACCTCGCCCAGGATGTTCTCGTCGACATCCACGTAGATCTGATCCCCCATCTTCTCGGGACGGTTCGGCACCCGCGGCAGTTGCGCATACAGTTCGGCACCGAACGCGAGCGCAACCTCCACCGTGTCGAACAGGCAGAGGACATGCAACTCCTCCGCCGTGCAGACTTCCACCCCCGCCAGGAATCCCAGCCCTGCACGCCGGCACGCCTCGGCGCAGGCCGGCGTATTCAATGCCGTGTTGTGATCGGTCAGCGCGATGCCGCCCATTCCGGCGGCCACGGCCGCCGCCGCGATCGCCGCGGGCGACATCTCCAGCGCGCCACAGGGCGACACGCAGGAATGAATGTGCAGATCCAGTTTCATGAGCCGCCGGATCCGGATCGGAACGCGGCCTCCAGCTTGATCGACGCCTGGTACTGGTTGTCGTGGGTCTGCAGCAGCAAGACGCCCTCCCGGCGCGCCGCCACCACCATGTCCGGAGGCGCCTCGCGGCCGCTGCACAGGACAATCGCATGGACCCCCGCCAGCGAGGCCACCGCCAGCGTATTCAGATGCGCCTGCAGGGTCACCAGCACCGAATGCGCCGGCGCGTTGGCCATGATGTCGCTCAGGAGGTCCGAAGTGAACCCCGTCTCCACCTGCGTGGCCGCGCAAGCGTCCTGGACGCAGCGCCAGCCCTCCACGCGCCGAAGCGCCTCCACTGAAAGCCCCTGCATCATCGCCCCTCCCCGTTACGGCGTCCGGAGCGGCGCGTCCTTCCCGGTTTGCAGCAGGATGGTCGCCCGCACCGTCGTCCCTCGCCCGACCGCCGATTGAATGTCGAACTCATCGGCATTGCGCCGGATGTTGCTCAAGCCCATGCCGGCGCCGAAACCCAGCGACTTGATCCATTCGTTCGCCGTGGTGAATCCCTCCTGCATCGCCTGTTCCACATTCGGTATTCCGGGTCCCTCGTCCGAGGCCAGCAACTCCACTTTCTCGGAATCCATGTGAAAGGTGAAGGTGCCTCCCAACGAATGCACCACCAGATTGATTTCCATCTCGTAGGCGGCCACCGCCACCCGGCGAATCAAGGCCGGCGGGCAATTCTGTTCCGTCAGTATCTTCTTGATCGCATGCGCCGCCTTCCCCGCGTTTTCAAAATCAAACCGCTCCACGCGGAACCGCCGCGTCATCGTATTGACATCCCGGATCGCCGAGACGGGCAGCTTGGCTTCCAGCTTGTGATACTCGTTGTGCAGCTCCACCAGCAGCGAGGCGCTGACATCGCGGCTCGAAAGAATCCCCACCAGCCGATTCTCCTTGTTCAGCACGGGAAAACGCCCGAACTTGAATTTTTCAAAATACGAAATGCCGAAGGACAGCGGCATGTCGTCCTCCAACACCACCATCTGGGTCGTCATGTGGCGCTCAACCGGCTCGTCAATATAGCCGCCCTCGAGCGCCCGGATGATGTCGTCGATGCTGGCCAGGCCGAACAGGCGCCCGCGTTCCGCCACCGGCACGCCGCTGATCCGGTTGTCGCGCATCAGATGCTGCACCGTGCGCAGGGAGTCCTTGCGCACCGCGGTGATCACCGGCGAGGACATCACATCCTTGATCTTCAGCTTGAACAGAAGATCCAGGATCACCAGCGGGGACTGCTCGGGATTGACGGGAATCGCCTTCATGAGGGATTCATGAGTTTGCCGATCCTGACGCACGCATCGAACTTGGACAGGGACGACTGCATCAGCGTCACGTCCATCTCCCGCGCCAGAGCCACCATGCTGGCGGGAAGGGTCTTGTTGTTCACCACCAGCACAGCGTGGGCGCCCACGATATCCGACGTGCGGATGGTCTGATCCGAAGGCAGCGAGGTCACCAGTAGCAGATGGTCCTTGTCCACCACCAGGACATCGCTCATCAAATCCGAGGCCACCACGTTCCGGATATCCTTGGCATCAAAATTCCCGCCCCGGTGAATCACCTGACATCCCAGCGCGCCGACAACCGCTTCAAGTTTCATCGCCCAGTCTCCTGTATCTCAACCGCACATCATCCGTGAACGTCAGGGTCATTGTAGATGATGATCGGCTGACAAGCAATCAAAACAAGCGCTTCAGTCCGATGTTGCGCCGGTTCGGGGCGCGGAGTATAATCCAGACCCATTCAAGGAGGCATCTGTGCATTTTACTCTGTGCGATTACCTGATGGAGATCGTGCAGAATGCCGTGGAATCGCGCGCCGAAACCATCCGCATGCGGTGCGACCAGACGTCCGAAACCTGCTTGTTCAGCGTGGAGGACAATGGCTGCGGGATGACCCGCGCGCAGCTCGAGGCCTGCCAGAATCCATTCGCCGCCGATTCCAAGAAGCATCCGGGGCGCAAAATGGGACTCGGCATTCCCCTGCTCGCGCATTGCGCCACCTCCGCCGGCGGACGCTGGCAGGCCGACTCCGAACCTGGCCGCGGCACCCGCATCGCGGTGGCGTTCGACCTGCGCCACATCGACACCCCTCCGCTCGGCGATCTCGTCGATTTATGGGTGAACGCCATGGCCTTTGCGGGGGACTATGAGCTGATCATCGAGCGCACCCGGCGCGATGCCGCAGAAGCGGTTCCGCGCAGCTACACCCTCAGCCGCCGCGAAATCCGGGAGGTTCTCGGCGACCTCAACACCACGGCATCCCTCGCGGCCCTGCGCGCCTTCATCACCCGCCGCGAAGCCGAGTTACAGCCCGGATGACAACCGCAAGACGCTGATCGTCTGTGATCCTAAAACCGGGAGTTGTCTGGGACGCCGTGAAGTCGCCTACCCGCACACTCCATGCGTGCAGCCGTCTACGCTTGCGCCTTCTTGCGGCTGGCCCTCTTCTTCGCGGGCTTTGCCGGTTCCGCAGCCTGTCCGCGGGGTTGATAGTGCGTGTGCAGCAGATGATGCGACTGCTTGCCCAACGGTGTGCCGAGGAACTCCTTGTAGATCTGGGTGATCGCCGGATTGACATGGGACTTGCGCATCGGCCGCCCCTCGTCCTCCTTGTAGATCGCCTGGATCCGCGCCCGGCGCACGCTGTCGGTCGTCATCCGCGGCTGTCCGCCGCCGCCAATGCAGCCGCCGGGACAGCACATGACTTCGATGAAGTGGTAGTCGGCCTTGCCCGCGGCGACCAGATCGCACACCTTGCGGGCGTTGGAAAGCCCGTGCGCCACGGCGACCTTGGCCGTCACGCCATTGAGAAAGGCCCAGTCCGGCAGGCAGTTCTCAAAGGTCAGCGCCGCCTCTTTCAAGCCCTCCAGGCCCTGAATCGGGGTCACATGGAGCTTCTTGGTCGGCAGCTCGCGGCCGGTCACCACCTCGTACACCGTGCGCAGGGCCGCTTCCATCACCCCGCCGGTGTTGGCGAAGATATCGGCGGCGCCGCTGGACAGGCCCATCGGGCTGTCCTGCTCCTCGTCCGGCAGACTCAGAAAATCAATGCCGGACTCCTGGATCATGCGCCCCAGCTCGCGGGTCGTGAGCACATAATCGACATCCTTGAACCCCGAGTCGTTCATCTCGCCCCGCTCGGCCTCGAACTTCTTGGCCGTGCACGGCATGACGGACACCACCACGATGCTGGCCGGATCAATCCCCGCCTTCTGGGCGTAGTACGTCTTGGCCAGCGCGCCGAACATCTGCTGCGGCGACTTGCAGGATGAGAGGTTGGGCAGCAGGCTGGGATAGAAGTATTCCATGAAGTTGATCCACCCCGGCGAGCAACTCGTGAACATCGGCAGGGAAACGGGCGTCTTGTCCACCAGCGCGGTCTTCAGGCGCCCCAGCAGCTCATGCCCTTCCTCGATGATCGTCAGGTCGGCCGTGAAGTTGGTATCAAACACCTTGTCAAACCCGAGACGTCGCAGCGCCGACACCATCTTGCCGGTCACGCAGGCGCCCGGCTCCAGTCCGAAGCACTCGCCCAGCGCGGCGCGGATGGCTGGCGCGGTCTGCACCACCACATGCTTTTTGGGATCTTCCAGCGCGCGCCAGACATCCTCGATCGCATCCTGCTCGTAGAGCGCGCCGACCGGACAGACTGCGGTGCATTGTCCGCACTGCACGCACACCGCATCGCACAGATTTTCGCCCGCGCCAGCGCCGATCAGCGTGTCGAACCCGCGCGCCCGCGGCGACAGCGACCCGACCCCCTGCACGTTCTGGCAGACGGCGACGCAGCGGCGGCAGAGGATGCACTTGTTCATGTCGCGCACCACTGCCGGCGTGCTGGTGTCGACCGGGATCTCCGCACGGCTGTAGGGGAAGCGTACGTCGGTAATGCCCAGATTCTTCGCCAGATCCTGCAGTTCGCACGTGCCGTTGCGCACACAGGCGTTGCAGTCCCACGGATGGTTGGCCAGCAGCAGTTCCACCGACATGCGGCGACCCATGCGGACGCGCTTGGTGAGGGTATGCACCTTCATGCCCTCGGTCACCGGCGTCACGCAGGCGGGCTGCAGCGTGCGCGCGCCTTCGATCTCCACCAGGCACACGCGGCACGATCCCGGACTGGTCACGCCGGGCAGATGGCACAACGTCGGTATCTTCACCCCTGCCGCCGCGGCGGCATCCAGCACGTTGGTCCCTTCCGGAACCTCGATGGTCTGCTGGTCTATCATCAGTTTGATCGCCATAATCCCGTCTCCTTTTTTCGATTGCCGCTTCTCGCGATTCGCATTCTCAATTGTCAATCCGGCTTCCGCTTCCCGGTGTATGGCCTAGCCGGCCAGTTGCAGGAGCGTGTGCAGGGTGTGCTCCGGTTTCGGACGGATGGCGTCCGGGTCGATGCCGGCGCGCACTTCGCCGCGAAAGTACCGCAGCGCGGATAGGACCGGCGCTGCCGGGGACTGTCCGAGCGGACAGAAGGCGATCGATTTTAGCCCCATCACCAGTTCCTCCATCAGCTCGACATCGCCCGGATAGCCCTTCCCCGCCTTGAGTCGGGCCGTCAATTCCAGCAGCGCGGCCATGCCGTTCCGGCACGGATTGCAGTTGCCGCAGGACTCATGCGCAAAGAATTTGATGCAGGCGTGGAGCAGGTCGCAGACCCCGACGCTTTCATTCATGAACAGGATGGCCCCGGAACCGAGCGCATGGCCCGTCTTGGCCAGTGCATCGGCGTTGAGCGGCACGTCGAGCATTTCCGGCCCGAGCAGGTCTCCGGCCGTTCCTCCGAGCTGCGCCATCTTGAACGCGCCGGGCCGCATGCCGCCGGCATAATCCTCCAGCACATCGCGCAACGTCACGCTGGTGGGCACTTCGATCAAACCGGGACGCGCGATGTGGCCGAGGATGGTGTATACTTTGGTGCCCGGCATGTCGGCGGCGCCGATCGCGCGGAAGGCCTCGGCGCCGTGGCGGATGATGAACGGAACGCTGGCGAGGGTCTCCACATTGTTGACGTTAGTCGGCTTGCCGCGGAACCCCTGCTGCGCCGGAAACGGCGGCTTCACGCGCGGCAGTCCCCGCTTGCCCTCCATGGATTCGATCAGCGCCGTCTCCTCGCCGCAGACATAGGCGCCCGCGCCGATCTTGATGTCGATGTCGAAGTCAAACCCCGATCCCAGAATCTTGCGGCCCAGCAGCCCGTGCCGGCGGGCCGCGTCGATGGCCGCGCGCATCCGTTCGATGGAGAGCCGGTATTCGCCGCGGATGTAGACATACCCCTGCGACGCGCCGATGGCGTAGCCGCACAGGGCCATCCCCTCGATCACCTTGTGCGGATCGCCCTCCATGATCAACCGGTCCTTGAACGTCCCGGGCTCGCCTTCGTCGGCATTGCAGATCACATACTTTTGGTCCGCCACTTCCCTGGCGCAGAAGCTCCATTTCAATCCGGTCGGGAAGCCAGCCCCGCCGCGGCCGCGCAGCCAGGAGGCCTTGACCACATCGATCACCGCGGACGGCGTCATCTCCGTCAAGGCCTTGCCCAGCGCGAAATACCCGTCATTGGCGATGCTCTCCTCGATGCTCTCGGGATCAATCCGGCCGCAGTTGTCGAGCACGATGCGTCCGAACTGCTGCACCTCGCGCGCATCGGCCGTTTCGGGATCGGGCAGCGGATGCTCGCCCGGCAGGATCCACTCGCGCACCGGGCGCCCCTTGACAAAATGCTCGTCGACCAGGCGGGCGATGCCGTCCAGCGTCAGGTTGCCGTACACGATCCCGTCGGGCATCACCGCCGCCACAACGCCCGCGTTGGCCGGGCCGAACGAACCGGTCTCGACGACGCGCACCTCGTCGCCCAGGCCGCGCAGGCCGATCTCGGCGGCGAGCCGGTTCTTCACCTCGCGTGCGCCGATCACCACCGTATCGGCATCCACGGACACCATGACATACGCTCTTGGTTTTGCCTTCATCGCCTCTTTCCTTCCATGCGGACATCAGCGCGGCCGCGATTTGCCATCGGCGGCGGCCACCCGCTCCACGATCGCCACCGCTTTGGCCTCGGTCAAGTGGCCGTAAACCTCGTCATCCACCATCATCACCGGCGCCACGCCGCACGCCCCCAGGCAACTCGTGGCCTCGAGGGTGAAGAGCCCGTCGGCGGTGGTTCCGCCCAGCGCCACCCCCAGCTTCCGTTCGAGCGCCGTCAGGATGTTTTCCTCTCCCGCGATGTAGCAAGGCGGACTCTCGCACAGCCGGATGATGTGGCGGCCGCGGGGCTTGAGGCTGAACATCGTGTAAAAGGA
>CAZDLY010000096.1:0-7547 GCA_964506575.1 uncultured Akkermansia sp. | reverse complement strand
CTCATCGGTTGACCCGCATCCACCAGTTCCTGCTCTTTTCAGGGGCCGAGAACGGGATGATCTGGGCGCTGCTGCCGGGCGCGATTTCCGTCGGGATCGTAACGCTGTGCGAGAACAGCGGTCTGTCGTGGTGCAAATCCTCCGACGACATGAATGCCGGGCGGTTGTCGGGCTTTCTGTTTTATCTGATCGCCTATGTCTGGTCCGTCCGCGCGGTGTGGCTGTTTGGTTTTCACCGATGGGTCACCTACCGCCTGGCCGGGGTCGTCGCGGGCGTGATGATAATCCTCGGCTGGGCGCTGCCCGCTTTGGCTGCGCTGGGGGATTTGAAGGCTGGACGTGATGCGGCGTGGCTCTTTGGTAATGTTTTTGCCGTGTTCAGCGAAAAGCAGCCGGAGGTCGTCCCGCTGGTGCTTGGCGCCGGGGTTTGGGCCGCAATGGCCGTGGCGGCCAACCTGCCGGGGCTGAGCGCCGCCCTGCTGCGGTTCGCACCGAAGCAGGCTGGCGGCGATTCCGAAAAGACTCCCCCGCCGCTGACGCCGGGCGCATAAGAGGATAGAAATCATGGTCCATCCGACGACCCTACGAGAGAGTCTGCTGACCGGACGGGCGCTCGGGCTCCGCTACCGGCTGGCGCTCCCGCGCGCGGCGCTGCGCGGCCGCAACGGCGTGCGGTTGGGCGTGCAGGCGGGATCGTCGCTCGATTTCCATGATTACCGCGACTATCATCCCGGCGACGACTTGCGCCATCTGGACTGGGGCGTGTACGCCCGGAGCGACAAGGAGGTCGTCCGCCTCTTCCGCGAGGAGGTCGCGCCGCATGTGGATCTGGTGCTCGACATCTCGCGCTCGATGCGGCTGGAGGGAACGGCCAAGGCCGCCGCCGCCGTGTCGCTGGCTGCTGCCTGCGCGGCGGCGGCGGACAACGCGCATTGCAGCCACACGGTCTGGCTCGCGGGTGAACGGGTGGACGAGCTGATCGGCTCGCGCCATGATCCGGCCGTGTGGCAGGAGCCGGACTTCGATGCGGCCGCGTCGCCCGACGCCGCACTCCTGAACGCCCCGCCCGCGTGGCGGCGACACGGCGTGCGCGTGCTGATCAGCGATCTGCTGTGGCCCACCGAACCGGCCGCCGTGCTACGGCGACTTGCCGATGGCGCAGCGGCGCTCACCGTCATCCAGCTTCTGACGCGCGAGGAGGAGGCGCCGGATTGGCGCGGCCCGCACCGGCTGGAGGACGTCGAGACGGGCGGACGGGCCGACCTGCTGGTCGATGCCACGGCCTGCGCGGCGTATGTCGCGGCGTTGGCGCGGCTCCGCGACGGATGGAGCACCGCCTGCCGCGGCTGCGGCGCGGCGTTCGCGCCGGTCACGGCTGAACGGATGGCCGAGGGCGGCCGTCTCGCCGCGCTTGAAACCTGCGGCCTGCTGGAGGCTGTCTAGCATGTTGTTCGCCTTTCCATACGCGCTGGCGGGGCTGGCGGCGCTGGTCGGTCTGGTGGCGATTTACACCTTCCGCGCCCGGTTCCGGCGGCGTCCGGTGTCGAGCCTGATGCTGTGGCAGCAGACGGTCCGTCCGCGTCAGGGCGGCCTGCACCGCGACCGCCTCCGCCTGCCGCCGCTGTTCTACCTCGAATTGGCGGTGCTGGCCGCGCTGGTGGCAGCGGCGCTCGGTCCGCACGTGCTGCGGCCGGGATTGGGCGCGTTGACCGTGGTGTTCGACACCTCGGTCTCCATGACCGCGCGTGACGCCTCCGGCGCATCGGCGCAGGATCGGGCGGTGCGGGCGGTGCGAACCGAAGTCCGGGGCAGCCGCTATGCGCGGGTGCGGCTGATCCTCGCTGGCGCGGGCGGTCCCGAATCGGCCGGGACCGTGCCACCCGCTCAGGCGGCGGCGCGGCTGGCCGAAACGGTTTGCCTCGGTCCCTCCGACACCCTGGAGGCTTCCCTGGCCCGCGCCTGCGAGCTGTCGGAAAAGACCGACGACGTGCTCGTCCTCACCGACCGGCCGCCGCCCGGCGGCGACGCGCTCCGGCCCGGCGTCCGCTGGCTGGCCTTTGGTTCGATCGAGGCCAACACGGGCATCACCTATGCCGACCGGTCGCGGCGCGAAGGCGGCGCGGAGGCGCTTCTGGTCGAGGTCGCCGGCTTTGCCCGCCCGGAGGGGACGCGCTCGCCGGTGCGAATCACGGCCCTCGCGAAAGACGGCGAACAGACGCTGTTCGAAGGTGCGGTGGATCTCAGCAACGGCGGACGGGGCAGGCTGACGCTGGATCTGCCGCCCGATACGCCCGCGCTGTCGGTCGCGCTGCAGCCCGACGCTCTCGAAACCGACAACCGCGCGATGCTGCTGCCGGTTACGCCCCGCCCCGTAGCGTCCGCCGTGCGGATTGCCGACGCCGGCTTGCGTCGGACCGTGGAACGCGCGCTGGCGGCGACGGGGCGGTTTCGCGCCGATGCGTCCGCCCCGCAAATCGTCTTTACCGATCGCGCGGCGGAGGACAGCAGCGCGGCGAACGCCCCCTGGCAGGTGGTTTTCACGGCTCCTGCAGCGCCTCGCCTGGTGCGCGGCCCCTATCTGGCCGACCGCTCGCACCCGCTCCTTGAAGGACTCTCCTTTGACGGGCTGGTGTGGCCAGCGGGAACCAACACCCTCCCCGGACGCGTTCTGCTGTTTGCGGGTTCCTCGCCGCTGCTGAGTTTTGACGCGCCCCCGCGCCGGGCGCCGGTGATGCACCTCGTGACCACGGGCGCGGGCGACGCCCTCTACCGGACGGCGGCCTGGCCCGCGCTGATCTGGAATCTGGCGCAGGCGTGCGCCGAGGCGCAGCCCGGTCCGGCCTCGCGGAATCTCCGCGCAGGCGTGGCGGCCCCCTTCATGGCGGGACGCGGCGCGACCGAGGCGGTATTCGACACGCCGGGCGGCACGCTGACCCTCCGCACGCACGCGGGCCGCGCCATCTGGGCGCCGCCGGTTCCCGGCCTTTACCGCATGAGGCTGCCCGACGGCGGCGCCGAGCCGTTCGCGGTCAACCTGTTCGCGCCGGGCGAATCCGATCTGCGCGGCCGGATGACCGGCCATTGGTCGGGCGCGCAGGATGGGGAACGGCTTCAACGCACCCACCGCTCCTTCGCCTGGCTGCCCGGCCTCGCGGCGCTGCTGCTGGCCGGCATCCATCACGGCGTGCTGGGACGAAGGATTAGCGACACTGTTTCAGACACCGGCAGAACGTAACGGTAACCATGCCTACACTCCTCCAACCCGTGCTCATCCTCCTCGCGCTGCCCTGTCTGGCGGCGCTGTGGATGTGGCGGCTTCCGGGCCGATTCCTGAACCCCCTGCGGGCGTGTGTGTATGCCGCGGCGGTGATCGCGCTGGCGGAACCGGCTCTGCTGCTGCGCCGGGGCGGCGGAACGGTGATCGTGGTCGCGGACCGCAGCGCCTCCCTGCCGCCGGGCGCGGCGGGGCGGCAACTGGCGCTGATCCAGACCGTGCAGGCGCGGCGCCGCGCCGAGGACCGCATCGGCGTGGTCTCCTTCGCCACGCGCGCGGCGGTGGAGCATCAACCGCAGACGTCGGCCTTCGGCGGCTTCCTGACCGCGCATGACCCCGACGCCTCCAATCTCTCCGACGCGCTTCAAGCCGCGTTTTCGCTGATTCCCCCCGGTGCGGCGGGACGCGTGCTGGTTCTTTCCGACGGCCGGTTCACGGGGCGCGATCCGCAGGAGGCGGCGGGGGTGGCCGCCGCGCGCGGTGTCGCCATCGATTACCGCCTGCAGACGCGCGGCGGGGCGGGAGACACGGCCGTGGCGCGCGTGGATGCACCGCAGGAAATACGCGCGGGCGAGGCGCTGCTGGTCACGGCGTGGGTCGATTCGCCGGTCGAGCAGGAGGTCTCCTTTGCATTGCGGCGCGGCGCGACGGTGATCGCGCAGGGGACGCGCCGCCTGCCGCGCGGACTCTCCCCGCTCGTTCTTCGCGACCTGCCCGAGGCGGGCGGCGGCACGGTGCGCGGGTACGCCGTGACGGTTGACGGCGACACGCCGGATCCGATTCCCGAGAACAACACAGCCCGCTTCCTGCTGCGCGTCGCGGGCGGAAAACCGCTGGCCTGTGTGGTTGCAGGCCCGGGATCCCGGCTTCCCGAACTGCTCGCGGCGGGCGGCATCGAAGTGGAGGTTCGCGCGCCCGAGACGCTGGGCGACGGCCTGGAGTCGCTCGCGGGCTATTCGGGTGTCGTGATTGAAAACACCCGCGCGGACCGTCTCGGCACGGGCGCTCTGCAGATGATCGAGGCCTGGGTGCGCCACGCGGGCGGGGGGCTGCTGCTGACCGGCGGCCGCAACGCCTTCGGCGTAGGCGGCTATTACCGCTCGGCGCTGGAACCCGCGCTGCCGGTGACGATGGAGCTGCGCCGCGAACACCGGAAATTCTCCATGGCCATCGTCGTGGCGCTCGACCGGTCGGGGAGCATGTCGGCGCCGGTTCCGGGCGGCAAGACCAAGATGGATCTGGCCAATCTCGGGACGGTGGAGGTGCTCAACATGCTGAGCGGCCAGGACGAGATGGGCGTGATCGCCGTCGACAGCCTGGCGCACGTGGTGGTGAACCGCGCGCCGGTCGATACCGTGCGCGGCGACGAGCGCCGCATCCTCGGCATTCAGTCCATGGGCGGGGGCATCTTCATCTACGAGGCATTGAAGGCGGCGGCACGGGAACTGAACGGCTCGGCGGCGGGCGTCCGGCACATCCTGCTGTTCGCGGACGCCGCCGACTCGGAGGAGCCAGGCAACTACAAGGAGCTGATCGCGACGGCGGCGGCCGCGGGGATCACGGTGAGCGTGGTGGGGCTGGGGACCCCGGCGGATAGCGACGCGGCGCTGCTGAAGGACATCGCCGAGCGCGGCGGCGGCCGCTGCTTCTTCACCGACAATGCGCAGGAGGTGCCGCGGCTGTTCGCCCAGGACACGTTCATGGTCGCGCGCAACACCTGGGTGACCAACGCGGTGGCGCCCCGCTTCACCGTGGCGCTGCCGCAGCTTTCCGACGCGCTGCCGTCCGAGGCGCCGCCCGTCGGCGGCTACAACCTCTGCTACCTCAAGCCCGAGGCGACGGCGGTCGCCGTGACCCGTGATGAAAACGAGGCACCACTGGTCGCGCTGCGCCGGCACGGAACGGGGCGGGCGGCGGTGTTCACGGGCGAGGCCGACGGCGCGGACGCCGGACCGTTTGCGCGCTGGCCGGCGGCCGGTGAATTCTACGGCGCGCTGGCGCGTTATTGTGCCGGGCCTCGGCAGGAGGGGGTCGAGGGGCTGCTGGCGGTTCAAACGCCCATTTCCGGCGGCATTCGGATCACGGTCTACGCCGACACGCGCCGGAGCGACCTGCGCGGTCTGAATGACGTGGCGGTGGAGACGCTGCGGCACCAGCCGGGACTCCCGCCGCGATCCGAGCGGCTGCCGCTGCCGTGGCGGACGGCCGACACGATGGCCATCGACATCCCGCTGACCGGCGGCGAGACGCTGCTGTCGACGGTGGCCTATCCGGATGGCCGCACCGAGTCGTTGCCGCCGGTCTGCCTCCCCTATTCACCCGAACACGCCCCGGCGGCGGGCGCCGACGGCGCGGCGGTCCTCGCCGCGCTGGCCGAGGCGACGGGCGGAACGCAACTGGCCGACGTGGGAAGCGTCTGGGAGGCGATTCCCCGCGGCCGCCGTCACGTGCCGCTGGCGCCTTTCTTCTACCTGTTGGCCGCGCTCCTGTTTTTGTTCGAAGTGTTTGAGCGCCGGACCGGTTGGCTCGACAGCCGGCTGCGGAGGCGGGTCACACCACCGCCTGCGGCAGCGTCCGATGCGCAGCTCCAGACGCCATCGGAACCGGCCACTGTCGGTCGTGTTCCTGAATTCAGTACACCGGCCACCACCCGCGCATCCGAGCCCGCCCCTGTGCCGTCCGAGGAAAGTCCGCTGGCGCGCGCCAAGCGCCGCGCCCGCGAACGGATCGGCTGACGCATAATTATTCAGGTTGGCAACCCCCGCACCCGGTGGACTTTCCCCAGAATTTTTAGGTTATTCGAGAAAGACCAGTCCGAGGGGGTTAAATTCGGGGTCGGGAGGGGTATAGCGCTTCCATTTACCGTGGCGCGTGAAGAGCCGGCCGATGCCGTCGGCCACGGCGTAGTAGAGGAACTCCGCGATACCGTAGATGCGTTTGGCGGCGTGGGTGATGTTGGACGCCAGGATTTCGCATCGCAACCGTCCGGCCAGCCAGACGCAGGTGAAGTAGATGACGGCCAACAGCAGCGAGACCATGTTTTTCAGCCGCCGGTATTTCAGGACGCGGATGTCCTCGAGGTTGTAGCTCTGCTTGACGAAGCGGATCGCGTCCTCGACGCGCCACCGCGTCAGATAGCCCTCGACAACCTGCCACAGGGCCTTGCGGGACGCTGTCTCGGCAAGCGTGGTCAGCAGGATCATCGGCTTCTCGCCGAACCCCCTGACCACGACCATGCGCAGCGCCTTGTCAGGCCTCTGCGGCAGGGCGACGGTCATCACGCCGAACTGCAGCTCATAATGCTTCACGCCGTCCTCCGTCTCCCGTCTGACGGTCTCCGCGTATCGCATCTGGCAGGAGGCCGCCCAGTCCTCCGCCAACGCGGAGCGCCCCCCGTGGAGCAGGAAGCGGTTGCCCACGAGCCGGACGATGTAGTCCAGCCTGCGTGCGTCCAGGCCGTCGAACAGCCAGTCCCCGTCGCCGCCGCGGTCGATGACGTAGGTGCCCCGTCTCTTCGCCGCCCCGCTGACCAGGTCGATGATGCCGAGCATCTCGTCGTGCTGGCTGGTGAATCCGTCGGCCTCGCTCGACCACAGCCGCATGTGCAGGGGCGTGATCCGGCGCCCACCACTCTCGCAGGCGACCGCCAAGCAGGCGCTGTAGCCGTTGCCGATCTCGCCCGTGCTCCCGTCTCGGACGCGGGCGAGGTGTTCCATCTTTTCCGCGTACAGCTTCCGGATGTCCGTCGGGTCGATGACGATCAGCGTGTCCTGGCGGATGCGCCGGGCGCCCAGGCGCGCGATGACCCCTGAGACTTTCCGCTCGATCCCCTCGTCCCACAGCATCCGGCTCAACCTGTCCTCCGTCTTCTTCATCGATATCGGCTCGTCGAGGGCGCGGGCGATCTGGCTGAGCTTCACGTCCTGTGACGCCTGTATCCCGTAGACCATCTCGCCCACGAACTTCCCCTGCGGCTTCGTAAACTGGGGGGAGAGTTCCCCCAAAAATCCTTTGAGTTGCTCTCGCGCTTTGAACGCCGTTGCGCTATTATTCATGACGGTTTTTCTCCCCGTGGTTACGGTTTTTGGTTGAACCGCCATTTTGGCAGACCCGGCGGAGGAAAACCACTTTTTCACTTTTCAGCGTACCGTTTTGCGCTGATCCTCAATGTTTTAGGGGGAATTCCCGCTTCGCCGCCATAAATTCTGGGGAAAGTCCACCACCACAAACCAGCGGCTTTTGGACGGAAGGGGTATCCCCCGACCGGCCCAAA
>CAZDLY010000095.1:0-7810 GCA_964506575.1 uncultured Akkermansia sp. | reverse complement strand
TTCATGCCCGCGCTATACCCGATACCCGGCTTCTCAACCCATCCCGATCACATTCCGACCCATACAATTTCCCCCCACAAACCCGGAAGCGCCAAAGAAATGCACATGAGCGCGGTGCTTGCCGCATTTCAGCATTTCAGCTTTCAGTTTTCAGCTTTTCCTCTGTCACGCCTTGCGGTAGCGGGGTGTTTCGGCGCGGCCGGGGAAGACGTTGCGGGTGTCGACGATGGTTTGCGCCCATGCGGCCAACTGGCCGTAGTCAACACAGGCGTGCGCGGTGCTGACGAGGACGCAATCGAAGGCGGCGATGGTTTTCTGGTCCCATGTGATCGAGCGGGTGCCGGCCCACTGGGGGTGTTCGCGAGTGGGCTTGATCTCGGGGACGTAGGGATCGTAGTACGCGACGGCCGCGCCGCGCTGCTTGAGCAGCTCCAGGAGGACGTAGCTGGGCGATTCGCGGTCGTCGTCCACATTGGCCTTGTAGGCGAGGCCGAGGATGAGGATCGCGCTTCCTTTGATCGGCTTGGCGTGCTCGTTGAGCATCTCGGCGACCTTGCCGACGACCCACTCGGGCATTTTGGTGTTGATCTCGCCCGCCAGCTCGATGAACCGGGTGGACTGGCCGTATTCACGGGCCTTCCAGGTGAGATAGAAGGGATCGATGGGGATGCAGTGGCCGCCGAGGCCGGGGCCGGGGTAGAACGGCATATAGCCGAACGGTTTGGTTTTGGCGGCGTTGACGACCTCCCAGATGTCGATCCCCATGGCCCCGTAGACGATTTTGAGTTCGTTGACGAGGGCGATGTTGACGCAGCGGAAGATGTTTTCCATGAGCTTGGTCGCCTCGGCGGCGCGGCAGGAGGAGACGGGAACGAGGGTCTTGATGGCGGGGCTGTAGAGGGCGATGGCCTTCGCCAGGCACGCGGGGGTGTAGCCGCCGACGACCTTGGGAATGGTCGCCACGACGCTCTGGGGATTGCCGGGGTCCTCGCGCTCGGGGGAGAAGGCGAGATGGAAGTCGGTGCCGGCGGCGAGTCCCGAACCCTCCTCCAGCACGCGGCGCAGATCCTCGTCGGTCGTGCCGGGGTAGGTCGAGGACTCCAGCGAGATGATCTGGCCCTTGCGAATATGGGGAGCGAGGGAGCGTCCGGTCTCCACAATGAACGAGATGTCGGGCTCGCGGTTCTTGTTGAGCGGCGTGGGGACGCAGATGATGATGCCGTCGACGTCGCGCACGCGCGCAAAATCGGTGGTGGCGGAGAAGCGGCCGGCGCTCACCTGTTCGGCGATGGACGCGGCGGTGATGTGGGCGATGTAGGACCTCCCCTGCCCCAGAGCCTCGACCTTGCGCGAATCAATGTCGATGCCGATGACGCGCACGCCGCTGCGGGCGAATTGAAGCGAAAGGGGAAGGCCGACGTAACCGAGGCCGATGATGGCGATAGTGCTCATGGTTTATTTCCTGTGAGGCGCAGGCAGATTCAGCTCTCTTGGACAAGCCGGATCAGATACTGCCTTAATTGTTTTTTTATGATTTTTGATTAGGAACTCATGAAATCAGGAAGGGCTGGGATGCTCTCTGCCAACCCGTTTGACCGTCAGTGGCATAGCGGCGAAATTGAGCAGAAGCCCTGAATCGACGTTCGTGGCCTTCATATAAGAGCGGACGACAGAGAAGTGCACGGGGTCCAAGGCTTTAATGGCCTTGAGCTCAACGACCACGCGCTCGGCAACCAGCAAATCTAGGCGATGCTCCCCAATCGGTTGACTCGCATACGTCAATCGGATGCTTTTCTGCCGTTCGAACGGGATGTTCCTGCGAGCCAACTCGATGCAGAGCGCCTCCTCATAGATCGACTCCAGAAATCCCGGACCGAGGATTTTATGGACCGCAATAGCCGCACTAATGATCCCTGCGGTGAGGTCCTTGTCAGGCAGCTCATTTCTGTCCGTGTCCATGCTTCCTAATTTCCTGAGTTCCAGATTAAATCTGCCAGACCGGCCTCTTCACCCATGCGCAATCCCACGCTAATGCCTGAAGCGCCATTCTGACTTCTCTCTTGCAAACGCCCAAGAGAGGGGTGACCTGTTCATAATCCCGGGAACGCAATTGTGGGCTTGAGGGTGGTGCAGCCGATGGCGGACACGGCGGCCACGAGGCGCGCGTACCGGGCATCGTCTTCGTAGGTTCCGACGATGGCGCCGCCGGATCCGGCAAATTGGGCGGAACAGCCGGTGCCGCGGGCGGTGTGGACCATGCGCCGGTTTTCGTCGGAGACTTTGAAAACCCGGTCGCGCAGGTCAACATTGGCGTTCATCAGAGCGGGGAGCCGTTCGGGGCGGCCGCCGATCAGCGCGTCCCGCGCCTGCTGCGCGAGGGCGGCGAATTCGGACATGGCGGCCAGCACGTCGGGATTCTTCTCTTCAAAAAGGACACGGATCGTCTGGTGATGAGCATGGGAATGTGTGTCAGCACAACCGGTCGATCTGGTCGCGAAACAGCCGGAAATCGTCAAGGCGGTTCACCGCGATGTCATACAAGACTGTCGGATCGATCACCTCATACTCATGAACGATCAGATTTCGGAAGCGCACCATGTTTTTAAAGGGTTCCGCCGACGCGAGCACACCTGTTGCGACCAGACGCTCGATCCCGTCCGCTGCCGTCGCGACAGGCCCCCCGCCTTGCAGGGCGATGATTCGTTCGGCGACATCAATGACGATTTCCACCGCGACTTGCAGCGCGCGCTCGGCCATCGACCGCAAGACCCAGTCGTCGACAAACGCCTCCAGCGTCACGCCGCCCAGATGCTGCTTCAGCCGCATCACCTGTGCGTCCAGCAACGCCAGCTTCCGCTGTATCACGCCGTTCAGTTGCATGCCGTCTCCCGTGTCACCCGGTAGTGACGTTGACGCTCGTAGTCCCACATTTGGTGCTCGAATTCACGGCAGGTAACCGAAAAAAAACGCGCCCACGTCTCCAGGTCACGGGAAAACAGGAGTCGCCCCTTGAGCGCCTCGAAGCGGTAGACCGGCTCCGCCTGATTCAGAAACCCAAGATCGGTGCGCGTATCCGGAAGATGCCGTTT
Source organism: uncultured Akkermansia sp. (assembly GCA_964506575.1). GTDB lineage: Bacteria > Verrucomicrobiota > Kiritimatiellia > RFP12 > JAAYNR01 > VGWG01. The sequence continues at coordinate 4,721 of CAZDLY010000095.1, read as the reverse complement.
GACTACCTCTTCCACATGAGACCATGTTTCGAGCGACGGCTTGTTTTTCATATACACGGCGATATCCAGGTCACTGTGCGCGGCGACCGTTCCGTCCCGCGCTGACCCGAGCAACACGGCAAAGACGGCATCCGGAAGCGCGGCTTCCAATTCCCGACCCAGCGTTTGCGGATCAAACGTTTGCGGGTGGCTCCGGGTGTCCAGGTAATGTTTGGAAAGCGGCATGGTCATACCCAAGGAGGCGCTTGAAAAACCTCCTTCGTCGGTTCTGCAAGCGCCGTATTCAGAAGCTAGAATTCAGAATTGGAACCCTCTCACGGGCAACGTGTTCTATTATTCTGACTCCTGTCTTCTGAATTCTGACTTCTCTCTTGCAAACACCCCAGAGGGAGTTTTACAAGAGCCTCCGGCGGCATCCCGGCACATCGTGCCGGCGAGGGCCAGGGAGAGCAGGACAGCCTGGATCACGGCGGGGCAGCGGAACGGAAGATCGATCAGGCTGTGGCAGAGGACCAGGCCGAGGGCGCACAGCACGAACCACCGGAAGAGGGCGGCAGATCCGTGCGTCGGAAACCGATGAGCGTGCGTCGGCGGCGGGACGCGGCGCATCAGCGGCACGAGCAGCGTCACGCCGGCCAGAACCAGCAGCGCGGCGCCGACGATGCCGTGTTCGACGAGGAAATTGACGATGTCGTTGTGGACATTGGCCGCGCCGACAAAGAGTTTTTTATACTGCTCGGGCGTGAGATAGAGCGGAACAAAATGCCGGAAGCCCCAGCCACCGACGCCGAATACCGGGTTGTCGCGCCAGATGGCGATGGCCGCGGGCACGAGCAGCTCAAACGCCCGGTCGTACACCTCGGTGAACAGGCGGACAACCGTGAGACCCGTCAGCTCGCGGCGGATCGGATTGCCGGGCAACGCGAAGAAACTGAGAACCGCCAGCAGGGGCAGCAGCACAGATACGCCTGCGACCATCACGCGGGGGCCCAGCTCAAGCCGCCGCCAGATGCGCGCGATCGCGAATGCGCCGCCGACCAGCAGCACGGCGGTGCCCATCAGGATCGAGGTGCGGCAGAGGCACAGCACCGCCGCGCAGTAGAGCAGCAACACCGCGCACAGGAGGCGGTCGGCGCCCGGAACTTCGTCCTCGCGTTCGTAGAGCCAGAACCCGCCGGCGACGACCAGCATGAAGGTGAAGAAGGCGCCCGCGTGGTTGGGGTAGCCGAAGGATGAGAAAAACTGGGCCTGGATCGGGATCACCCCGTAAATCGCCCGGCATCCCAGCGCCATCTGCACGCAGCCGACCAGCGCCAGCGCGGCGGCGTTCCAGATCAGGATGCGGAGCAACAGGCGCCGCCCGTCGGCATCGATCGCATGCCGGACCGCCAGGGCGGCGATGAGGGCCGGAGGGAACCACGCGAGCAATTGAACCGCTTCCCACGTCACCACGCTCGAGGGGAACCCGGGCAGCGGCGGCGGCCCCATCTGCCAGCCCTGGCTCTCGCCCAGATGCACCAGCGCGCGCGGGCCGTTAAAGCTCTGAAAGACCAGGAAGAAAACCAGCGCCACGCAAATGGCGAGGAGGGGGTCGAACACGAGGGTCCGGACGACCCGGCCGCGGGCGTCGTCGAGGGTCTCGCCGGCACGGACCGCCGGGAGCAGCGCCATCGCCTCGATCACGCCGAGGGTGAGCCAGAAAATCGGCCATAACCACGCGATGCGCGTCCCGGCAAACGCCCACGAGGTGTAGATCACCAGCGCGGCGACGTGATAGACCACGAAATAACGGTAGAAGTTAGTCATGTTTGATAGTGCCAAAAGTCAGGGAGAAAAGCTGAAAGCTGAAAACTGAAAACTGAAAACTGAAAACTGAAAGGACGATCCTGTTTTGTCGGAGCGCCCGGCCATCCCGTCAAAACCCGGAATCTCGGGCAGACTCCGTCCCCGTGGAACATGCGCCTCAATCCGGCAACAGCATGCCACAACACCCTTATATCCAGCGGGTTGCATAGTTCGTCGCGCATCGGCCCCCAGACGGGCAGCGTCTGCGCATTCAGTGTCTAAGAGTATACCCCAACCGACAGGATAAGGGAAGCAGAGAAAGAGAGAAAAAGCTGAAAGCTGAAAGCTGAAAGCTGAAAGGCTGAAAGCTGAAAGCTGAATTTCAACGTTTTGTCTGCTTTCTACTTTCCGCTATTCTGACACAGATAGCGGGGGCCCTTGCGGTTTTCGGTTTTCGGTTCTCAGCTCTTCTTTCTGCTTTCTTGCCTCTCATGCCGGTCTTATGCGATAATGTATTTTCTGGTGTCTTAAGCGGCCGGGTGAGGCCGCGCGTGCGGAACTCCGGACCCGGCAGGTGAAAGGATTCACAATATGGCCATGGCCATCGAGGACGTGATGACGCGCCTCGACCAGTTGCGCGAGGGACTGGTAGAGATGCGAGGTTATCTTTGACATCGATAATCGTCGCGAACGTTTGAATGAGCTGGATGCGCAGGCGGCGGCCCCAGAATTCTGGAATAATGCCGCAGCGGCGCGAGATGTAATCGGCAAAACCAACCGCGAACGGGCGTTCGTCAAGCCGTTTGATGGACTGTGCCTGGCGATCGAGGATGCCGCGCTGCTGGTCGAGCTGGCGAGTTCCGAGTCGGATGAGGCGGCGCGTAATCAGGCGCTGCAGGAGGCGGCCGACACGGCGGCTCGCGGCGAGGCGATCTTCAAGAAGCTGCGGATGCAGTCGCTTCTGGGCGGCAAGCTGGACGCCAGCAACGCCTTTCTCACGCTCCACTCCGGCGCCGGCGGCACCGAATCCTGCGACTGGGCCGACATGCTGTTTCGCATGTATCGCATGTATTGCGAAGACAACGGCTACGAGCTGGAGGTCATTGACAGCCAGGCCGGCGAGGAGGCGGGGCTCAAATCGATCACCTTCGCGGTGCGCGGAGCCTATGCCTACGGGTATCTCAAGGGCGAACGCGGCATCCACCGGCTGGTGCGGATCAGTCCGTTCGACTCGGCCAAGCGTCGTCATACCTCGTTCTGCTCGCTCGATGTGATCGCCGAGCTCGAGGACGACGTCGACGTGGAGATCAACGAGGATGATCTGCGCGTCGACACCTACCGCTCCGGTGGCTCCGGCGGCCAGCACGTGAACAAGACCGACTCGGCGGTCCGCCTGACCCACTTGCCGACCGGAATCGTCGTGGCCTGCCAGAACGAGCGCTCGCAGCACAAAAACCGCTCGCGGGCGATGAGCATCCTCAAGGCGAAAATTTACGAGCTGCAGGCCGACCAGCAGCGCCAGGAGATGGAGCGCTTCTACGGCGAGAAGGGCGAGATCGCGTGGGGCAGCCAGATCCGCTCCTACGTGCTCCAACCGTACACGATGGTCAAGGACCACCGGACCGACGAGCAGACGTCGAACGTGCAGGCGGTGCTGGACGGCGCGCTGCAGCCCTTTATTGACGCGACGCTTCGCCTGAACGCGACGAAGCAGGCGGCGGGGTGACCGGCGGGACGCGGGATGACCGCATGAACAGGGGAGACGCATGACGCTTGCACACGCCACGGATGTCTTGAATCGTCACGGCCAGGGGCACGTCCTCCGCTTCTGGGATCGGCTGGATGCGGCGGCGCGCGAGGCGCTGCTCGCGCAGATCGCCACGCTCGATTTTGAGAGCATCGCCCGGATGCGGGGGATGCTGGCGGCGGGCGGCGGCGCGGCGGCGGCGGGCGCGCCGGAGCCGGCTGGTGTGGTGACGCTCGACGCGACGGCGCGGGGCGAGGCCATCGCGCGGGGTGAGGCCGAGCTGCGCGCGGGGCGGGTCGGCGTGCTGCTGGTGGCGGGCGGACAAGGCTCGCGCCTCGGCTACGACGGTCCGAAGGGCGCGTATGTGATCGGCCCCGTGAGCGGCGCGACGCTTTTCTACTATCATGCGCGCAAGGTGCTCGCGCTGGCCCGGCGCCACGGCGTGCGGGTGCCGCTTTACATCATGACGAGCGACACCAACGACGCGGCGACGCGGGCGCATTTCGAGCAGCACGGCTTTTTCGGACTGCCGCGCGAGGATGTTTTTTTCTTCATGCAGGGGATGTGGCCCGCGCTCGACGCGGCGGGCCGGATCATTCTGGATGAGCCGGGCCACATCTTTCTGAGCCCCGACGGCCACGGCGGCACGCTCTCGGCGCTGGCGGCGAGCGGCGGGCTGGCCGACATGGAACGCCGCGGTCTGACCACGATCTTTTATTTTCAGGTCGACAATCCGCTGGTGGAAGTCGCCGATCCGGCGTTCATCGGACTGCACCTGCTGGAACACGCCGATATCTCGATCAAGGTCTGCGCCAAGCGAGAGCCGCAGGAGGGGCTGGGCGTGGTGGTGATGCGCGACGGCCGCTGCGAGATGGTCGAATACTCCGAGCTAACCGACGAGCAGAAAAACCGGCGCGCGCCCGACGGCGAGTTGGTTTTCAAGTACGGCAGCGTGGCGATCCATGTCTTCAGCCTCCCCTTCCTCAAGCAGGAGGCGATCCGTCCCCTGCCCTTGCATCTGGCACACAAGAAGATTCCGTTCTGCGCCGATGACGGCACGGTGGTCAAGCCGGCGGCCAACACCGGTTACAAGTTCGAAAAATTCATCTTCGACGTCCTGCCCGACGCGAAGCGGGTGGTCACTCTGGCATTTGATCGCGCCGAGGAATTTTCGCCGGTGAAAAATGCC
>CAZDLY010000094.1:0-8000 GCA_964506575.1 uncultured Akkermansia sp. | reverse complement strand
ACCGCGCCACGCTGCCCGCCGACCTCGTCATCACCGCCGAATCCGAAGACGGCGAGATCATGGGCGTGCGCCACATCACGCACGCCACCGAGGGCATCCAGTTCCACCCCGAGTCGATCATGACACCCGTGGGCAAGCGGATTCTCCGCAACTTCCTCAAGTCCGCCACCCGAAGCGGGACGTGAGACGCGGGCCAGGCCGATCCACCCATTCTCGCAAGAATCGCTGGCGGCAGAGGGGAGGGCGTTGTATACTCTCTTCACATGACGTTACACGAACTGATCACGCGGGCGCCGAAAAGCGACATCCATGTTCATCTGGACGGATCGTTGCGTCTGGAGACATTGATCGATCTGGCGCGGGAACGGGGCGTGGCGCTTCCCTCCCAGTCGGCGGCGGGCTTGCGGGAGCAGGTGTTTAAGCCGGTTTACCGCGACCTGACCGAGTATTTGCAGGGGTTTCAGTATACCTGCGCCGTGCTGCGGGATGGCGAGGCCCTCGAACGGGTGGCGTGCGAGCTGGCGCAGGATGCGATCGCCGAGGGGGTGCGCTACATGGAGGTGCGGCTGGCGCCCCAGCTGCTCGTCACGCGCGGGCAGGAACTGGGCGGCGTGCTGGGGTCCGTGGCGGCGGGGCTGGCCCGTGCGGCGCGCGACTTCCGCGCCGGCGCGGCGGTGGCGTCCGGCGCCGACATGCCGTTCGTCTCCGGCATCATCTGCTGCGCGATGCGCAATTTCCAGCGGGGGATGAGCGGCTATTACGACGCCCTGCTCGACGCCTTCCCCAGCATGCCGCATAAGCAGATCGTCGCCCTCGCCTCGCAGGAGATGGCACGGGCCGCCGTGGCGAGCCGCGACCGCGACGGCCTCCCCGTCGTCGGCTTCGACCTGGCGGGCGAAGAGGCGGGCTATCGCGCCGGACACCATGCCGCCGCCTATCAAGAGGCCCACAGCCGGTTCCTGCGCAAGACCGTTCATGCGGGCGAGGCGTACGGCCCCGAATCGATCTACGAGGCGCTCACCCTCTGCCATGCCGAGCGAATCGGGCACGGCACCTGGCTCTTTGCCCCGGACCGGATCGCCAGCGCCGCCATCACCGACCGCGAGGGGTATGTCAACGCGCTGGTCGAATACATCGCCACGCGGCGCATCACGATCGAGGTCTGCCCGACGAGCAACCTGCAGACCATGCCCGAGCTGGGCGGCGATCTGGCCAACCACCCGGTGCGCCGGATGATCGAACGGCAGCTTCCGGTGGCGGTGGCGACCGACAACCGGCTGGTCTCGCACACGACGGTGACGGCGGAACTGTGCCGCGTGGCGGATTGCTGCGCGCTCGACACCGCCGGCGTGAAACGGCTGGTGCTCGCCGGTTTCAAGGGGGCGTTCTTCCCCGGATCGTATGCGGACAAGCGGGCGTTCGTGGCGCAGGCGGCCGCCCGGTTTGAACGACTGGCGCAAAGGAGCGCGCATGGGAACGAGTGACGGATTGAGCGCGGCGCTGGCGGACGAGGTGCGCCGCCGGGTGTTCGACGAGCCGGGCTTCATGCGCCTGACGCAGGTCGCGCGATACGGCGGCCGCCTGTCCCGCGTGAGTTTCCGTCCGGTCGAGCTGAAGACCGGTCGGGCGCTGCAGGCGGAAACGGGCGACGCGGGACGGGTCACCGTCTCCAATCTCGACGCCGCCGCCGCGCGCGCGGCCGTCGAGGCGGTCATCCGCCAGCCGGGCGCGCGCGAGCTGCATGTGCAGACGGCGTCGGCCGACCTGCATGTCCGCGTCACGCACAAGGGCCGGGAGCTGGTCTCCCGCAGCAAGCCGCTGGCGCGCGAGGCGGAGGAGGCCCTGCCGCACGACCGGGTCAAGCAGCAGCCGCTGACCGACTTCGATTCCGGGCCGCTGCTGAAGGCGCTGGAGATCGCCGATGCCGATGGCCGGATCAAGGCGTCGATGCGGGGCAAATACGACCAGGTCAACGCTTTCCTGCGGATTCTCGACACGACGCTCACGGACGGGGACGAGGACGAGATCGTCATCGCCGACTGCGGGTGCGGCAAGGCCTACATCACGTTTGCGGCCTATTTTTACCTGACGCACGCGCGAAAACGCGCCGTCCAGGTGCGCGGCATCGACCGCAATGCCGGGTTGATCACCGCCGCGCGCCGGCTGGCGGCCGACCTCGGCGTGAATGAGGCCGTGCGCTTTGTCGCGGGGGAACTCGCCGACAGCACGCTGGACCTCCGGCCCAACCTGACGCTCAGCCTGCACGCCTGCGACACGGCGACCGACGAGGCCCTGGCCCGCGCGGTCGAGTGGAAGTGCCCGCGAATCCTCTGCGCGCCGTGCTGCCAGCATGAACTGAACCAGGGGCTGGCGGGAGGCGGGGCGATGAAGGCGGTGCTGCGGCACGGCATTCTGCGCGAACGGCTGGCCGACCTGCTCACCGACACCTTTCGCGCGCAGCTTCTGCGCATCCTGGGCTATCGGGTGAAGATCATGGAATTCGTCTCGCACGACGCGACCGCCAAGAACCTCCTGCTCCGCGCCGAATACGGCGTGGCGCCCGGCCAGGGCGAGGCCGTCGCCGAATACCGGGCGCTTCGCGACCTCTGGCAGGCGACACCGTGGCTGGAGAAGCGTCTGGGCGAATCGGTCAGCCGTTTTCTCTGACCGGCGGATGTTTTCTGCCGTCGCGCGCCAGCCACGCTTCCGCCGCGGCCCGGTCGAGGCGCGCCCGGTAGCGCAGGCGCTGGTAGCGTTCCACCTGATCGCGCAATTCCGCGAACGCCCCGGGCGGCAGCGCGGGCCGCACGCGCGCCAGCCAGGACTCCCACCCCTCGGCCTCGCGGCGGCGCAGATGCTCGGGAACCGCGCGCCGCGCGATGCGGCGCATCGCATCGGTCAGCGCCGCGCGCAGGCGGGCCTCGCGCGTCTCCCGGCGGCGGCGCGCGCGTCGCCGCCATCCGGCGGCGGCCAGCCCGCCGGCCAGCAGCAGCACGCCCCCCGGACCCCGGACCAGCCGCCAGGCCCAGTTGAAGACCGCCTCCCCCCCGGCGGCGATCACCGCCAGGAAGCTCATCGACTTGAGCGCGGCAATCATCCGCTGCCACAGGGCCGTGCAGAGATCCCGCGCGCGGCGCACCAGTCCCGCCCTGGCGTAAGCCGCCGGCCGCCCGTCGGGCGGCGTCGCCTCCACCAGCAGCCACCGGCCCGCCTCGCGGTCCCAGGCCTCGACCCAGGCGTGCGCCTCGCGTTCCCGCACCACCCACCGCCCCAGCCAGGAATCCCATTCGTCGCACGCATACCCGCCAATCACGCGCGCCGGTATGCCGCGCGCGCGGAGCATCAGCGCCGCCGCGCTGGCGAAGTGGACGCAGAAACCCTCGCGCCGCGTCATGAAGTCCACGAGCGGGTCCGGCTTCGCCTGCAGGAGGACATCCGCGCGATACCTGAAATTCCGGGCGAAATAATCCTCCAGGCACCGCGCCGCCGCGCGCGCGGTCGGCGCCTCCGTCAACCCCGCGCACGCCTGCGTCCAGTTGGAGACCGCCCCCGCCAGCGCGGGCGGCAGCGCGAGATAGGCCGGATCGCCCAATCCATCCGGCGCCGGATAGGCGTGCGCATCCGCGCGCGTCACGACGTCGGCCTCGTACCGCAGGGGCAGCGCCCCCTCCGCGGTCAGCATCCCGTTGGCGTCCGCCTGGGGCGCCCCGCCGCCTTCGCACGCGAGCGCCACCGCGTTGCCGGGCAGGCAGAAGGCGACCAGCAGCCGCGGCGTCAGCACCTCCACCCGCACCCGGTCAGCCACAGCCCCCGCCGGAACGGCCGCCAGCGGAAACACCTCCCCCGCGCGCCCCGCATCCCCCGTGAGGGGTTGAACCGGCCCGCCCGGCCCCGGCGCCAGCCAGCGCCCTCCGGCGTAGGCCGTGAACACGCTCTCGCGCAAATAACCGGGCGCCTCCCGGGCCCGGAGCAGCAACACGATCCGCATCCGCCCGCCGAACCCCCTCGGCAGCGGTCGGGACAGCGGCAGATCCGGGGCGCGCGGCCCGGCCGGGCCGCCTCTCGACGGATAAGCCAGCCCCAGGATCCGCCGCTGCGCGGCCACCGCCGCGCGCTCGACCGGCACGCGCAACCCGACGGCCAGGGCCAGCATCGCGACCAGCCAGCCGCACCGCGCCGCCAGCTCCCGCCCGCCGAACGGCAATCCGCCGGCACCCTTCTCCTCCGCCGCCTGTCGCGCCTGCTCGAGCCCCGCCGCCACAGCCACAAACACCCAGATGCTGATGTGCGCGGCGAGTGTGGGGGCTCGGCCGGGCGCGCCGTCCCGGCCGAGCGTCAGCATCATCATGGGCAGCGCGCCGACCACGATCCGGGTGACGCCGACCGCGCTCATCCGGAAGAAGACCGCGCTCACGCCCATCGCGTAGGCGACGGTGGCGATCCGGTCCATCACGTAGCCCTGCCTCCAGACCTCCTCCGGCGCCGCCACCCGCCCCACGTTGGCGGCCAGGCAGCTCACCGTCACCGCCAGCCACGTCCAGATCTGCCAGCGCGTGTTCCCATAAAAGGGACGCGGCAACACCGCCGCCACCGCGGCCAGCACGGCCGTCGTCCACAGCAGCCCCAGTCCGTTTCCGTCGCGGCAGTAGCCCCACGCGCACCACAGCAGCACCGCCGCGCCCCACGCCACGGCCCAGCGGCCCCGCGGCCGCTTCTCCACATTCTGATGGGGTGTTGCCATGACCGCTCCCTCCCTCCGCCTACACCGCCGACGTCTCGCCCCGCAGCACGGCCCGCGCCCCCAGGCACTGCGCCCCGGGCGGCAGACCATCCGGACGCCGGCCGTCCGGCGTGATCAGCACAATCTTGAGACCGACCTCCCAGGCCTCCAGCTCGTCCACTAGAGCCGCGCGCCGGGCGTCCCAGCCGGTGAGCACCAGGCACACGCTCTGGATCAGCCGGATCTCATCGAACAGCAGCGGCTCCAGCGTGTCCAGGGGATCCTCCCGGCTGGATTCGATTCCGGCGAGGATGTCGAGCACCTCCTCGAAATACCCGACGCGGCCCGCGCTGACGAACCGGTACACCTCGGGGCCGGCGATCAGCAGTTCGAGCACGCGATCGGTCACCGACAGCGCCTCCACGATCGCCGCCGTGAGCGCGAGCGCGGCCTCGAAGGGGCTGGATCGCGGCAGGAGATCCCGCCACCGGCCCGAGAGCGGGCGGCGGGTGTCCACCAGCACCGCCGTCCGCGAGCGCCCCTCGGACTGGAACTCCTTCACCACCGGTGCCCCCAAACGGGCGGATGAGCGGGGATGCACGTGGCGCAGGGCGTCGCCGTCCCGGTATTCGCGGCAGCCGTGAAACTCGAACGCCTCCCGCGACAACTCCATCGCCGCCGACAGCTCATGGCGGTTGCGGGGCCCCAGCGGCACGTCGAGCGACTCGAGGCGCGTGTAGCGCGGATGGACGAACAGCACGCGCTCGACGCGCTCCGTCCGCCCCCAGCGCCAGAAGCCGCCCGGAAAATCGGTGTCCCATCGCAGCGCCGGCAGCGTGTACACGCCGCGCGCCAGCGCGCGCCCGCCGCCGGACACCGTCGCTTCCTCCCCCGGCCGCAGCACGCCCAGCGCGGCGCGGCGGAGGCGCAGGTGGGTCCATCCCGAGTAGATCAGCGTTTCGATGCCGATGCCGCGCGCGGTCCGGCGGCCGGTGTTGCACACCCGATAGCGGGCCTCGAACGCGCTGCCGCACTCCACGCGCGCCGGCATCTCGCACGTCACGGCGAGCCGCGGACACAGGACCAACCCCAGCGCCAGGCAGGCCGCGATCCACGCGGTGACGGCGAACCCCGCCAGAAACACCGGGGTGACAAATTCGGTCAGCATGAGAAAGGCCGTGGGGGCGGCTCCCACCAGAACCGTGAGGTACAGCCGCAGCGTCGTGTGGGCCGTCAGCCAGTAGTACAGCCCGTGCACGAGCGGGAAGCGGTTGGCCAGGCGCTCCTGCCGGCCGTGCTGGTGGCCCACGGGCGGATACCGCAGCCGCCGCCAGAAGGCCGCGCCGCGCTGAAGGCGCCCCGTCATGCGGGAACCGGCTCCGCCCGCAGCGCCTCGGCGACCACCGTCTCGCCGGACAGTCCGCCATGGCGCGCCTTCATGTCGACGAGCAGCCGGTGCGCGAGCACCGGGACGGCCAGCCGCTGCACCTCGTCGGGCCGGACCGCGTCGCGGCCCGCCAGGAAGGCCGCCGCCTGCGCGCAGCGCCGCAGGTCGAGCGCCCCGCGCGGACTCGCCCCGAGCCGCAGCCGCGGCTCCCGCCGCGTCCGTTCGACGAGCCGCACGATGTAATCGAGCACCGACGCCTCCACCTCCACGCGCCGGACCGCCTCCTGCATCCGCGCCAGCGCGGCGATCTCCAGCACCGGCGCCAGCGCATCCAGCGGATGCACGGTCTCCTGATCGCGCAGCAGTTGCAGCTCGTCCTCGCGGGCGGGATAGCCCAGCGCCAGTTTCATGCAGAAGCGGTCCAGTTGCGCCTCGGGCAGCGGATAGGTGCCGTTGTGCTCGATCGGGTTCTGCGTCGCGACCACCCAGAACGGGCGGGGAAGCGGACGCGATTCGCCCTCGGTGGTCACCTGCCGCTCGCTCATCGCCTCCAGCAGCGCCGACTGGGTGCGCGGCGACGCGCGGTTGATCTCATCCGCCAGCACGATGTTCGCCTGCACCGGTCCCGGCCGGAAGGTGAAGCTGCCCGTGGCGGCAGAATAGACCATGCCGCCGGTGATGTCCGTGGGCAGCAGGTCGGGCGTGAACTGGATGCGGGAGAACCGGGCCTTGAGCGAGACGGCCAGGGCTTTCGCCAGCGTCGTCTTGCCCGTGCCGGGAACGTCCTCGATCAGCACATGGCCGTCGGCCAGCAGCGCCGTCAGCAGCAGGTCGATCGCCCCGCCCTTGCCCCGGATCACCCGGCCCAGGTTCGCCTTCAGTTGCGCCAACGCCGCCATCGGCTCCCGCCCGTCCCGTTCCGTCTGATCCGTCATTTTCAGCCTCCTCGCATGATCGGTTGAAGATAGACGAAAACGGTGGCGGCGGCAATCTGATTCTTCCGGTCTGATTCTTCCGGTTCCCGGGGGGCACAAAAATTTATGGCTGAAAACTGAGCGCAGATGAAGACCTGGCGCTTGACCACCTCTATGTGGTCCATCCGGGACGGGGCCTTTTTCCACTCGCCGACCGGATCACAGCCGCCGGGTTGTCGGACATGCGGGCCATCCTGGCGGATGAGCGCTGATCGCGCGCTCACGGTCGCGGCGGCGGGGATCCGCCAGGACGGCGGGGAGAGGCCGTGTCGTTGTCGTCATCCTTGATCTCCTGAGGTGCCTCCGGTTCCGTCCGGGTCTCCTGCGGGGTCACGGGCGCCGTCTTGATTTCCTGCGGGGTCACGGTCGCCGTCCGGGGTTCCCTCCGGATATTTTGAAAATAATTCCCGGACGGATCGGGGCGGGCCGGTTGCGTGGCTGTCGGTGTGTCGGGCTTCACAACAACTTCCGTCACCGGTGCGGTTGGCGCCGGTTTTTCGTGCGGCACGAGGGCCGGAAGGGGTTCACGGCGGTGAAGATAAGGCGGGCGCTCGGCCGGTGCCGGGTCCGTGGTGGCTCCTGAGTCAGTCGGCGTCTCCGGCGCCAGCGGCTCCACGGGCGCGGCCGGACTGGGCGTGGTCCGGGGCGGACGCCGGTCAGGTGTGGTGACCGGTGGCGCTCCCGGTGTCGCGGCCGCGGCCGGACTGGGCGTGGTCCGGGGCGGACGCCGGTCAGGTGTGGTGACCGATGGCGCTCCCGGTGTCGCGGGCGCGGCCGGACTGGGCGTGATCCGGGGCGGACGCCGGCCAGGCGTGGTGACCGGTGGCGCTCCCGGTGTCGCGGGCGCGGCCGGACTGGGCGTGGTCCGGGGCGGACGCCGGCCAGGCGTGGTGACCGGTGGCGCTCCCGGTGTCGCGGG
>CAZDLY010000093.1:0-8368 GCA_964506575.1 uncultured Akkermansia sp. | reverse complement strand
ATCCCCGCTGGGTGGTGGACCGCGCCGCCGTGGGGGATGCCGAAAAGAGCCTCGCCATCTTGGACTCCCTGAAGGTGGAGGAGACGGCCGTCTCGCTGGCCGCAGGCCTCAAGGCCGTGCTGGCCCATGGCGTCGGACAGCGCCGTGAAATCTACATCGTGGCCGACGACCAGGCGTCGAACTGGGCCGACGTGGATCAGGCGACGGCTGAAAAGGATGAGCAGACGCGCATCTTCTGGATTCATCCGCCGCTCGCCGACCGCCGGAATCTGGCGGTGACCGGGCTGGAAGTGGGCCATGAACGGGTGCTGCGCGGCTTCTCCTTCCCCGTGTATGCACAGGTCCGCAATTTCAGCGCGGAAGCGGTGCGCGATGCGGAACTGAGCTTTATGGTCGACGGCGCGATGACCGGCGCGAAGCGTGTCTCGCTGCCGCCGGGGCAGAGCGTACGCATCGCCCTGGACCTGCGCCTCGACACGGCGGGTCCGCACCTGATCACCGCGCGCCTGAACGACGATGTGCTGCCGTTCGACAATGCGATGTCTGCTGGCGTTGAGGTGTCGGATGCCGTCTCGCTGCTGGTCCTGCGCGATGCCAAGCGCACCGGCAAGTTTGAATCCGCCGCCGGGTTTCTCGGGCTGGCGGCCCGCATGCTGGGCGGCGGCTCAACGAACAAGGCCGCAGGCCCCCTGCGGGTGACGGACTTCACCGAGGCCGCGTGCACCCTTTCCGCTCTGGAGAAGCACGATGCCGTGGTGCTCGACGGCGGACGCACGCTGACGCCCGAACTGGTCGGGACGCTGCGCCAGTATGTCGAACGTGGCGGCGGGTTGATTCTGGCCGCCGATGCCTCCGTGGACCTGGCGGTCTGGCGGAATTTGCTGGGACCCGCGAACCTGCTGCCCGCCGTTCCGGTGCGCCCGCACAACGAGCCACTGGCCGGCCCGGTGTTCCGGCAGTTGAGTCGGACGGGCTTCGACCTGCCCGCCCTGCGGGATTTCGAGAACGATGCCGATGGCGATATCTCCCAGGTGCAGTTCTTCTCCTGGATCGAGTGTGACAAGCCCATGCCGGGCACCGAGGTGCTGGCCCGCTTTGACGACGGCTCAACCTACGCCTGGCGACGTCGGATGGATCGCGGGAGCGTTCTGATGCTGGCATCAGGACTGAACTCCTACAACAACAATCTGATGGTGCGCGAGACCGTCTATCCGTTCCTGCTGCACCTGTTTTCCGAAGCCGCCAGCGCCGGGCAATACACGCGCCGCGTGGCGCGGAACGAGTCGGTGCGTTACTTGGCCAAGGGCGATCCGCCGCCCACCGGGGCGATGTTCGGACTCGACGGCGAGGAACCTGCGCTGGCCTCTCTGACGCCGCAGGAGCAGGGCATGCTCGTGGAATATGCTCCCGGGTCGAGCCGCAGCGGACCGGCGTCGCTGCTCGTGCTGCGCGAGAATAGCCCCGAGCGCATCTGGATCGGGGTGCAGGGCGAGCGGTCGGATTCGAGCCTGACGGCGATGGCGCCCGCCTATCGCGCGCAACTGGCCGAAAAGCTGGCCTGGACCGAGGCGGGTTCTGCACAGGAACTGATGGATGCGTTGGAGGCCGATGGTCATGGGACCGAACGATATGGCTGGGTGTTGCTGGCCGTGCTTTTATTTGCCATGGGCGAACTGCTGATGGGCTTGAGGTTTGTATAGGGTATGGACGTATTAAGAACCGTTGAGTATGCCGTTCGATTTGCCGCCGCCTGGTCGGCTTGGTGGCTCGTGCCGGCCGTGCCGCTGGTGGCGTGGCTTGGCGCGGAGATCTACCGCCGCCAGTCGCGGGCCATTGTGCGTGGCCATGCCTGGGGGTTGATCCTGCTGCGGATGATCATCTTGGTCTCCGTGGTGGTGCTCGTTTTCCGCCCCAGCCTGATCCGCCGCGAGACGTCCACCTATCCGGGTCGGCTGCTGATGATCCTGGACGATTCCGCCAGCATGGGCATTGTGGATTCGACCCTGCCGGACGGCGAGGCCCTGAAGATCGCCCGCCAGACGCCGGGCAATCCGGCGAACAACGAAGCCCCGGTGGCCAGCCTGCGCGAAGACATCCTGACGGTGGAGCGGACCCTGATCCGTTATGAGCAGGGCAGCCGCGGTCTGGATCGCAGCCAGGACGCATTCTGGCGCGAGGCCGAGCGCGTGCAGACGCTGGTCAATGAGCGGCTCACAGCCGTCGCGCAGCGGGCCGCAGATCTGGCCAACAGCGCCGGGGCCGCCCCCAAGCTGCAGGAGGTTGCCGGCCGCTGCAGCGAATTGAATGCGTCGCTCAAGCCGCTGTTCACGGGCGACCAGGTCCCATCCGGCGAGTCGGTCGTGAAGATGCGCGCCGCGCTTTCGGAGCTCGTCGCCCTGCTGGACGAGGCGCAACAGGGGGCGGACCGCGCGGCGATCACTGCGGGCGCCCCGGCGCTGGCGGCGGCCGCCGCCGCCGTGCGGCAGGCGCCGCGCATCGATCTGGCGTACGCCTGGCTGAAGAGCCATCGCGACGCGCTGCTCGGCGCGGTTGACGGTGCGAGCGTGTGGCTGCTGCCGCTCTCGCAGCTCAATCCGGTTCGCTTCTCGAAGCTGGACCCCAAAGTTCCGGCCATCGCCGCTGGCGAAACCGACCTCACCGGGACGCTGCTGAAACTTCTGGAGAGCGACAACCCGTTCCCGCTGGCTGGCGTCGTCATCTTCAGCGACGGACGCAATCTGGGCGACACGTCGCTGGATGCCGTCACGCGGGCCGCGACGATGCGCTCGGTGCCGCTCTTCACCGCAGGCGTCGGGGGCGCGGATGAGCCGCCGGATATTGCGGTGTGCGGGGCGTATTACCCGCCCTTTGCCGTTGCCGGAAAACCGGTCGGCGTGCGCGTCGATCTCAAGACCGTTCTGCCCAAGCCGGGGAAAGTCGATCTGGAACTGTTGGGTCCGGCGGGTCAGGTGATCACCAACCAGACGCTGGAGATTGCCGGCGATCAGGCGATGCAGCGGCGGCTGAACTTCACACCCGAAAAGGAAGGTCTGCAGCGTCTGACGGTGCGTGCCGGTGTCGCGGAAGGCGAAGTGGTGCCGCGGGAAAACAATAGTCTGGATCTGGCCGTCCGCGTTCGCCCGGAGCCTGTGCGGGTGCTGTTCCTCGACTGGAAACCCCGCTGGCAGGGCCGGTTCATCAACAACATCCTCACCCGGCTGGGCTATCTGGATGTCAATTCCATCACCGTGCTGGCGCAGCCCGACCAGGTTCTCAAGCGGGGTGTCGGTCGGGGCTTCTGGCCGGAAAACGCCAGTGCGCTGGTCCTCTATGACCTGATCATTCTGGGCGATCTGCCGTCCGACATCCTGACGCCGGTCGAGTGGCGGCTCTTGGCGGACTATGTGGAGGCGGGCGGCAGCCTGGCCCTGCTCGGCACGGGCCGGCGCGATCCGCTGCCGCCGGTCATTCAGAATCTGCTGCCCACCCGGCCCCGCGTGGCCGAGACCGTTCCGCCGGCCGATTCGATGTCCCTTCAATTGACCCGCGCGGGGCGTCATCACCCCGTGACCCGCTCGCTGGCTGGCGTCGTGCAGGACGCGGAGGTCGCGACCGCCGAGCGCAGACGGGACGACGCCATGGGGCTGTTGCAGACCCGTGACGGGATTCCGCTGATCAGCGCCCGTTTTGCAGGCAAGGGCAAGACGCTTCTGGTGGATACGGACCGCCTGTGGCGGAAGCTGAACGCCACGGCGCTCGAGGCCCATGCCGCCCTGGTGGCGGGCATCGTGGATTGGGCTGTCGAGGCGGGCGCGCCCGCCCCCGGCGGGCCGCGTCCCGATCTGTATCGCTACACCAGCCGCGAGTCCGTGCAGATCTGGACGGAAGCCGCGGGCGCGACGAATCGGGTGATCGAGCTGCGCGCGGGCGAGCAGATGCTGGAGGCGCCGGCCGTGCAGGCCTATCCGGGTGCCACCTGGGCTTCTGCCGTCTTTGAGAAGGTGCCTCCGGGTGACTGGACCGTGACGCGGCGCGGGGGCGCCGACGCGCCGGAGCCGCTCCGCGTGCTGGATCGCAGCCGCGAGTTGCACGCCCTGTCGCGCGACGAGGCGTTTCTGCGTGCGCTGGCCGTCAATTCGGGCGGCGTCTGCGCCGGGCTGGCCGATGCCGGGCGCCTGTTCAACGACATCCAGCCCCGCAGCCGCGTCGAACATCAGGAACGCGTCTGGCGGCTCTGGGACTCTCCGTGGATGCTCGGGTTGCTGGTGGTCATGCTGACCATTGAGTGGATCTGGAGAAAACTGGCGGGACTTGTGTAATGCAGGGGAAACTCAAACATCTGCCGATGCCCGTGGTGAGAACGATTCTGGCGTTCTACCACCGCAAACGGGTCTATGAGCTGCTGCGGGCGCTGCTGGCGCCGCTGCTGTGCTATGCGGTGCTGGCGCTGATCGCCACGCACGTGGATCGTTTCCTGTTTCTCGATACGCCCGCGCGGCTGTGGATCAGCGGTGTGACCCATGGCGTGACCCTCCTCGCTGGCGCGATTTCGCTGGGGGCTTTCGCGTGGCGGCGGTTCACGGTCAGCGGTCTGGCCTACGAGATGGAACGCCGGTTGCCGGCATCCACGGCGGAACGGCTGGTCACGCTGAACGATGTACTGGCCCGGGCCGCGGACGGCGGCTCTGCGGCGGACACCGTCGCCCACGCGGCGCTGGTGGAGCAGTTGACACGGGAAACCGTGGCGCTCTGTGAACACACCCCGCATGCCGCGCGGCTGGCCCGCGACCGCCGCCTCAAACGCCGGACCGTGGCGCTGATGCTGCTGGCGGCGGCCTGGGTGGGGCTGTTCGCCTTGCCCGTCTACCAGTTCCCGCTGATGCTGCAGCGGCTGACGTGTCCCACCCGGAATCTTCCGAAACCGAGCTTCATGCGATTGACGGTGACGCCGGAGGCGGCCGTGGTCGGGCGTGGCGGAGAAGTGGTCCTGCAGGTGCAGGTGACCGGCGAGATCCCCCGCCTGCTCCAACGGCCGCTGCGCTGGCTGGGTGCCGACGCCGGAATCTGTCTGCTGGCATCGGCCACCGGCACCGTCTCGCGTTTGCCGATTGCCGGCGACGCCCGCCCGATGAGCCGTGTGCAGCGCCGCCTGTTCGTGACCACGCGGAACGACCTGCAGGAGAGTTTTAGTTACCGCGTGCGCTGCGGCGATGCGCAGACCGACATCCGCCGGGTCCGCGTCATCGCGCAGCCGCGGGCCACGGGCGTGGTTGTGCAGGTGGAGCCGCCGGCCTATACCCGCCTTCCAACCGCCCGCGTGGAGGATCTGCGCGATCCGATTCCCGCTTTTGCAGGCAGCCGCGTGCGCCTGGAGTTCGCCTCCGATCAATCGCCGCTGAAGTCCGCCCGCGTGATCGGGACGCGGGATGGCGCCACCCTGGCCGAGTTGAAGCCTGATCCGAAAACCGGGACCTATCGGCATGAGTTCGTGATGGCGGATGCGGTCGAGATGGAGATCGTTCTGGTCAACGAACTGGGTTTTGAAAACACCGAGCGGGTCCACCTCTGCATGACGCTGCGCGAAGATCAGGCGCCCAGCGTGCGTCTGGACTATCCCGCTGGCGACCTGACGGTTGCACAGGGCGAACTGGTGTCCATGCACATGGAACTGACCGATGACCTGGGACTGCTGGAGGGGGCCATCTGTTATCAGATCAATCCGGATCGGAATCGAGATGCATCGATCCGTGAGATCCCCCTGCCCGTAGAGGAGAATAGCCTCGCGCAGACCCTCGCCGCGAACTTCGACCTGGCCAAGGTCGATGCCGCTCCGGGCGACCAGATTCTGCTGTCGGTGCGCGTGCGTGACACGGGCCGCCAGGACGCCAGTTCGCAGGGCGTCCGGATCCTCGTCTCCGCTCTAGCGGGCAACGAGAACGAGCGCCGACGGGTGGCCGCGCTGCGTCTGATGGCGCAGATTCTGCCGACGATCCAGCCGGCGGCCTCCGACCCTACGGTGCTCGCTCTGAATGAAGCCGCGTATGAGCCCATCGCGGCCTCCGCCAAGGCGCAGGGCCTGGCGTTGAACAGCCGACCGGCGGCCGACAGTCTGCTGGAT
Source organism: uncultured Akkermansia sp. (assembly GCA_964506575.1). Classification (GTDB taxonomy): domain Bacteria; phylum Verrucomicrobiota; class Kiritimatiellia; order RFP12; family JAAYNR01; genus VGWG01. The sequence continues at coordinate 2,250 of CAZDLY010000093.1, read as the reverse complement.
TTCATCGAGCGCGAGCACCACTTCACCGATGGCTCGGACGGTGCCGATGAGGTGCGGATGCTCTATGCGGTGCTCTCCGGTCTGTTTGACAAGCCGCCGACGCCCTCGCCCCACAGCCTCGAGGCGCGCCAGGCCGCCCTGCGACAGCTCACGTCCGAGACGATTCCGGCCCTGCTGCGCGAACGGTGGGCGCGCGACCTCATCCGGCGCTCCCTCAACCTGCGCGGCGAGATCGTGGCGACCGCGGGCTTGACGGAGGCCGCGTCCCGCCCGTCTCCCGCGTCCCGCGATCGGCGGGTCGACTTGCTGCTGGAGGCCCTGGACGCCACGGGCGCCGACCTGGGGGCGCTGGCCAGAATGTCGTCCCAGATCAAGATCGAAGAACTTCAGGCATTCACCCGGCAGATCAGCCGCAGCGGCCGCGATCTCAAGCATGCCGACCCGGCCCGGCAGCAGGCCGCAGGCAAGACCATGGCGGAGCAGATTGACGGCTGGATCGGACTCCTGCTGCCGCCGTTGCCGGAATGGAAGACCCAGCGGCAGGCGGCCCGCGCCGCCCTTCGTACGCAGTACAACCAGCGCCGCGACGAGATTGCCCAGGCGGGATCCGCCGCAACGGCTGCGCCGTCTGTCGCGCTGGCGCGCTGGCGGGCCGCCGATGCCCGCATGGTGGAGCGCAGCGCCTTCCTGGGCCTGGGCGATCGGCTGGCGGTCATGGCACCCGGACGAACGACCGGGGGAGGCGCCAGCCCGGACACGAAGGCCGCTCTGACCTGCGAAGCCGAAGCGCTGGCGCGCGCGGCCCTAGACAATGAATATGCGGATTGGCTGAATGCCGCTCGCGTGACCCCGGCGGAACGGCGCCTGGCGGACGCGCTCAAAGCCTTGGATCTGGCCCGCGATGATGCGACGCGCGCCGCTGCGGCGGACCGGGTGCGGACGCTGGATGTGGATGGCAGCGCCGAGGCTAAAAAGGAGATCGGGGCGCAGCCGGCGCCCACGGGCCTGAATGCGGCGCTTCCGGCGCTCACACGCGCCGTCACCGCCATTCAGACACCCGTTGATGCGGAACTCGATACGTTGGCAGGGCGGACGGCCCGGTTGATCGACGGGTTGACCCCTTTGGCGCCGCCGTCCGAGGGAGGCGAAATGTCCGCCATGAAACCGGCCCTCGTCGCGTTGGAAGCCGGGTTGACGGAATGGGAGTCCGACGCCCTGCGTCTTTCGTACCGGATGCATCTGGACCTGGCCTACGGCGATCCGGGCCGGGAGACGAACGTCCGGCTTGCCGCGACGCTGGCCGCTCTGCGCGCGGCGCTCAACCGCTACCGGGTCGTCGTGCCGCCGCTGCTCGGCCGGCTCAAGGATCGCGCGGGAAATAGGGCGAGACCGGAAGTCGCCGCGGCCGTGACGCTGGATCTGGAGGAGTTGTCACGCTCCGTGAATACGTTGGGTAGCGGGTTGAAACGGGCGGCCAAACTCATGCGCGGCGAAGAGCCGGTCGGCAACGAGAGCGCGGCCGTGCGCGAGCTTCGCCTTTATTATGTGGCCGCCCGCAAGCTGGCGGAAGCGAAGGATCCCGGGGCAGTGGCCGAGGCTTTCTTTGCGGGCAACCCGGCGGCTGCGGGCATCGTGATGCAGGCGCGCCTGCCTCTGATTCACGACCTGCGGAATCGCCTCCGGGATGCGGGAGGGGCGTTACAGACCGGGAACGCCACCAGCCCGGGATTCCGGGATGCGATGAGTCAGGCCACGCGGCTCACCGGTGAGTTTCTGGACGTGCTCGAACGGTTCAAGGCGCTGGATGCCAACGGGACGGTGGGTGCGCTGGCACGGGAGATCCGCACCCGCACGCTGGCGCTGGGCAATCCCGATCGCCCGGCGGGCGCCGACACGCTGTCCCGCGACAAGCTGGCCCTGGACGAGCTGTCGCGGCAAGCCGAGCAGTTTGAGAGTCAGGCGCGCGAGCTGGTCCTGAAGCGCGCGCCGATTACGCCGACGGGATGGTGGGGGGCGCCCGCTGGCGCGTGGGACGGGCTCAGCCGGCGCGATGCCGAACACGCCCGCCGCCGCATCATGGCCCAGTTTGACCGTGCGAGGCGCGAGGCGGTGGAGGGCTTTGATGCGGTGCTGGCCCGGCGCGGCACGCCCGGCGCCGGGGTGCCCGATGCGCCGCTGGCGGGTTCGCTCTTTGCCTGGCGCACGCTCCATTCCTCGCTCGGCGGAGAAACCTTTACGACGATTATTGAT
>CAZDLY010000092.1:0-8424 GCA_964506575.1 uncultured Akkermansia sp. | reverse complement strand
TGCGGATCGATCCCGACGGCGCGCGGGTGGGCCACTGGCGCACGCACGTGCAGGCGCTGGCCGTGCGGACCATCGGCCTGGGGGGGGACAGCGAGGTGCGGCAGGATGCGCATGGCTGGCATGTCGGGCCCCAGCGCGTGTGGCCGGTGTGCCGGCTCGACGAGGCCGCGGGCGCCGACGCCGCGGCCGACTGCTTGGCCTGGGTGCAGACCCACGCGGGCGCCGAGGCCGGATCACAGGTGATCTGCGCGCGGATGCCCGGCGGCGTGAATCAGGATGGCCTGGACGGACTGGACGAGCGGCGGCGGACGATTCTGCACCTGCTGGATGCCGGTCCCATGACGATCAGCCGACTGATTCACGAGACGCGCTGCCTGCGCCGGGGATTCCTCGGCATCGAACTGCTGGTCGAGCGGCAACTCGTGCGGTTCTTCGGCTTCACGCCGACCGACGCCCTCCATGTGCAGGGACAGTTGGCGATGTGGAACACCGGCTATGCGCGGCGCTACGCCGAGGCAATCGGCGCAGCCGAGCAGTTGGACGCCGAAGCCGTGTCGCGACGGGTGATCGATCAGGTCGAATACAAGCTCGCACACGAGCTGCTGATGACCCGGCTGGTCGACTGCTGCGGCGAAAAGGGTCTCGACCATGACCATGGTGTGCTGGCGCGCGCGCTGCTGGACCGGGGCCTCGGCCGGGTGCGCGACGGCCTCGGGGTGGCGTTCGATCTGGGTGTTCCGGTGATCGGCATCGGCGCGCCCGCCGCATTTCTGCTGCCCGCCGCGGCCGGGCGCCTGCGGGCCGAAGTGATCATCCCGCGCGATGGCGACGTGGCCAACGCCGTGGGGGCCATCACCAGCCAGGTGCGGGTGGAGCGCCAGGTCGTGATCGTCCCCGACGAACTGGGCCGGCTGCATGTCAGCGGGCTTCCCGGCGCCCCGACGTTCATCGAGATGGCCGAGGCGCAGGCTTACGCCGAGCAGGAATTGACGCGCTGGGTGCTGCGGCTGGCCCGGGAGGCGGGTGCGACGGACCCCGAAGCCACGCTCCGCAGCGACGACCGCATCGTCGAGGCCGCCGACGGCGTGGCGGTTTTCCTCGGACGGGCCCTCCGCGCCACGGCGGCGGGCGGGATCTAAGACGCGCACTGACTTACCGTTCTACTGCGGTCGACTTCAAGATGAAAGGCTAGGTTTCTGATCGGTGGGGTGATCAAAATGGAGAGATCCGCTTGCCAAACCTCCGGTTTATGCAAGCGGAGAGTTCGGTGTTCGGTCGGGCCACCGGCCTCCGGCCGGACGGGAAACAGGAATGAGACATCATGATCGTCCTCGTCCTCGTCGTCGTCCTCGATTTCACGTTTCGAGGACGAGGACGACGACGAGGACGATGGCTGCGCCGTCTCGTCGGTCTTCGCCGGAGGCATCGCGCTGGATAGCGTCTTGGCGGCCTGACCGGGCAACTCGTTCAGGCGCGTGATCTCACTTTTTGACGGATAATATTATGATTGATGGCGGTATCACCATGGTTATACTATTTGACCAGGAAGACAGCCATATCCATGCCGAATGATCTCTTCCGTACCGATCTCTTTGCGCGGGAGCACAAATTGTCACGGAGTGCTTTGATTACCCGTGCCGTGGCAGAGTTTCTGAACCACCACAAGACCGAGGGCGTCACGGAAAAGCTGAACCGCGTCTACGCGCGCGAAGAATCGCACGTCGATCCTGTCCTTTCAAAGATGCAGTTCGCATCGCTTCCTAAGGAGAGGTGGTAATGCGAAGAGGCGAGATTTGGTGGGCCGGTTTGCCTGAGCCGGAAGGGTCTGGTTTAGGTTATCGCCGCCCCGTGCTTATCGTGCAGGCGGACGAATTCACGAACAGCCGGATCAATACGGTGGTTGTGGCGATTCTTACTTCCAACCTTGCGCTCGCCCAAGCTCCGGGCAATGTGCTCGTCCGCGCGCGTTATTCGGGACTTCCCAAAGACTCTGTGGTCAACGTATCGCAATTGCTTACCATTGACAAACGGCTTCTCGCGGGGAAATTGCGAGCACTGGATGCGACAGACATGGCAAACGTTGACGACGGGTTACGGCTGGTTCTTAACATCCTATAACCCGGCGAACCAGGCGATGCACCCGCGGCCGACTGCAGGCCTGTAGGCAGCCCTGGATGTGCGGCCGCTGGTGATCGCTGACGGTCGGGGACAAGGAATATATTGACTGAATGCCAATCGATCTGTTATACGTAACACCAAAAGGAGATCGATGCCATGGACACTGTAACCGTATCGCCGAAATATCAGGTAGTGATTCCGCTTGCAGTCAGAGAACGAGCCCATATTCGGGCAGGCGAGCGTTTGCAGGTCATCTGTTTCGATGATCGTGTTGAGCTTATTCCGGTGCGCCCCATGAGAAGCATGCGGGGTTTTCTCAAGGGTTTTGACGCTCGATTCGAGCGTGACGAGGAGGACCGGGTATGAATGTTGTAGACACGTCAGGCTGGATCGAGTTCCTGTTTGAGGGCAACAATGCCGGTGTGTTTGCACCTCTGATCGAAGATGTCGATAACCTCCTTGTTCCCGTGATTTGCCTGTACGAGGTGTTTAAGAAAGTGAACGCGGTTGCGGATGAACCGAAAGCGCTGCAAGCCATTGGCCAGATGAAGCAGGGCCGGGTGACTGAAGTCTCTGAAGCCATTGCGCTCCGTGCGGCTCTGATCAGCCTCAAACATCGCCTCCCCATGGCGGACAGCCTGATCCTGTCGACCGCATGGTCGGAACAGGCCACGCTCTGGACACAGGACGAGCACTTCGCAGGACTTCCCGGCGTCGAATACAGAACAGCCCGAACCAAGGCACCCAGCGTACGCGGCAAGCCGCGCCGCTGATGCCTCCCCGTTCGGCATCGTCGATGCCGCCGACGGCGTGGCGGTGTTCCTCGGCCGGACCCTCCGCGCCGTGGCGGCGGGCGGGATATAAGGCGCGCGCGACGGCCCGTTCTACTTCTTGTCGTGGAGCTGATCGCCGGTGATGCCGCCTGCGACACCGCCGATGACCGCGCCCACGGCGGCGCCGGTGCCGCGATTGCCCTTGCCGGCAACCGCCGAGCCAACCGCCGCCCCGCCGGCCACGCCGACTGCGGTGCCGACAACGGCTCCCTCGTGTCCGTCGAGCGTCGCGCAACCCGAGAACAACGCCAGCCCGAGGCAGGCGCTTGCGGTAATGAGTCGTGTGGTGTGCTGCATGAGACCTCCTGTGTGTGATAAAAACGTTTATCCCGAAGATGGCTGTGGACTGTCAGACTATCCGGTTGGCATAGGGAATAGTTTACCAGACCGCCCGCCGGTTGGAATAGAAGAAATAACTTAGCGCCATTCGGGGCGGGGCCTGCTCCGCGCAGGTCTGACCGATCCCAACCGCTCCCCCCGTCAGTCGAGCGGCAGCCAGCGGAACAGCAGCCAGGCGCTGGCCAGCGCCAGCATGATCCGGATGGCCCGGCGCCGACGCTGGCTCTCCAGATCGTCGGCCACGGACCAGCCATGCTGCCGCAGCCCTCCGGCAAAGATGTAATGGCCCAGTTTATGCGCGCGGCGGCGGGGGCGCCGATCATCGGACGAAAAGACGAACATGCCGCGGTCGTTGGAATCCTCGCGCGTGTCGAGACGCCACACCCGCTGCACGCCGCCGCCGAGCAGCACTTCGCCCGCATCCGGGCCGTATCGAAACAGTCTGACCCTGCGCCGTGACATCGTTTCACCTTACGGGATCAGGAGAATCTGACCGACCCGCACGCGGCCGTCGGAACTGATCCGGCTCTTGTTGGCGTCCCGAACCGTCGTCCATTTTGCGCCGTCGCCGTAGTGGCGTTCGGCAATTCGAAAAAGCGTGTCGCCCGGTTGAACGACGTACGTCCGAAACGCCGGTGTGCGCTGCACCGCCGGCTCGGCGGCCGGCTTGGGCGTTTCGGGAGTGGCCACGGCGGCCGGCTTGGGCGTTTCGGGCGCAGGCGGATGTGAGGGCTCGATCGGGCGACTGGGCGGCGGTGTCGCGCCCGCGAGCCGCTCGGCCTCCTCGCGCGCGGCGGCGAGCGCGCCGCGGGGGACCGAAGGCGTGGACGGAACGGCCGGATCGATGTTCGCTTGCCCATCCCGCTTGGACGGAATCCGTTCGCCCGCCCGCGGTTTCTCGGCGGCGGACGCCTGATCCGGGATCTGCATTTTTTCCAGCAGGTGGCGCAGCCGCTGAGCCTCCCGTTGTGCCGTCTGCACGGCCTGGGTCAGCTGCTCCTTCTCCCCGGCCAGCGCCGCCTTTTCCCCCTCCAGCGCGGTGACGCGCCGGCTCAGGGTGTCAACCTCCGCCGTCAGCCGCGACTGGGCGATTCCCGCCAAATCCCCGACCCGGCGCAATAACTGCGCGGCCAGGAGCTGCTCGGCCAGACGGATGCGCCCCTCGACCAGATCATCTTTCTCGCCGCCCGGCCGCAGTTTGAGGTACTGCCGGTAATGATAGACCGCCCCGAAATAATCCTGCCGGTGATCGTGCAGCAGCAGCGCCAGGTGGAGGTGCGCGGAAACCAGTCGCGGGTGATCCAGCAACACCTGCTCATACTGCGTGACCGCCTCGTCCAGCTTGCCGGCCTGCTCGGTCCGGACCGCCCGGTCAAACGCCGGCGTGGCGCGATCGCGCGCATCGGCGTCGCCCGCCGACGGCTTGCACCCCGCCGCCAGCAGCAGCGCCAGGGCCGCCGCCACCCGGAAGTCTGCGCCTGCGATCATCGTCTCATCCCCCTGTCCGCGTCTGGCGGGCGCTCATCGGCACATACTCGCGATTCTGGCTGACGGATTTGAAGGCGGGGCGGACGATCGGCCCGCCGTTGACCAGCTCCTCGAGCCGGTGGGCACACCAGCCGACGACGCGGGAAATCGCGAAGATGGGCGTGAACAGGTCGTCCGGAATGCCCATCATGTCGTAGACAAAGCCCGAATAGAAGTCGACATTCGTGCACAACACCTTTTTCTTCGTCCGCCCGCTGTTGAACACGTCGGGGCCGATCCGGTCGATCAGCTCGTACAGCGCGAACTCATCCTCGCGCCCCTTCTGCGCAGCCAGCAGCCGCGCCTTTTCGCGCAGCAGGTCGGTGCGCGGATCGGAAATCGTGTAGACGGCGTGTCCGAGGCCGTACAACAGCCCCGTGCCGTCGCCGGCCTGCTTGTCCAGAATCTTGCGCAGGTAGTCTGCAACCTCGCCCGCGTCATCCCATTTCTTGATGTTCGCCTTGATCTCGGTCATTTGATCCATCACCCGCCGGTTGGCGCCGCCGTGGCGGGGGCCTTTGAGCGAGAGCGTCGCGGCGGCCAGCACGCCGTAGGTGTCGGTGTAAGCCGAGGCGACGACGTGCGTCGTGAACGCGGAGTTGTTGCCGCCGCCGTGGTCGGCGTGCAGAATGAGGCTCAGATCCAGCAGTTCCGCCTCCAGCCGGGTGTACTGGGCGTCTTCGCGGATCATCATCAGGAAGCTCTCGGCCGTGGACTTGCCGTCCTCCGGATGGCGCAGGAACAGGCTCTTGCCCAGGTGGTAGTGGGCCTTGACCTGATAGGCGTAGGCCGCCATCACCGGGTAGCGGGCGATCAGGTTGATGCACTGCCGGAGCACGTTGGCGAGCGAGAGGTCGTCCGGCTTGTCGTCGTAGATGTGCGACGTCAGGACGGCCCGCGCCAGGCTGTTCATGATGTCCTTGCCGGGCGCGCGGATGATCGCCGCCTCCTTGAACCCGTCGGGCAGCCGCCGCGCCGCATCCAGGACCCGGCCCCATTGCGCCAGCTCGGCCGCCGTCGGCAGTTCGCCGAACAGCAGCAGGTAGGCGCTCTCCTCGAAGCCGGGGCGCCCCTCCGCCTCGCAACTGGCCACGAGCTGCTCGACATTGATTCCGCGATAGATCAACCGGCCGGCAACCGGCACTTTTTCGTTCTCGGAAATGATGTACCCGTGGACCTCCCCGACGCGGGTCAGGCCGACCAGCACGCCCGTGCCATCGGCGTTGCGCAAGCCGCGCTTGACGTTGTAATCGACGTACAACTGCGGATCAATCGTTCCGGTCGCCCGCACCTTCTCGGCATACTCCTGAATGATCGTGTCTTCCATCGTGGCCTTCTTTGAGGTTGAAATACGGCTCGAACCTGCATGCGGGGCACACTATACACGACAATCGCCACGCCGTCAATTGTGGGAAAAGCTGAACGCTTTCCTCACCACCGGTATTCGGCGACGGTGTAAATCCGCCGGCCCGCCTGGGGTTGTCCGGCGTAGGTCTCGAAGCCGCTGTTCCACCCGTTGGCGATGCCCAGCGCCAGCGTGAGGTCGGAAACCCGCGGCACCCGCCAGCGGATCTCGCCGCCCCCGTCCACGCGCGTGCGCCCGCCACGGCGCAGCGGGTTCTCCGCCATCCGCCCGACGCCCTGCCAGAGCCGCACATCCCACGCCTGCGCCGGCCGCCAGCGCACATCCATGCGGAGGTCCTGTTCGGGATAGTCCAGCGCATAGCGGCTCGCGTAGATCGGCGCGTCACACGTCTTGCGCAGCAGCGTCCCCGAAAGCAGGAGGTCAAGCGCGGAATCCACCGCCACGACCGCGTCCACCGTGAGGCCGGAGCTGTCAACCGTGTCGAGATTGACCGCCCGATAAACGGGGTCGGCCGGCAGCATCCGGACCCAGTCCACCACGTTCCGTCCGCGTTCGGCAAACGCCGTGACGCCGCCCGCGATGCCGCTCCAGGAGCCGCGCCAGCCCGCCTCGGTCGTGCGTGTGTGCTGTCGGCCCAGGCCGCGATTGCCCAGCGAGGTCGGATTGTTGTAGTTGTATTCGGTGTAGGAGGGCTGACGCACCGCCTCGCTGCAGGAGAGAAACACCTGCTGCGCCTCCGTCGGATGCCACACCACGCCGGCGGCGGGCAGCCAGGCGGGCCGGTCGCCGGTGCACCCCTCGGCCGCGCCGCCGGCGGTCAACTCCCACGCGCCGCGCCGCCACCCCGGCAGCACAGCCGCCGAAACCTGACCCCGCTCATGGTCGCCCAGGCTCCGGCTGGCGACCTGCTCCCAGCTCGCATCGCCCCTCGCCGCCAGCCGGAAGCCGCCGCCCAGGGGCCGCACCGCATCGCCGTGCATCGCCCAGACATCCGAGACGTGGCGGCTCGGAGGCCCCGCCCGCCTCCCCCGGTACCAGTAGGCGTCTGCGGTCTGGCGGAACGCGGCGGTCAGCCGCCCGGCCCGGTCTTCGGAGCGGTCGCCGCTGCTGATGCCGGCCAGGATGAGGGCGTCCTCCACGCGCTCTTCCGAGGGGAGCGTCAGCGGCGTGCCGTAAAAGCCGCGCGCGCCGAATTCCCGGACCGTGCCGACGGCGAGCAGGTCGAACCGCCCCGCATCCGTCACGATGTCCCCCCGCCCGCCCAGGGCCCAGCGCCGCAGATAGTTGTCGGGCTGGCCGTCCGTCCGGTCGGCCCGGTCCGACGCGGCGAATCCGGCCGCCCCGAACGCGGCGCCGCCGTCGCTCCAGCGCGTGCCGTGGCGGATGCGCGCCAGGCGGTGCCCCACCTCGCCCATGCCGGCCGCGGCGAGTCCGCCCGCCTCGATGGGGGCGAAATCGAGCGCCACCGCCCCCGACGGGTGCCCCGATGAGACAGCGAACCGCTCCAGGCCGGTCAGCACCTCCGGCGCGCAAAACGTTCTGTCCGGCACCGACAGGTCGCACTGGAAATGCTCGGTCTGCGGATTGCGCAAGGCCAGTCCGCCGAGCAGCAGTCCGCTGGAATTGAACGCGCCGCCGCGAACGCTGATGTCGGTCTGCGCGCCCCCGAAGCCCTGGTTGCGCACGGATACACCGGGCAGCGTCTCGAGCAGCGGCACGACGGTCCAGGCGTCGTCCGCCAGCGAAATCTCCCGCAACAGCCGTCCCTCAACCTCGACCGCCCACTCGGCCACCGCATTGGTTTCGGCTATGGCACACCCCGTCGCCCCCATGAAAAAGCAACCGAGAATCACACGCTGCAGGTGCATGTCACACGTTTCTGGCTGGTTGAAAAAGCGCAAAAGATAGAGGGACAGGCCTAGATTGTCAACCATGAATTTATTTATGGTTTACTAATTATTTGACGAATTGGGTCATGAAGTCCAGATATCCGCGCCGGCCCGCGTGCTTCGTCCACTTGTTCACGCTGAAAACTCAAAAACTGAAAAGCGGGATCAGGGAATGCGCGCAGCGCGGTAGGGCGGCGGCGTCCCGCCGCGCCGAAAGACAAAGGGAATGTGCGAGGCGGGGACTGTGAGGGCAAACTCTCCATTTTTTCGGCGCTTCCGGGTTTGTGGGGGGATTTCTCATTGAAGGGGAAGCGGGGCCATGCTCAAGCCGCCGAACTGGAAGAGCCGACAA
>CAZDLY010000091.1:0-8635 GCA_964506575.1 uncultured Akkermansia sp. | reverse complement strand
TCAACGGCGTCGCGATCGGCCGCGCCTCCAACGCCCTGATCGCGCACCGCTTCGATGTGACGCACGCCCTGTGCCCCGGTGAAAACACCGTGTTGATCCGTCTGGACGCGGGTGTGGCGGAGGCCAAACGCAAGCCGCTGGCGAAATACGGAAAGGGCGTCCACGAGAGCATCTGGACGCGCAAGGCGGCTTTTACCTTCGGCTGGGACTGGGCGCCACGGTTGGTCAACTGCGGCATCTGGCGGCCGGTGCGACTGGAAATCCTCGACCCCGTGGCGTTGCGCGATGTCTGGGTTCGCACCCGGCTCGTCGGCAAGGGCCGCGCGATCGTCACGGTCGCCGCCGAGATTGAGAACGTGACCCACGCCCCGGCGGACGCCGCGCTGACGCTGACCATTCCCGGCATCGGCGAGCGGACGCTGCCGCTCGCCGCCGTGGCGCCGGGCCGGCGTTGCATCGAGACCGCGTTCGAAGTCACGCGCCCGCGCCTGTGGTGGCCGCGCCCGTTGGGCAAGGCGCATCTGTATACGCTCGAGACGCGGCTGACGCACGGGGACGCGACCTGCGCGACCCGCACCACGCGCTTCGGCATCCGCGAGATCACCCTCGCGCAGGAGCCGAACCCGGCCATCCCCGGAGGCCGGACGTTCACGTTCGTGGTCAATGGCGAGAAGTGCTTCATCAACGGGGCGAACTGGGCGCCGTCCGACGGCATCCCCGCGCGCATCACGCCGGAGCGGCGCACACACCTGCTGACGCTGGTCCGCGATGCCCACATCAACATGCTGCGCGTCTGGGGCGGCGGCATCTTTGAAGAAGACGACTTCTATGACTACTGCGACGCGAACGGCATTCTGCTGTGGCATGATTTCATGATGGCCTGCTTCATCTATCCCGGCGACGACGCCGGTTTCCGCCAGCAGCTTGCCGATGAACTCGCGGTGGCCGTGCCGCGCCTCCGCAACCACCCCTCCATCGCGCTGTGGTGCGGCAGCAACGAATCGGACTGGGCGTTCGACAACAACTGGTACCCCGGCTGCGAGTCCAACACCAGCACGGTCCTGGAGCATGAGCTGATTCCCGGCCTGATGCAAAGCCTCGACCCGGACCGGCCCTACCGGCCCACCAGCCCCTTCGGCGGCCAGGACGTCAACGACGAGGACCAGGGCGACCAGCACTGGTGGTCGGTGAGCATCGCCACGGGCGGCAACGACCAGATTGATTACCGCAACTACCGGCGGGCGCATTGCACGTTCAATTCGGAGTATGGGTATTTCGGCATGCCCGCGCTGGAATCCATCCACGACTACCTGCCCGAGGGCCAGCGGACGGTGGACGCCGAAGGATTCCGCTTCCATACCAACCGCCACGGCTTCATGGAGAAGGGGCAGAAGGGGCAGATCAAGGTCTTTGCCGCGATTGACCTGCTGGCTGGCAACTCGGCGTCCATGACGCTGGAGCAGCTCGTCGAGGCCTCGCAGCTTCTGCAGGCCGAGGCGCTGAAGACCGCCACCGAGCAGGCGCGACGGCGGAAGTTCGACTGCGGCGGCAGCATGTTCTGGATGTTTCCGGACTCCTGGGGCGAGATCGGATGGTCGGTCGTCGATTACTACCTGCGCAAGAAGGCGTCCTACGATTATGTGCGCCGGGCCAGCGCGCCGGTGCTGGTGTCCATCAAGGAGGAGGAATGCGGCGTCTCCACGTGGGTTGTCAACGACACGCGCGCCCGTGTCACGGGCACGCTGGAGTGTTCGCTGGTGTCGTTCGAAGGCCAGGTCCGTTCGCGAACGACGCAGGCGGTCGCCATCCGCAAGAACGCATCGGTGCGGTGCGGCCTGGAGCGGATGAACCTGATGCGCAGTGGCGATTTCTACCATGCCCGGTTGAGCGGCCCCGACGGCGTGATCGCGGAGAACGTCTTCTTCTTCATGAACTTCAAGTCCATCAAGATGCCACCCGCCACGGTGCGTTCCGAGATCCTGTCGCGCGACTCCGGGCGCGCCGTGATGCGGCTCTCTGCAGATGTGTTCGCCCACTTCGTTCGGGTCGATCCGCCCGCGGGACTCGATACCGAAGATCGCTGCTTCGACATTCTTCCCGGCGGCACGCGCGACATCGTCTTGCGCGGCGACCTGGCCGGGCTTGACGCCGTGCGCATCCGCTGGCGCAATCGGGAGTAATCACCTAGGAGAGAAACAATGACTGAGAAAGCCATTCTAAAGCCTGCGGCGAGCCGTTCACGCAGGCGCGCGGCGGCCGATGCAACGGGACGCCCCGAACCCCGCGCGTGGTCCGCGCCATGGATCGGTCGATATGACCAGATGTTCCAGTATGCCGACCAGATGCTGCCTGCGCCGCTCTTTCGAAGGGAGTTCACGTTGGATGGCGCGGTGCGGAAGGCCACGCTGCACATTTGCGGGCTCGGGTATTATGTTGCCAGGATCAACGGCCAGCGGGTGGGCGACCATGTCTTGGATCCCGTGGTCACGCAGTATGACCGGCGCGTTCGGTATGTGACTTATGACGTGACGAGTCTGCTGAAGGCCGGTGCGAATGCCGTGGGGGTGATGCTGGGATCGGGATGGTACAATGGGCACACGGTTGAGTTCTGGAATCTGGACCGGGTCACGTGGCGGGATTATCCCAAGCTGACACTCGAATTGGATGTGGAGCTTCAGTCGGGTGCAACCGTCCGACTGAACGCTGACGGGTCGTGGCGTTTCATCGCGGGGCCGGTTCGTTTCGATGGCCTGCGCAATGGCGAGCACTACGACGCGCGCGCCGAGCGGCCGGGCTGGGACCAGCCCGGCTACAACGATGGCGATTGGCAGCCGGCGGCGATCGTTCCGGGGCCGGGCGGGGTACTCGAGCCCCAGACCGCGCCGCCGTGCCGTGTCATGCAGACGCTCACGCCGGTATCGGTGCGCAAGCTCGCTTCCGGAGCGGTGGTCTACGACATGGGGCAGAACATGGCGGGCTGGGCGCAACTCCGGGTGAGCGGTCCTGCCGGCACCGAAGTGGTCCTTCGCTATGCGGAGCGCTGCACGGCGGAAGGCGATATCGACGTCTGCAAGATGGACCGTTTCGTCAAGAGCGGCGAATTCCAGACCGATCGCTACACGCTGAAAGGTCAGGGCGAAGAAGTCTGGGAGCCTGGATTCACCTACCACGGGTTTCAATATGTGCGCGTGGAGGGGCTGCCGGGCGAGCCGACCCTCGACACCCTTCGTGGGCGGGTCGTGCACACGTCGTTCGACGAAGTCGGCGGGGTCGAGACATCCAGCGAGACGCTCAACCGGCTGCAAACCTGCACGCGCTGGGCGTATGTCGGCAACTTCGTGGGATTCCCCACCGATTGTCCACACCGCGAAAAGAACGGCTGGACCGGCGATGCCCATCTCGCGGCCGAGACCGGGTTGTGGAATTACGGCGCCGCCTCCGCCTATGGCGAGTGGCTCGACAGCATCGCGGACTGCCAGCGCCCCAGCGGTCAGCTTCCCTGCATTGTGCCCTGTTCTGGATGGGGCTACAACTGGGGATCGGGGCCCGCGTGGGACAGCGCGCTGATCCTGATCCCGTGGTACATCTATCTCTACACCGGCGACCGCTCGCACATCGACCGCCTGTATCCGGCCATGGCGCGCTACGTCGCGTATCTGGGCACGCTGGCCACGGACCACATCGTGCACTTCGGTCTGGGCGACTGGTGTTCGGTCGGCAAGAGTCAGGCGCCCGCCGCGCTCACCTCAACGGCGTACTACTACGCCGACACCTGTCTGCTGGCGCGTTTTGCGCGGATGACCGGCCGCAAGCAGGAGGCCGCCGCGTTCGAGGCGCAGGCCGTGTGCATCCGCCGCGCATTCAACGCGGCGTTCTATCGCGGCAACGGCGTGTATGCCGACGGGCAGATGACGGCGTTGGCCTGCGCGGTCTATCAGGGACTGGTGGAGGACGACCAGCGGGCGGCCGTTGTCGATCGACTCGCCCAAGCGGTTGAGCAGAACGACTACAAGGTATCGTTTGGAATCCTTGGCGCCAAGTACGTGCCGCGTGTGCTGGCCGAAAACGGGCGCGCCGATGTTGTGCTCCGGCTCTTCACGCAGCCGGAGCTGCCCGGTTGGGCCAACTGGCTGCGCCAGGGCGCGACGACTCTGCGCGAGAACTGGGATGGCAGCGACTCGCAGAATCACATCATGTTCGGCGATATCAGCGCCTGCCTTTACCAGTACTTTGCCGGCATCGTGCCGGACCCGGAACATCCGGGATTCAGCCAGGTGACGGTGCGGCCGCAACCGGTCGATGGGCTGGATTCGATCAGCGCCTGGTATCGCGCGCCGGCCGGCATCATCCGATCCGCCTGGACGCGCGACGCCAGCGGAATCACTTTTGATGTGACGCTGCCGGAGGGCGTCACCGGCGTGTTGCGCCTGCCCGACGGAAAGAGCGTCGCCTTGGTTCCGGGCCGCCAACGCGTCACGTGTCCTTCGTCGTGAATTCCATTTCCTGATCAGGATGAAACGCTATTCCATGGCCGAGCAGCAGCACGCAGCCTCCGCCACAAGCCTGCTGTTTGCGGGGTGCGCGGCAGAGGCGGCGTCCGATCCGGCGCTGCCCGTGCCGTCGGGCGGGCGGCCCTTCTTCATGCCGGAATGGAAGCGGTCCGAGCTGCGCGCCCTGTTCGCCAGCGAACCCTGGGCGCGGGAAGAGCTGGCGCGCATCGAGGCGGCCGCCGACGCAGGCGACGGCTTTCAGGCGGCATTCCTCTTCGCCGTGCGGCAGGACGACCGGCATGTCGCAACCGCCCGGCAATGGCTGCTCGCCCGGGCGGAAGCGTGGGAGGCGCGCCGCGGACGGGACCTGCGCAATCCCGATTTCTTTCGCGCCGGGCAACCCGCCCTGTCGGACGTCTACTACGATCTGGACATCACGCCCTATGTGGCCTATGACTGGGTTTATCCGGCCCTGGACGCGGAGACGCGCGCCACCATCGAGGCTGGCTTTCGCACCCACGCCCGCTTCAAGCAACGCAGCATGGACCGCTGGTGGCAGACGGCCAATCTGATGTTCAAGCCGAGTTTCAACGTGGCCTTCGCGGGCCTGGCGCTGGCCGATGAAGATCTCCTGGCGTGGGGATTGCGACGCGGTCCGGGAACTCCGGGGTTTCACTGGCACGCCTGGCAGGGCGGCGTCTTCACGGCCCTGAATGCCATGCTGCTGGATGACGCAGTCTGGAACGAGGCGCCGCTCTATCCGATCTTTCACAAGGTCCTGTGGTGCCTGGCGGAGCTGGCGTTCTACGGCCGGCTTTACGACGGCCGGGACTGGTTCACGGCGCGCACAGCCGGCGGGGGCAGCGCCCGCGGCCTGATGGACTATTACGTGGACACGGCTTACCCGATCGAGCGGGACGCCGCCGGCCACCGGCGGATCCGCATCGCGACCTACGGCGACGGCGCCACCGGCCCGGAAGGCGACCTGTATCTGGTGGATGAACGCCCCGGCGGCCTGAGCCTGCACGAGGCGTTGGGCGCGTGCCATCGCGTCTCCGGCGATTCCCGTTACGCGGGTTTCGTGGCCCTGATTCCCGGCTACGTCCCGCACGTGTGGGGCAACCGGCCCGTTCCAGAAACGGCGTCCCTGCCGTCGGCACCGTCGCGCGTGTGGCCCGGATTTGGCCTGGCCATGCTGCGGTCAGACGAGTCGCCAGCCTATTGGACGAACGCCGACGCGATCGCCGTGTGCCAACTCATGACACGGGGGTATGGCCATAACCATCGCGACGCCTTCAGCCTGACGCTGTTCGGAGCGGGGCGCCTGCTCTATCCGGATTACAACGCCATCCAGTATGAAAACCCCGCCATCGGCTGGACCCAGAATGCGGTCGCGCACACGACGCTGGTGGTGGACGAGGAGGACATGGGCAACGCGCCGCCGATGATCCGGCACGCCTTTTCGCCCGAGGTCAAGCATCTGGCCACGAGCGCCACCGGACTCTACCCCGGTCTGGCGCAGACGCGCGTACTGCTGCTGACCGACGGCTATCTGCTCGATGTGTTTGCCGCCGCCTCCGCCGTGCCGCGCCTGTACGACTACCTGCTGCACAGTTTCGGAAGGCCGCGGCCGGCCGATCCGCGCGAGGTCCTTCCGCCCGTCGATGCACCCGCCCGCTACACCGCGCTGGTGGATGCGACGGGCGCCATCCGGGACGAGGCCTGGCACATCGACTTCGAGATCGGGGACGAGCCGCAGGCCGCCGTGCGGGTGACCTTGGCGGCCGATCCCGCGACCGCCGTGACTTTGGGACACTGGGGCGGAACGCTGGCCGATCGCGTGGCCCTGCAGTCCGGCCGCGCGCTGGACCCGCTGGGCATGCTGCTGGCCCGGCGGACGCGGCGCGAAACCGCATTCGTCGTCACGCACGAACCCTTCCGGCCCGGCCAGACGCCGCGAGTCGGGGCGGTCGTGGTGCTGGTGCGCACGGCGGACGCCCTGGTGGTTCGCATCGACGGCGCCGGCTTCACCGACTACGCGGCGGTGTCGTTCGGCACGCAGGACGGAGGTGAAGAGCACATCCTGCGCGCGGCGGGCGGCGACACTTTCGCGTTTCGTGATTTCGGCTGGCTCCGCCTGTCCGCCGCCGGTTCGGCCATTGCCCGCGGCGGCTGGACGGCCTTCGCGATTGCCGCGCCGATTCGAGCGCTGCAAATGAACGGCCTTGACGAACCCTTGCGCAACACAGAGGGGCGGGCGATGTACGGCCCGGCGCCGTGCCAGCTGAGCGTGGCGGAGACGGCACCGGTCGAACCGCCCTTCGACAGCGCATGGGATCACGGGGTACTGCGGTTGCAGGCCGGCGGGCGGCGGGCGGCGGTGCTGTCGCTGACCGCCCGCGCCGCGACGACCGTCTCCGGGCAGGTGATCGTTGATCTACCCGTAGGAATCACTGTCGAACCCGCCGTCCCGGCATTCGGTCCGCTCGCGCCCGGCCAGACGATTCAGGTCACCTGTGTGTTTGCCGCCGCAGCGAATGCGGTGGCCGGGGAGCATCTCATGCCCTACCATTTCCGGGTGCGACAGGACGGCGGCGAGCGTGTCACGGCGGCGCGTGCGCTGAAGGCGGCGGTTGGGCCGACGCTCCGGTCGGTCTATGCGATAGCCGGTAGACCCGTCTATGAAATCCTGGCGCCGCGCTACACGGTGCGGCTGGACATGCATCACGGCATGCCCCGATTCCTGGCGGATGACGACGGCACGGTGCGTTTGCTCGAATCGCCGCTGTTCACTTTTTCGGACGGCACCGATCCGCTGTTGTTCGAGCACACACCCCACGCGTTCACCTGGCCCTGGCCCGAGCAGAATCCGACGGGGCTGATTGCCCATGCGTTCGACCGCTGCCGGTACACCGTCGCCTGCGGAGCCGACCGGATGGATATCGGCATGGACCGGGATTACACCACGTTCGAGCGCACGCACATCACGGTGCCCGGCGGCTGGATTTCGCCCGGCGGACCGCCCCGGTGGCGCCGTGTCGTGACGTGCGACGCGGCGTCCGGCGTCGGAACACGACTGGTTGCGGCGGAGCTGGAGTTCCCGGGCGGCGCGTGGAACCTTGCCTTCGCCTTCACGCCCCCTCAGGACGTGACGTTTGTAGGCGAGGGGATGGAATTCACGATCAACGCGCTCACCGGCGACCGCTGGTCGGTGGGTTTCTGCCGTCCCGGCGACCTGGATGCGTGGTGCGCGAGCGGGGAGAAATAGCCGCCCGGATGCCGATCAGCAGGAGGTACAGGGTCAGACCACACAGCACCAGGCTGGCGCCGAAGAGTGTCGTATTGCCAACCGGTGCGCCCGTTGCGCCTGTGCCGGGGAGGAACTTGCGCAGGAGCAGGAAGAGGCTGGCCCCCGTAGTGACCAGCATGAAGAGCGCCGGCCCCACAATGTACCAGACCCGGCGGCCGGACCGCAGGAGCCAGAGAGCGCCCAGACCCAGGACAAACGCGGCCAGCAACTGATTCGCGGTCGCAAACAAACCCCACAAAGTCATGATGCCGCTGGAGAAAGAAAACCAGAGCATCAGCGCCACCGCGATGCCGGAGTTGACCCAGTAATGGCTGAGCACACGGGCCAGGATTGACGGCGTCTGAAGCGCGGCCGGAGCGGCTCCTGGCAAAAGTCCATCGGCCCCGGCAGGCTCCAGCTCCGGGTCCATCTGCGCGTCTTCGATGGCCGCCAGGCCAAACAGGGCGCGCCAGACTTCCTCAAGCAGATACCGCATCAGCCGCACGGCGGTGTCCAACGTCGTCACCAAAAAGCCTTCCAGCAGGATCATGCCGCCGAGTGCGCCGACGGCGATCGGGAGACCAAATGCGGCATGGGAGGCGAAACCCACCGACATGGCGAAACTGAGGATCGGGTTGCCGCCCGTTTTCAGCCCCACCAAAGCCGGATGAACATCGGCCAGATAATCGGCGCGCCGCAGGCCCAGCAAGAGGACGCAGATGACGGTGATCGCCAGGACGCTCTCCAGCACCATCCCCCAGTAACCGATTCTACGGGCTGCCGGTTCCGACACGAGCTGTTTGCAGGTGGTGCCGCCGGCACAGAGGCTGTGAAATCCGCTCACCGCGCCGCAGGC
>CAZDLY010000090.1:0-8655 GCA_964506575.1 uncultured Akkermansia sp. | reverse complement strand
CGGTGCGGTAGCGGCGGGCGATCGCAGGTCAGTGAAACGGGGATGCGCCCGATCGTCAGCCTTCTCCATCATCAGCGGCGCGGCGGGACGCCGCCGCCCTATCCGCTTCGCGCATTCCATATTTCCGCTTCGAGGCGACCTCGATGGCCACGGCGACGGCGACGGTGGCGCCGACCATGGGGTTGTTCCCCATGCCGATCAGCCCCATCATCTCGACGTGAGCGGGAACCGAGGAGGATCCGGCGAACTGGGCATCGCTGTGCATCCGGCCCATGGTGTCGGTCATGCCGTATGAGGCCGGGCCCGCCCCCATGTTGTCGGGATGGAGCGTCCGCCCCGTGCCGCCGCCCGAGGCCACGGAAAAATACTTCCTGCCGCGCTCGACGCACTCCTTCTTGTAGGTCCCGGCGACCGGGTGCTGGAAGCGCGTGGGATTGGTGGAGTTTCCGGTGATGGAGACATCCACACCCTCTTTCCACATGATCGCCACGCCCTCGCGCACATCATCTGCGCCATAGCACCGCACGGCGGCCTTCGGGCCTTTGGAGAAGGCTTTCTCTTCGACGATCGTCAATGCGCTCGTGTAGTAGTCGAACTGCGTCTTCACATAGGTGAAGCCGTTGATGCGGCTGATGATGTAGGCGGCATCCTTGCCCAGGCCGTTGAGGATCACGCGCAACGGCGCTTGGCGGACCTTGTTGGCGCTCTTGGCAATGCCGATCGCCCCCTCGGCGGCCGCGAACGACTCGTGTCCCGCGAGGAAGCAGAAGCACGACGTCTCGTCGCGGAGGAGCATCGCGGCCAGATTGCCGTGACCGAGGCCGACCTTGCGGTCGTCCGCCACCGAGCCGGGGATGCAGAAGGACTGCAGCCCCTCGCCGATCGCCTCGGCGGCGGCGGCGGCCTTCTTGCATCCCTTCCTGATGGCGATCGCGGCGCCGACCACGTAGGCCCAGGCCGCGTTCTCGAAGCAGATCCCCTGCACTCCCTTGGTGATGGCATACGGATCAATGCCCAGTTCGTCGCACACCTTTTTGGCATCCTCGATTGACGCAATGCCATATTTCTTCAGCGCCGCCTCGATCTGCGGGATCCGGCGTTCATAGGATTCAAACAGTGCCATAAAAATTCACTCCTTTCAGACTCGCGGTTATTCCTCACGGGGGTCGATCGACTTGACCGCGCCATCCGCGAGCGTCGTGCGGCCGTAGGCGCCGGTCGCCTTCTTCAGCGCCTCGTTCGCGTCCGTCCCCTTCTTGATCAAATCCATCATCGCGCCCAGGCGGACGAATTCATAGCCGCAGATTTCGCCGTTGTCATCGAGGAAGCAGCGCGTGACGTACCCTTCAGCCATCTCCATGTACCGGGGGCCTTTGGCCCGCGTCGAATACATCGTGCCGATCTGCGAGCGAAGGCCCTTGCCCAGGTCCTCCAGGCCGGCACCGATGGGCAGCCCGCCTTCGGAAAAGGCGCTCTGGCTGCGCCCGTAGACGATCTGCAGGAACAATTCGCGCATCGCGGTGTTGATCGCATCGCAGACGAGATCCGTGTTCAGCGCCTCGAGCAGCGTCTTGCCGATCAGGATTTCGCCGGCCATGGCGGCGGAATGCGTCATCCCGGAGCAGCCGACCGTCTCGACCAGCGCCTCTTCGATCACGCCTTCCTTGATGTTCAGCGTCAATTTGCAGGCGCCCTGCTGCGGCGCGCACCAGCCCACGCCGTGAGTGAGTCCCGAAATGTCGCCGATCTGCCGGGCCTGAACCCACTTGCCCTCTTCGGGGATGGGCGCAGGGCCGTGGTTGCAGCCCTTGGTCACGCAGCACATGTGCTGCACTTCGTGCGAATAAGTCATCCTGTCCTCCTCGTTTCTCCACAACCCGTCGCTGCGGAAAATAAATGTGTTATTTTAGCATGGTTCCGATGATTTTATCCACAACTTTCGATTCGACATTTCCGGCGCGTGCTTGACAGCGCGGGCATCCACAGCCTACCCTGTGCGGGACTGCGCCGCATTCGGCCGGTCGCGGGGGAGTCCGGCCTTATGGCATTGATCAGCGTGAAACAGGCGGTGTTGGGCTTTGGGGGCCATCCGGTGCTGGATGGCGTCGAACTGCATATCGAACGGGGCGATCGGATGTGCTTGCTCGGCGCCAACGGCGCGGGCAAGAGCTCGTTGCTGAGGGTCCTGGCAGGCGAAATGCCGTTGGACGGCGGCGAGGTGGTGCGGCAGGCGGGCATCCGCGTCGCCAGCATGCCGCAGCAGATTCCCCAGGGGCTTGGGGGATCGGTGCTCGACATCGTCCACCCCGGTCACGCGCACGACACGGAGGGGGCGCTGACGCTCGAGGCGGAGCAGCTCATCAACCGGCTCGGACTCGAGGCCGAGGCGCTTTTTGAAACCCTGTCGGGCGGCACCCGCCGCCGCGTCCTCCTGGCGCGCGCCCTGCTCGGCAGCCCCGATCTGGTGATGCTCGACGAGCCGACCAACCATCTCGACATCGAATCCATTCTCTGGCTTGAAAGCTTTCTCGTCAAAATGTGCAAGACGATTCTTTTCGTGACCCATGACCGGGCTTTCCTGCGGCGCCTGGCGACTCGGATCGTCGAACTGGATCGCGGCCGGATCATCGACTGGGCCTGCGATTACGACACGTTTCTCGCGCGCAAGGAGGAGGTTCTGGCGGCCGAGGACAAGGAATGGGAGCGATTGGACAAGAAGCTGGTGAAGGAGGAGGCGTGGTTGCGCCGCGGGGTCAAGGCCCGCACCACCCGCAACCAGGGACGCGTGCGCGCGCTGGGGGATCTCCGCGCCGAACGGGGCCAACGCCGGGAGCGCACCGGCACGGTGAACCTCTCCATCCAGGAGGCGTCGCGCACCGGCCGGCTGGTCGTGCGCGCACAGGACATCACCTTCGGCTATGCGGGCAAGGCGTTGATCCGGCGCTGCTCCACCGATGTGCTGCGCGGCGACAAGATTGGCGTGATCGGCCCCAACGGCTGCGGCAAGACCACGTTGCTGCGGATTCTGTTGGAGGGCGAACAGGAGGGCGGATTGCGTCCCGACTCGGGGACGGTCCGACTGGGCACCAACGTGCAGGTGGCCTACTCCGACCAGCTCCGGGCGACACTCGACGACAAGCAGACGGTGCTGACCGCGCTCGCGCCCGATCAGGAATATGTGACCGTGGACGGCGTGCGGCGGCATGTGCTGGGGTATCTGGCCGATTTTCTGTTCACCCCCGACCGCGCCCGCCAGCCGGTGCACGCCCTCTCCGGCGGCGAGCGCAACCGCCTGCTGCTTGCCCGGTTGTTCGCCCAACCCTCCAACGTGCTGGTTCTCGACGAACCGACCAATGACCTCGACCTGGACACCCTCGACCTGCTGGAGGAACGCGTCGCCGGGTATGGCGGAACGGTGCTGATGGTCAGCCACGACCGCGCCTTCCTCAACGCAGTCGTTGACCGCACGCTGGTTTTCGAGAAATTCGACAACGCCGAACCGGACGGTCCGTGGCTCGGACGGGACGACGGGTGGTTTGTCAACGACTACGCGGGCGGGTATGACGACTGGGTCGCCAAGCGGCGTCAGCCCCCGGTCCCCGCGACGGCCAAACCCGGCAGACCGGCGCGCGTCGAACCCGTCCGCAAGCGGCGCCTGACGTTTGCCGAGCGGACCGAACTGACCGCGTTGCCCGCGCGGATCGAGACGCTGGAAGCCGAGCAGCAGGCGCTGCATGCGCAGTTGGCCGATCCGGTCTTTTACCGCTCGGGTGATGCGCCGGGGTTTGCCCGGGCCCAAACCCGCAGCCACGAGCTGGAGACGTCCATTGAAGCCGCCTACAAGCGGTGGGCGGCGCTGGATCTGATCCGGCGCGAATCGGAGTGAACCGGGACGAGGCCGCGTCCCGTCAGCCCATCTCACCGTAGAGCGTCTGGGGCTTGGCGCGGGTGATGGTCACGGAGACGAGGTCGCCGGGAGCGACCGGGGCGACGGCGCGGTTCTCGAAAATCACAATCATGTTGCCGGAGGTGCGGCCGGCCCAGCGTGAGGCGTTGCGCAGGCTGGGGCCGTCGGCCAGCACCTCGACCGTCTCGCCGATCCGGGCTTCGTTGATCGCCTGGCCGCGCCGGTCCTGGTCGATCAGAAGAATCTGGTTGCGGCGCATCTTCTCCCCGGCGTCGACCGTCTCGGGCAGGGCGGCGGCGGGCGTGCCCGGGCGGGGCGAATACTTGAAGATGAAGGCGTTTTCAAAGGCCGCCTCGTCCATCAGCGACCGCGTCGCCGCGAAGTCCTCCTCCGTCTCTCCGGGAAATCCGACGATCACGTCGGAGGTGATCGCGAAGCCGGGACGGGCCGCGCGCAGGCGGGCGATGGCGTCCAGATAGTCCGCGCGACCGTAGCCCCGCCGCATGAGCGCCAGGATGCGGTCCGACCCCGACTGCACGGGAAGGTGGAGATGGGCGCAGATCTTCGGAATGTCGCGCACCGCCCGCACCAACTCGTCGGTGCAGCCGGAGGGATGACCCGAGGTGAAGCGGATGCGGCTAATCCCCGGGACGGCCGCCACGGCCTCCAGCAGACGCGGCAGGGGCTCGGAGAAGGCCGACGGCGCGGAAACGTCGACCCCAACCGCATTGGCGCGGCCGTAATTCATCACCGACTGGCCGAGCAGCGTGACCTCGCGAACACCGCGTGCGGCGAGCGCGCGGACCTCCGCCAGGATCTCGGCGGCGGGGCGGCTGTATTCGGGGCCGCGGACGTCGGGAACGATGCAGTAGGCGCAGCGCCGGTTGCAGCCAAGGAGGATCGTGACGAACGCCGCATGCGCGCCGTCCCGATGGACATGGGGAATATCGGTGACCTCCCCCGCCCCGCCCAGATCGGCAATCGGCGTCTCGCCGGCCGCCACCCGCGCGAGCAGGCGCGGCACCGAGCCATGGCGCCGGGAACCGACGATGAAATCCAGCCCCCGAACCGACGTGAAGATCGACTCGCCCAGCCGCTGCGCGGTGCAGCCCATGATGCCGACGATCAGCGGGCGGACGCGTTTCTCGGCGCATAGCAGGCCCGCCTTGCCCAGCGCCTTGTCCTCCGCCTTGCCCCGGACACTGCAGGTGTTGATGATGACGGCGTCGGCCTCCGCCTCGTCACGGACCTGGACGTGGCCGACCGCCTCCAGCAGGGCCGCGACCGTTTCGGCGTCGCGGACGTTCATTTGACACCCGTAGGTATGGATCAGAAAGTTCATGGAGCGCCGGGTGCTTCGGATTGATCCGTTGCGGGCGTTTCAGAATCCGAACCCGTCACCGTGCCGACGATGCGCTGGATGATGCCCCGGTAATTCCAGCGTGGCTGGCTCGCCGGACCGTTGACATGGAACTCGAGCAGGAGGCGGTTGAAGGGAAGCGAGATGATCCGGGTGACCCGGCCCGCGATGGAGTCTTTGCGAAAAATGTTCGCGCGCACCGTCACATTCAGATCATCCCGGATGAGATTGTAGGTTCCCTTCCCCAGCATGCTGAAGATGTCGCCTTCGACCAGCATGTCGCTGGAAGTAACCTCGCCGGCGTCGGCCTGAAAGGAGAACGAGGCGTCGGACTGGCTGACGAGCAGATCGACACCCGGGATGTTGCGGGCCATATATTCGGTCAAGCCGGCAAACAACGGCACGCGCGACAGCACGGCTCCCGCCAGCGAGAAAGACCCGTTGCCCGAGAGCGAGGCCACCGGATTTGTGGCGAGCGTGCCGGACAGCGTCACCGCGCCCGACACTCCGCCCTCCCACAGGTTGGTGGTGTTGAGCGGCCGGAGCAGATCGCGCAGCGTCGCATCGGCGAGGGTCAGTTCGGCGCGATAGGGCATCTCCGGCGTGTCACGGGTCAGATCAAATGAGAAGCGGCCGCTGAGATCACCGCCGTTGGCCAGCTTGGCCAGGAGGTTGTCGAACGCGACGTTGTACTGGTTGCGGACCGTAAAGTCGCAGGTAGTCTGGGCCAGCGGAAGGCCATACAGGGTGAGGCGGGGCGTGTGAATCGTCCCCTTCAAGTCATAGGGCAGCAGCCGTTTCGAGTCGGCGTCAATCGTGCCGGAGACCGTCAGCCGCGGCACGCCGCCAAACGCCACACGATCGAGAACGCCGTTCTGAAACAGTTCGATGAGGCCGAACAGCTCCCGCGTCGGCATCTCCGACTGGGCATCCACCTGGAGCAGGCCGGTTGCCTCCTCGTAAACGAGGGTGGCGCGGGCCGAACCGTTGGTCGTGGCCGCCTGCAGGGGCGCGAGCGTCACACGCCACTCGTTCGGGGTGCCGGGATTGACGGCGACGATCCCGCAGGCGACGTGGGTCAGCGCAATGTCGTTCCACGAGAGCGCTTGAGCCTGGATGTCAAAACGCAGGGTCTGGACATCGGGCGTCAGGAGCAGATCGCACGAAACAGCCAGGGGGAGTTCGGGGCTGGTGATGCGGTCACAATAGTGGAGGCCGGAACGGCACGCGGCCAGCACGAGGATCGGACGAATCGTCCGGGCGCTGAGTCGACCGCTCGCCTTCAGTTCAACCTGGCCGGATTCAAGATTCAGCCGGGCGGAGCCGGCAATCGACTCGCTCCCGGCCGTGCGCCATTCGGCGCGCATGTTCTCCAGAACAAGCGAGGCGGCGTTGAGCGAGAGATCGGCCGTGACGCGCGCAGGCGCAATGCCGCGGAAAACGGGATCCTCCAGTTCGACAAACACGCGCGAGAGGCGCATCTGCCGAAGCCAGCGGCCCGGCTCCGGAGTATCTGCGCCACGAGGCATGGCCGGAGGCAGAAAAACCGCCTCGGGGCGGATGAAACGAACGCCGTCGAGCCATTCCGCCAACGGCCGTCCGGGTCGGACGGAGAGATCACAGCGCACCTCCTGCGCCTGCACAAACAGGTCGTTGGTGGCCAGATTGATGCGGATTTGGGCGGTGTTCAGGACAAGCCCCTGACGCAGGCTCACCGTTGCGCGCTCCACATGAACGGTCGTGCAATCGGTGGAGAGCCGTGCGGTGATGGCGTCGATCATCCGCGCAGGCAGGGGTATCTCGGCAACCGAAAGCACAATGAACAACACCACACACACGCAAACCGCGAACAAGATGGCGTTTCGGATGAATCGGGCGAGAAATGTGACAACTTTGATCAACGGTGTCTCGAAATCAAACCTGGTGGGCGCTACAGGACTCGAACCTGTGACTTCTACCGTGTGAAGGTAGCGCTCTAACCAACTGAGCTAAGCGCCCCCACCGCACACGAATGCGTGAACGGCGGGGTTTATATCACGCGCGGCGGCATCCTGTCAAGCGCGCCACCGCTTCAAATCAAGCCCCCCCCCATTTACAGCCGCGGGGGTTTGATGATACGCTAACGATATGCCCGACTGGTCCCCCCTTTCCTTTGTGTTCAACACGCTGACGCCCATCTTCCTGGTGCTTGCGCTGGGCGCCGTGTTGCGGGCCTCGGGATTTCTTTCGGAAACCTTTGCCGTGACGCTCAACGGTCTCATTTTCTGGGTGGCCCTGCCCAGCCTGCTGTTCGACACGATTTCCGGAAGCGAGTTTCAGAAGGATTGCGTGAACGCCGCCGTGGTGATGTTGGCGGCGACGCTCGTGATTGCCGCCATCGCGTGGTTCGGTGCCGGCTGGATGGGCATCGGTCCGGCGTCGCGGGGATCCTTCTGCCAATCGGTTTTCCGGAGTAACAATGCCTATGTCGGGCTGCCGGTCATCCTGTTCGCGACTGCGGATCGTCCGGATGCCGCAGCCATCCTCTCCCTGGCCACTCTGACGCTGGCGCCCTGCCTGATTCTGTACAATGTGCTGGCAGTTCTGGTGTTGACGCCGCGACAGGCGGGGGCGGACGGGGCCGGCGCCCGTGTCTCGTGGCGCAGGATTTTGCGGGGGATCGTGACCAATCCGCTGATCGTCAGTTGCGTGGCGGGCGCGCTGGCTTTGGCTGCGGGCTTTCATCCGCCGAAGGGGATTGCCCGGACGATCGAATCGCTGGGTTCGCTCTCGGGACCCGGGGCGATGATTGCCCTGGGGGCCTCCCTGACGCGCGAACGCATGCGTTCCGCCTGGCGGCCCGCGCATCTGGCCACCGTTCTTAAACTGGTCATCTGCCCCCTCATCGGATGGGGTTTGGCGACGCTCGCGGGGTTGAATCATGACGCGCGGTTCGTCTGCCTGGTGTATCTGGCCTGTCCGACGGCGGTGGCCTCCTTTGTCATGGCGCAGGCGATGAAGGGCGATTCGGCCCTGGCGGCCGGCGCGGTGGCGACCAGCACCGTCTATTCCTGTGTCGCGCTCTCCGTGGTGCTGCTGCTTGCCGGCGGATGAGCCTCGACGCATCGTCTACCGCCATACGCTCCTGCGCTCGGCCCGTGTCAGCAACGCCGACGACAAGGCCTGCCCCCGCGCCTTCAGCAGCGTCCGCCGCCCCTCCGGGGTGCGCGTGTAGACCAATTCCATGGGGCCGACAGTCTTCTTCCACAGGCCGGCAAAATACAGGGCTGTCTCCTTCTGACGCGCGAGGACCGTGGGAACCGCATGAAAGTCGCGGCGCACCCACCAGCCGAGCAGGCTCTTCCGGATCAGGACGTACCGCGGATCCCCGATCGGATTCACCACCTCT
>CAZDLY010000089.1:0-8667 GCA_964506575.1 uncultured Akkermansia sp. | reverse complement strand
CTGCACTACAACCTCGCGACCGCCCATTTTCTGCTCGGCAGCTTCGTCCCCGCCGAGGCCGCGCTGAAACAGGTGCTGTCCATCGAGCCCGGCAACCAGAATGCGCGCGAGCTGCAGGCCCAGATCGCGCTGCACCGCGGCGAGTGGGCCAAAGCCCGCGCCATCTTCAACGAACTGCTCGCCGCATCGCCGCAGTCCCGCGCCCGTTTTCTCACCGCCCTCTCGAACGTGGAGCGGGGCGCCGCGCGCTACGACCTCGCGCGCGTCCGCCTGCTCCAGGCCGTCAAGGCCGATTGGAAATACGCCCCGGCGCACTACAACCTCGGCCTGCTTTACCGGGATCACTTCAGCCTGACCGACGAGGCCGTCGACGAACTCGAGCTGTTCCGGCGCATGGCCCTCGGCAGCGACCCCCGGCAGGCCGATGCGGCCAAGGCCCTGGAGGCGTTGCGGCGGACGCAGAAAGCCAACCTTCGGACACCCCCGCCCGCCGAGCACCGCGACGCCGACGCGGCGGCCGCGCGGGTCAGGGAGGGCGACCGCGCGAGCGCCACCCGCTCCTGGCCGCGGGCCGAAAAGGCCTATCGCGACGCCCTCGCCGCCGATCCCCAGTGCGCGGCCGCCGCGTTGGGCCTGGGGCAGGCTCTGCTGGGCCAGGGCGACTACCGGCAGGCGCTCGACGCCTTCCGTCAGGCGACGGTCCTGAACCCCGGCTACGCCGACGCTTTTTACCAGGGCGCCCTCGCCGCCCTCGAGCTGAAAGACCTGCCCGAAGCGGGCCGCCTGTTGAGCCAGGCGGCCGCGAAATGGCCCGACCGCTACGGGTTCTTCGCCCTGCTGGCCACCCTGCGCAGCGCCGAGGGCAAGCCGAACGGCGTCCGCGCCTATGGCGAATACTACCTGCAGACCGCCCCGGCCGGCGAACAGCGCAAACGCTATGAGTCCTGGCTCGCGACGCTTCCCGCCGATCGCGGAACCTGAAAGGAGGCCCCCCATGCCCCACGCCCCGTTTACGTTCGGCATCCTCGTGGATGCTCTGGCGGTGATGGTCCTGTTGTTCTTTCTCACCCGGGGCTTGATCCGCGGGGTCTCTGACGAACTCGCCCGCCTCATGGGCTTTGTCGGCGGCGCGTGGGCCAGCCTCGCGCTCTACCCCCTGATTCAGTCCGCATTTTCATCGC
The DNA here is from genome assembly GCA_964506575.1 of uncultured Akkermansia sp. Lineage (GTDB taxonomy): Bacteria > Verrucomicrobiota > Kiritimatiellia > RFP12 > JAAYNR01 > VGWG01. The sequence goes on along the minus strand of CAZDLY010000089.1, from coordinate 7,486 downwards.
TCACGGACACGACGTCCTCCGCCGCGGTCGCCATCACCTCCCTCGCGCTGACCCTCCTCGCGGGGTTCGTCATCGGTCTGGCCGTGCGCTGCGTCTTCACCGCCATGTTTCAGGTGGTGATCCTCCAGCCCGCCGACGCGGCTCTGGGCCTCGCCGCCGGCGCCGTGTACGCCTCCGTGATTCTTGCGGTTGTGTTTGCCCTGGCGATGATCATCCCGAGCAAACCGGTGCACCGGCTGTTCGCCGAACAATCCCGCGTCGGCCAGCAGATCTGCCCCTGGCTGCGCGCCCACATGGGCCTGCAGTGATGGGCTCACGCGTCACAGACCGCGCCATCGAGGAGATCCGCGCCCGCGCCGACATCGTGGAGCTGGTCGCCGCCCGTGGCGTCGCGCTCAAGCGCGCCGGCACGAGTTTCAAGGGGTGCTGCCCGTTCCATCACGAAAAGACCCCGTCGTTCCACGTCAATCCGGCCAAGCAGTTCTACCATTGCTTCGGCTGCGGCGAACATGGCGACGTCTTCACTTTCCTGATGAAGCAGGATGGTCTCTCGTTCATGGATGCGGTCCGCTCACTTGCCGACAAAACCGGCGTCGTCATCGACACCTCCACCGATTATGAGTCTGAGCAGCGCAATCGGCTCTACGCCATCCACCTCGAACTGGCCGCGTTTTACCAGCGCTGCCTCGCGCAAACCAGCGGCGCCGCCGGGGCGCGCGCCTATCTGGAGTCGCGCAAGCTGGCGGCCGACACGGTCGCGCGGTTCGGCATCGGCTACGCGCCGCTCGAGCGCGGCGCCCTGCTCGCCTGGGCCGCGAAGCGGAATTTCACCGCCGAGGAGCTGGTCGCCGCCGGCGTGCTGACGCCGCCCAACGATCCCTCCAGGCCCGAGGACTACTTCGACCGCTTCCGCGGCCGCCTGATGTTCCCCATCACCGACACCCAGGGCCGCGTCGTGGCCTTCAGCGGCCGCATCCTCGATCCCAAGGCCCATCCGGCGAAGTATGTCAATTCCCCCGAAACGCCGATTTTTCGCAAGGGAAAGATCCTCTATGCCCTCGACAAGGCGCGCGGCGCGATCGTCAAGCACCCCCGCCGCGAGGCCGTGATCTGCGAAGGACAGATCGACGTCATCCGCTGCCACGCCGCCGGCCTCACCACTGCGGTCGCGTCGCAGGGGACGGCCTTCACCCGCGACCACGTCGACCTGCTCAAGCATCACGCCGATTCCGCCGTCCTCTTCTTTGACGGCGACGCCGCCGGCCGCAAGGCCGCCATCCGCACCGGCGCCCTCTTCCTCGAGGCGGGCATCCCGGTCCGTGTCGCCGTCCTGCCGCCCGGAGAGGACCCCGACTCGCTCATCCGGGATCGCGGCGCCGACGCCGCGCACGCATTGATCGACGCCGCCGAATCGCTCACCGCCTTCCAGATCCGCGCCATGCGGGAGGGCGAGGAGCGGCCCGACGGCGTGGACGCCGTCAGCCGCGTCTGCCGCGCCGTCCTCGAAACACTCGCCTCCTGCTCGAATGCCGTCCTCCGCTCCCACCTCCTCCAGGAGGCCGCCGCCCGCCTGCGCCTGCCCGAGGCGGCGCTCACCGAGGACCTCGAAGCCCTCCGCGCCCGGCAGGCCGAGGCCGCCGCCCGCGCCGCCGCCTACGGCAGGCCCGGTTCAGCCGCGGCGCCGCGGCCGGCGCCCGCGGCACGGCCCGGGGCCGACGGGGAACCGTCGCCGCGCGACCCCTTTTCCGGCGAGGAGGCCCCGGACTCCGACGCCGTTCCCGGCACGCCGGCGGCGGCCGCGCCGGAATCGGCCACCCCCGCCGATCTGGCCCTCGCCGAGTTGCTGTTCCATCATGAGGACGACCTCGCCGTGGCCGACCTGCTCCACACCTATCTCCCCGAGTCCCTGGTGCGGCACCCGCACGCGCGCGCCGTCTTTCACGCCTGGCGCGCGGCCGCCGACACCGGCGCCGACGCCCTGGCCGACCTCTACGCCGCCGCCGATCCCGCCCTGAAGACCTTCCTCGACCCGGTGATCCTCCGCCGCCCGCGGGTCAACCATTCCGAGGAGCTCGCCCCGCTCGACGCCGCGCGGGACATCGTCGCCCGCCTCTGGATCGACGCCCTGCGCGCCGAGCGGACCGCCATCGGTGACGATCCGCCTGATGACGCGAGCCGCCTGCGCCGCCTGATCCTGACCCGGCATATCAAAGTCCTGCAGCAGGCCACGATCGAGGCCGACCGCCTCTCATCCCTGTATCTCAAGAAATCCGTCACCTCCTGGGAATTGCGCGAGCCGGTCATCCGCGAGGAACAGGCGCGCCTCGCCGGGTGAGATCGCGCTCCCGCTTTTTGCCCTTGCCGCGCTCTCTTGCCGTGGACTACAATGCGTCATGGCTGGCAGATACCTGACACTCGACGAGGCGGCGAAATACCTGCACCTCGACACCGGCTACCTTCTCCGGCTCCTGAAGCAGGGGGAGGTGCCGTGCCAGGAGGGCGGCGGGCGGGTCGGCTTTGACCGCGACGAGCTGGACGCCTGGGCGTCGCAGCGGATCCTGCGGATGACCGAACGCACGCTCAAGGACTATCATCGCGAGAGTTCGCGGGTCACGCGCTGCCGCGATGGCGACTTTGCGCTGATCGGCGGGCTTTTCGCGCCCGACCGCACGGTGGTCGGACTTCCCTCACGCACCAAGGCATCCGTCTTGCGCGACTTGGTGGGCATTGCCGGGCATGCCGGGCTGCTCTACGCCCCGGCCGACCTGATCGACAGCCTCGAAGCGCGCGAAGCCGCCTGTTCCACCGGCCTCGACGGCGGCGTGGCCCTCGTTCACCCGCGCAAGCAAGACCCCTACATCGCCGCCGAATCGTTCATCGTCCTCGCCCGGACCGCCACGGCCATCCCCTTCGGCGCGCCCGACGGCGAGAACACCGACCTGTTCTTCCTCGTCTGCTGCCTCGACGACCGCCTCCACCTCCACACCCTCGCGCGCCTCTGCACCATGCTGGGCACGACCGACTTCCTGACGCGCATGCGCCAGGCCGCGGACGGCCCCGCGCTCTATGCGGCGGTGATCGATACAGAGCAGATCGTCCTGGAACGCCTCGGGCACGGCCGGGCGTAGGTCAGAACCCCAGCCGTTTCTCAAACGCCGGATCGCGCGCGGCGCCCAATTTGACGGCCAGCCGGTAGTACCTCTCGGCCTCGGCGGGTTTGGCCGACATCTCCATCGTGAGGTAGGCCATGTTCATCAGCGCGTCGGGATGGGTTGGATGCTTCGTGAGCAGCTTGTCGAGTTCCAGCATGGCCCGATACGGCTGACCGGCTCCGAGATACGCGCCGGCGATCAGCAGTTGCACCGCCTCGTCCTCGCGCTCCGCCTGCAGATCCTCCAGAATCAGCAGCGCGTCTTGAAACGCCCGCCGCCTGCAATCCAGCACGGCCAGCATCAGGCGGGCCGGACGGCTTCCGGGATCGGCGCGAAGGACGTTCAGCAGCGCGGTCTTCGCCTCGCCGGAATCGCCGGTGTCGAGCATGTCGCGCGCCCAGGCCAGCTCCTCGGCGACCGAGACCGGGCGGTTGGTGGCAGGCGGGACTTCTGCCGGGGCCGCTGGCGGAACGCCGGCGACCTCAGGCGGGTTGTCGGCCGCATCCTCCTTCTTTTCCGCGGGCGCGGCGGGCGGCGCGCCCATCACCGCCACCCGCCGCTGCGGACCGGTGGCGGCGTCGTACTTCACCTGATCGATCTGCGTCTCGCAGAACGCGCGCCGGAACCGCACCGCCCCGAGATCGGCCTTGGGGTATTTCGCCTCCGCCTCCAGACAAACGTCCACCGCCTGCTGGTAGAGCGCCACGGCGCGCGCGTCGTCCCGGTCGTTCTTCCAGACCAGCTCGGCCTCGCGGGAAAGTTCAGACGCCCGCTTCACAGCGGCCTCGATATCCCCGGGGGCCTTGTTCGACCGCCCGAAGAAGGCCTGCCCCTCCGTGGCCGCAAACAGAAGAACCGCCGCACAGATCAGACGCGTCGCGCCTGTCCGGCTTTTTCGCCTGGGTTCGGTTGCGTGTTTCATGCAGAGAGCATAGCACACGGCGTACAATTCGGCAAATCGGTTATCAATCAGCACGCGCGGCCTTGCGCTGCAATGGGGCCGCGTCACGAATGACGCGGAAAGGAAACTTCCCGCTTTCCGCTTTCCGGTTTCCGCTTTTTCTTCATTTCGGGTATACTGACGGTCCTTTCACATGCAACCGTCTGCACATACCGCCGATGCGCACGCCGCCTTCACACCCGTCCGGGCCGTCCGCTTTTACATCCCGCTGGTGATCCAGGCGGTTTCGCAGAGCTTCACGTATCCGCTGGTGGCGATGGTCGTGTCGCGCGGCGCGGGTGGCGTCGCCGATTTTGGCGCCTTCGCCCAGGGGCAGGCCGTCTTCTTTCTGCTCGGCGCGCTCGGGTCGGGCCTGCTCATCACCGGCATGGTCTATGGGCGGACGCATCTCGGCTTTGTGCGATTCCAGAGGCTCAACCTGCTGTTCGCGATCATCATCGCGGTGCTGCAACTGATCCTCTCGATCCCGCCGTTCGATGGCCTGGTTTTTGACCGGCTGCTCGCGCTGGAACCGGGGATGCAGCGCATTGCCCGCGACACCCTGCTGTACAGCATACCGGCGAGCATCCTGTTCCTGCTCCGCAACCCGTATCAGGCGGTCCTCTACAACGCCCGGGCCAGTTCCGCCGCCAACGCGGCGACGCTGGGGCGGATCGCCGCGACGGTGCTGTTGTCGTATCTGTTCGTGCGCGCCGGTTTTGTCGGGCACATCGCGGGCATGATCGCCTTCACCCTGCCGGTGTGCGGCGAATACTACGCGTCCCGGCTCCTGGCGCGGGAGACCCTGGCCGGCCTGCCGCGGGGCGAGGCCCGCGCCGCGCCGGTGCGCGAGCAGTTGCTATTCTGCATTCCGCTGTCGTTCGGCGGCCTGCTGCTGGCGCTCTCGGGCTTCATGGTCGCGGCCTTCATCACGCGCGCGGCCGATCCCGTGCGGATGCTGCCGATCCACTATGTGGCCATGGGGGTGGTCAATCCGGCCTGTTTCGCGGCGATCCGGATGCAGGCCGTGGTGCTGGCCTTCCCGCCGGACGATCCGGCGGGCGCGCAGACCTTCCGCTTCGCCTGCGTCGCGGGTCTCGCGCTGGCCGGCGTGCTGCTCCTCGGCCAGATTCCGGCCCTGGCGGGCGGTTATTTCGGCGTGATCCAGAATCTGCCGGCCGCCGACATCCCCCTGGCGATGCGGGTCATGCTCGTCGCCTGCGTCCTCCCCGTGCTGCAGACCCTCCGGGGGCACGCCGAGGGGCTTGCCGCCTGGCGCAAACGCCCCAACGCCATCCTCGCCGGCCAGGCGGTCTATCTCGCCAGCCTGGTCTGCGCGCTCTTCTTCTTTCTCACGCTCGGCCTCCCCGGCTACCTGATGGGCGTCTGTGCCGTCGCCATCGCCGTCGCCGCGACCTTCCTGACCATCCGGATGGGCCTGATGCTGGGCGATCTGGAAGACCGCGTCGCCGAATTCGGCACCCGCCGCAGAGAGGATGGGTGAGGGCGCCATGACGTTACGAACACGGATTGACGAGGCCGTCGCCCGGTTTCCCGGGCGGACGGCACTGGTGTACAAGCGCGACGGCGCGTGGGTGCGGGTGACGTACGCGGCGCTGGGGGAGCGGGTGCGGCGGGCCGCCGAAGGGTTCGCCCGTCTCGGGGTGGCGCCGAAGCGGGAGCGCGTGGCGCTGATGCTCGAAAACGGCCCCGAGTGGGTCGAGGTCTACAGCGCCCTGGCCGGCACCGGCGTGACGGTGGTGCCGATGGATCCCAAGCTGCGCGGACCTGAAATCGCCCACATGCTCGAGGATTCGCAGGCCGTGGCCGTGGTCGCCGAGGCCTCGCACACGGCGACGCTGGCCGAAATCCTCCCCGGCATCCCCTCCGTGCGGAGCGTGGTGCTGGTGGGCGGGGTGCTGGCGCCCGCCGCGATCGCCGCCTGCCGGACCGAGGCCTACGAAGAGCTGCTGGCCGCGTCGCCCGTGCCGGAGCGGGGCGGCCGCTACGACACCTCCCGGCCCTCCGGAGGCGACATCGCCTCGATCATCTACACCTCCGGGACGACCGGCAAGCCCAAGGGTGCCATGCTCACGCACATCAACTTCTGCAGCGACGCCGCGGGCACCCTCGATGTGCTCACCGGCATCACCCCGCGCGACCGCTTCCTCGTGGTGCTGCCGCTGTTCCACTCCTTTGCCTTCATGGGCAATTACGTCGTGCCGATCACCCAGGGGTGCGCCCTCTGTTTCGTTCAAAGCCTGCGCACGGTCGGCGAGGACTGCCAGACGCTCGCGCCGACGGTTCTGATGGCCGTGCCGCTCCTGGTCGAGAAGCTGTTCCTGAAGATCGAGGAACGGCTGCAGGCCAGCGCGGTCGCCCGCTTCCTGCTCGCGATCGGGCTGGGCCGGTGGGTCGGGGCCGGGGTCCGGCGGCGGCTCGGCGGCAGGCTGCGGCTGCTGGTCGTGGGCGGCGCGCCCTGTCCGGTGCCGGTGATCACCGGCTTCCGCAGGCTCGGGTTCGGGATGATCGAGGGCTACGGTCTGACCGAAGCCTCGCCGGTGGTCTCCCTGTCACGGGTGAACGACGCCCGGCCGGGGACGATCGGCTACGCGTTGCCGAACATCAGCGTGCGCATCGCCGGAGCCGACGCGCAGGGGGTGGGCGAGCTTCAGGTGCGCGGACCGATCGTGATGCGGGGCTATTTCCGCAATCCCGAGGCGACGGCCGAGGCGTTCGACGGCGAGTGGCTGCGAACGGGCGATCTGGCCTCGATGGACGCCGGCGGCTACTTGACGATCCGCGGCCGCATGAAGGCGCTGATCGTCAACCGCGAGGGAAAGAACATCTATCCCGAGGAGGTCGAGCAGGCGATCGCCCTCGATCCGCGGGTGCAGGACATCGTGGTGATCGGCTACCGGGAGGGGGGCGACGTCGGCGAGAAGGTCGGGGCGATCCTCGTGCCGAATCTCGAGGTGATCGCCGCCGGGCCGGGCGGACACGCTCCCGGCTGGGGCGAGATCGAGTCGCTGATGCGCCGGGTCGTCGCCGAGCAGTGCCGGCAACTCTCCGATTACAAGCATCCCCGCAAGCTCGCCATCCGCCACGAGCCGCTGGAACGGACCAGCACGCAGAAAGTGCGTCGACACGTCTATCAGGGTCAGCTCGACACGCCGGTGGAGAGAACGACCGAATGGAGTTGACGGGAGCGAAGATTTTCGATATAGTCTATCAACAATCTGGTGTTTATTTTTTTCAAGCGAAAGGAGCGGAGTCATGGGTCGGGTGTACACAGACAATTCGCAATCCATTGGCAACACGCCGCTGGTGCGGTTGAATCGGGTGACGCAGGGTGCGGGCGCGACGGTTCTGGGCAAGGTCGAGGGGCGCAATC
>CAZDLY010000088.1:0-9033 GCA_964506575.1 uncultured Akkermansia sp. | reverse complement strand
AGTCAAACGCCTGAACCCGACCGGATGGTTCGGGCCTCCCCGGACCATCCAGTTTAATTCCGGTGGTTCTCAACCAGCTTTCGCCCGGCGGCCACAGATCAGCACACCGCAAACCAGCAGCCCCACAATGATGGCCAACAGGGCCAGCAAGGCCAGCAGGTTGTCCGCAACGGTCGCCGACAAAATCGGATCCTTCGCCCCGCACCCGTGCTGGATCGGGTGATCCTGAAAAGCGCCCTGCGCCACAATCAAAAAAAAGCGACCCGCCTGCATGAACCCCTCCGGTAGACCCTGTCTTTCTGGACAGACGACGGGATTGTACCCATAAAGGGAACTTCATGCAAGCCGATTCAGTAAATCATTTTCACGCCCTCCGGCGCCTACTCGTCCCAGCCTTCGGGACGTTGCGGCGGGGTCGCCGCGCCCCTCGCCTTTCCGCCGGATCGCGCGCCGCGCGCGCCTGCCGCGCCGCGGGCCTCCGCGTCGGCGAGCGGTTTGGCGAGCCGTTCGCGAATCTTCGCGGTCCGCTTCTGCAAGGCCGCATTGGCCATCCGGATCTGCTCGGCGCTCAGGGTGTCGCGGATCGCCAGCAGCTTCTCCGTCTGGATCTTGGCCTGCTCGGTGCGCAGGGCGCCGATCTTTTCCACCAGATCCATCCACTCGTTCGTCGTCGCCCGCTTGTCGGCCATGACCTTGGCCGCCCGCGCAATCTGGTCCAGGGCGGCGATCCGGATCGCCTGGTCCACCGCGGCCTGCCGCTCATTCAGCGCGTCGATCCGTTTCTTCAGCCCCTCTTTCTGCTCGTCCGTCAGATTGATCGCCTGTTTGGTCTCGGGATCGTCGAGGATCCGCAGCAGGCGCAGGGTGCGGTCGAACCCGCCGCCGCCCGGCGCGCCCGCCTCCCCAGCCCGCTGCGGCCGCTCGGATCCCGATACGGAAACCGCTGCGGCACCGTCGGGCCGGCCCGCCGGAGGCGCCTCCGGAAGCGCCCGCTCCTGCGCAAAAGCCCCACACGCGGCAACCGCCGCCACACAAGAAAGCCACGCCCCAGTGCCTCTTTTCATCGTCAATCCCCTTCCCGGCCTTTCGTTTCCGCCCGTGGCCGCAGCGGCGCCCACGCGACGTGCCGTAGCCCCACTCAACGCACAGACCGCACTCATTATTGTTCCATTCCGGCCGCGATGCTGATTTCGTTTTCTTTTTGCGCTTCCGTATGAACAGCCCCGCTGTTCACATCTTTTTCATCCGTTTACAAGAGCCGCCTATTGTGCCGGTTATATATACTGCTAAACGCTTTAACATCAAGCGCTTATGGTTTCATGTCGGGCTGTTCGCATCCTGTTGGCAACCTGTTGATGCATTGAATGCTTTTTCTTCTTGCCCGCGCTCGGGGATTGGTGTCTTATGGTGCCCTCATGCGGCAGCATCATTTTTCAAGGCGTACCCCTATGAACGCGACAACGATTTGGACCAAGGCTTGCGATCAGATCATGCAGATCATCAATAAAAGCCAGTACGAGGCCTGGTTTGCGACGCTGCGGCCGCTCGGGCTGGAGCGGGATACGCTCCTGCTGGGCGTGGACAATGATTTCAAGCAGACGTGGATCGAGGAGAATTATCGCGACGTGATTGCGTCGGCGCTGCAGGTCGCGTCCGGCGGCGACGCCGTGCCGTTCCGCTTCGTCGTGAGCGTCGAGGACGCGGGCGGTGTGGACGACGCCGCGCCGCCGCCCGCATCGGCGCCGTCGCGGACCGCCGCGGCGGCGAAGCGCCGGCCGCGCATGCAGCCGACGCTGGCGGCCAATCTCAATCCCCATTTCACCTTCGAGGAATATGTCATCGGGCCGTCGAACAGTTTCGCCCACGCCGCCGCGACGGCCGTCGCCCAGGCGCCGGGGCGCACCTACAATCCGCTCTTCATCTATGGCCAGACCGGGCTGGGCAAGACCCACCTGATCATGGCGATCGGCCATCGCGCCGTGCAAAACGATCCCGCGACGCGCGTGGCCTATGTCACGTCGGAGGCGTTGCTGAACGAGTACATCGACGCGATCCAGAAAAATGCGATCACCGAATTTCGCAACCGCTACCGTAAGGTCGACATTCTGCTGGTTGACGACATTCAGTTCCTCGTCGGCAAGCAGCGTCTTCAGGAGGAGTTTTTTCACTGCTTCAACGACCTTCACATGAAGGGCAAGCAGATCGTGATGACCAGTGACCGGCCGGCGAGGGAAATCGATGGCTTGGAACAGCGGCTGGTCTCCCGGTTCGAATCGGGACTCGTCACCGAACTGGAATGCCCCGATTTCGAAACCCGGCTGGCCATCCTGCGTTACAAGCAAAGCGCCTCCAAGGTCGTCCTGTCCGACGCCTGCATGACGTTCATCGCCCAGCACGTCACCTCCAACGTGCGCACCCTCGAAGGCGCGCTCTTGCGCGCGATCACCTTCACCACGCTCAACCCGCAACCGCTGACTCTGGACACCTTGCAAAACCTCCTGAAGGACGTTCTGACGCAGGAGACCCAGGAGGATATCTCATTCGATGAAATTCAGCGCATCGTGGCCGAGCACTTCGATCTGCGCCTGACCGACATGTCCAGCAAGCGCCGCCCGCGCTCCGTGGCGATGCCCCGGCAGGTGGCCATGGTGCTGTGCCGCAAACTGACGCGCTCCTCGCTTCCCGAGATCGCCAAGGCCTTTGGCAAGACGCACGCCACGGTCATTCACGCCTGCAAATTGATCAAGGTCATCATCGAGACCGATCCCGACCTCGCCAAACAGATTTACGCGGTGGTCCGCAAACTCGGACGCGACCCCAAGGATATCGATTTTTAACCCTTATTTTCACTGTTTGCAACCCGTTGACAACATGAGCAAAAACGGTCAGTTCCCTGTTGGCAAACCCGGTTCTATGAACACGCAAAAAAACATTTCTCTTTTCATGAACACCCGTTTTCAGCTTGCGAACAGTTTCTTGCCTGTATTTATTTCAACTCAACCTATTGTCCTTAAGCAACTTATAATCTTGTTAACTGTTTTTTCGATGCGTATTAGTACGGGTGTTGCATTTAATTAATGAGTTGTTATACTATTCTCTCAACCGCGCATGGTGTACCCAGGAGGATCACGGATGAAGTTTTCAATCGCCCGATCTAAGTTTTTGGAAAGTCTGCAAACGGTTCAAAACGTGGTTTCCGGGAAAAACACGTTGCAGATCCTCGCCAATGCGCTGATCAAGGCCGAAGACGGCAAGCTGTGGATCACGACCACCGACCTGGACATGTCGGTGCGCAGTCTGATCGAAGCGGAGGTGACGGCCGACGGCTGCACGACGCTGCCGATCCGCCGCCTGGCGAGCATCGTGCGCGAATTGTCGGAAGGGCGCATTTCGTTCGACGTGGACGACAAGGACGTGGCGGCCATCCAGTGCGGCGCCTCGTCCTTCCGCATCAACGGTCTGCCGATGAGCGACTTTCCCCCCATTCCCGGATCCGACGGGCGGACGTGCTACCGCATCGACCAGGGGGCGTTTCGCGAAATGCTGCGCAAGACGTCGTATGCCGCCTCCCTCGATGAAACCCGCCGCGTGCTCAACGGCGTGCTGCTGGCCTTCAAGGATGGCAAGCTGACCATGGTCGCCACGGACGGGCGCCGCCTGGCGCTGGTCGAGCACGAAGTGGAATTTCCCCCCGAAAACGATGTGGAGTTGATCCTGCCGACCAAGGCGGTGACGGAACTGGTCCAGATTTTGGGCAATGACGGCGACCTCCGCATTTTTGTCCAGAAAAATCAGGTCATCTTTGAATTCGGCGGCACGATGATGAGCAGCAAGCTCGTGGACGGCGTGTATCCGAACTACCGCCAGGTCATCCCGTCGGGCTTCGACGAGCGCGTGGCGATCGAACGCGAGGCGCTGCTGACGGCCCTGCGGCGCGTCTCCATCATTGCGACCGACAAATCCAATGCCACCAAGCTGACGTTCGCCGCGAACCAGCTCGAAATTCTGAGCACCAGCCCCGATATCGGCGAGGCGCGCGAGCTGCTGCCCGTCAAATTTTCGGGCAAGCCCATCAGCGTTATCTTCAATCCGGAGTACATCATGGATCCGCTGAAGAACCTCGATTGCGACGAGGTGTTCATGGAGATGAACGACGGCAATAGTCCGGCGCTTCTGAAGTGCGACCTCCCCTTCCTGTACGTGTTGATGCCGCTGCGCATCAGTTAATGGTGATTTGGGCTTGCCAGCGGCGTACCGTCTGGTGTAAGATGCCCCCCCGTTTTGAGAAAAAAAGGTTTGTTTATGAAGAAGGACATCCATCCGAATTACGCCGAAGCGACGATCACCTGCGCCTGCGGCCATGTGACCCGCACACGATCCACCGTCAAGGAGATGAGCGTCAACACCTGCTCGACCTGCCATCCGTTCTATACCGGCCAGCATACGATGCTCGACACGGAAGGCCGCGTGGATCAGTTCCGCAAGCGTTACGCAATCAAGTCGACATGATCGAACGCGTGCATGTGGCGAAGCGGCTGGAGCGCCTCGCCCTGGTCGAGCAGGCCCTCTCCGATCCCGACGTGTTGAAGAACCGCAAGCTGCTCCAGGAGCGTGTGTGCGAGCACGCCGCCTTGAAGCGGCTGGAGTCGGCGTTCCGGGCTTACGAGGCCTGCCGGCGTGAATGCGCCAGCAACCGCGAGATCGAGGCCGATGGGACGACCGACGCCGATATGCGCGCGCTGGCCCGCGGCGAGCGGGAGCATCTGGAGCGCCAGCTCCCCGGACTCGAGCGCCAGATGATGGTGGCGATGCTGCCGCCCGACCCGACGGACATCCGCAACGCGCTGTTCGAAGTCCGCGCCGGAACCGGCGGACAGGAGGCGGCGCTCTTCGCGGGCGATCTGTTCCGCATGTACAGCCGTTATGCCGAAAGCCGGGGCTTGAAAGTGGTGGTCATGGACGCCAGCCCGGGCGAAATGGGCGGATACAAGGAAATCCTGTTCATGGTCGCCGGCGAGGGCGCCTACGGCACGTTCCGGTATGAGAGCGGCGGGCACCGCGTCCAGCGGGTGCCGGTGACCGAGGCACAGGGCCGGATCCACACCTCGGCGGCCACGGTGGCGGTCTTTCCCGAGGTCGACGAAGAGGATGACGTCGAGATCCCGGCCGACGAGCTACGCATTGACATCTTCTGCGCCGGCGGGCATGGCGGCCAGGGGGTCAACACCACCTATTCCGCGATCCGGATCACGCATCTTCCCACCGGACTGGTGGCGCAGTGTCAGGACGAGCGCTCGCAGCACCGGAACAAGGACAAGGCCATGAAGGTGCTCAAGTCCCGCCTGCTGGACCAGCGCCGCCTGGCCGAGGAAGCCCAGCAGGGTCAGACCCGGCGCGACCTGATCGGCTCCGGCGATCGCAGCCAGCGGATCCGCACCTACAACTTTCCCCAGAACCGCATGACCGACCACCGGGTCGGGCTCACGCTCTACAGCCTCGACCGGCTGATGGAGGGCGGACTGGACGAACTCCTCGACACGCTGCAGCAGCACGCCCAGGGCCTGAGACTGGAAGCGGAGCTGCAGCCGGCCGGATCCGCCCGCAAAACGGGTTGACGGGAAGGACCTCGTGATTGCCACTTCCAGACTGACCCAGCGATTCGGCGCCGACATCTTGTTCGATGCCGTCAGCGTTAAGTTCACCCCCGGCAACTGCTATGGCTTGATTGGCGCCAATGGATCTGGAAAATCCACGTTCATTAAGATATTGGCTGGCTTGATGCCATCCAGTCAGGGCGAAGTGAGCATCGGGAAGGGCTGCACGCTGGGATACCTGCGTCAGGATCATGCCGAATTTGACGATGTCGCGATCCTCGATACGGTGCTCATGGGGAATGCCAATCTCTGGGCGCTTCATCGTGAACGGGAAACGCTCTATTCCAAGGATGATCTCACCGAGGCCGAACAGATCCGCAGTGGCCAGGTTGAGGATGAGTTTGGCCAGGCGGGCGGGTACACCATGGAAGCCGATGCCGCCAAGCTGCTGGACGGCCTCGGCTTCACCGAAGATGTCTTTGCGCGGGAGATGAAAACCCTGCAAGGGGGGTTCAAGCTCCGGGTGTTGCTGGCGCAGGTGCTCTTCGCCCATCCCGATGTTCTCCTGCTGGATGAACCCACCAACCACTTGGATTTGGAGTCCATCGAGTGGTTGGTGGAGCTGTTGAAACGGTACGAGGGAACGGTCATCGTCATCTCCCATGACCGCTTCTTCCTAAATCAGGTGTGCACCCATATCGCCGATCTGGACTATCATGAGATCCGCATGTTCACCGGGAATTACGATGACTTCACGATCGCGAGTCTGGAAGCGCGCGAACTGCGGGAGAAGTCCAACAAGAAGCTGGAAAAACAGATTCACGATCTCAAGACCTTTATCAGCCGGTTCAGCGCCAATGCCTCCAAGGCCAGACAGGCCACCTCTCGCCAGAAATTGTTGGGCAAGATTGAACTGGAGACCGTGAAGCCAAGCTCGCGGGTGTCCCCGTATATCCGCTTCAATCCCCGGCAGCGGCTGGGCGACAAGGTGATTCGGGTCGATCGCATCTCCAAGGGCTATGATCGCACACTGTTCCAGGACTTCTCCTGCGAGATCATGCCCAGGGAGAAGATCGCGATCATTGGCAAAAACGGCGTGGGTAAGACCACGCTCCTAAAAACCTTGTGCGGACTCATCCCGCCCGATTCCGGATCCGTGGTCCTGGGCAACACGATTCAGTTTAGCATCTTCCCGCAAGACCCCGGCGAGGTGCTGGACCCGAGCATGCAGGCCTTGGACTGGCTCAAGCAATATGCGGACGAAACGACCAATTCCGAGAGCGAGCTCCGCTCGTTCATGGGGCGCATGCTGTTCAGCCGGGACGATGTCTTCAAGCGCATCGAGGTGCTCAGCGGTGGCGAGAAGGCGCGGCTCATTCTGGCTCGAAATATGTTGGAAGGCGGCAACGTGATGATCCTGGATGAGCCGACCAATCACCTGGATCTGGAGTCCATTGAGGCGCTGAATTTTGCGTTGTCCGAAACCGGATGCACCATTCTTTTTGTGTCACATGATCATCGCCTGATCGGGTCACTGGCGACGCGGATTTTCGAGATCAAGGATGGTCAGGTTCTGGTTCGCTCGGGCGAACAATAGGGCTTGCCGGCCGGACGGCTGGAGAAGGAGACATCATGAACGCGCTCGATATTGTCAAAGGCGTGTTGGTCAATCTGCTGTTTCTGCTGGGCTTCGTGACCCTGTGCGCCCTGCTGCGCGAGGGGGCCGAACGACGCCGGCGCGCCGTCTCCGTGTGGAGAACCGGCCTGCTCTTCGGTGCCATGGCGGTGGTGACGATGCTCGTGCCGTCCATCTCGACCGTGGATCTGATCTTCGATACGCGGGCCGCCGTCATCGGCACCGCCGGCCTGATCGGCGGTCCCCTGACGGCGCTGATCAGCCTTCCACTGCCCATCCTCTATCGGATCGGCATAGGCGGGTTCGGCGTGATCCCCGGACTCTGTGAGCTGGTGCTGCCGGGGCTTCTCGGCGCCGCCTGCCACGTCGTCTTCGCACGGCGCGGCGCGGCGCTCACTCTGCCGCGCATTCTGGTCGCCAGCGTCGGGGTCGGAACGATTCCACAGCTCCTGATCTTCGTGTCTATTATGACGTTTGCGCCACAGTATGCCGCGAACATCGAGACCAGCAATCTGCTCATCATCGTGGGCGGCACGGTCGTGGCGATGGCGCTGCTGAGCGCGCTGATCGTGCTGGAGAAGAATCACTCGCTCGCCATGTCCAATCTGGCCGACGCGGAGCGCCGCATGCTGCACTCCCAGAAGATGGCCGCCATCGGACAGTTTGCGCGCCGGGTGGCGCACGATATCGTGAACACGCTGACCGTGGTGAACGGGAATGCGGAATTCGCCAAGCAGATGGCGCCGGAAAACGCCACCGTGCAGGCGCTCATGGACGAGATCATCGCGGAGACCGGACGCATGTCGAACCGGAGCTGCGACCTGCTGGCCTTTGCCCAGCCGGAGTCAGGCAACGCCCTGACGCTGGACAGCGGACGGCTGGTCTCGGGCATCCGGCCGATGCTCGCGAGCGCGCTCGGCAGCGAAGTGGAGGTCGTGGTCGAGGTCGATCCAGACGCGGGGCTGGTGAAGGTCGATCCCGCCCGGATCGAGCAGGCGCTCATTCATCTGGCGGTCAACGGAGCGGAGGCCATGTCAAAGCGCGGGCAGCTTACCCTCCGCGCGGCGCGCGCCGATCTGTCCGATCAGGAGCGACAGCGGCTGGAGGCGGGCACGCTTCCACGGGATCGCCACGCAGGCGACTTTGTTCTGATCACCGTGACCGACACGGGCTGCGGCATGACGTCCGAGCAGTTGTCGCATATCTTCGAACCGTTCTACTCAACCAAGACCGCGCGCTCCAACGCCGGACTGGGCCTCGCCACGGTGTACAACATCGTCAAACTTCACAATGGGCACATCGACGTTCAATCGCAACCCGGCCACGGTACGACGTTCTTGATCTACCTGCCCGCCTGCCCGCCAACCGACCCGCATCCGCCGATCAGCAGCTAAGGCTCTTGCCCACCCCCCTCGCAACGCGGCACCTGGCGGCTTGCGACGCGGGGCGTTGTTCATGAGCCTTAGCTGAGAAAATGAAACCGAGACAGATAGTGGCACATCCGCGAGGCACGCGCTTATGATTCATATCCAACCGAGGTACATTCCGTTTGCTTTGGCGCTACTACCGTTCCTCGGCGTGGGTATCGGTATCCCTCCTACTGTGCAGGATTGGAGTCGCGGACACTTGATGCGTGGAGATGCGATCTCGCTTGCCATTGGTTTCGCGATTGTCGTCGCGTGGTATTGGGCGATTCTCCGCAGCATCAAAACAAAGCGACAGCAAGGAAAGGAGACGCTTCTAGGCTTGGAGTTGAGTTCATGGCTTTGGTCGCCTCCGGTAACTTTCAGCGTCGGGTTCATT
>CAZDLY010000087.1:0-9047 GCA_964506575.1 uncultured Akkermansia sp. | reverse complement strand
GCAAAGAGAGAGTCGGCGGTCGGAGACCGCCGCTACAGAACCGGGTTTTGCAAGAACCTCCCTGCATGTGATCGTAAACGGTCACCCATGAATACGGGTTTTGATCATGAGAAGCTGACTGTATATATTGTCTCTATGCTGGTCGGATTGATCCGCAGCACATCCCCTGATCGTATGCATGAGCCGGGAGCCGTCTACGAGCCGGATCGGAGAGGGTTGGGGGATTAAGATTAAGATTACGATTAAGATTACGTAACCTCAACAGAACTGCCATGCGCCCCGTGCGCCCCCCCCGATTACCGCGAACTTCAAATATGTCTTGTATTTCGGGAGTTTTTGTGGTTATGTCATCGGCAGTAACGATAATGCTGGTTACCCATGGCGGCATCGACAACCCGGTAAACGTATGTGCCGCTGGCTCCGGCTGCCTGCGCCGTTTCGGTGCGGCCCTGTGGCAGTCCTTCCGTTGACGGTATCCAGCCTTGCCAATCGAGGAGACGAAACATGAACACGGATGGCAATCTCAGAAAAATGCTGACGGTCGGGCCGCTGGTGGCGGTGTTCGTTACGCTCGCTTTGACGCTCCTGGTTGTGGCCAGCGCCCGCGCCGCGACCGAATCCTTCACGACCAGCGGCACGTGGATTTGGACCGCGCCGGCCGGGGTCACCAACATTACGGTCGAGTGCTGGGGCGGCGGGGGCGGCGGGGGGGGGTGATGCCAGTACATCGGGGGATGGTGGTGGTGGTGGCGGCGGCGGCGCTTATGCGCGAATGAATTCCTACGCGGTCACGCCTGGCAACTCCTATTCCTTAACCGTTGGCGCGGCTGGCAGCGCCGGCGCGAATACCGGCGGGAACGGCGGGACCGGTGAGGCCTCTTTCTTCGTCAACGTGTCGACCTTGAGCGCAGTCGGCGGTTCGGGTGGCGGTGGTGCTCGCCACGGGCGGCGTTGTCACCGTTGTCGGCGGCTACAGAATTCACACTTTCACCGGTAGCGGCACCTTCGCCGTAACCAACCCCGGCACCGTGCAGGTCCTGGTTGTGGCCGGCGGGGGCGGCGGCGGCAGCGGCGGCGGCGGCGGCGGCGGGGTGATCTACAGCAACGCCTATCCGGTGATCGTCAGCAACTACACGGTCACCGTGGGCGCGGGCGGCACGGCTGGAAATGGGAACCATTACGTTTCGCCCAGCAATCCAAACGGGGCCGTTGCTGGGGGCAACGGCGGCGACAGTGTGTGGGGATCTCTGAAGGCCTTCGGCGGCGGCGGCGGTAACATGACGGACGTGGCAACTGGCATTGGCGGCGGTTCGGGCGGCGGGGGCGGAGCATGGGGGTCGGGGACTACGTCTGGAGGAAGTGCCACAAATGGCCAAGGGAACAGCGGAGGAGGCAATGGCGGTTACAGTGGCAGTTATCCAACTAGCGGCTTTCCGGCTGGCGGCGGTGGCGGCGCGGGAGCGCAGGGCGGTACCGCTACCTCGTCCAGCGTTGCAGGCAACGGCGGGGACGGCATCGCCTCGGCAATCTCCTGTGTGACGAACTACTATGGCGGCGGCGGCGGCGGCGGCTACTTCTGTCACGGCACTTTGACCAGTGGCGGCAAGGGCGGGGGAGGACGAGGAGGCGACGGACCAGACGCCCCGGGAGTGAACGGAGAGGCTGGAGATGCAAACACCGGCGGCGGCGGCGGCGGCAGCGGTGAAGAGCATGTGGGCGGCACGGGCGGCTCGGGGATCGTGATCGTGCGCTATTTCAGTCGCATTGCGACCGCCACGGCCCTGGCCTCCTCGGCGAATCCTTCGGTCTACGGCCAGTCTTCGGTGACCTTCACGGCCACCGTCACCGGCGCGGGAGGCGGCCCGCCCACCGGCACCGTGCAGTTCAAGACCAATGGCGTCAACTTCGGCAGTGCGGTCACCCTTTCCGGCGGCAGCGCAACCAGCGGCGCGCTCCCGACGACTTTCCGCCCCGGCACCTGCACGGTGACGGCGGACTACAGCGGCGACACCAGTTTCATGCCGTGTGCCGGCACGCTCGCCGGCGGGCAGACCGTGAACCCGAAGGCGCTGACGGTGACGGCGACTGGACCGCTCAAGACATACGGCACGGCGCTGAGCGTCGGCACGAGTACGACGAATTTCACCCACTCGGGGGAAGTGCCCGACGAGGCGGTCACGAGCGTCACGCTGACACCGGATGCCGCAGGGCTATCGGCCGCAACGGCTGCGGGAGACGCCTACGTCGTGACGCCGTCGCTGGCGACGGGTTCAGGCGGGTTCTTGGCGGCTAATTACAACATCACCTATAACCCATACAACGGCACGGTCGCCCTGGCAGATTTCCGCTCAGTGACCAGCGGCGACTGGAACATCGCGGCCACATGGCAGAGGGATGATGGAAGCGACTGGGTCGCGGCCTCCAGTTCGCCCAGTAATACAGACGGGACCATCACGATCCTCAACGCCCACACCGTAACGGTGACGCAAGCCGTCTCGGTGGACCAGGTGGTTGTGGCGGCGGGCGGGCAGGTCACCGTGAATAGCGGCGTCACCTGGACGATCCTCGGCGACGCGGGCGTCAATCTGACGTTGGCGGGCACGCTGCTCGTGAACGGTTCTCTGGCGGCCAGTCCGGTGGTTGTCGGCAACGGCGCGGTCTTGGGCGGAACCAACACGATCACCGGGAATGTGACGGCGCAGAGCGGTGGAATCGTGGTGCCCGGAGCCAGCATCGGCACGCTGACGGTGACCAACGGCAATGTCACGCTCGAGTCGAATTCGACCTTCCGGGTGGAGTATGGGATCAGCCCCGATTGCGACAAGCTGGATCTCTCGAAGTCGGGGGCGTTGGTTTTGGAGGGTGCGACGCTGGACCTGGTTGGCGAAGGACTCAGCGGCGACAGGTACACGATCGTCCGCAACGCGACCAACATCGTCGGCACGTTCAAGGACTTGACCAATTGCGCGCCAGTGCCCGGTAATGCCGGTTACTTCATCCATTACGTCACCGACCGCACGGAACTGGGGTATGGCAGTTATATCTTGATCAACAAGAATCCGAGTCCGACGAGTTCGGGCATTGATCTGCGCGCCTACCAGGGCGCGGATGGGGTCTATGTGGAGTTCGTCGCTTACGATGTGGAGGATGGGAGCGGGACGGTTCGGTTGGCGGTGCTCGGGGCCGACGGGAAAGAGGTCTGGTCGGGCGAGACGAACGTGCTGGCCGGCGCGCGGTATGTCTGCCGCTTCCTGGTTCCCGGTCTGGCCGTGGGCGGCACCTACAACTTCGTGGTGCGGGACGAGGTCGGCAAGGGATGGTCGGCGCCCGGCGTGACGGTCATGCCGTTCGCCGCCAAGATGGTGAGCCTCTCCCTCACCGGCGTGACCCTCTCGTTCGACAGCCTGCCCGAGCGGGAGTACGAGATCCAGTGGGTGGCCCGGCTGGGCGATGTCTGGCAGACGGTGGCCACGGTGACGGCCGACAGCGATCGCACCCGCGCGTTCGTCACCTATCCTGATCCGAAGGCGCCATCGGGCTTCTTCCGCGTCCGCGTCAAGTGAGGTAGTCCGCCAGCCGCCCATGCACCGAGGGCGCCGCCGCCGCGGGGATCGCGTCGAGCAGGCGGCGAAGCGTGGCGGTCACGCGCGGGCGCAGGTCGTCGGCCAGGGAGGCGGCCTGCTGCAGCGGCGCAATCAGGCGCAGGGTCGTGTTTTCATTGACGGCGGCGAGCGTTTCGGCCGTGCGCGCCAGGAAGTCGAGGCCCTCGTCGGTCCACAACCGGGCGTTGTTGAGCGAGAAGGGGACGTACAGGGCGCGGGCGATGCCGGGGTGGCTGATGTCGAACGAGGGCCTCGACGCCTCGCGCGCGATCTCCTCGCACACGTCGGCGTGGGGCGAACGGCCGATGATCCCGAGCCAGCCGATGTAGCCGGAGAGGCTCGGACGCAGCTCGTCACCCGCGGCGGCGACGAGCGGCCGCCGGCGCGGGTGCGAGGAACGGTGGAGGGCCGAGAGGGCGTTGAGGCGGTCGGAGATGGCGACGGCCGCGGCCGCGTGCGCCTCCAGCGCGGCGTGGGCCCGCGGCGTGTCGGCCGCGACGAGGGGCTCCATGAGGACGCCCGCCAGAAAACGCCGCTCGATCGCGGCCGAGAGGCCGCGCGTGTCGGAGAGCTCCGGCGCATGCCGGGTGTCGGTGGCGGCCAGAATCCGGAACACGGCGTCGCCCGCATGGCGCGCGACGGCGCGCAGGAGGATCTGGCGGGCCTGCCAGCATTCGCGGACATGGCGGAGATTGCGGCGGTCGAGCGGCTGCTCGTCGATCTGGAGCAGATACCCCTTGAGGCCGTCGGGGAGCGTCAGGTCCTGCAGCACGTCCGCAACGAGGTCGAGCCAGTCCGTGGAGACGGCCGATTCGAGCGACGCCGGATCGGCGCCGGCCAGCAGGGCGTCGAGGATCACGCCGCGTTCGCGGTCGGTCAGCGTGCGCATGGCCTCGACCCGGTTGAACGTGTCGGCGTCGTGCCGGACTTGCAGCCGCCGCTGACCGGGCGTTGCCGAACGATCCTCGCACGTCCCGTAGAACGAGGCGCTGCGGTTGAGGGAGACAAACGCGGGGGCGGGAACATCCGCAAAGGTGAAGGTCTCCTCGGGGCCGTCCAGGATGAGCGTGCGGGAGGCGCCCGGAAGGTCGCGGCCGTCGGCGCCGACGGCCGCGCAGACGACCGGGACGACGAAGGGGGCGCCCGCGCCGGCGCGGGTCTGGCGGAGGGTGAGGGTGAGCCGGCGCGCGTCGGCGTCATGGTGATACTCGGCGGTGACGCGCGGATAGCCCGCCGATTCGAGCCAGGGGCCGCGAAACGCCGCGAGGCTGCGGCCGGAGGCCTCCTCGAAACAGGCGAGAAACTGGTCGGTGTTGGCGTTGGCGCCGGTGTAGCGGCCGAAGTAGAGGCGGACGCCGCGATCAAAGGCCTCCCGGCCCAGGAAGAGCCGGAGCATGGCGATGACTTCGGGCGCCTTGACGTAGGTCAGGCCGTCGACCAGCTCGTCGGGGTGGTTGAAGCCGTCGCGCACGATGCGGCCGAAGACGCCGCCATCCTCGGTGGCGAGCGGGCCGGTTCCGGGCGCGCGGATGGCGTCGACCTCGCGCAGGCGGAGAAAGGCGGGGTTGAACACGGAACGGAGATAGGTCCGTTCGACGTCGACGGTGAACGCCTCGTTGAGCCACATGTCGAAGGGCGACTCCATGGTGACGTCCGACCCGCATTCGTTGTGCTCGTACTCGTGGACGATCACGCCGTGGGCGTAGATCAGGCGGGCGTCGGAGGTGTAGCGGTCGATCAGGGCCGCCTCGGTGATGATCGTGGTGTTGCCGACATTCTCCATCCCGCCGAAATTGGACTTCTCCATGCAGATGGTGCGGTAGGTGTCGTAGCGGTAGGCGTAGGCGCGGGCCTGGCGCTGCCAGAGCACGGAATCCTTGAGGATGGCGAGAGGGATGCGGGCGTCGGCGGCACGACCGGGCGGGACGAGGTATTCGAGCGTGACGGTCTTCTCCGCGAGGCCGGCAGAGGCGGGGAGGGTCAGCGTGTCGCGCAGCACGTCCCAGGTGCCGGCGCAGGCGATGAAGAGATAGGGCGCCATCGGCGCGGGGTTGATGTAGGTGATGCGCTGGCGCGAGGGGTCGCCGGGGAGCGGGACGGGGCGTCCGCCGGGGTTGACCGAGCGGTCGACATCGCCATTGGAGATGAGGTGCGTGTAGCGGGCGTCGCCCTCGAGCGTCGTGCGATAGGTGCATTTGGCGGTGCAATCGTCAATGACGGGCAGAATGCGCTGGAAGCCCCACTGCTGGCACTGGGACAGGTACTGCTGCGGCGCGCCGGGCGGGGTGATGTCGCGATAGATCCCATCGAGCACCGTGTCGGATGGGATGCACCGGGTGCGGGTGCGGACGAGGCACGTCTCGCCGGGAGCGAGCGGGCGGGGGAGGGAGACGGCGAGGGTGCGCGCCTCGGCGTCGACGCGGAAAGGCGCGGGCGCGAAGGCGGCGGACGCGCCTGCGGCGGCGGCGACCTCCCGGATGTCGAGATCGTGGGCATTGAGGACGATTTCGGCGAGCGGCTCGCGGGCGGTCAGCCGGAGCTGCGCTTCACCCTCGACGTGCGTCTCGTAAAAAGAGAGCGTGATGTCCAGGTGCTCCAGCTGCGCGGGTGGACGGCGAAACGCGGATTTCAGGAAGCGGTAGGTGCCCATAAGGTCTCCGAATGAGGAAGGATGCAGGGATAACCGGCCTCCAAGGGTAGCGTTACGACGGCATGCGGTCAAGTTCATCGTTCAAACCATTCACTTGAACACGCATTCACCTTTGCCTTGACGCCGCGGGGGCCATGCGCTATTTTAACGGCGCTTATCGCGGAGGGGTGGCAGAGCCTGGTTGAATGCACATGACTCGAAATCATGCGTGCCGCAAGGTACCGGGGGTTCGAATCCCTCCCCCTCCGCCACTTGACACCGGTGAACGGACATTCGGCACATGACTTCACGCGAAGACCAGCGCCCGCAGCAGCGGCCGCCCATTCCCGTTGGATCCGACGAGAATCCGGGAGCGCGTGCGCCGGACCCGCCCGGCTCCGCCGGTCCTGCTGATCGTGCCGCCCCCCCTGCCGGGCGGTCTCCGTATTATGGCGCATCTCCCTACGCCGGGAACGCCTATGGGTACGGCTCGCCCTATTACGGCGGCGGCGCCGCGGGCGGCGGTGGCGACGAGGGGGACTCGATCCTCGTCGCCGTGACGATCAGCCGGCTGGCGCGCGTCTGCCTGCAACGCTGGGTCGCCATCCTCTCCTGTGTCATCCTGGGCGTGCTGGGCGCGTTTTTTTTTCTGAAGTTTTCCCCGACCCTGTACGAGGCCACCAGCATCCTGGAGATGAGCGTCCGGCCGAGCCGCATCCTGCCGACCCGCAACGCGGTTGTCGACAACGACGCGGCGGGATCCATCGAGGAGGTCTTCAACACCCGCATGGCCCGCCTCTACAGCCGCGCCATGCTGGAGCAGGTCGTGTCGCGCTATCAGACGGACTTCCCCAATTCGACCATCTCCGAAGAGCAGATCATCAAGACACTGACGGACAGCACGAAGATCACGCTGCAGCGCCGTTCGCGCCTGGTCCGGATTTCCGTGCGGTCGACCGATCCCGGACTGGCCGCCAATCTGGCGAATGCGTACGCCCAGACCGCCGTGACGTTCACGCAGGAGGAAAACAAGTCCGTATCCGAGGAGGCGGTCGCCTGGTTGAAGACAACCGTGGAGGCGCAGCGGCGCAGGCTGGAACAGGCGGATCAGGCGATTCTGGATTTCAAGGTCGGCAACCAGATCGATGCGTTCGAGAAGCACAAGGAGGAGGTCGGCATGACCCGGGCGAGCGTCAACGCCGACATCGCCCTGCTGGAGTCGCGGATCACCATGGCCGAGGAGGTGCTGCGCACGTTCCAGCAGATCCAGGACGCGCCGGAGCGCTTTGGATCGCTCCCGGAGAACACGCCGCGCGCCGCCGAGATCGCGCAAGTCTACCAGAAGCTGCAAGAGCAGATCTCCGAACGCAACACGATGCTGGCCCGCTATACGGCCAAACACCCGGATGTGCTGGTCAAGGAAAAAGAGGTGGAGGTTTACCGGAATCAATTTGCCGACGTGGTCAAGCGCGCCTCTGATACGGCGGAGGCGAATGTGAATCTGTTGCGCAGCCAGATGGAGCCATTCAAGCTCAAGTACGATGAACTGGTCAGGTCGTACGCGGATGTCCAGACGAAGATAGACGCTGCGATCACCCGCCACCACCAGTTGGAGCGGGACCTCGAAGTGAATGAGAGCAGCTACAAGGCCCTGCTGGACCGCATGGAAGAGGCCCGGCTGGCGCACGATGAGAACACCTGCACGATCAAGGTGGCGGAAACCGGCTCCGTCCCGCGCACCCCGGTCCTGCCGCAGCCCGTCATCATCTACCCCGCCGGGTTCGCCCTGGGTCTGCTGATCGGGATCCTCGGCGTGCTGTGCATCGATCATATGGAGGACAAGATCACCGGCATCTCGGACATCGAGGTGCGTTTGCGCATGAAGGCGCTCTGCATCCTGCCGCACGTGGCGGCCAAGAACCGCGAATCCCTCGCGTTCATCACGGCCGAAGACAAGTTCTCCCATTTCTCCGAGGCCTTCGGCGGCCTGCGCAACCTGCTGGACTCCCCCCGCTATTCCATGCATACGAAGGTCCTGCTGGTGGTGAGCACGCAGCCCGGCGAGGGCAAGACCATCACGTCAACCAATTTGGCCCTCTCCTACGCGACGAGCGGACAGAAGACACTGCTGGTTGACTTTGACATGCGCAAGCCCCGCCAGGCGCGGATCTTCAAGAAGCACAACCAGGACTTCAACAGCCTGCCCCATGTCCTGGAGAAGAACGATCCGGCGCTTTTCGATTCCCTGCCCGCCGCGAGCGGGTTTGACAATCTGGACGTGGTCGTGTCGCGTGTCTGCTCCGATATCAGCCCCGCCAATCTGATGGCCACGGGCGTCGTGGCGAAGTTCATCGACTGGGCGCGAAGCCGGTACGACCGGATCATCATTGACTCCCCGCCGTTTGGCATCGTAGGCGACGCCGTCGTCCTCTCGACCATCGCCGACAGCGTCATGATCATGTGCTGTCCGGGGCGGACCCATTTCGGCGCGATCAATCATGCGGTGTGTCACCTGACCGAGGCGGGCGCGCGGGTGATCGGCGTGCTGGTGAATGATGTCGATTTCAGTTGCCGCCGATTCTTCAGCAACGGCGACTCCCACTACCGATACACCTACGGCTATGGCGTCCCGTATGCGAACCGGTCAGAACCGACCGAGCGGGCCCATGCGACCCAGGCTTCGCGCTGACGCCGGGCTTCTCCATCATCAACGGCGCGGCGGGACGCCGCCGCCCTCGCGCGTTGCGCCGGCACCGATTGCCTTTTGAGGCTCTTGCAAAACCCCCCGCAACGCTGCGCCTGACGGCTTGCGTCGC
>CAZDLY010000086.1:0-9061 GCA_964506575.1 uncultured Akkermansia sp. | reverse complement strand
GCGTTTGTGATACGGTACGCGCATGTGCTGCAATTCTCCTTTGGAGGCTGTCGCGGATGTGAGGCCGGAACCGCCGTATGCCGGGGTGGATCGGTTTTTTGATGAACCGGATCCGGCGGAGGATGGCCGGGTGCGGGGGCTGCTGGGGTGGTCGGCGGCGGCCGGTAAGGATCAGCGGACGGCGCTGCTGCGCTTTACGCAGTGGTGCGCGTGCGCGCCGGATGGCGAGCGCCGGGTGATTCTGACGCTCATGAGCCATTATGAGGGCCGTCTGCCCAAGGGGGCCGTGACGGACATCGCGGAGGTGGCCGGGGTGAGCCGTGAGACGGTGCGGGTCGCCGTGAACCGCTTTACGCGGTATTTTCCCGATGGTATCTCGAAACGTCGCAGGAGTTTGGATTGATATGCTGGATCTGGCGGTACTGGAACAGATGGCGAATGCGGATGCGTATGCGCGTCTGCGCCTCGGCATCGGCCTGTATGGGTGGCAGGAGCGGGTGCTGCGCGCGATGACCCGGCGGGGGGCGCGTGTGGCGGTTCGCACCTGCAACGAATCGGGCAAGACCTCTACGCTGGTCACCTCGCTGGTGCTCTGGCACATGGAGGCGTTTGTCGGCTCGCTGACGATCACGACGTCGGGGTCGTACCGGCAGATCAAGGATCAGCTCTATCCCCACCTGCAGAACTGGGCGGGCCGCCTGGGCGACGGGTGGGAGTTTGGCGATGGCTGGGGCCGGCATCATCGGACCGGCAGCCGCCTGGTTTCGTTTTCGACGGACAACCCCGGCAAGGCGGAGGGGTGGCATGAGCCGCCGCGCATGCCGGGCGACATCGCGGGCCACAACAATCCGCTGGCCGGGTTTGGCCTGGCCGATGCAGAGTGGTCGGGGATGGCGGCGAACGCGGCGAAGAGCAGTCTGCTGCTGATGATCGACGAGGCGAAGACGCCGCCGATCGAGATCTACGAGGCGTTCGAGCGCTGCCACGCGACCCGCTGGATCAACCTGTCATCGCCCGGCCCGAGCTATGGGCCGTTCTATGACTGCTTTCACCGCGATTCGGGACGCTGGCAGGGGTTTAAGGTCGCGGCGTCGGACTGTCCGCACCTGTGGGACTCGCCGGAGAAGCGGGCCGAGCTGGAGGAGCAGATCACGAGTCTGCGGCCGGAGCTGGTGCAGTCGATGATCTACGGGGAGTTTATGCCCGAGGGCGCGGGGCAGGTTTTCGACATGGGCCGGGTGGATGACGCGATGACCGGCAAGGTCGAGGCGGTCGGGCTTGGGCGCTATCGCCGGGCCGCGCTGGACATTTCGGCGGGGGGCGACGAGCAGGTGCTGGCGGTGTGCGACGGCAACCGCGCCTGGATCGAGTGGGCGGGGTTCGAGAAGGACGATCACCGGCTGGTCGAGATCGTGTGTCTGCGGCTCAAGCGCCTGGGGATCGCGCCCGAGGACTGCTTTGCAGACGACGGCGGGTTGGGCAAGATCGTGATCAACCAGTTCGAGCGGGAGGGGTTTTATCTGCGGCGGTTCGACTTCGCCGGAAAGCCGAACAATCCGTCCATGTACCGCAACGCCCGCGCCGAGGCGTATTTCAAACTGGCCGACCTGGTGCGGCTCGGGCAGGCGGTGCTGCCGCAGGATGACACGCTGCGCGAGGAACTGGCCTTTTGCCGCTACGAGGTGGACTCGAGTCCGCTGCAACTGGTCGCGAAGAAGAAGCTGCCCCGGTCGCCCAACCGCTCTGACGCGGTGGCGATGCTCTTTTACGAGCTGTACGATTTCAAGAAGCTGACCGAGAAAGAGGATGACGGCGCCGACATCGTGTCGCCGACACGGAGGCGGAGAGAGAGAGAGGAGTACGCCGGGTCGGTGTGGGAGGAATGAGGCTGTGAGGCTGTGAGGCTGTAAGGCTGTGAGGGAGTCTTAATCGTAATCCTAATCTTAATCGTAATCTACTGGTGGAGAATGGATTAGGATTAGGATTAAGATTAGGATTAAGATTAGGATTGGAAGTAGACAAGGAACACAAGTGGAGGGGGAGATGAAGGTGGAGCACATGGATTCGGATGAGGTGGCGTTGGCGTCGCCGACGCGCCTGACGGCGCTGCGGGACCTGGTTGCGCAGGACATGAAGGACCGCGGGGAATGGTTTGACCGGTGCAAGAAGAACGAGAAGGAGCGCTACAAGCGCGAGAACACGGCCAAGCCGCTTTACGACGGCGCGCCCAACCTGGTTGATCCGGTGATTGACGATCTGATACGGGAGTTGAAGCAGGCGGTGGTGACGACCCTGTGGCAGTCCCCGCGCCTGGCGCAGTTCATCGGACTTGACGAGCTGGCGGTGAGACACGCCGAGGCGGCAGAGGTCGCGTTCGACTTCCATCTGCGGCGGATCGGCAAGACGCGGCAGCGGATGTCGCTGTCGGTGGACCACCAGTTGACCTACGGGTCGGCGGTGGCCAAGCTGGTGACGGCCACCGGCGCGGGCGGTCGCGAGGTGCCGGAGTTTGGCTGCGTGTCGCCGCTGTCGGTCGTGGTGCCGACGGCCACGAACGAGATCACGGACGCGCAGCGCGTCACGCACCTGTTTCGGTTCACGCTCGCCGAATTCAAGCGGGCGGCGAAGCTCAACGGCTGGGAGGCCGACGCCGTGTCCGCGATCGAGCGCGTCTGGAAAGAGAAGGGGGCGGTCGTTTACAGCGGCGACGCGGCCGCCGCGCGCGGACACTACCGCGACGGCCAGCTCGCCACCTCGGCCCGCTTTGTCGAGGTGTGGGAGGTTTATCACGAGACATCCGACGCGGGGCGGCGGGTGGCGGTGTTCTGTCCGGCGCTGCCGCAGACGCCGCTGTACGACCGCCCCTGGGCGTGGCCGCGGATTTTGGCGAGCGAGGAGACGCCGCCCGAGCGGCCCTGGCCGTTCGTCCAGTTCCGCTACGAGGATTGCGAGGGGTTTTACAACTCGCGCGGGCTGCCCGAGATCCTGGAGGTGGATCAGAAAGAGGCCTCCACGTACCGGACCGCGCGCGGGGTGTCGATTGACTTTGCCGGCAAGCCGTTCGTGGACGGCGTACGCCGTTCGACGCCCTTCAAGTTTCGCGCGGGGGAATATCTGGACGGCGCCCAGATCGTCTGGGCCGAGCCGCCCGACGCGGCCCAGACGTACCAGCAGGAGTACGCGCGGACCCTCGCCATGAAACGGGTGGGGTCGGCGCAGGGGGCGATCTCCTCGGTCGCCCAGGGCGACGCCCGCAAGACCGCGACGGAGGTGCGGACACTCACGGCTGCGGCCAACGGGATGTCGATAGACGCGGTGGACCGGTTTGCGGAGCCGTGGGGCGAGCTGTTCGCCATGATGTGGGAACAGATCGCCCGCGCGGCGCAGCTCGACGGCGGGCGCTGCGGCCTGGTGCGGGGCGAGGCGATCCCGAAAGCGGCGTTTGCGGCGAACTACGCCGTGGCGGCCGGGGTGTCCGGCCGGATCGTGAGTCAGACCAACACCCTGACGGCGCTCACGAACATGGGGCAGCTCGGATCACTCATGGAAAACATGACCGCGACGCTTGGGGCAAGCGCGGTGAGGGGCTTTTACGGGTGGATGCTCAGCGTGCTCGACGCCGACATGGCGCGGCGCGTGATGGATGCGGCGGGAGCGGGCGCGGGGAAGGCGGTAAGTTAAGGTGTTGTCAACAAATAGCATTTACAAGATGAAGTCTCTTGCAGAATGGCCGCGAAAGAACGCAAAGAGCGCAAAACAGACAGTTTTTTTGTGTTTCTTGCGTTCTTTTGCGGCAACTCCGTGGGTCACGCCCGGAACCGGACAGGAAGAAGGGGGCGGCGATGGCGAGGCGTGAGGCGGTGGCGGCGATGCGACTGCTCGCGCGGGCGCTGGTCCTGCGCCGCGCCCCGGCGCCCGAGTGGAGTCCGGATGACCGGATTAACCTCGACGCGTTCCTGCGGACGCCGACCGGCGGCCGGTTCTACGACGCGCTCGCGCTGCTGGCGGTGACCGCCGCGCTGCGCGGCGTCGAAGAGCGGCCCTTCGAAGCGGGGGTGACGGCCGGAATGGGCCGGGTGGTGAGGGAGATCGACGGGATGAGGGGAGGGGAAGAGGGGTAACTCGGCGGTGAACCTCGTCGCGCTTCGCGGCGTAGTGTTCAACCGCATCGTTAGCCGGTCTCCGGGATCAGTTGTACGCGGTTTGCGAACTCCTCCACCGAGATCTTGTCCTCCGACACCTTCTGACAATCCTCGCCTTTCGCCACGGTCGTGAGATGTGAGCGTCCCGTCTTGTCCTCGTACACGACTGTCACTGACGCACACGGGAAGAAGTACCAGGCTGCCGCGACAAACTGCGAAGCGTGAAGCATCCGGTGTTTCGGGTCCGCGTTCGTGACGTCGCGCACTGCCAAGCGCAGGGAGTCAGCGTCAGTCCTTATGTCTCTAATCTCGAACCCTTGAGTTGCAATCGCAGAGGCTAGACAGACTATCCCGCTCTCTGCTGGCATTGGGCCAGGGTCCATCGACGGACCAATGCGTGCAATGTTGTCGAGGACGAAGATAGTGCGCGCCTGCTTGACAATGTCGAAGACCATTACGATCTTCTGGAGGGCATCAAGCAGACCTTGTCGTGTGAGCACGATCGATCTGACGGCGTCCGCAGGGCCATAGGTGCCGACAATGGATTCCCCGTCCACCACAAGACTGAAGTGCTGGCACATGTTGCGCCATTGACTGATGCGGACGCCCCAGGGTGGCGGCTGGAAAAGCTCTGGCATCCCACTAGTATCGATCAGTTCGCCGACAACAACACCGAACTCCAGGGCGGCAATGGCCATCTTGCTGGTTCTTCTGCAACGCCCAATACGCATGACGTGAAGCAATTCTCTGAGCAAGGGTTGAGCGCACGCCTCGATCACCGTACCCATGTTCCGGCTTGCTTCATGCACGAAGTGCTCAAACGGAAGAGCCGTCTTGTCGAGTTCAAGGTGGAAACTACTCCACCATCTCGACAACCCCCTTTGGGTCTCTGGTTCCCAGTCACAGTACGCAGTAATAGCGGCGGTCTCGTCGACACGGAATGCTGCGCGGTGACTATCCAGCACCGCGAGAAGCATGCTCTCCGCCCAAGGATCGCCTTGAAGTCGCGACAGCATAACCGCATTGGGGACTAGAACAGCAAGTCCGAATCGCTCAAGAATATCAGGATGAGAGAAGTACGGGGACAGAATGCGGAGAACCAGCGCCTTCATTTCCGCAGGCGTCGCACCGCTCTCGGCGAGAGCATGGAGCGAACTGTGCTGCCGCATGGCAGACAGCACCTTTGAAAAGTCATTCATTCCGCATCTGTTCTCATTCCAGCCAACGATCACTTCGCCGTTTGCGGTGGACGGAAGGTCCGTCCTTTGTCGGGCCTTTGATTCGACACCGCCGTTACACCGCCCTCGCCATCGAAGCGTCTCGCCAAGCATTCGGAACAATGCAACGGTCGGCTGAACTCCAACTCCGTGTCCCCTTGTTGTCAAAATAATCGGCAATCTCAGCGCAAATGTGAGGCGGCAAGCGCTGAGGTTGGTCAAGGAGCGGCTCCAGCGCACGAATATCATCAAGCGACAGTTCCTGAACCACCTCATTGGAATTGCACAGAAGTTCAATCGTTTGAAGAATCCGCCGCTCTGCCGGATTAACTGCATTAGTCAAAAAGTAATCACGTACCTCCGGTTGAAGCCGCCAGAACTGTGGAAAAACCCGTTTTGCAACAAGCAACTTTTCGTTAGTTGCAACGAGTTGTTGATCAGTGGTATTCTGTAACCACTCACACCAAAGGCGGGCGACAGCTTCGTCGTTGCCAGCTGCCGCAGCAGCCTGGCCAAGCGCAGTCAAATATGGACCTTCAGCAAAACCTAATAGCTTTAGTTCGCTCCGTTGCTTTGCAGCAGTGCTAGTAGGACTTTCCCTAATAGCGTTCCAATCCGCCAAGACCTCCCGAGCACGTTCTACATTGCGAATGTTATTTCTAGCGTAATCGAAGTTCAGTAGCCCAACCGGAAGCTGAATTGTGGCGAAGACGTCTTCCAGCGTATCAATGTCCTCTGCTTCTATCGGAATCCGCGTTCCTGGAGGCACAACTATCCCGCGCCGAACACGCAGTCTGGTTTGGGTACGGCGAGCTGCCGCTCGTCGCCAGTTCTCTTCCATTGTCAACAAACGCTCTGGAGTCAGTTGCTCGCTCTGATTTTGAAAGAGATTGTTAAACCAGTTATGCAATCTCCCCAGATCGTCTGCATCTGTGCCCAGCAACCCAGCCTCGACGCTGGTTGTGAAGGCCGAATAACTAAGGTTTGCACTACCGATTAGGAAGCGAATTGGACGCCCCGCTGCATCTTGGGCAAGTATCACCTTGGGGTGATACGTCATTGCTCCATCGAAGTTGCGCACTTGCACACCTTCAGATATCGCCCGGCGCACTGCTGCGGGTTGCGTGATATTCATTTGATCTGTGCACACCAAACGCATCCGGTTTAAACATAAGCCTTGTGTATGACGACGCAGGAGATCCCATCCTCCCATTTGTAGGTAGCTCACTCCGATAGACAGTGTGTCGGCTCCCTGTGTCAGATGCGTGAGCGCATCTTGAAAGTTTGTGCTCCCGACAGTGTTGTTTAGTATTATGCTCATGTGGCAATAAATAGGTATTCCGTGACGTGGCTATTGTTATCACCCACCTTGTGGGCGTGATTTCCGCTGTGATATCGGTGGGGCGCTTCGTGGACTTCCACCTTCTTCTTCACTTGTTTCAGCAGTTCAATCATTTCCGACTTGTTGGGAATGCAGTTGGAAGAGTAGGACACGACAAGTTTTGCTGAGCGAAAATGTTTAAACAAACGGGCGAATGCCGATGGAGCCCCCGCCTTAGTTGCAAACGCTGTTGGTAGAGAACGAATCTTTTTCGTCGTGGTCTTCTCCATGATTTCGCATCCCTTCCAGTAGCGGCAGAAGCCTTCGACGAAGTGGTAACGGCGTGTGTAGTCACAATCCGAGAACCGGCTGACATAGGGCGTGTCGATGTAAACGACATCCGCCAGGTCTGGTGCAAGTTCGAAAACGTCTTGATTGAAGGCACGATTTTGTTGCCCGTTTGAAAATACGGCGTTGTTGAAGGCATTCACCGCGATCAGGAACTGCTCCCGCATTGACAGTTTCAGATCAAGACGGCCATCCCATCCTTTTTGTCCAGTGAAAGTAAACAAACCACGAGGACGCTTTTTCATGCAAGCACGCGATGCTGCAGAAAAGCCGATAGAAGCTTTTAGGGGTGAATCTATTTCTTGTAGATTAGCCCAAAGGTGGTCGAGGAACTCGCAATCTTCTTCGTCAAAATAGAGGCCTTTAAAGGTGTCCCTGACGAATGAGACTGCCGACGCATTCGGGCGCACGAGTGCGCCAATGTCGTCTTCCGACAAGATTGTCGAGTTGTTCTCGATGGTGGCTTTGGCGGTGTAATAGCAGAATCTCAGAAAATCGTTTGAATGAACCAGCATGCCCGACTGTTTCAGTGCATAGCCTACGCAGGCGGTTCCAGAAAAGGCATCTAGCACAGTTTCGGCCTTTAGAGATGCAACGTGTTTCACAATGAACGGTAGCAAGCGCTGCTTGCTACCCATGTATTTCGTTTCAGGAAAAACTGGTTCGGCATGCGCAACAAGAAGAGAGAGTTGCCGTTTAAGATGCTTTGCGTTTGTCACAAGTAATTCTGATATATTTCCCCTTCCTCCAGGCTTGCAATTGATAAAGCGCGGCGCTGAAACAACCTGGATCTTGAAAGCCGAATATAGTTCTCGCGTGCGCGGGTGTTCGGAGTTCGACAGAATAAGGTGACAGCCTTTTGCATCCAGTTCTCGAAACACTTTTGCCAGTTCTGTTTGATCTGCGTCGCGAAACTGATCTGCGGTGTAACGCTTGAAGTCCGAGTATTCGGAAACGGCCACATACGGTGGATCAAAATAGACAAGATCGCCTTTCCGGGCCTCGCGGGGCAACATGCGGAAGTCCTCTGCTTCAAGTTGCGCCTCTCGCAATGCGAGCGAACAGGCCAGCAGGTTTTCCCTTTCATAAAGCCCGGGGTTCAGGTTTGATCCGACTGGCGTATTGAATTCTCCCTTCGCATTCACTCGGTAAAGGCCGTTGAAGCAGGTCTTGTTCAGGAAGATTGTTCGCGCTGCACGTGCGAGATCATCTGTTAGGCTATGCTCCGCTCGCACAGCGTAGAAATACGTCGCGCCATGCTTCTTGAATTCGGCTGAGTGGTGATCCAGCCAGCGCATCAATTCCATCGGACGGTCGCGAACAACACGGTAGCAGTTGATCAGTTCCTTGTTGCTGTCCCGCAGAAAAGCCCGCATCTGGGGAAACTTGTGTTTGAGAAAAAAGAAAACAGCACCGCCTCCGAGGAATGGTTCAATGTAACGGTCCACGTGGCGAGGGAAGAGGGGTTCAAGTTGTTCTAAAAGAGTCGTTTTTCCTCCAACCCACTTTAAAAATGGGCGAGGTGGTAACTGATGTAGTTCTTCCGCCTCTAGTAAGGGCATCGTTATTTGATCTTCTCGAATGAGATTCCACCCGGCAGCAGTAATTTCTGGAGGGTGCGTCAGCCACTCACTTTCCGCCGGTTTTGCCTTCTTTGTTCGCACCGTGTAGAGGGCCGGATGGCTCGTCTTTAGCGAAGCCTTCGATTTTGTTGCGACGGTTTTCTTTTGGGCGTTCTTCATTTTTTTAGAATTAAGGGTGTTAGAATTCCACGAAAACACAATCACTATCGAAAACAAACCGTGAAAATCGTGTACTGCATGATATGCCTCATTGATATGCATCAAACCGGCTCACCCGGGCAAGCGGTCAGGAAACTTGGTGCGACTCGCCATGTGGAAAGG
This sequence comes from uncultured Akkermansia sp., assembly GCA_964506575.1. Taxonomy (GTDB): domain Bacteria; phylum Verrucomicrobiota; class Kiritimatiellia; order RFP12; family JAAYNR01; genus VGWG01. The sequence goes on along the minus strand of CAZDLY010000086.1, from coordinate 129 downwards.
GTACCGGAAGGGGTCGGGGATGTCAAGGTGGGTATCGCGCGGACCGCGCAAAATGGCACCTGGAGGCGCGTTTGGAGCGTCAACTTGGCAACAAAACAGTAGATATATAGAGGGGCATGTTGGCCCGAA
>CAZDLY010000085.1:0-9131 GCA_964506575.1 uncultured Akkermansia sp. | reverse complement strand
TGCCGCGCCCGACCATCCGCAACGCCGTGACCAGCAGCAGCCCCGCCACCGCCGGACGCAGCCCGGCGAACAGCCGCGCCAGGAGCGGCCACTCGGACACCCAGGCAAACGCCGACGCCAAGGCCAGGATCACCAGGATCGGCGCGCTGACCATCCCCAGCGCCGCAACCGCGGCGCCCGCCGCGCCCCGATAGCGGTGCCCCACCAGCAGGGCCGTGTTGACCGCGATGACCCCGGGAATGACCTGCGACAGGGCGTACAACTCGTTCATTTCCGCGAGCGTACACCACCGCCGGCGCTCGACGACCTCGCGTTCCAGCAGCGGCAGCATGGCATAGCCGCCGCCAAACAACACCGCCCCGACCCACGCAAAGCTGCGATAGAGATGGAAGAGCGGAACCGGCTGTTCAGGTATAGTCATGATCGGCTCGTCACGCCCCGGCTGTGTGTCCCCATCGTCGGGGCCGTCCCGCCGGGGGTCAGTTGCGGAACGTGTTGCGCACGCGCCTGGAGTTCAGGAAGTAGGGGATCCAGACGCAGGCCGCGATGATGGCGCGCATCACCTCTTTTTCCGCATCGGCCTGCTGCGTCTGCGCGATCACCGCGGGAATCTGCCGGCACAGGGCGCTGTCCACCAGGACCAGGACGAGCTGCGCCGCGTAGAGCGCGATCATGGAACGGGGGAAACTGGCGCGGCGCCGGATGAGCAGCATTCCCGCGAGCGTCAGCAGGGCGAAGAGGAAGGTGTTGCCCAGAAGTTCGATCAGGAACGTCGGACGCCACAGCGCGTGGTAATTCGGCGCTCCCGGCGTGGTCAGCGCCCGCCACACAGTCGCATCAAAACACGTGCTGAGTTGCGCCAGACTCGCCAGAATCGTGAACGCGCCGGCAACCAGCCCGATGCAGGGCAGAATCAACCACCCGCCAATGCCGCGCGGGGAGAGCATCGGGGTCCCCCTCTCGGACACCGGCACGGGGGCGGGCGCGGGGCGGTAGCGATAGCCGCGTATCCCCGCCAGCGTCAGCAGGCCGCACCAGAGCGCTGTCACGGCCACCATCGCCCGGTTGAGGACAAAACCGCCATCCTCCGCCTGCGCCGGCGGGCCTTCCGTCAGGCTGTACTCCAGCGAATGGCCGATCTTCCGGCGCAGTTCCAGGTGCTCGGTCATCGCCGACACCGGCACGGCGTCGGCCAGCGTGCGCAAGCGGTAGGTCAGCGTGATCACGCGGTTGGTGTGCGCGGAGGTGAATTCAAAATGCAGATACGGATCACGGTACACCACCTGCTCGGGTTCGCAACGGAAGTCCTTCGACAGCAGGATCTCGATCGTCTGGCAGGTATCCACCGGATACGGAAGCCCCAGGGGCATGGTGCGCAATACCGTGGTCGGCTGCTCCACGAAGGTCCGCAGCTCCTGGGCGCCGAAGGTGGCTACCTGGCGATTCGTCTGCGTCCGGTCGGGCGACCAGACGGCGCTGATGGTGTAGCGCTCGGAGATAGTCACGAGATTGGAGGCGGCGGCATCCTCCACGCTCACCGCGCCATCGCTCCGCACGCCGGAATACCGTTGCGCGTAGTAATTGAGGTAGTGGCGCTCCAGATCGGCCCGCGAGCTGTTCGAGAAGCCCGCGCGGCTGTTCTCGGCATCGCGCCCCCGGAAGACCGAGCGCACGGTGAGGTCGGCGGGGGCCTCCGCGTTGCGCAGATCAAAGCATTCGTGAATCTCGGTCCGCGATTCCCCCGCGTCGGCCGGTTCGACCGGCTGCAGGCCGGTCGTGCCGTCGGCGATAACCAGGGCGACCCCGTACGGCGGGAGGTAGCGATCCCGCAGGCGCCCCCGCTGGTTCGCGCGGGTCGGGTCCATCCAGACGGCGGCGCCGTCAATCCGCGCGACGACGATCACATGATTGAAGGCCGAGGGCGAGGGCAGTTCATCCGCCGTGTATCGGCACGCAAACACGTTGACCAGCGCCGGCTGCGCGTCCACGCCCAGGGCGCGGAGAATCGCGCACAGCAGAACCGCCTTGTCCTTGCAGTCCCCAAAACGGCGCTGCAGGACGAGCTCGGGCGGATTCGGCCGGTGCGATCCCACGCCGAGCTCGAGCCCGAAATACCGGATCTCGTCCTGCACAAATACCAGCGCCGCGACCGCGCGATCCTCTGCGGCAGGCCGTTGAAGCCAATCGCTGATGCGAGGGCCAAGGGCGCTGTCCAGGCTCCCCGTCGTGGCGTAGCAGGCAGCGGCCCATCGGGCCACGTCGGCCCAGGACGCGTATTCGCTGAACGCGACCTCCGGCATCGGCTTGTACCAGCCGGGCAGGCCGCTCTCCACCTGAATCGGCGCGGTGTTGGTCTGATCCCACAGCCACTCGCGAGTCCCTCCCGCCAGGCGCTCAACCGGTTCGGGCGCCGCCGCGCCGGAGATGCGCCGGAACAGCGTCCGCTCCGCCGGCGCAAGCACCCGCAACCGGTGGCGGAGCACCGACAGGCTCCATCCGAGCAGGTGGGATCCGCCGTAGCGCCCCTCAAAGATCGGGTTGTCCCCCGTCAGGGTGTAGGCGTATTCGAGCACGTCGCCCACGCGCACATCCTCCAGGAGCGCCAGCAGGGTCAGCCGGCCGTCCAGAAGCTTCCATTCCAGATTCGATTCGCGCTGCAAGGCCCGGAACGCCTTCATGTCCAGGCAGTCGATGATCTGGCCTCCACGCCACAACCGGAGCCGGTGAAACTGCACCGATTGATAGGAGGGGTCGCATGCGATCTGGATGGACGACCACTCCCGGACGCCCGCCTCGTTCAGAAACCGGAAGGCGTAGTGATAATAGGTCGCGTTCGTGGCGCCCAGGCAGACCTGGTTGTCGACAATGAGATGCTGGACGCCATCGCTGATCGCCTCACGGGCGTCCGGCACGGCCTGGAAATCGGCCGGCACCGGATCCACCCACGCCGGCTCGGAGGAAATCGCGAATTGGGCCGGCAAGACCGCCGGCTCGGCGGCGGCACGACCCGTGGCCGGCGCGAGCCACGCGATCACCGCCGTTGACACGGCGACGAGACGGCCCAACCAACAAGGAACAAACATGCCGCAGCTTAACCGAAGCCGGATTTCGGGGTCAAGCGGAATTCGGATTGGAAAGGCCGCCGCTTTCGGGTAAGATGGCTCCCTGATTGATGAAATCCGATTCCTGCTCATGGGATTTAATTTATGGACAACGCAGACATTGAAACCAAACTCAAAGCGATGATCGTTGAACGGCTGTTCCTGCAGATCAGGCCCGAAGCGATCGCGACCGACGCCTCGCTGACCGATGCCTACGGCGTGGATTCGGTCAGCCTCCTCGAACTCGTCGTCGGCCTCGAAGAGGTGTTCGGCGTCCAGATCGAGGACGGCGACTTCAACCTCGCGAATTTCTCGTCGGTCGCAGCCCTGCGTGATTTCGTCCGCGCGCGGCTGTGATTCTTGTTCCCACTCACCCGCCAGAGCCTTGCCGGAAGGAGCGCCACATGCCGCCAGCCCTCACCCCCGCCACCGGCTTCATCGCCTGTACCGGCCCCGACGCCTGGAGCCCTCTGAGATGCCTCGGCTGGTACGCCGCGGCGCGCCCCGAGGGCGTCGCCTGCCTCTTCGCCACGGACGACATCGCCGGATCGAAACAGGCGGCCGACACCCTCCGCCGCGTCGCGTCCAAGCGGTGGCCCCGCCTGAAGGTGATCGTCCCCGGCGAGACGTCCGCCAACACGGCCGACGCCTTCGCCCGCCGGTTCGCCGATTGGAAGACGTTTCATCCCGAGTTGAAGGCGTGGGTCATCGACGCCACCGCCGCGACATTGCCCGTGCGCGTGGCGATGGCCGCCGCCGTTTTGGCCGAACCCGCCGTGACGCTCATCTCCCGCGAACGCGACGGCTCCTGGTCGCAACTGGTCCGCGACCCCGCCTCGGGCAAGGCCGTCGCCGGGAGCATCGAGCCGCCCCCCGCCGATGTCCTGGACGGCGGCCCGCTCACCGACCTGCTGGAGCCGTTCTGCCACGGCGTCGCCGAGATCCGCTGGCGCGAGAGCCGGGCGCCCCTCGCCCTCACCGTCGACGAGGTCGCGCGCATGGTCGCGGCGGGCGTCCCGACCAATTGGAACTGGCGCGAAATGGTCGCGGCCGGCACCGGCGCGCCGTGCCGCGAGAGCGACTACGACCTGCGCGACTTTCTCGCCACCACCCTCCAGGCCCTGGGCGTGCCCCACGTCCGCATCAACGTCCACATCGCCTGGACATCGCTCCGGGAAGACCCCCTCCGACTCGATGTGGCCGTCTGCCGCAACGGCCGCCTCTACGTGTTCGACTGCCAGACCGCCGAGGAGAACACCCTCACGCCCCAGGCGGCCGACAGCGTGCGCGCGATCTTCTCGCAGATGGACGTCACCGGCATCGTCCTCCGTCCGAACCGCTGGACGACCGGCGCCGAGCGGACGCTCTCGTCGCTCGCGCCATCAGCCTGCCTGCTGGATGCCGACGCCTGCCGCCAGCTCTTCTCCCGGCTCGGTGCCCTGCTCGACATCCCCGTCCCGCGGGTGCTGCGCGAGGCGGAGCGGACCGCCCTGCGCTTCGGCGGCCGCCGGCTGCCGGTCCTGTCCGCCGCCAGCGACGCCCAGCGGGTCGGCGCGGCCATGAAGGTGGACGAGCGGATCTACGACGTCTGGCGCGGCTCGCACGTGGACGATCCCTCGACCGACTGGCCGTGGCGCGCGGCGCGCGTCACGGCCGACCGCTGGTTCCTCCAGGGCCGCATCATGCAGGGAGGGAGCGCCGACGAGCTGCGCCGGAGGCTGGCCACGCGCTTCTCGGCGGAACGCGTTCCCGCCGAGATCCGCTTCTTCGAAGTCTCCTCCAACCACCGCTACTGGCACGCGCTGCTCGCCGTCCCCGGCGACCCGCAGGTGTTCCCCCGCTGGCTGCGCAAATGGGAGAAGGTGCCGCTGGTCATTTGACGTCCGTCAGACCCCGTCGCCGTCGTGGAGCATCCGATAGTATTTGATGAAGCAGGCGATGATGTCCGCTTCGGTGACCGAGTCGACATCGATCGGGGGCGTGTCGCGAAACGACGCATCATATTTGGCGTACCGGTTCCCTTTGGCGACCCGGACCTCGGCATACGGGACGATGCCGCTGGAGAGATAGCGCTTCATGACGCGGAAGGTGATCTCCTCCAGCCCCTCCTTGCGGACCGTCAGCACGACGCTGGCTGGCGCCTCGCGGATCGAGGCGTCCCGCCCATAGCCCGTCAGCTCGGTGGCCAACTGCCGCAGGGCGGGCGTGACCACGCGGGCCAGAAACGCCTCGAACTGCGCGTTTTCCTGTTCCGCGCGCGTCGACCGCCCCTTGCCGTTGATGATGCCGCCGAGTTCCGCACGCCAGTCAGCCATGACCCGCCTCCGTATTCTTTCAGACAACCCGTCACCAGCATAGTGGACTCCGCCCTTCCATTGCAACAGCGAAATGCCAGCGCCCGCAGGTTGGCAAAACGGCCACCTGCACTTTTTTTTGAAGAATCGCAATCCCCGGCTCTGGGATAGAGGGTGGAGACTGGACGTAATCACATGAATGACACATCCAAACCCAGTGATGGCGACCTATTGGCCGTGTTTGCGGGCACCGGCGACGAGGCGGCGTTTGCCGAACTGATCGGACGCCACGGCGCGATGGTGCAGGGGGTCTGTCTGCGGGTGCTCGGAAACTTTCATGAGGCCCAGGACGTGACGCAGGCGGTGTTTGTCACCCTGGCGCGCAAGGCGGCGTCTTTGCGCAAGGACCCCTCCGTCGGCGGCTGGCTCCACCACGTGGCCCTCTGCCTGGCCCGCAATGTTCGAGCCGCCAATCACAGCCGGCAACGGCGAGAGGAGCAAGCCATGCACGAGGTTGAGGTATCCGCCGAGCCGTGCGTTGTGGACACCCGCGCGCTACGCGCGGAATTGGATGATGCCATCGGCCGGTTGCCGGAACGCTACCGGCTGCCGCTGGTGTTGTTCCATCTCGAAGAGCGCTCGCTCGAACAGACCGCGCAGGCGCTCGCACTCAACATCAAGACCGCCAGCACGCGTCTCGTTCGCGGACGCGAAATGCTGCGCAAGAAGCTGATCCGACGCGGGGTGACGGTCGGGGCGATCAGCGCGTTGACCACACTGCTTTCTGCGGAAGCCGGGGCCGCTGTCCTCCCGGCCACATTTGTTTCCGCCACGGTCCAGGCCGCCAGCCTGGCTGCTGCGGGTAAACTGGCGGCTGGCATCGGCACGGGAGTCGTGTCGGCAAAGGTCGCGGCATTGACGAAAGGAGCGCTTCAGATGATGTTCATAGCCCAACTCAAGACCGCAGCCCTCATTACGGCCGCGTGTGTCGTCGTCGCCGGAAGCGGCGCCATTGTCGCCAAGGAAGTGCTGACGCCGCCGGCCACACCAGCGACGGTGCAGGCGGAGCCGAAGGGCTTGCCGCCAACCCCGGCAACGAACGCCGAGGCCACAATCGCCTGGGGCGCGGTGACCAACGAACTGCAGGCCGGGCTTGTGCCGCTGGGCGGGGTGAAAGGCGGTGCCTGGGGGGAGGAGCAGCATTTGTTCTTCTGTCCAAAGTGCGCCTATCAAGCCAGGAAGCACTGCATGGATCCGTCCGTGGCTGCCGACAAACGGGCCTGCGCGATCTGCGGTGCGCCGAAACCGTGGAGCGCGACCTTCATCGAAGGCGAGCCGATGCGGATGGAGCTGCATTTCAGGAATCTGGCCAAGGAAGAGCGCAGTCTCTATGACGCCCGCTACAATGGGGAATACTGGAGTTTCACCTTCACGGAGGTCAGAAGCGGCAAGGTTTGGAAGACATCTTGGTCAAGAGAAGAAGAGCGGACAATGGAATGGATTGCGCGATCGACAATCTCACTGGCCGTCGGCCAACAGAATGCGGTGGAAATGGGTCTGGAGCGGCATTCCCTGAGCTTGCTGAACCCGGATGGAGGACGGCCGGCCAGCCGCACCTTGCCGCCCGGTAAGTACACCGTGACCGCCAGTTATGCGCATCCGGGCAAGTACGCGGTGCATGGAAATCTCGACTCATGCGCCGGGCACGAACAAGGCAAGCCATGCACCTACTGGCACGGCACGGTCACCACCGGCCCGGTCGTGATCGAGATCGTTCCGGCCACGACGAGCGCTGTCAAACACGCATTCGGCCAATTGCCGCTCGATGCGCGGAAGACCCTCGGCGCTGAAGGCTGGCTTTTCATCCGCTCCCAGGCGCGACTGGATCAAGTCTTGGAGCAGTTCCACACGGTGGAAAAGCCCGTGAGATTGCCCCCGGTGGATTTCGACAAGGAAATGGTCTTCTGCCACTACGCCCTCCACGATCCTGACGATAAGGACGAGGTCGTCGCCTGCACGGGCGATGCGCAGCGCCTCACCCTGTCGCTCTTGCAAGGAATCGTTGGGAACCGTGATGGGACCCCCATGCCGAAGATGCACGTGGTCTTCTGCGTAGTGCCGAAGACGAAAGAATTCAGGCTGACGACCGCTCAGTGGGTCGGGGCGTCGAGCCCACTTCTCGACGCGGCAACAGCTCGAAAGGATGTCACGTTCGACCGCACCTTCGCGCCGGAACAGGGCGACGTGGTGGCCGGACTGCGCGGCTCAATCCGGGCCGAGAAAAACGAGATCCAACCGGGCGAGGACATCAAGGTCGAGTTCAAGCTGGAGTGGGACGATGCGAATGCCGGCAGGAAACAAGCGGCGGCGTGTGCGTCACAACCGGTCTATGTCTGGGACGGCAAGTACTCCGAAGGTTATCGCAACCACGCTTTCCTCGTGGAAACGCCGGATGGCAAGACAGAACTGCTGCGTCGTCCGGGGCAGCTCGAATGGGCAAAGAACATCCCGCATCCGGTCGAGATCAAGGACGGCAATCCCTATGTCCTGCCGGGGTGGATCGAAGGACATACGTGGAAATCGCTGAAAGCGCTGGGCCTCGATACCACCAAGCCGGGCGTCTACAAGGTCACCGGCATCTACATGGAAACGGCCGAGGAGACGGACGGCATGGCCGGTCGCAAGCCGGATGGCGGCAAGTACCAGATGTGGGGCGGGAACCTCGCGGCGAACACTGTGGCGATTCGTGTGGGCGACGCGCGATAGTTGTCCGCCGGCACGCCTCACCCCCAGACCACTTTGACCGGATACCGGCGAATCGTCTCGTCGGGGGTGATCAGCGGCACGCCCTCCTGGATCGCTTCGCAAATGAGCAAGCGATCGAACGGATCGCGATGCAGGTTGGGCAGTTTCGGCAGCGTGAAGATTGCCTCATTCCGCAACGGAAGCGGCGTGAGCCCTGACTTTTCCGCAAGATCGGGGATCTGCTCGATCGGAAAACCCAGCGTCAATTTGCCGATGCCGATCTTGATCTGTATTTCCAGCAGGGAGATTTGACTGAACAGAACCACGGAATCCGGTTCCTTCAATGCGTCCAGAAGCGCAGCTCCGATGCGACGGGGTTCGCCCAACCACCAAAGCAGAACACTGGTATCGAGTAAGGCCTTCACGTCTCTCCCTCGAAGGCTTTGAGAATGTCATCGGACGTGACATCGAAGTCAGCAGACATGCAGATGCGGCCGGCCGCAATCCCCGGATTCTTGATACGCGCCTCCGATGTGTTCGGCACCGGCCCCATCACGAATGCAGGCCGCCGATGCTTGAGAACCAGTATGGTCTGCCCGCCCTCTGCCAGACGGGCGAACTTGGAAAGGCGTGATTTGGCATCCGTAAAGGCAATGGTATTGGCTTTCATGGTCATATAGTACGTATTATTTGGTTAGAATACAACGATAATCTGGTCGTAAAAGACAAATACGCCCGAACTCCTAAACAGAGCGCCAAGGGACGGGCCTGAATGGCGCTTCAAAAGGCAAGGGGCGTCAGCGGGTAGGGCAGCGGCGTCCCCGCTGAAGAGAAAAGCTGAAAAGCTGAAAGCCAGCCGCGCGGCTTCGCCGCGAAGAAACGAGGGGGTAACTGGAAATGAAAATCCGGGTTGTCTTTCGTCCTCGTCCTCGTCCTCGGAAATCGAGTACGAGGACGACGACGAGGACGAGGACGAGCCCTCGCGGCAGCT
>CAZDLY010000084.1:0-9179 GCA_964506575.1 uncultured Akkermansia sp. | reverse complement strand
CGAACTGGCCGGCAACGAACGCGGTACACGCGGACTCGTTCATGGGCAAACTGCGGGCGAAGACGGGGCTGACGGGTTTCGACCTGCCGACGGAGTCGCAGTGGGAATACGCTTGCCGGGCGGGGACGGCAACGGCGCTGAACTCGGGGAACAATCTGACCCATACGAATCAGGACGCGCACATGAATGCGGTTGGCCGGTACTTTTACAACGGCGGTTCGGGGTACAGTCAGGATTGTGCGCCGAGCGCGGGCACGGCGGCAGTGGGGACGTATCAGGCCAACGCCTGGGGTTTGTACGATATGCACGGCAACGTCTGGGAATGGTGCCTGGACGTGTACAGTGCCTACCCTGGGACTGTGACCGATCCGAAGGGCGCGTCTAAATGGGCGCACCGCGTCGTTCGTGGCGGCAGTTGGGGCCACGGCGCGTACCTCTGCCGATCCGCAAACCGCGGCTACTACTACCCGGACGACCAGTACAACAAAATCGTTGGCCTCCGGGTTTGCTCCGCCCCCCCAGGTCAGCCGTGAGTTAAAGCAAGACACGGGAAGAGCCTGGCGCGTGGCGACCGTTCGTTGATTCAGGGAAAGGCGCGCAGCAAGCGGTAGGGCATCGGCGTCCCTCCGCGCCGCTGATGATGGAGATGAACCTGGCGCGAGCGCGCCGGGGACGGGCCTGAATGGCGCTCGGTTAAGGGGCTATTGCATCTTAATCCTAATCTTGATCTTAATCTACTGGTGTAGAACGGATTACGATTATGATTACGATTATGATCGAACTATTTTTCGGATGACACCGAACCTTTTCCCGAAGTCTGTCAGCATGGTGGTGAAAGGAAGGGCGTGTTTTGGTACACGGGTCACGTGATGCAATCGAACACTGACAAGGAGCTGCTCGACAGTTTCGTCGCCACCGGCGACGGGGCTGCTTTTGCGGAACTGGTGTCGCGATACACTCCAATGGTCTATCGGGCATGTCGGCGATTGCTGGGCAATGACCACGACGCGGAGGATGCCACGCAAGCGGCTTTTGTTGTGCTGGCCCGGAAGGCGGGAAGCCTCCGACAGGAGGGCCGCTTGAACGGCTGGCTCCATCGGGTCGCGCGGCTTGTGGCGCTGGAGGCCCTGCGGAAGCGGATGCAACACGAAAGAAACCAGATGGAAAGCGCGCTTTGGCAGGAGAGCCTGACTCCGGATCTGTCGGAAGCTGAGCACGATGCCGTGCGTAGCCATGTGGATGCGGAACTGGACGGTTTGTCGGCGATTCTGCGCGAAGCGATCGTACTGCGCTACCTGCGCGGATTCAGAGAGCAGGCGGCCGCATCGGCGGCCGGGTGTCCGTTGGGCACGATGAAGCGTCGCGCCAGTGACGGCATTGCCAAGCTGCGGCAACGCCTGGCCAAGCGCGGCGTCGCGCTCGGCGGCGTGGCCCTCGTCGGCCTGCTCACCTCCGAAGCCTCGGCAGCGGTACCGGAAACACTCCTTCCTTCCATCCTGACGACCGTGAAAACTGCCGTGGCGACAACCGCCACGGCCACGGGCGCTGCATCCACAGCAGCAATGCTGGCGAAGGGAGCAATGAAGGCCATGTTCATAGCAAAAGTCAAAATGGTGGCGGCGGTGGCCGCGGCAGTGATCGTGACAGGAACGGCGGTGCCGGTGGGCATCGCCGTGGCACAGGCGGTGGGCAAGGATGGAAAGGATAGCAAAGCAATGTCAGCGGCGCAGGCGAAGGTACAAGCCAGAATCAAAGCAAACGATACTTCTCTTCCTCTATACATGGTCATTAACCTCTCTGGCGGCACGGACGCATCGAACTATCCGGTGACCTATCATGCCGCGAGCAACAGCGTCCCCGGTGGGGTGAACAACGATGCCTATAAGACCACCAACTTGCTGATGCGGTTGATTCCTAAAGGCATCTTCATTATGGGCAGCCCTGACGACGAGTTGGGGCGTCAACCCAACGAGACTCAGCACTCCGTGACCTTGACCACAGAAACTCAGAGGTCGCGGCAAACCGCCACGTTTCTTGGGGTGTAAGAAAGGGCAACGAAAGCGGCGACGATAACGGATCACGAGGGGGGGAACCGTCCACCGCCATCGTCGCCGTTATCGTTGTCCGAACGCTTTGGCTTGACATAAAAGCAGCAATATGCTTTTATGCATCCATGAAAACAACGGTTGTTCTTCCAGACGGCATCTTTCGTCGGGCCAAGGCTGAAACCGCCATGCGTGGCCGTACATTGCGGGCGTTCATTCTCGACGCCGTTGTGCATGAACTCGATGGCGGTGTATCCGACGCTGCCGTGCGACGTCGGGTGAAGCTCCCGCTGGTTCGGTCGCGCCGCCCCGGATCGCTGAAGATCACGGCGGACACCGTAGCAGAAGCCATGCTGACGGAGGACGTGCATGCACATGCCTGACGTCAATGTGTGGCTGGCGCTTGTGTTTGAGGCGCATATGCACCATCGGCCCGCGGTCAAGTGGTTCGACACGTTGGGTCCAAAGGACTGCGCATTCTGCCGGTTCACGCAGCAGGGGTTCCTGCGGTTGTCCACAAACCAGTCCGTGATGCGGGATGATGTCGTCACCATGACCGAGGCATGGAAGAACTACGATGCTCTTTTGCGCGATGATCGTGTCTTCTTTGCGGAGGAACCGGCCGGGTTGGAGCCGCATTGGCGCCAACGCACGCGCGGATGCGCGTATTCGCACCGCGTTTGGGGCGATGCCTATCTTGTGGCGTTCGCCGAGGCTGGCGGCTTCGCGAACGTGTCGTTCGACCAGGGGTTCCTTTCCTATAACGGTATCAAGCCTCTGGTTCTCCGCTGACACGGTCTTTGGCGCCTGTCGGGGCAAGAGTGATGATGCTGCCGATGGCCGATCAAGCTATCTCTCCAGCGCCGTCTCGCTCAGGCGGCGGGCCTGGCCGATCAGATAGAACGGCAGGGATAGCAGACGGAATGGCCGGGTGTTGCCATCAATCTGGGGCGTTCGTGCATCGAGCAGCGAAGGCACGTCGCTGTTGAAGCGCAGGCCGAAGTCGCGGTTCTTCTCCGACAAGAAGAGATGCATGGACTTGAGCCTGCCTGTGGCGCCGGCTTTGACTTCGACCGGAACCACGTGCGGCCCGTGCGCCAGCAGGTAGTCCACCTCCGCGCTGGAATTCGGCTTGTCGCGCATCCAGCAGTACAGCGACGGTTCCTCGTAAAAAGCCCCGCTCAGCAACAGGTGCTGGCCAACCAACTGCTCGCAGACCGCTCCGGCGTTGACCAGCATCGGATCTCCCGCTTTCTCGACATCCAGCACGCGAACCCCGCACGCGCGGCAAAGCAGTCCGACGTCGAGAAACAGCGCCTTGAAGGTGCGGTCATCGGCCTCAGCCCCCAGCGGAACGCCGTTGCCGTGGCTGTGCCTGACCTTGTGCGCCACGCGCGCCAGGCAGAGGAGCTCAAGCGCGGCGCCGAGATCCCGGGATCGCTCTTCGTGATCCACATGGCTGAACATGAATTTGCGTCCGACCAGTTGCGGAAGCTTGACGAAGATCTTTTCGACCCGCCGATGTTGGACCTTGGAGGCATACTTGAAAAAATCATCGCGATAGGTGGAGAGAATGCTCTGCTGGACCTGTTCGCATTCCGGGAAGGAGTTGTTCTGCGCGAAGGCCGCCACGGCTTCCGGCATTCCGCCTACGACGCAATACCGGCGCACCAGGCTCATCAGCGCCTGATGCATACCGTCCGGAACGGCATCGGACAGCGAGAAACTCGCCAGCCATTGCTGGAGTTTTTCGCGCCCCATCGCCTGCAGGAACTCTTCAAAGGACATGGGCCCCAGGTGCAAATATTCGATCCGACCGACCGGCATGGAGAACGAATGTTCGCGAAGCACGAATTCCAGAAGCGACCCCGCCGCAATGACGTGCAGGTCCGGCGTCTCTTCGTGGAAATAGCGCAGAGCGGCAAACACCTCTGGTGCCGCTTGAATCTCGTCCAGAAAAAGGAGCGTCTTCCCCGGCTCGAATGGCGCATTGAACCGGGCTTCCAGCAGCGGCAGGATGGTCCGGGGGGTCTTGGAAACAAAAAAAGAGGCCACGTCCGGCATCTGCTCAAAGTTGATCTCCACCAGGTTGGCGAAGGATTCCTTGGCCAACTGCCTAACAAGAAAGGACTTGCCGACCTGTCTGGCACCTCGAAGGACCAACGGCTTACGGTTCTGACGACTCTTCCATTCCGCCAGGTAGTTCAAAGCTGATCGGTACATATTTCCTCCAATCTGATCCTTAAACACACCGTATATTATCCGTTTGGTGGACAAAAGGCAAGGTGAACATGTAATCGGTTAGGCGGCAGAAAACCCGGCGGCGGGAACAAGGAGTGTTTCGTCGCAAGCTGTCACGACAACGGTCGCACAGGCCGGAAATGAGGCAACGGCTCCCAAGACAATCCCGCCGGCGAGCCCCCGCCGATGGCGGGAGACGAAATCATGATCGTCCTTCTCGACGCGCCGGGGAATCGCGAGGCGATCATCGGGGAGAATTGCCAGGTCAACCTGGTACGACAGTGTACGATCGCATGCAGGATCATAGCAAGATTACGATTATGATTATGATTACGAATCAACGACCTCATCAGATCTGCCATGCCCGACGCTCGGCCATCTTGACGTTTATCCCCGCTTCTGGCATCATCCTGCCCATGGAAACGACACAGGATATTCAGGACATCCAGGCGACCCCTGATTTGCTGGATCGCGCCCTCAAACTGTCGGGTCTGGTGACCCGACTTTTTCGCGAGGCGGGGTGGGACCTGGTTGTAGTCGGCGGGTCGGCCGTCGAGTTCTATACCGAGGGTTCCTACATGTCCGGAGACATCGATTTGTGTCGCCGGAACCTGGCCCCCATCCCGCTGAGGCTGGCGCAGGACCTGATGGGCAGACTCGGAGCCACGGGCGGCCCTCGCAGTTGGAAGGTGGCGGGGCTTTTCGTGGATTTGCTCGGTCTCCTTGAGAACGAATCGATCATGCCCTGCCGGACCATGTACACCCCTTACGGCGTCATTGCGGTCATTCCCGCGGAACTGGCTCTTGTGGAGCGATCGCTGCTTGCGTTCTATCCGCAGCCCGATTCTGACGCCAGAAATGTGGCCAAGAAGCTACTGGCGGTCTGCGTCAGCGGAGATACGCCGGTCGACTGGGCTGAGATCCGGCGGCTGGCGGAACTGCCATCGTTCAACATCGCGAAGGAGTTGGATCAACTGAAACAGGAGGTTGAACGTGAACTCACCCTCCAAGCTTAAGACCGACTGGACGTGGGAGGAATGGCAGGCGAGCCGTTCCAAACGGCGCGCCGTGGCCCAGCGGATCGGCCCGGCGGTCGTGAGGCGGCGTGAGAGCTCGTCCGACTCCACGTTGCGTCCGTCCTTCAACAACGAACGCGGGCCTGCATTCGGCAAGTCAACGTGAGTCTGGCCGGCAACGAACGCGGTACACGCGGACTCGTTCATGGGCAAACTGCGGGCGAAGACGGGGCTGACGGGTTTCGACCTGCCGACGGAGTCGCAGTGGGAATACGCTTGCCGGGCGGGGACGGCAACGGCGCTGAACTCGGGGAACAAATGGTGCCTGGACGTGTACAGTGCCTACCCTGGGACTGTGACCGATCCGAAGGGCGCGTCTAAATGGGCGCACCGCGTCGTTCGTGGCGGCAGTTGGGGCCACGGCGCGTACCTCTGCCGATCCGCAGCCCGCGGCTACAACTACCCGGACGACCAGCACAACATCATCGTTGGCCTCCGGGTTTGCTCCGCCCCCCCAGGTCAGCCGTGAGTTAAAGCAGGACAAGGGAAGAGCCTGGCGCGTGGCGACCGTTCGATCCGTCCGCCCTCCGCACGCCTAGCCCGAACGGGGCGCGGGGGGCGCGACCGCGTGCTTGTGAACCAGAAAATCGTGCAGGATGGCAAAACCCACGGCAAAAAGCGTGGGTCCGATGAAGATGCCGATGAAGCCAAAGGCGAGGATGCCCCCCATGGCGCCGAGGAAGACCAGCACGAAGGGGAGCCGGGCTTCGCGGCTGATGAGGTAGGGGCGCAGAAGATTGTCAATGCCGCTGATCGCCAGCAGTCCCCACAGTCCCATGAAGACGGCCATGCCCGCGCGGCCCTGCGCCGCCAGCCAGAGGGTGGCCGGGATCCAGACCAGGGGTGGGCCGCCGGGCACCAGCGCCAGGATGAAGGTCAGCAGCCCCAGCAGCCAGGCGCCGGGAATCCCGGCGATGGTGAACCCGATGGCCGCGAACAGCCCCTGCGCCAGCGCCGTGCCCAGAAAGCCATAGACCACGCCGCGAATGGTCCGCCCCACCACGCCGACCAGGTGCTGGCTGTATTCGCCCAGGACCCGCCGGCCAATCTCGGCGATGCGATCCACGAGGTGATCGCCGTCGCGATAGAGGAAGAACGCAATCACGACGCTGAGGCCGAGGCGCAGCACGCCGATCCCCAGATCCCGGCTGCGGCGCAACAGCCACGGTTTGGAGTGCTCCAGCAGCATGGCCAGAAAGGTGTGGCCCCGCTCGCTGTCCGTCGAGAGTCCGGACCAGTAGGCCTGCAGCGGATCGCCGACGAGCGGAATGCGAACCAGCCACACCGGCGGCGGGGGCAGCCCCCGCGTGCGGTACTCCTGCACACGGGCCAGAAGCGCCGAGATGTTTTCATCGAGCGCCGTGGCCGACAGCACGAAAGGCAGCACGGTCACGAGAATCACGAGCGTGGCCATGATGGCGGCGGAGAGCGTGCGGCGATGGCCGAACAACCGCTCCAGCCGCTGATGCAGCGGCCACGTGGAGAAGCAGATGACCGCCGCCCAGAGAATGGAGGATACAAACGGCGCCACCACCAGCAGGCAGCCGCCGGCAATGACCGCCATCAGGGATACACCGGCAATCACCTCGACGCGTTTGGTCAAATCCATGTCATCGGCTCCCTGTCCAATCCCGCGTCACATGATAGGCCAACCCGCCGGCCTCTGCAAGTCCCAATCAGCCATTCTCCAATATTAGAATTGCTGCCCTCTACTCGTATTGCGCCTATTTGCCCGCTGGTTTCTCGTCGCCTTTGGTCGCGGCCTTCATGTGGGGCTCGAGCCGGGTCTGCAGGTCGCCGCGCAACCGGTCGCCCAGCTCCTGGTCGCCCAGTTCGTGTAGCTTCCCGCAATACTTTGCAACGGCCTCGTACGGCACCTTCAGGTCGTCGAAGGTCGCGCCTGCCGCGGCGGTCTTGAGCGCCGCCTCCAACTCCGCCAGACCCTGCCGGTAGATCGCATCCGCCTGGGCCGAACGCTCGGCCGACTCCGCAGGCGTGTAGGCCGCGACCTCGACTTTCACGGGATTAGAGATCAGCCGGCCCGCCACCGCGCGCACGGTGTAGGTGCCGGGAGTGGCGAACAGCTTACCGGTCCCGAGCCCGATCTGTCCGGTTGCGGAGCCCTTTTGCAGCGCAGCGGGCATCATCATTCTGGCGCGTGCTCCGCCATCCCCATGGAACGCGGGTGTGGGCCCGGACAGGCCGGGGCCTTCGACCAGATAGAAAAGGGTTTTGCAGCAGTCGAACCGCTTGCCACCGCCGGGGGTCTGGAACTCCGACGTCTCGCTCTTCTCATTTTGAACCTCAACCCAGAGCGGCAGACTCTTCGCGCCCGGCTGGATGCGGCATTCGTTGCGCGGCGTACCGTTACGCTCGCCATTGGGATCGAAGGCCCATAGCCGGAAGGTCACGTCGCGGGTGGCCGGACCGACGGTGCGTTCGCAGAACCCGCCCCCCTTCGCCGTGACGATACATCCGCCGCGTTGCTTCTGACGCTGCGTGCAGCCCTTCCCCTCGCATCCATTGCGGCACGCGCAGACGGGATAGTCGGAATCGGCGCCGCGATGGCACCACGGACACGCACCCTTGCGCCAACCCGGCGCCAGGGCGGCTTGCAGCGCGTCCTGGCGGCTTTGCGTCCAAAGGAGCCATGGCACGCCGTCGAGCAACGCACCGCCGTTATTGGGCAGGACCTCCGGGGATTGGCCCTCGAACGTTAGCGTGCTCCCGCCGGGGAGAACGTATCGCGTCACCTTGTCACCGGCCACCAGGATGCGGTCGCCGATCTTCAACTCCGCCGCCGCCGTGTTTGGGAACGTAAGCGCGTTCACCACGCTCAGCGCCTGCCTTGTGGCGTCCGGCGCATAGAGCAGTTCCTTCCATTCAATCCCAAGCTGCGAGAGCTTCGCCGCGTCGCCAGCCTGCTCGGCCTGCGGCAGTGCCTTGACCTCGGCCACGGCGGCAAATCCGGCATACTTCGCCGCCTCGAGGAACCGGGCCTCCGCGTCATCGGCCTTGATCTCAATCTGGACCGTGCCGGTGGTGACTGTGCCGTGCCAGTAGGGGCAGGGCTTGGCGGCCGGATCCTCGCCCCCCGGTCGCGCGGCCTGCCGCGCCGCGATTTCAGCGGCGGCGGCGGGCGACACCGGGATCGGTGCCCTGGCCTGTTTGTGCTCGGGATGCGCGTAGCTGGCGGTTACGGTGTACTTGCCGGGCGGTAAACTGTTGGTGCGCCGACCTTGGCGGTCTTGGCGGTCTTCAAAGATCCAATGCTCCCCCCCCACATGCAGTTCCACCGCCGTTTCATTCTGATCGCCGACGCCGAGTTTGAGGTCCGATTCGGGCGGCACATGGGGCTTCAGTGGCCATACTGCCATCCAAGACGTCCCGCCACCGGCTGGCGTGAAGGTGAAACCCCAATATCGGGAAACAGCCGGAGCGAAACGCACGCCCGCGTTCAAGAGGCTGCAGGCTTCCTTGGCCTGGTTCCTGACATGTAGTTCCATCCCCATCGGCTCGCCTTCGCCGAAGGTCGCGCTCCAAGGTTTCGGCGCTCCACACACCCGGCAGCAGCGCTTGCGGGCCGCCAATTCGTCTGACATAGCGCGATTGGCTATGCCGTTGGTGTGATCCGGGCAGAGGAACCCCTTCCAGCCCTTTACCCCGCCCAGCGGCACGAACCCGGCCTGCAGTTCGTTTGTCACCGCACCCCAGGCGCCGTCGCTCACCACCACGTCGTCAACGGTTCCCCAGGCCCGGTCTTTTCCTGAACTGCGCGCAACCACGTTGACGGCGGTCGGGAAGACGATATCGTATG
>CAZDLY010000083.1:0-9215 GCA_964506575.1 uncultured Akkermansia sp. | reverse complement strand
GATTGAAACTCAAAGCCGTGCCGGGATGATGAAGCAAGTCGATCGGGAGAGGGACGCCCCTTGCCTTTTGAAGCGCCATTCAGGCCCGTCCTTGGTCCTCCTCACGGGTGAGGGTTCAGGTGCCTCCGCCTTACAATTCTGTATGGACGGCACCCAATCCATGACAGTATTGTTGGCCGCGTCCCCCACGGTTAACTCTGAGGCGCTCCCAGAGGTTGTGCATGCGTCTCGAAATGGAGCCTTCCCGCTGTGCGCGTTCTTTTTCCCCGTTTTGGCACAAGGTGTGCTAAAATCCTCCCAGCCGCGCGATGAGCCGTGCGGCGCAGGACGGTTAACGGCAAGGAACACAACCATGACCATCAAAAACAGTGAGATGAAGGCCAAGGCTGATCAATTCGGCGAGAACGTCTTCAGCTTGAAGACCATGCGCAACTACCTTTCGGAGCGGGCGTACAAGTCCCTGGCCTCGACGATCGTGAACGGATCGGCCTTGAATGCGGTGATTGCCGACGAGGTCGCCGACGCCATGAAGACCTGGGCGCTCGAAAAGGGGGCGACGCACTTCACCCACTGGTTCCAGCCGCTGACCGGGATCACGGCCGAGAAGCACGACTCGTTCTTCACCCCCGACCGCGAGGGCGGGGTGCTGGCGCAGTTCTCGGGCAAGGAGCTGATCCAGGGCGAGCCGGACGCCTCGAGCTTTCCATCGGGCGGGCTCCGCGCCACCTTCGAAGCGCGCGGCTACACGGCCTGGGATCCCACCTCGCCGGCGTTCGTCAAGGATTTTGAAGGCGGCTCGGTGCTCTGCATCCCCACCATCTTCTGCGGCTACTATGGCGATGCGCTCGACAAGAAGACGCCCCTGCTCCGTTCGCAGCGCGCGCTGTGCGAGCAGCTCGAGCGGATGGCCACACTCTTCGGCATCGAAAGCACGACCCATGCTTACGCCACGCTCGGCCCGGAACAGGAGTACTTCCTGATCGATCTCGAATTCTTCAAGGAGCGCCCCGACCTGATCCAATGCGGACGCACCCTCTTCGGCTGCCGTCCGGCGCGGCATCAGCAGTTGGAAGACCACTATTTCGGCAACATCAAGCCGCGGGTCATCGCCTTCATGGCCGAGGTTGACAGCGAGCTGTGGCGGCTGGGCGTGCCCGCCAAGACCCGCCACAACGAGGTCGCGCCCGCGCAGTTCGAACTGGCGCCGGTCTTCGAAGAGCAGAACCTGGCCGTGGATCACAACATGATCACCATGATGGTCCTTCAGGATGTCGCCACGCGGCACGGGCTGGCCTGCCTGCTTCACGAAAAGCCCTTCGCGGGCGTCAACGGCTCGGGCAAGCACAACAACTGGGCGGTCTCGGGCCCCGACGGCAAGAACTGGCTCACCCCCGGTTCCACCCCGCATGACAATGCCAAGTTTCTCACCATGATCGCGGCGATCATCAAGGGCGTCGACACCTTCGCCGGCTTGCTGCGGGCGACCGTCGCCACGGCCGGCAACGACCACCGTCTCGGCGCCAACGAGGCGCCCCCCGCCATCATCTCGATCTTCCTCGGCGAGCAGCTCGCCGACATTTTCGAGCAGATCGCCAAGGATGGCGCCACGTCGTCCAAGCACGCGGGCGTGATCGAACTGGGCGTCTCGACGATTCCGCAGCTCCCCCGCGATGCGACGGATCGCAACCGCACCTCGCCGATGGCCTTCACCGGCAACAAGTTCGAATTCCGCGCGGTCGGCTCGAACCAGAGCTGCGCCGGAACCAACGTCGCCCTGAACACCATCGTGGCCTGGGCGCTGGACGAGATCTGCACCGAACTGGAGGCCGCGCAGGCGAAGGGCGAAGACTTCAACGCCACGCTGCAGAAGGTGCTGAAGGCCATCGTCAAGAAGCACAAGCGGGTGTTGTTTGACGGCGACGGCTACAGCGACGCCTGGAAGCGGGAGGCGGCCAAGCGCGGCCTGCCCAACCTCACCTACACCCCGGAGGCGCTCAAGGAACTGCTCAAGCCGAACGTGGTCAAGCTGTTCGAGACGTACAAGATTCTCTCCAAGCGCGAGCTCCACTCCCGCTACGAGATCTACGCCGAGACGTACGCCAAGACCATCGCCATGGAGGCCGGGTGCGCCCTGCGCATGGCCCGGACGATGATCGCCCCCGCCGCCATGGAATACGCCTCCCTGCTCGCGGACGGCGCCAAGGGGCCCGCCGTCGCCAAGCTGAGCCGGCGGGTCCAGGTGGAGACCAACGCCCTGCTGGCCGCCTGTGACACGCTGGAGGCGGTGGTCAAGGGCCACGATTCCGGCAGGCAGATCGCCGCCATGGGGGCGGTTCGCGCCGCGGCCGACGAGTTGGAAAACCTCGTCCCCGAATCGCTCTGGCCGCTTCCCGGCTACGGCGAGATGTTCTTCCTGCTGTAAGCGCGCAGGCGCGTCTCAGAGCTCCGGCGGGATGGCGGACGTGGATGAGGATGCGCCTGCGCGTTCGCCCGCCGCCGCCGCCTGGATGCCGAACAGGAGGTAGCCCATGGCCGCCAGGAAATACAGCAGCCCCGGAACGGGGATGCTGATCTGGGCGGCGCCCAGGACGGTCTTGATGATGATGCCGGGCGTCACCGCGATCACCGAGAGGCGCAGCAGCTCGGCGTACGTTCTGCGGGTCTTGCACCAGGAGGCTAGAATGAGGCCGAGGGCGGCATAGATCAGGAGCTGCACGACGCGGGAGACGAAGGATCCCAGCAGCGCGAACGGGTACGCCACGGGCGCCACGTACTTCTTGACCATCGCCAGCCAGCCCGTGATCATCTCCCGGTCCATGGTGAACGCCTTGATTTCCTTGAAGGTGAACGACCGGGTCTCAACCGCGTTCTTCTTGAAGGTGGCTTCCGTCTTGGTGACCAGCCCCATGGCGTCGGTGTCCTTCAATGATGTGATCGAACCCGTGGTGTCGAACACGACGATCGCCTGGCCTGTTTTGGGGTCCCGGATGGTGTACGGCTGATCCCCCTCGATGGACGCTTCCCCGTTCACGAAGGTGATTTTGGGAATCTGGGCGACCATCTTGGGCGCCTCGGTATCGATGAATTTGGTAAGGCCGGCATGCATCCGGAGAATCGGGGGAATCCAGCAGACCGCCAGAAGCAGCAGCAGATAGCCGAAGCCCGTACCCTTCCACCGGGCGCACACATCGTGATACAACGACGGCGAGAAGAAAGCGAGCACCGGCACATGAATGATGGAGTATCTTTTCATCTGGACCTGCGTTCCTCGTCATTGTCGCGGCACCTTGCCACGCTCGAAACGATGGAGCCAGTATCGCAAAAAAAATCGCGCCTGTCCACCTCAGCCCAACGACGGCAGCAATTCTAACTATGGGGGTCTTGCAAAACCCATGCAAGCGCCGGTTTCGGGTTTCAGTGTTCAGGTTTCAGGAAGACGCAACATCGTGTGGTTCTTCCTGACACCCGAAACCTGACACCTGAACACTCCGCTTGCAAAACCGGGTTTTGCAAGCGGCTCCTCATAATTAGAATTGCCCTGAACGACGGTTACGGGCGGATGGCCGAAGCGTCGGCCGCGTCCCGCAAGGGCAGCTTGACCCCGCCCGCGCCGACACGCACAAAGGTGATGGCGGTGCCGAACATCTCCTCTTCGGTCATCTCGTGCAGCGTCCGCCGGAACACCGTCACGCGATACGTCGCCGACGTACGGCCCTCGCGCGCCCGCCCGATCTCGAAGCGGAGGATCGACCCGTCACGCGCCCCCTTCTTGAACTCCACCGCGTCCATGGCGATCGTCACGAGCTGGCATCCCGGGTAGTCCAGACTCGCCGCCATCCAGGCGAATTCGTCCACCCACTTGAGGAGATTGCCGCCGAATAGAAACCCGTAATGGTTCAAGTGCTCCGGCATCACCAGTTTGTAGTTTGTCATGCGCCACCCCCTCCGCCCACCTTCTGACTCGTCAAAACGAACCGTTTGCATCATACTCTATCCCATGACGACAGACCAGACCGTTCATTCGCTGGCCGAAACCTGGCGCCTGGCCGCCGACGTGACGGCCCTCCTGCCGCGCGGGGGCGTGGTTGCCCTTTCCGGCGACCTCGGCGCCGGCAAGACCGCCTTTGTCCAGGGCATCGCCCGAACCCTCGGCATCGCCCGTCCCGTGACCAGCCCCACGTTCACCCTCGTCGGCGACTACACCGGCCCCGGCGGACGCCTCGTCCACATGGACCTCTACCGCATGACCGGCCCCGACGACCTCCTGACCATCGGCTTCCCCGACTATCTGGAGAGCGGCGCCATCGTCGCCATCGAATGGCCCGAACGGGCCGGAGACCTGATCCCGTCCGACGCCGTGCACGTCGCCCTGACCGTCCTCCCCGACCGCGCCTCGCGCCGGATCCTCATCCGCGCATCCGCAACACCCGCGAACGATCAGGAGTGAGGCGCCGTCCGGGCTAACCGTTTTATGCGTTCCGCCACCGCCATCCCCCTTGCCGCCG
The DNA here is from genome assembly GCA_964506575.1 of uncultured Akkermansia sp. Lineage (GTDB taxonomy): Bacteria > Verrucomicrobiota > Kiritimatiellia > RFP12 > JAAYNR01 > VGWG01. The sequence continues at coordinate 4,710 of CAZDLY010000083.1, read as the reverse complement.
GTTTCCTGCCCGATGAATGGAAGTCGCTCGTCGCCGAACTCGGCGCGCCTGCCTTCCGGGCGGCGCAGATCTGGCACTGGGTCGCGTGCCGCCTGGCCGGAGACTGGGAGCAGATGACTACCCTGCCTGCCGCGTTCCGCCAGACCCTCGCCGGCCGGTGTGACCTGTCGGCCCTCACGCTCTGCGAACGCCAGCCGTCCCCCGACGGCGTCACCAAGTTCCTCCTCGCCTGCCGTGACGGCGAGCGGATCGAATCGGTTCTCATCCCCTCCCGCGACCGCCAGACCCTCTGCGTCTCCACCCAGGCCGGGTGCGCCTTCCGCTGCGCCTTCTGCGCCAGCGGCGCCCGGGGCCTGGCGCGTGATCTGGAGGCGGGCGAGATCGTCGGACAGGTCACGGCCGCCGCCCGCGAACTTCGCGCCGCGCCCGGCGCCGCGCCCGACGCCCGGCCCGAGAACCTGGTCTTCATGGGCATGGGTGAACCGCTTGCTAATTACGACAACACCCTTCGCGCCATCCGCGTCCTCAACGCCCCCGGCGGCCTCACCATCGGCGCCCGCCGCATGACCCTCAGCACCTGCGGCGTCGTCCCCGGCATCCGCCGCCTCGCCGAAGAGAGGCTGCAGGTCGAGCTCTCGGTCTCGCTCCACGCCCCGGATGACCGCCTGCGCCAGTCGCTCCTGCCCGTGGCCGCCCGCTGGCCGATCGCCGAACTGCTCGCCGCCTGCGCCGACTACACGGCGCGCACCGGCCGGATCATCACCTTTGAGTACACCCTCGTCCGCGGCCTGAACGACCAGCCCCGCCAGGCCGAACAGATGGCGCGCCTCCTCCGCCCCCTCCACTGCCGGGTCAACCTGATTCCGCTCAGTCCGGTCGATGGCTTCGACGGCCGCGCGCCCGACGCCGACACGTGCGCCCGATTCCAGGCCACTCTGGAGCAGGCGCGCATCAACACCACCCTCCGCCACTCGCGCGGTAGCCAGGCCGACGCCGCCTGCGGCCAGTTGCGGCTGCGACGCACGGGCGACCGGCAGGCCGCCCCCCGCCAATCCTAAATACTTATGACACACCCCACCGATCCCGCCACCCCCGCCGCCACGTCCCGCCGCACCGCCATCCGCGTCCTGTCGCGCTGGCTGAGTTCCCAGGACTTTCCCGACCGCATCATCCCCGACTGCCCCGACCGCGGCTTTGTGATGGATATCGTCTACGGCACGGTTCGTCAGCGCCGGGCCCTCGACTGGCTCCTGGCGCGGCACGTCGACAAGATGCCCACCGGCGAAACGCTCGCCGCCATCCTCGCCGGCGCCTATCAACTGTTCTACATGCCCGGCGTCCCCGATTACGCCGCCGTTGACGCGACCGTCCAGGCGGCGAAGCAGGCCTCCAAGCGCTCCGCTGGCTTCGTCAATGGCGTCCTCCGAAATCTCCTGCGCAACCGGGAGACGCTGACCGCCGAGCTCGCCCGCCAGCCGCTGGCCGTCCGCCTCTCGCACCCCGATGCGCTCGTTGCCCGCTGGGTGGAACAGTTTGGCGAGGCCGAGACCGCGGCGCTCTGCGAATGGAACAACCGCCCCGCCGAGACCGTCATCGCCCTGCTCCCGCACAGCGGCATCGGCGCGGCCGCCTGGATCGCGCGCCTGGCGGCCTGTCCCGGCTGCGAAACCCTCGCGGCGCTCCCCCACCCCGCGGCGCCCGACACCGCCGTGACGCTCCCCCACGGCGCGCCGCGGCTCGAAACCCTCCCCGGCTTCGCCGAGGGGTGGTTTGTCGTCCAGGATCCCGCCACCCGCGCCGCGGTCGACCTCCTGGACGTCCACCCCGGCCAGCGCATTCTCGACGCCTGCGCTGCGCCCGGCGGCAAGACCCTGCAGATCGCCTCGCGCCTGCTCGCCGACGCCCCCGGCACCACGCCTCCGGGCGAGCTGATCGCCATGGATGCGCACAAGGACCGGCTCGTCTTCCTCCACGAAAATCTCGCGCGCGTCGGCATGGGCTGGGTCCGCGCCGTGCCCGGCGACGCCGCCCGCCTCACCCCCGCCTCGGCCGGCGGTCTCTTTGACCGCATCCTCCTCGACGTGCCCTGCTCCAACACCGGCGTCATCCGCCGCCGGCCCGACGCCCGCTGGCGCTTCAACGCCCACCGCCTGCAGACGCTGGTGCACGGCCAGCGCGCGATCCTCGCCAACGCCCTCGCGCTCCTGGCGCCCGGCGGCATCCTCGTCTACTCCACCTGCAGCCTCGAACCCGAGGAGAACGCGCGTCAGATCGAGCGGCTCTGCCTCGCCTCCTCCGGCCTGCGCCTGCTCGCCACCGTCGCGCGCCATCCCGTCCGCCACGGCACCGACGGCGCCTTCGCCGCTGCCCTGCAAATGCCGGGATGACTAAAATTCCACCCCGGGCTGCGCCTGGAGACCCGCGTCGAAACCGTGCTTGATGCAGCGCATCTCCGTCACCGTGTCGGCCCGGGCGATCAGCCCCGGCGTCGCGCCGCGGCCGGTCAGCACGATGACGCCATCGGCGGGCGCCTGCCGGAGCGCGGCGATGACGGAGGCCTCGTCCAGCAGGCCACGGGCCAGGGCGGTGCAAACCTCGTCCAGAATGACCATCCGATACCGGCCCGACGCCATCGCCCCGGCCGCCGCGCGCAGTCCATCGGTCGCCGCCTGGCGATGCGCGGCAAACTGCGGCGCGTCGTCGGACCGGGGGACAAAGCCGAGACCAGCCTGTAGCACCTCGACTCCCGCCAGGGAGCGAAGCGCTGTCAGCTCGACCGTCGCGGCGCGCGCTTTGATGAACTGCACGATCAGCGTCGGCAGGCCGTGTCCGGCCGCGCGCAGCGCGATTCCAAACGCGGCGGTCGTCTTGCCCTTGCCGTCGCCGGTGAACAGGAGAATCCGCGGCGCGCGTCCTCCGCCGCCGTTTAAACCGCCCGGTGTGTCGTCTGGTGTCATGAATCGACCGGCCCCGCTGGTGAATGGGGCATACCGTACACCAGCCCGCCCGCGCCGTCAATGAGAAGGATGGAGCGGGACGGCGGCAAAACGACGCTTGATCTCTGCGCTCCGAACCTCTATCATGTGATTCCTTTTCGCGCCTGTAGCTCAATTGGACAGAGCGTCAGCCTCCGGAGCTGAAGGTTGTGGGTTCGATCCCCGCCAGGCGCACCACTCGTTTCCGTCATTTCCCGATCTACGGAGATCACACCCACTCACACACCCACTCACCCACACACCCATGGCCAGCATCTTCAAAGCGTATGACATCCGGGGCATTTACGGAACGGACCTGACCCCGGAAACCGCCCACCGCATCGGGCGCGCGTTCGTGACCTTTCTCGGCGCCTCGTGCCGCAAGGTGGTGGTCGGACGGGACATCCGTCCGCACTCGGAACCCCTCTTCGCGGCGCTGGCGAAGGGGATCACCGAGCAGGGCGCGGACGTGATTGACATCGGCTGGTGCTCCACGCCCATGTCCTACCACGCCAACGGCAAGCTCGGCGCCGACGCCTCGGTGATGATCACCGCCTCGCACAACCCGGGCGAGTGGAACGGCTTCAAGCTCTGCCGCCGCGACGCGGTGCCGATTTCCGGAGCCTCCGGCATCGCCGATATCGAGCGGATCGTGCAGGCGGGATCCTTTACGCCCCGCGCGGCGCGCCCCGGAATCATCACCCCCCATGACATTCTTCCCGCGTACACGGCCCATGTCGCCCGGTTCAACCACACCCGTGGCCCGGTCCGCATCGCCGCCGACATGGCCAACGGCATGGGCATCTGGGAGGCCCGGGCGCTGGCGGGGCTGCTGCGCATCGACGCCCTGTTTGACACGCCCGACGGCACCTTCCCCAACCACGAGGCGAACCCGCTGAACGTCGAGACGCTCGAAGCGCTGCAGGAACGGGTCCGCGGCGGCGGCTATGCCTTCGGTGCGGCGTTCGACGGCGACGCCGACCGCGTCGGTTTTGTGGACGAAACCGGGGCGGTCATCCCCATGGACCTCGTCACCGCGCTCATCGCCCAGGACATCCTCTCCACGCGGAAAGGCGTGATCTACTACGACCTGCGCTCGTCGTGGATCGTTAAGGAGACGATCCGCGCGGCGGGCGGCACGCCCCTGATGTCGCGTGTCGGCCACGCCTTCATCAAGCAGCAGATGCGCGAACGCGACGCGCTCTTCGCCGGCGAGCTGTCGGGGCACTATTATTTCAAGGACAACTACACCACCGAGTCGTCGGCGCTCGCCGTCCTGTCGATCGCCAACATCGTCAGCCGCGCCGGCAAGCCGCTATCGGCGCTCATCGCCCCCCTGCGCGTCTACAGCGCCAGCGGCGAGATCAACACCCACGTTGCCGACGACCCCCGGGCGATCCTCGCCGGCATCAAGACGGCCTATGCCGACGGCAACCTGTTTGAACTCGACGGCATCTCCGTGGAGTACGCGGACTGGTGGTTCAACGTTCGCTGCTCCAACACCGAACCGCTTGTCCGCCTCAACGTCGAGGCCCGGTCCCACGACCTGATGCTTCGGAAGCGCGACGAACTCCTCGCCCGCATCCGCGGCTGATCCCATTTCTCAGTTCCGCTCTCCCACGGCCAGGCTCGGCACGGCGTCGAGGGCGAGGGTCTGGCCGTCGCGAATGCCGCCGCCCGCGCCCGCCAGCCCGGCGATCATCGCGGCGTTGTCGCCGCAGTAGCGGGGCTCGGC
>CAZDLY010000082.1:0-9272 GCA_964506575.1 uncultured Akkermansia sp. | reverse complement strand
CCCCGCGACGCAAGCCGTCAGGCGCAGCGTTGCGGGGGGTTTTGCAAGAGCCTCGACGAGCAAACCATGAGTAAGAAGGTAACTATGAAAGACAACTCGCACCCAACGGATGCAGCGCCGGAGGGAGACGTCGTCAACACCGCCTCGTTGTTGCGGAACCTGTATGACCTGGAGCGCCTGGCGCTCGCCCCGCGCGGCGTCTGCCGGCTGGCGTCCAGCTACGACCGGCGCGGCAGCAATGCCGACTTCGGCAACTTCCAGGCGATCGACGGGAATCGCACGGCCGTCCTGGCCGAGATGAAAGGGCCCGGCGCCATCGTGCGGCTCCATGCGGCCAATCCCCAGGGGACGTTGAAGATCTATCTCGACGACCAGCCCGAGCCCGTGATCGCCTGCCCCTTCGCTTCCTTCTACAAGGATCCCGCGTATGCGCCGGTTCGGATCCAGGCTTCCGGCGGAAGGATCAGCTACTGGCCGATTCCCTATGCCAAGTCCTGCAAGGTGGTGGTCGAGCAGCCGACGAACTTCTTCTATTGGCAGTTCAACTACCAGACGTATCCGGTCGGCACGCGCGTGGAAACCTACTCCAACGAGCTGTCGGCCGAGGCGCGCACCGAACGGGAGAAGGTGTTGCAGGTGTGGCGCCAGCCGGAGGCGTTTGTCGCACCGAAGACCTCCCGGCTCGGCGAAACGCGATCCGTCGAAAAGGCGGTTGCCCGCGCGGAGGTCCAGCCGGGCCAGACGGCGATCCTGTTCGATGCCGCGGGACCAGGCTGCATGGATTCCCTCCTGATCCGTACCCGGGCCGACATCGCCGATCTGAAGCGGCTCGTCCTGCGCATATACTGGGACGGGGAACGGGAACCCGGCGTCGAATCGCCGCTACCCGAGTTCTTCGGTTCCGGCCTGGCCAGCCGCGATTTTGCGTCTCTCCCGACGGTGATGAAACAGGGCGAGTACTATCTCTGCCGCTTTCCCATGCCGTTCGCCGGGGCGGCGCGTGTCCAGCTCGAGAACTACTCGGCCCATCCCGTCGCCGTGGAGACCGAAGTCGAGCATCGCCGGTTGAGCGCACTGGCGCCCGAGGCGCTCTATTTTCACGCCCGTTGGAGGAAGGAAATCACCCGGCACATGGTTCCGTTCACGATCCTGAACACCACCGGCCGCGGCCGGTTCGTCGGCTGCAGCCTGACCGTGCAAGGGGGCGACCGCGGCGGGAATTATCAGGAAGGGGACGACATGATCTTCGTGGACGGCGAACGGACATCGTCGCTCCATGGCACGGGCATGGAGGACTACTTCAATTGCGGCTGGTATTTCGCGGGCGGGCCCGTCCAATTGCCGCTGCACGGCTGTACGGAATCCAGTTTCGACGGCGCGATTCACCGCACGGCGGCTTATCGGTTCCAGATTCCCGACGATGTCACCTTTACGCGCGAGATTTCCGTGCAGCTCGAGCACGGCTGTGACATGCTGGGCCGCGATGTGTTCTATCCCGACCAGCCCCCCAGCGACAAATGGTGCTATCCCGGGGTGCCGTATGCCGGCACGGCCTTCTTCTATCAGACCGAGCCGCGCCCCGCGGCTCCGGCCATCACCTCCGCGGCGGCGCTGGACGACTTCGTATCGCCGGGACCGCCGGCCTACGGCGCGGTGGAAGCGGAAGATTGCAGCCCCAGTGTCGCGGGCGGCCGGCTGGAGATGAAGAAGTGGGAGGAGTTCGCCAAACATGTGCGCGGCACCATCGTGCCCACATTGGTGCCGGACGGCGCGGGGGCCGCCTTGGAGTTCCTGGCGCCCATCCGCTACGCGGATTGCTACGAGATCGTGGCCTTCATGGTCAAGGGGCGGGACTATGGCGCATGCACCTGCTCGACGGGGGACCAGGTCGTCGGCGAAGCCGACTTGTATACCGATGGCGACCCGTACCCCTCGGGCGTGATCCGTCTGGGCACGGCCGTGTTGCGGCCCGGCGAGAACCGTCTCCGGTTCACGATCCGGGACAAGAACCCGGGCGGCCAGTGGCCGAAGATCGGCGTGGATCGGCTTCTGCTCAGAAGCAACGCCCGGTGGATCATTCCCTGGCAGGTCATCGGGCCTTTCCCGAACCCCGGGGCCAGCATCGCCGCCGCTCCCGACGCCGCGCAGGAATACGGGAACGGGTTCAGGGGCATTGACGAGGTCTATCCGCCGGAGCAGGAGGGGTTCCAGCCGGGGAAGACGTACCGCGGCTCGGTCGGGGACGTGGCCTGGAAGGCGATCGAGGCGGAAGAGAAAGGTTATGTTTCGCTGGTCAAGCACCTGCACCTGCCCGGCGAAAGCAGCGAATCCATGAGAAATGCTGTTCCGTGGGAAGGGTGGAAGTCTGCGGGGCGGATTCTCGAAAGCAACACGGGCTACCTCTTCACGCGCATCACCAGTCCCGAGGAGATGGACACGGAACTGAACGTCGCGCCCAGCGACAGCCTGAAAGTCTGGCTCAACGGCCGGGAGATTTTCCGCTGCAACACCCTGCGGGATCCGAATCCCTGGCAGCACGATTGCTGGATGCCGATCCATCTCAAGCGGGGCGAGAACACCTTGTTGTTGAAAGTCACCCATTCGATGGCCGAATTCTGGGGTTGCTACGCGCGCATCCGGGATGCCGATGGGAAACTGAGCTATTCCGCGCAGGCAACGCCCTAGTTTTGAATAAGGAAACAAACATGAAAAATGCTTGGTTCAAGAAACACCTGAAGGGGGCTAAGTCGGCCCTGCCATTTTCGTTCATGTATGACGGGCAGACCTCGGCCAAGTGGCTCGCGGAATGGCCGGTGAAGGTGGCGGACGAACGGCTCGACGCCAACCTCACCCGTCGCACGCTCACCTGGGCCGATACAAAATCCGGGCTGGAGGTGCGCTGCGTAGCGGTGGATTACACGGACTTCCCGGCGGTTGAGTGGACGGTGTATTTCAAGAACACCGGCACGACCAACACGCTGATCCTGGAGGATATCCAGGGACTCGACGCGCAGTTCGAGCGCGAGGCGATAGCCGACGAGTTTGTGCTCAACGGGATCAAGGGCGACTGGTGCACGTTCGACAGTTTTGAACCCTATCGCCGGGTGCTGGCGCCCGGCAGTGTGACGCAGCTTGGGCCGGCGTCGGGCAAATCCTGCGACGGGCCGGATGGCTGGCCGTACTTCAACCTGCAGACGCCGGACGGCGGCGTCATCATCGCCGTGGGCTGGCCCGGACAGTGGGCGAGTTCCTTCACGCGCGACGCGGCCACGGGGCTGACGGTCCGGGCGGGGCAACGACTCACCCGGCTTTATCTGAAGCCCGGCGAGGAGATCCGCACGCCGCTCCTCGCCCTGCTGTTCTGGCAGGGGGCGGATGTCGTCGAGTCGCAGAATCTCTGGCGGCGCTGGTATCGCGTGCATAACCTGCCGCGGACTGAAGGCAAACCGCAGCCGCCGGTCACGTTCTTCTGCGGACTCGGCAGCGAAGCGGAAAAGCCGGTCGTGCAGTCCTGGCTCGACGCCGGCATTCACCTGGATGGCTTCTGGCGGGACGCGGGCGGCGACCGCGCTTCGGTCTGGTTTGTTGTCAATCCGGACCCGCTGCCCTTCGAGAATCCAGGCATGATCTGGCTCAACTCCGGCACGTGGGAGCCTGATCCGCAAATGTATCCCAAGGGCTTCAAGCCGTTTTCCGACTGGGCGCGGTCGCGTGGCATGCAGTTCATGCTCTGGTTCGAGCCGGAGCGCGTGGGGGACCCGAACTCCTGGCTCGGGAAGAACCATCCGGAGTGGCTCTTGCCGAACAATTGGGGCGGCGGCATTCTTGACGAAGGCAATCCCGCGGCACGGCAGTGGCTGACCGAGCACATCAGCGGCATGATCACGTCGCAGGGGCTGGACTGGTATCGCGAGGACATGAACGGCGGCGGACCGCTCTGGGCCTGGCAGACGCACGACGCGCCCGCCCGCCAGGGGATGACCGAGAACCTCTACGTGCAGGGACATCTGGCGTTCTGGGACGAACTACGCCGGCGGCATCCGCACCTGCGTATCGACTCGTGCGCCTCCGGCGGCCGCCGCAACGACCTAGAGACCATGCGCCGGGCGGTGCCGCTGCTGCGCAGCGATTTCCAGTTCGCGAACATGCCCGGCCTGCTCGAGGGCAATCAAGGCCACACCTACGGGCTTGCGTCCTGGCTTCCGTTCCAGGGATCGGGCGTTTTCATGCCGGATGCCTACGCTTATCGCAGCTTCTACCTGCCGTCATTCGTGATGGGGTTGGGTCCGGAGAACATGGCGGCGCTGCAGAAGGCCTACGGCGAATGCCGGAAGATCGCGCCCCTGATGCTGGACGGCGACTACTACCCGCTGACCCCCTACAGCCTGGCTCATGACCAGTGGATCGCCTGGCAGTTCAACCGCCCCGAAGAGGGCGACGGCGTGGTGCAGGCCTTCCGGCGCGCACGGTGTGGAAACGCGTCGCTGGTCTGCCGCCTGCGCGGTCTCGATCCGGACGCGCGCTATGAGGTTACCAACTTCGATGTGCCAGGCACGACCCTCGCGTCCGGCAAGGATTTGATGGAGAAGGGTCTGACGGTGGAAATCCCCGATCAGGCATTCAAGAAGAGGGCGCCGGACAACGGCCTCGATATCGCGTTGCCGAAGGAATGCCTGGCGTTTGGGCCGTTTTCGCGCGAAGCCGGCGTACCGCCCCCCGAGGCGCTGCGTCGCGTGCCGTCCGAACTGGTGCTGGGCAAGGAACGCATGGCGGGTAAGAGGATAACCTTCCAAATGGACGTCAAGGAAATGGAGCGGCTGTTCGCGGCCTCTCCCGCCAACTATGACCGCCCCGGAATGTATCGGCCTGCCGCCGGTGTGGCGGACCTGAAGAGCCTGCTCCCCAAGTATGGCGACGCGGCATACATCTACCTGCCGTTCACCGCGCCGAAAGCCGGTCGCGTCACCTTCGGCTTCGGGGCCGACTGGGAGTACGAGGCGTACCTGGACGGCGTGCTGATCAGCGAAACGCTGTCGTGCGGTGGAAGCGTGGGGCTGTACCCGCCCAGCATCTGGGATCATCTGGCCACGGTGGATGTGCAGCGGGGCGAGCACCTGCTGGTGGTGAGGTTCTTGCGGGGTATGGCGTCGGCCTTGCTGGCGGTCGGCGGCGGCTCGCGCGATTTGCAGGATAATCGTGTCACCGCGCCCGGCTCGGCGGTGATCGTGTACCGGCACGTCAAACCGTAGAAATATGCGCATAAGACCGACAATAATGGGAATGTTTCTGGCGACCGCAGGTTTGGCGATTGGCGCCGATAAGGTCGTTTTTCTGGATGCGCCCGAAGATCCCTCGCGCAAGGAGAACCTCGCGTACGTTGGTAATGGCGCGAAGCCGGCGACGGCTTCATCGGTCATCCCGGGCTTTGCGCAGCACCGCCCCGAGGGGCTTAACGACGGCAAATATGGCAATGCCAGCGGTTGGATTTGTGCGCCGGAGGACGCTGCGCCGTGGTTCCAGATTGACCTCGGGCAGCAGGTCAAGGTCAGTTGCATCGCCTTGGGGCGCGACCGGAACGGGGAGTTTGCCGACCGCACGCTCACCACGCTGGCGATTTCCGTCTCGAACGACGGCAAAGAGTGGCAGAAGGTCTATGCGGCCGACAATTTCTCCGGGCTGGAAGGCTATGGTCCGGGCCTGACGGCCTTTATCGCCTTCCAGGAAACGGCTTGCCGGTATCTGAAGGTCAACGTCAACAACGGAGCCTGCGTGGATGAATGCGAGGTGTATGCGGTCGTACCCAAGACTGTTCTTGCCGCACGTATTGAGGAGGAAGTAGTCATGGAAATTCCGCCGCTCACCGCCAAACAACTGTTTCGTCAAGCCGGCACCGACCGGGAGGAGACGTTCGCCACGGTGCGGGACGAGCATCGCTTTGACGTGGTCAACATCAGCAAATCGCACCTGATGGTGGCGTTTGGCGCAAGCGCCGAGGCGTCGGTGACGCCCGGTGTTGTCCGGCTGGCGCCCGGCGGCCGCCAGGCGGTCACCCTGAAGCCGCAGACCGGCGCTAAGACGTTTTCGCTTTCCTATGCATTCACGATGGCCGCCGCGCCATTCACCACGCACGCGAACCGCTACCGCGCCTACAGCGACGGCGAGACGGTGATGTGTGTGCCGGTAGCCCCGGCGCATCATGCCGCCCTGAAGACCCGAACCAAGTCGATTCTCAGGAATTCGCTGGCGAAGGTCAGCGATCCGGCCATGCCCGCGGGCACGGTCATCTACACGCCGGGACCCTTCTACAAACATGCGGGAATCTTTGCCCGCGACTTCCTCTACCAATTGGAAGGGGCCGGCCGCTACACGGCGACCGCGGAGGAGACCAAGCGGGCGGTGGATTATCTGGCGCTGAAGCAGCTTACGGAAAAACGGAAGGTCGGCGCGTTCACCTATCCCAAGGGCGCGATTCCGGATCACGTCTATCCGGATGGCCGCTGGAGTTGGGGGCCGGGCGCGGTCTATGGCGATGACACCGGGCGTTTCGGTCGGCCGTCCATGGACGAGGCGATGTGCTTTGTCACCCTGGCCTGGCACTACGGTTACAAGGCCAATTGGGACGCAGCCTGGCAGGCGTGGTTCAAGGAGAAGGCGCAACGCTTCGCCGACGCCTGGAACAGCGTGCCGCGCAATCCGAAGACCGGCCTGGTCACCCAGTGGAGCACGCCCGGTCACATCGGGGCCCAGGGAATCACGGAGACCGACGGCGCGTGCGTGATGTGGGGGTTCCACGATTCCTACGGCTTCGGCGGCGATGACGTTGGCGTGTCGGTGCTCGCCTGCAACGCGGCGCGCGCGCTGGCGGACATGCACGAGCATGCCGGTAACGCGGAAGCGGTCACGGTGTGGGGTGGAGTTGCCGTCGCGATGCGCGACGCGATTCGCGCGCAGTTCCACAAGGACGGCTACCTGCCCTGGGGCGTGGGAGCGAGCGCGCCGACGATGGCCTCGCCCGATATCACCGGCTATGCCGTATGGTCCGGCATCCTGACCGACGCCCAGGCGGATGCGGCCTCCGACTGGTTTGCCGCGCGCTACCGGGCCGACAAGGCGGCGGGTGGCGCGGCCGATCTCTTCCACATGTCCGCCCCGTTCCGCGGCGCCGTGCGCATGGCGCGCAAAGCCGACGATGTTTCGCCGGGACGTCACGTCTGGCCGGACATGCGCGACGGAAATCACTGGGAGAACCTTACGTATGGCTACAATGCCTACCAGGACGGCGGCTACTGGTACTACATGAGCCTCGGTGTGGCGGTGGCCCTCAATCGCAAGCATCCTGACCTGGCGCGGGAATGGGTCGGCAACGCGTATGCCGACCTGGCCGGCGCGGACGCCAACCCGCCGTACGAGCGCATTGACGGCATGACGCCCGTGAACAACCGCTACAATGCGTCCGTCGGCCCGTTGATGGGCATGGGCATGCCGGCGGTGGTTGCAACCATCCAAATCGGTGGGGACGCGCAGACGGCAGATGAGCCTGCCCGGGGAGAGGTTAAGACCGTGGCGTCATTCTTGCGGCGCATGCGCACGCTCGACCATCTGCCTGAACTGGAAACGTCCCATCTCTCGGTGGCTGGCACCTGGGATCGCCTTGACGCCAACTGGGACGCCATTGATTTCCGCAACCTGAAGGGGAACCTGAACGTCATGCTCGATGTCGCTGGACCGGGATGCGTAACCAGGATTATGGAGGGCACGCTGAACAATTACGGCGTCCCGGAGGCTTACGGGACGATCGAGGGAACGGTTATCCGCATCTATCTGGATAACAACCCGAAACCCACCTTCGATATGCCGCTGGCGACGTTCCTCGATTCCGACAAGGGGCCGTTCCCCAATCCCATGACTTGGACCCCGCCCAGGAACGGTCACACGTTTCCCGGGGTGGTCTTTCCGATCCCCTATGCCAAGCACTGCAAGATCGAACTCTTCAATCCACAAGGCAAGCACTGGGGAAGCTACTGGAATATCTGGTATGTGACGTATCCAGCCGGTACGCAAGTCAAGACCCTTAGCTGGCCGCTCGACGCTGCGGAGAAGTTGGAACTGGAGGAGGTCTGCAAGACGTGGCTGCAGGCGATCGCCGCGCCCCCTGCGGCGCCGGAGAAATGGTCCAAGACGGAGACTGTGGCGCTGAAGGCGAATGAAGTTCGGAGCATGCGTTTGGCCAAGGCAGGCGTGATTGACGATTTCCGCGTAGCGGTCACGCCCGGCACTCCGCAAGTGCTTCAGGGGATCCGCCTGCAGATGTTCTGGGACGGAAATGCGAAGCCGGGCGTCGATGCGCCATTGGGCTACTTCTTCGGCAATGGCAAACATGGCGCCGACCCGACCGCGTTCTTCAATTCGCTCATGTTGGGAGTGACGGCTGATGGCGCCTATTGTCGGCTGCCCATGCCTTTTGCGCAGGGCGCGGAGATCCGCTTCATCAATCAGTCCGGCCAGACGGTAACTAATCTGGACGTCAAACTTCACGTGAAAGAGTTACCATCGTTGCCGAAGAGTTGGGGCCGTTTTCAAGCGACCTGGTTGGAGCATCGAACGATGATGCCGGATTCCCCGACGTTTGGCCGGGGGAGCCCGGTCATATCGAAAAAACCCGAAGGCGTGGAATATTTTTTGCCATACAATAAGAATGAGTCGTTTCCCACAAAATATGTGCAGGGGCATCTGGTTCTGGAGCGCGCCGGCAAGGGCAAGTACGTCGGCATGATGATGCATGTGAACTGGCCCTACGATGGGTGGTGGGGGGAAGGCGACGTCCTGATTTGGACCGATGAAACGGGCTGGCCTCCGAGTTACCACACGACAGGGATGGAGGAGTCGTTCAACGCCGGCTGGTGCGGTTTTGACCGGAAAGCGATTTCCGGTTACGCCAAGCAAACCAAGCCCGACTGGGTGTTCTTCGGATTCAACCTGATCGACGGTGCTGCCTTTGACAAGAACATCAAGGTCGGCGTGGAGACGATGCCTCAATTCTGGGATGGATTACCGGCCTTCAGGACGATGCAGGCAGAACACCCGATCATCGGGTCCACGGCATACTGGTATGCCGAGTCGCCCTAACTTAGCGCCTTTCGGGCCCGTCCCTTGTCAGGCCTCTCTTTGTGTTCCTTGTGCTCGTTGTGGCTAATGATTCGCCGGCGCCTCGGGGGAAAAAGACCAAGGGCGCGTTGCCCGCTTGCACGGTCAACGCGCCCTCTCTTTTCTGA
>CAZDLY010000081.1:0-9289 GCA_964506575.1 uncultured Akkermansia sp. | reverse complement strand
CTGACTCCTGACTTCTCTCTTGCAAACACCCCGGAGGGGTTTTGCAAGAGCCTCACCCATTTCGGGAAAGCGAACAGGCGACGGACCGGAGTCCGCCGCCTGTTTCAGTCAGAGATTCCGCCCTGGGCGGGCGGGGCTGTTCAGGCCGCGCAGAGCTTCTTGGCCAGATCGGCTGCAGAGGCGGCGTCGGGGGCGTAGCCGCTCGCGCCGATCTCGTCGCTGTACGCCTGGGTGACCGGCGCGCCGCCGATTATCACCTTGCAGGCAATGCCCGATTCCTTGACGGCGTCTACCACGAGCTTCATATTGGTCATCGTCGTGGTGAGCAGCGCCGAGACGCCGATCACGCTGGCGCCGTGGGTCCGGGCCAATTCGATGAACTTCTCGGGCGGGACGTCAATGCCGCCGTCAACCACGCGGAACCCGGCGCCTTCGAGCATCATGCCGACGAGGTTCTTGCCGATGTCGTGCAGGTCGCCCTTCACGGTGCCGATGACAGCGGTCGCCAGAGGCTGGACGCCCGCCGCGACCAAGTGGGGCTTCAGCACTTCCATGCCAGCCTTCATGGCGCGGGCGGCGATCAGCACTTCGGGAACATAGACTTCGTTCTTCTTGAACTTCGCGCCGATGATGCCCATGCCCTGCAGCAACCCCTCGTTCAGGATTGTGGCCGGTTTGGCGCCCGCATCAATCGCCTGCTGAACCAGTGTTTTGACTTCAGCCGCGCGGCCCTTCATCAAGGCTTGACAAATCGCTTCATTGCTCATTATTTGAGATCCTCCTGAATAAAACACACAACACCCAAACCTGATTTAGGTCAAGTGATTGATGATTATGCAACAGATTCGTTCCAAAAGCAAAGTTTATTTTGATCGTTATTGAGGGGTAGACACCGGGGGGCAGAAGTGCCATACTAGCCCCCTTTTCAGATAACGCGGGGAGGTGTGTCGTGAGTGGAGCATTGAAAGATTTGTGCGTGGCCGATTTTGATTCGACGGTGGCGAAGGGTGTGACCGTCGTTGATTTTTGGGCGCCGTGGTGTGGGCCGTGCAAGATGCAGACGCCGATCTTGGAGAAGGTCGCTGAGGCCGTCGCGGGCCGGGCGGTGATTGCCAAGGTCAATGTGGACGACAACCGCGAGCTCGCGGTGAAGTTTGGGATCCGCAGCATCCCGGCGCTGTTGATCTTCAAGGACGGTCAGGTCACCCAGACCTTGGTCGGACTGCAACAGGCGGCGGTGCTGGTGCAGGCGATCGCGGCTGCGGGTTGATGTCGGGGTTGCGCGATGGGCCGGCCCGGTCGAGGATGTCCATGCTTTTCGAGGTCAGACAGATTGTGCGGCGATTTGGCCGGAGAACGGCTCTCGACGGTGTCTCGTTCGACGTGGCGCCGGGCGAGGTCGTGGGCGTTTTGGGCGCCAACGGGGCGGGAAAGACGACGTTGATGCGGGTGCTGGCCGCTTATCTCCAGCCGGAGTCGGGCGACGTGATGTTCGACGGCCGCAGCGTCTTTGCCGACAAGGTGGGCTACTACGGCGTTCTGGGCTATCTTCCCGAGCGATGCCCGCTTTATGATGAAATGCGCGTGGGCGACTATCTGTCATTCCGGGGCCGGTTGCGGGGGTTGGGCCGGCGACGGACAGCGCGGCGCGTCAAGGATGTGACGGCGGCGTGTGGCCTGAACGAGGTGGTCCGGCGGCCGGTTGGAGCGTTGTCGGCCGGCTTGCGGCGACGGGTTGGGCTGGCCGATGCGATCATCGCGCAGCCCAAAGTGTTGCTGCTGGACGACCCATTCGCCGGCCTCGATCTGGCTCACGCCCACGCGATTCGGCAGACGGTGGCGACGCTGTCGGTGAGGTCGGCGGTTATACTGACCGGTCATGACGTGGCGGGGATGGCCGAGATCTGCACCCGATTTCTCGTGTTGCGCGAGGGGCGGCTGATCACGGCGCGGCGCGCAACCGATTGTGACACGGGCGCACTGGTGCAAGCGCTTTCCCGCGCGGTTGCCGGTTTGGACACGGACGAGGTTTCTGTGGCGGCTCAAGGAGGTGTCGGATGACGGCGGCGGGGGTCTTGTTCCAACGCGAGGCGCGCGTCGCGTTTGCGTCGGTTGCGTTCTATGTGCAGACGGCCGCCTTTCTGGCTGCCAGTGGCTGGTCGCTGGTGGATGCGTTGCGCCGCGGCGATGGCGGTTTTGTTCTGGTTCCGGCGCTGTGGGCCGGATCGGTCGCGTTCTGGCTCCCCTTTTTGAGCGCGCTCGCCACGATGCGGAGTTTCAGCGCGGAGCGAGCCTCCGGCACGCTGGAGACGCTGCTGACGGCACCGATTTCGGAGTCGCAGGTGGTGAGTGGCAAGTTTCAGTCGGCCTTTCTGGTGGGGCTTTTGGGGCTGGTGCTTGCCGGCCTGGCGCCGATGGTGTTGCTCCCTTGGCTCTCGCCCCGGTTGGCCGATGGAATTGCGACGGGGCCCCTGATTGCGGGGCTTGTGACGCTGATGATTCAGCTTGCGCTGTGGACGGCGGTTGGGATTTTTTTCTCCCTCGTCTGGGAGCAGCAGGCCGCTGCGGCCGCCTGCTCGCTATTCGTCTGCCTCGTCGTGCCGCTGGCGGTTGAGGCAGCGGCGGCCGCCTGGTTCCCGGGGTTTTCCCTTGCCGCAGTTGGTTTTCCGGCCGCCGGATGGGCGGCCGATGCCGCGAGCGGCTTGATGGCGCTGGCCCCGGTTGTGTGTTATGGCTTGGCGGCGTGGGGTTTTCTTTTTCTAACGACGCTGCTCCTTGAGGCGCGGCAGATTCGGACAGGCTAAGATGGGGTCAGGAAAAACAGAGCGGGTTGGCGTGCGGCGGATGATGGTGCGTCTGACGGGAGGTGTGGCGGCGGCGCTGACGGTCTCGGCGGTCGTCGCCGTAACCGTCGTGGCGATCCGGCTGAACGCCGTGTGGGATTTGCCGATCGGAGGGACCGGGCGAATCTCGGAGCGGACGCGCGAGATCCTGACGCGTGCGACCGAGCCGGTTCGGATTACCTGCTTCATCGCGGCCGGGCACCCGGCCCAGCGTCCCGCCGTGAGGTTGTTGAGCGGCATGCTGGCCGTCGCGACGGCGGGAGGACGTGCGCCGCTGACTGTCGCCGTTGTCGATCCGCGCCGGGATCTGGCCGAGGCGCGGCGGCTGATCGACAAGGGAGTCGCGCCCGACGCGCTGGTGTTCGAGGGGAGCGGTCAGCGTCTGGTGGTCGGCGCCGGAGAATTGATGACGACGGCGACGGATGCCTCCGGTGCGGAAACGCGGCTGTTTACGGGCGAGTCAGTCTGCGCGGCGGCGATCGAGCGGTTGGGACGAGGCGGGTCGCAGATTGTCTATTGGATGACCGGCCATGGCGAGGCCGCCACGGGCGATTACGACCCCCAGACCGGGTATTCCGATATGGCTCGGGAAATCACCCGTAACGGATTCGAATTGCGCGACATCCGGTTGTGGGATACCAAGGGGGTTCCCGGCGATGCGGCCGCGCTGGTGGTGGCCGCGCCGCAACACGCGGTTGCGCCCGAAGAGGTGGGCTGGGTTCAGGATTATTTGAACAAGGGCGGCCGGCTGCTGTACTTGGCGCCGTCGCGCGGCCGGTCCGGGCTGGAAGAAGTGTTGTCGCGCTGGGGGCTGGTGATCACGCCGTTCCGGGCGATCAGCACACGCACGCTTTCGGGTGGCGACCGGGTGATCACGGCGTATGCCGACCATCCGATCACGCGGAGTTTCGGCAAGACGGCGACGGTTTTCCTGATGCCCTGGTGCATTGGCACGGTCAGTTCCGGCGACGCTCAGGGAGCGGATCGGATTCGTGTGACATCGCTGGCGCAGACCGCGGATGACGGCTGGGGCGAGGCGGGCGCAGAGTCGCCGCCTCGGTTCGAACCGGAGACCGACATCGTCGGGCCGGTCGTGGTCGCGGCGTCGGCAGAACGGGGCGGCGGCACGTCTGCGGAGCTGGGCTTCAAACCGACGAAGATCGTGGTGGTGGGGGAGGCGTCGTTTATCTCGAACGGCATGTTGGGCTTGCGGTTGAACGCCAATCGTGACCTGTTGCTCAATATGCTCAACTGGCTCACGGGCATCGACTCGGCGGGGCAGCCGTCGCTGGGCGACGACGCGGCGCTGGCCTGCGGTCTGGATCGCGCCGGATGGATGCGGGTGATCTTCTGGGTGGTCGGGGTCCTTCCCGCCGCGGTATTGGTGGTCGGAGGCGTGGTGGCGGTCAGAAGTCGCAGGGCTGGCTGACGACCCGAAATGACAGACGGGGGTTTGTGTGGTGAGATTCCGGACAATCGGTGTACTGCTCGTGGCGGTCGGCGTTTCGCTGATCGTCTTGCGGCTTGCCGATTCACCGGATTGGAAGATCCGGGCAGCGGCGAACGCCGGCCCGTCCGGACGGCTTGTCTCGATGCGGCTTAGCGAGGTCGACTCGTTGGTCGTTGAGCGAGACGGTTTTCGCTTGGAGCTGCAGCGGGTCGGCACGCAATGGAATCTGGTTCAGCCGGTGACCACCGGAGCGGATTCGACCGAGGTGATGCGGTTTTTGGATCTGCTGGAGCGGGCTCCGCTGTTGGATCGGTTGCCGCTGCACGACATCCGCCGGCGGAATCTGGCCATGGCCGACTTCGGCCTGGCGCCGTCTGTCGGTCGCGTGGTTGTTCAGGGGCCGCTGTTCCGGATCGAGATCGCCTTTGGCGCACCAACCCCCTCGGGCAACGAGGTGTATGCGGGGGTGGATCGTGCCGGAGACGTGGTGTGTGTGACCGATCGCCGGATCTTCAACGCATTTCCGACCTCACTGGAGCACTGGCGCGACCGCACGCTGCTGCGGAAGCCTTCCGGCAAGGTGACGGCGTTGGAAATCCGCCGGCCGGGGATTCCCTTTCTCAAGGTGGTACGCGAGGGCGACCTCTGGCAGCTCGTGCAGCCGCTTTCCGGGCGGGCCGCGACCCGGGCGGTGGGATCTGCAATCGAGGCGCTGCAGTCCACCCGGATCGAGCGGTTCATCCCGGCTGATGGGGGAACCAATGACATCGATCTGGTGTCGGGTGTCCTGCGGTCACGTTTGGTGTATTACGGACTCGACAATGAGACGGCGGTTCAAGCCCAGGTGTGGGAGAACGGCAATCCAGTCGGGGCGCGGATCCGGTTTGGGCGCGAGGTCGATGGGAGTCCGGGGCTGGTGTACGCGCTGACACCCGATGACAACAGCATCGTGGCGGTGAGCAACGCGGTCTTGCGCAGCCTGCCGGCGGGTGTCGGGGCGATTCGCAGTCGGAGGCTGTTTGATGTGTCTTCGGCCGCCGTGCGCTGGCTGACCATACAGCATGCGGACGAGACGGTGGAGCTGAATCGCCACGAGTCCGGTCTCTCTGGACTTTGGCTCATGAAAGCGCCGGTTCAGGGCGAGGCCGACGGACCGACGGTCGAGCAGGCCGTGGCCGAATTTCTGGCGCTCCAGGCGGAACGGCTGGTGGATCCCGATGTGAACGCCGCAGCGATCACGAATGAGCCGCTCTGCCGGATGGAGCTTGCCTTTTCAGACGGATCCACCCAGCGTGTGGCGGTTGCGCAATCGGTTCATGAGACCGGGTGTTACGACCTCACGCTTCCGCCGGTGCCGATGGTGTTTGTCGTGGCCGCGAGCAACATGCCGCCGCAGATCATCGGCAACGTGGGCGTTTTGGAACTGGTGAATCGGACCATCCTCGCGCTGCCCGCGCAAACCATCCGCCGGATTACAGTGAAGGGTCTGGATCGACAGGAGTCCGTCGAACGGAAGGGCGGCGACGGTGATGGGCAATGGGTCGCCGGAGCCGGCGCGGCGGATGCCGAGGTGTTGAAGACGTGGGCGACGCTCTTGAGCCGTTGGCGGGCCGAAAGCGTGGTGCGGCTGGGCGCAGGCGCACAGGATGTGGCGGCATTCGGCATGGCCGAGCCGTGGCTGGAGCTGACGGTGGATGTCGCCTCCGATGAGGCGCTGCGGCGGAGTGTGCGGGTGGGCCGGGTTGCGGCGAACGGCGGACGCTACGTCAGCGTTCTCGGTCATGACGTCATCTACCTGGTGTCTTCCAACGTCGTGGCGTTGCTGGAGTCCCGCCTGACGCGCAAATAGACGTGACTTGCCAGAACAGGCCGGAATAGGGGATAATCTCATCTTTATCTGGAAGAGGCCTATGGAACGAGCACTAACACGAGCGGAAGGGAAGGCGGCGGTTTACGGAGAACCGGGTGATCGTGCGCGCCTGACGGGGTTGATGCGTGCGTTGTGGCCGGTGTTGGCCGGCGTGTGGCTGGCCGGCGTGGCCGTCGGCTTGCTGGCCGGACCGCGGGTCGTTACGTCCGGAGCGTTCTTTATTGCTGCGGCGGTCGTGCTGATTGTCGCTTCGGCGAGGAGCATGAGGCGGGTGCGCTCGTTTTTCAAGGGCGCGCGCGGCGAGGAGCGCGTGGCGGCTGTATTGGCCAATCTGCCCGGGGAATTCGCGGTGTTCCACGGCGTCGACGGTGGCACCGGGCAGCGGGGTTCCGGCGCGGGGGATATCGACCATGTCGTCGTGGGACCCTCGGGGGTGTGGGTGGTCGAGACCAAGTGTTGGGACGGCCGAGTGGAGGTCGGAACGACGAAAGTCCTGTTTGACGGGGCGCCGCCGTCGCATGATCCGGTCGAACAGGTCCGACGCCTGACCGCACAGGTCGTCGGAGACTTGGCGCGGCGCTTGCCGGGCGCACCGCCGGTGCATGCGTTGCTGTGCTTCGCCGGAAGTGGTTTTGCGAACGGCGCGGCCAGACTGGGCGAGGTAGAGGTCTGTGGCATTAGCCGGTTGTATGCGACGGTGTCGGCCGACACGGCCACTCCGATTTCGGAGGATGACCGCATCCGGCTCATCGAAATTTTGAAACAGGCGTTGTAAGGGCGGCATACGGGCGCCGCCGATCAGGGGAGAGTCAATGATGCGAAAGCTGTATGGTGTGGCACTCATCGTTCTTGTGTGCGTTTCGTGTCGGGCGGCTGCAGAGCCGGGCCGAGGTCCGCTTCAGCCGCAGCCTCATTTTGCGGCGGTTGCGCGTCAGATCGTCGGCGCGATGCAGAGGGGGCACCTCTTGCAACAGCGGTTCGACGACGCCCTCTCGGCGCGCGCGTGGACCAATCTGCTCACGGCCATCGACTATGATCGTGCGTATTTCCGGCAGGAAGACCTCGCGCGCTTTGAACCCATGCTTTATAAGCTTGACGATGCGCTCAAAAGCGGCGACGTGCAGTTCGCCTACGATGTCTTTGCCGTGTTTCGCGAGCGGCTCAATGAGCGGTTTGTCTTTGTCACGAATATGCTCGTCCGCCCGATGGATTTCTCGGCTGACGAGTCCTTCAACTGGAAGAGGAAAGACGCTGCCTGGCCCGCATCGGTTGCGGAACAGGACGACCTCTGGCGGCGTCGAATTAAAAACGAGTATCTGGGATTTGTGCTCGCCCGAGAAGGGGATGCTGGAAAACGTGACGCTGCCATGGCTCCGACCAATGCAGCCGTCGCAGGCACGGAGCCGGCTACCGCAGGCAATGATTCGGCCGACGCAATCGGGGCGGCCGCGATCAAGCTGCTGGCGCGCACACCCGAGCAGTTCGTCAGACAGCGCTACGAGCAGTTCAAGATCGTTTTGGATGACAGTGATTCGGATTGGGTTTTTCAGCGGTACATGAGTGCGCTCACCGCCGCCTATGATCCGCATTCGGACTATCTCTCGCCAGAGAAACGGGAGGACTTTGAAATTGAAATGAACCTGTCGCTGAGCGGGATTGGCGCGACGCTGCGTCCCGAGGACGGCACGGCCCTGGTGGTCGATCTCGTCCCCGGCGGGCCGGCCGCGCGCGACACGCGCGACATCCGGCTGCGCCCCAACGACAAGATCATCGGCGTCGGCCAGGGCGATGAGCCGATCGAAGACATCCTCCACCTGCCGCTGAGCAAGACCGTGCTCAAGATCCGCGGCAAGAAGGGGTCCCGCGTGGTGCTGCTGGTGATCTCGGCCTCGGATCCGACCGGAGCCACCACGCGGCGGGTGGACCTCGTTCGCGATGATGTGAATCTGCAGGAGCAGGCCGCCACCGGCCGGGTAGAGCGGATCACGCTTTCAGACGGCCGGGAGCGCACGCTGGGGGTGATCGCGTTGCCGGTGTTCTATGGATCGATGCAACCGCCGAATACGCCGGGATACCGGAGCTGTGCGTTGGATGTGGCGCGGGAGATCGCACGGCTGAATGACGCGAAGGTGGAAGGCTTGGTGCTGGACCTGCGCAATAACGGCGGAGGGATGTTGCGCGAGGCCGTCAATCTGGCCGGGCTTTTTCTGCGTGAGGGGCCTGTGGTCCAGGTGCGCGAAGCCTGGCAGGTTCAGGTGTTGACCATGCCCAATTCCGGCGCGGCTCCGGCATTCCGCAAGCCTTTGGTCACCCTCGTCAACCGCACCAGCGCGTCGGCTTCGGAGATCGTGGCCGGCGCCTTGCAGGATTATGGCCGGGCGGTCATTGTGGGCGATTCCAAGACACACGGCAAGGGTTCGGTGCAGTCCGTCCTTCCCCTGAACGGATCCAAATCGGGGTCGCTCAAGCTGACGACCGCCAACTATTACCGGGTGAACGGCGCGTCAACCCAGTTGCGCGGCGTGGTGCCGGACGTGGTGGTGCCGTCGCTCCTGGACGCCCTGGAGATCGGTGAAGACCAGCTCACGAATCCGCTGCCCTGGACGCAGGTGCCCGAAGCGGTCTATGCCCCGATCTTTGACATGCGGACCTGGATACCCGATCTGCGCGCCCGCGCGGCGGACAGGCTGGCGGCGAATAAACGGTATCGGACCTACAGTCGGCTCGTGCAGCATGTACGTGAAATGTCTGCGAACACCACGATCCCGCTCGAACGGCAGGCGCGGCGTGCTCAGGCCGCCGCCGAACGGGAGATGCGCAAGATGCAGGAAGAGGAGGATGGCGCGGCCCGGGCGGGGCGCAAAAATCAGGAAGATGACCTGATTCTCCGGGAAGCTCTGTCCATCTTGTCGGATCTGGTCGACGTTAGCGCGGCTGCGGAGGTGCAGTCCGCCCCATCTTCCAATGATTTGCGCGCGCTGATGCTCCGGGTGTTCGGCAAAGAGTAACGTTCGGAAAAGGGAGGTCTCATGAAGATCGCATTCACCAAGATGCACGGTGCGGGCAACGACTTTATCATGATTGACGACCGTCAGGGGCTGGTGCCCTGGCAGGATCATTTTCTGA
>CAZDLY010000080.1:0-9312 GCA_964506575.1 uncultured Akkermansia sp. | reverse complement strand
ACGCGGAGAAACTCGCGGTAGGCGGTGAGGGCCGCGCGCGGCTGCTTGCGCGTGCCGTCATAAAACGCCGCCCGCGCGTAGGCGCGGTTCATCGCCGCGGCGCTCAAGTCGGCCCGCCAGGCGGCCAGTTCGTCGCGGTTCAGCCGCCCCCCGTAGGCGTGCAGCGCGCTGTCAATGGCGGCGATCGCGCGGCGTGTCATGGCCTCGTCCTGGGGATACTTCCAGGCGAGGGCGAGCCGGATGCGGATCTCCTCGGCCGCCGCGGCCACGGCGGCCGGCGCGGCGGGGTAGCGCGTCTGCAGGCGCGCGTAGGCCTCGGCCGCCGCGAGGGGGTCGTCGTCCAGCTCATGGCAGGCGGCGGACTTGAGCAGGGCGTCGGGCGCGCGTTCCCAGTCGGGCGCATTGCGCACGATCTGCTCGAAGCGGATGCGGACGTCGGCCATCGTGTTCATCGCCAGGCCGAGGAAGGATTTGGGGGGCTTGAGCAGATGGTTGGCAATCTGGTATTGCCGATCCAAAACCTCCTGAAAGGGAAACAGCCCGGAGAAATGGTCGATCAGGTACTGGTATTCGTCAAACGCGGCGGCGGGGTTGTCGCGGGCCTCGTTCAGGCGGGCCACGGCCAACTGCGCCCGGGCCGCCTCGGGGGAGTGGTGCCACGTGCGGACCAGCGCGTTCGCCGCCTGGAGCGCGGCTTTGAGCTTCTTCTCCGACTCCAGCCGTTCCACGCGCTGCCACTGGGCCGCCGGTGTGCGCTCGACCGGCCGGCCGAAGAAGGACGGCTCCTTGCGGGCGATGGCCGGACCCTCGTCGGTGGCGGCCGGCAACGGATCCTCGGGCATCTGGCGCTGGGCCGCCGCGGACAGGGCGGCTGCGAACGCCAGAATGCCCAGCAGCGTCCGCATCACACGCCCGGACACGGGATAGCTTGATATCGGTTGTGTAGAATGGTACATTTGAACCCTCACTCGGCTGCGGCCTTCCCCGTGACACCGGGGATCGCGACCCGAAACCACGTCAGAATAGCAGAAACCCATGGGACTATAGAAGCATGAAAAAGGTACTCATTCCGACCAAGCTCGATTCGGTGGCCACCGACGTCCTCAAAAACAACGGCGGCTATGCGGTGGTGCAGGACGCCAAAACGCCCATCGAGGACCTCGCCAAGGCCCATCCCGACGCCTACGCGCTCATCGTCCGCAGCGAGAAGGTGACGGCCGAATTGATTGACATGCTCCCCGATCTGCGGGTGATCGTGCGGGCGGGAGCCGGGTTTGACACGATTGACACCAGACATGCCCGCAAGCGGGGTGTGGACGTGATGAACACGCCCGGCGCCAACGCCAACGCCGTCGCCGAAGAGGCGATCGCCCTGATCCTCGCCGACGCCCGGTTCATCATTCCCGCCGATGCGTCCACCCGGCGCGGCGAATGGGAGAAGAAGGCGTTCATGGGCCGCGAACTCACCGGCAAGACGGTCGGCATCGTCGGCCTGGGCAACATCGGCCGGCTGGTCGCCAAGCGCCTGAAGGGTTTTGAATGCCGCCTGCTGGGCTTCGATCCGCTGGTGCCGGGCGACCGGGTGCGCGAGTACGGGATCGAGCCGGTGACGCTCGACGAGCTGTTCCGCGAGTCCGACATCATCACGCTGCACATCCCCGGCGGCGAGGCGACCAAGAATCTGATCGGCCGCAACCTGCTCGCCCTCATGAAGACCGGCGCGACGCTGGTCAACTGCGCCCGCGCGGGAATCATTGACGAGGCCGCCCTGCGCGAGATCAAGGCCGCCAAAAAGCTTCGCCTGCTCAATGACGTCTATCCCAAGGACGAGCCTGGCCCCAAGCCGATCGCCGACATCGCCGATATCATGCTGCCGCATCTCGGCGCCAGCACGCACGAGGCGAATTTCGTCGCCGCCGAACGCGCCGCGCGCGAGCTGATCGATCTGGATGAGAAGGGGGTGGCGACCTACATCGTCAACCGCGACATCCCCGAGGGCCTTGATAAGACCTACTGCGAACTGGCCTACATCCTCTCGCGCGTGACCCGCGAAATCTCCGGCCGCTCGCTGCCCATCACCATGATCGAAACCAGCTTCTACGGCCAGCTCGAACCCTACGCCAACTGGCTGCTCGTGCCGATCCTCTCCGGGATCTGGGCGGACTTCGACCGCTACAACGACTACAAGGCCGCCGCCGCGTTCATCAAGGAGATGGGCATTGATTACGTCAACCGCGCGATCGAGCCGCAAAAGGGGTTCGCCAACTCCATCACCATCGACCTGATCGTCGAACAGCCAGACAACCAGCTCAAGCGGACCAGCGTCCGCGGCACGGTGGCCGAGGGGGTGCTGATGGTCTCGCGGATCAACGAGTTCGACCACCTCTACTTCGTCCCCAGCGGGTCCACGCTGTTCTTCCTCTACGACGACCGTCCGGGCGTGATCGCGGCGATCAGCCGCAAGCTCGCCGACGCCGGGTTCAACATCGAGGATATCCGCAACCCGCACGACGCGCGGACCAACCGCTCGCTGGCCATCTTCAAGCTCTACCAGCCCGTTGCGGAGACGCTGGTCGCCGAGATCGGCCGGGAAATCAAGGCCCATTCGGCGATCTGCGTCACGCTGTGACCGGGGAGGCGCTTACTTAAGCGAGGCTTCCGATCCTAATCGTAATCGAGGCTCTTGCACCCCCCCCCGGACGCAAGCCTGCCTGTGCGTGTACGCACGCAGACAGGCCGTCAGGCGCAGCGTCCGGGGGGGGGTGCAAGAGCCTCCCAAGAAAGAGCCTGGCACCCGGCCATCCCGTATGGGCCCCAAAGGAGCGCTGCGATGGATGAAGTTCGAATCGGCCTGATACTGCCCCACTGGTTCGGATTCGGAAGAGCCGAGATGCGCGGGGTGATCGCCTACGCGCGGGAGAACCACTTGCCGTGGGTGTTCGCCGGCGGCTCGGACGCGCCCGCCACGTTGCGGATGCTGCGGAGATGGAAGCCGCACGCCTTGATCGGCGGGCCGCTTCCCCATGCGGACGTGCCCAACGCGTGGCCTGTGACGCCGCACGTCCAAGCGTCCGCCGTGCTCGACGATGACGGGATCGGACGCATGGCGGCGGAGCATCTGCTGGAGCGGGGCTTCCGGAATTTGGCGTATCTCGGGGAACGCGGCGCCGCCTTCTCCCCGGCCCGGCGGGACGGCTTCCGTGCGTCGTGGCAACAGGCCGTGGGCGGAGCGCCGGGCGCCACGTTTCACACGCGGGATCTCGCCTTCGAGGCGGGAAGGGACCTGCGGCTGGAACTGCGCGACGTGGCCGGCTGGCTCAAGTCGCTACCGAAACCGCTGGCCATCATGGCGTCGCGAGACCAGCGCGCGAGGCAGGTGGTCGAGGCCTGCCGCCACATCGGACTGCGGGTGCCGGACGATGTGGCGGTGGTGGGCGTGGACAACGACGATCTGTTCTGCGAGCTCTGCGAACCGCCGCTGTCCAGCGTGGCCGTGCCGTGGGAGCAGATCGGGCGCGCCATGGCGGCCCGCGTGCACGCGCTGCTGCGCGGGGTCGCGCCGCCCGCGCCGCTGCCCCTGGTGCGCCCCAGCGCGGTGGTGGTGCGCCGTTCGTCGGACGTCTACGCCATACGGGACGAGGCGGTGCGGCTGGCGTGTCGCTACATCCGGGAGCATGCGCACGAGCGGTGTTCGATGGTGGCGGTCGCCCGCGCGGCGGGTGTCTCGCGGCGGGTGATGGAGCGGGGTTTCCGCGAGGAATTGGGCGTGTCGCCGCACCGGCTGATCGAACGGGTGCGCCTGCGCGCCGCGCAGCGTCTGCTGCGCGACACGACGCTCCCCTTGTCGCAGGTGGCGGAGCGGAGCGGGTTCTCCTCCAGCGCCCGGCTGATCACGCTCTTCCGCCGCCTGACGAAAATGACCCCCGGCGCCTATCGCGCCGCCAGCCGCCCCCAGTGATGATTCGAGGTCCTTCCGGTTGCGGAATGCGTGAAGCGGCCAGGGCGGCGGCGTCCCGCCGCGCCGC
The DNA here is from genome assembly GCA_964506575.1 of uncultured Akkermansia sp. Classification (GTDB taxonomy): domain Bacteria; phylum Verrucomicrobiota; class Kiritimatiellia; order RFP12; family JAAYNR01; genus VGWG01. Next base: position 5,287 of record CAZDLY010000080.1, on the reverse strand, counting down.
CGGATCAGCATCCCTTCAGTTGCCTGTCCGCGATTCCCTTCCGATTCCCTTAGGCGCTGTTAACAAATAACCTATACAGTTGAACCTCATGCCCCCTCCGGATTTGCCGCAAAAGAACACAAGGAACACAAAGAAACTCCCTGTTTTGCGTTCTTTGCGTTCTTTCGCGGCCATTCTGCAAGAGACTTCATCCTGTAAATGTTATTTTTTGACAACGCCTTAGTATCAACGGGGCGGACCTTGTGTTGTCTCGTCTTCGTCGTCGTCCTCGATCCTCGATCACCTCCCTTTATCAAGCCGGGGACGAGGACGAGGACGAAAACCGTTTGCTTCGCTCACTGAGGACGCGCGTATTATTGGCTTGTCCCCGATTTTCCATGATGGAGGCGCCAACCGTCGGCCGGCAGGCTGTCAAATCCGAAAGTTGGCGCAAAAGCGAAACAAATTGGCGCAAAACGGTATTGCCTGTTCAACCGGGTTGGCGTACCATTGCGCCATATTCTCGTTTTGGGCGTGGTATGTTGCCGCGCGGAAGACGATGGGGCGTCGGTTGGGGAGTAGGCGAGTCCGCGCTGGGCGATGCGGCTCTTCAACTGAGGCTCCTGCAAAACCCCCTCTGGGGTGTTTGCACGAGAGAAGTCAGAAAGGGCAAACCAATGAACCAGTCAACACGCGTCGGAACAACAGCCGGAAACAGGAGGTGGGTGATGCGAGTTTCAAGTTTCCAATTTCCAATCTCCTGTCGCTTTTCCAGACTGAACACTGAACACTGTAACCTGAACACTGTCTTGCTTCTCGCCCTCCTCCTCGCCGCGTTCGCGCCGCGCGCGGAGGCGGCGCCGCAACAGATGAAGATCACGTTCGCCGGTTACACCAACCAGACGGAGGCGCTCACCAACTTCCCGGTGCTGGTCACCCTGGCCCGCGATATCGCCGGGAGCGGCTTCACCTTTACCGACTTTGTCACCACCAACGGCACCGACCTGCGGTTCTACACGAACGCGACGGACACCGGTTCGGGCCTCAACTACGAGATCGAGTCGTGGAACACCAACTCGATTGCGGCGCCGACCAATATCTCCAACTGCGTCCTGTGGCTCAAGAGCGATGCCGGAACGCTCACGAACAGCAGCGGCGCGGTGACCAACTGGCTGGACCAGACCGGGAACGGCAACAACGCGATCAACACCTCGACCCCTCCGACCTTGAACAACGGTGTCATCAATGGCCGGCCGGCCATCCGGTTCAATGGGAGCAGCCAGTATCTGCTCAGCACCTTCACCGCGTGCACCGGCGCGCACACGGTCGTCTACGTCGCGGTGCGGCGGGGTGATGGAAATGGGAACTCTGGTTACTGTCCCGCAGTCGCGTACTATGCCGGATCGACTGACCGTGGCGCGGTGCATTACGTTAAGAATACGGGGCTCGCAGGCGCGAGTTATCCGTGTTACGGCAACGGAAACACCGGAAGTTATGATGGTCTCGGCTCGTACGCCAACGGCACCCCCTACATCATCGCCCTGCCGTGGCAGACGGGCGTGGGCGGATGGTCGGTCTACAAGAACGGCAGCGTCGAAGGCAGTTCGTCGTCCTCGGTGAATCAGTCGGACATCACCGGCCTGACGTTGGGCTATCAGGTTACACCCGCTCCCTCGCGCTTCTGGAACGGCGACGTGGCCGAGGTGATCGTCTACAACCGCGTGTTGACGACGACCGAATTGGCGCAGGTGAACGGCTATCTCGCGGTCAAGTACGGGATCGTCGTTGCGGCACCCCAGGCATCCTGCGTCTGGGTCCAGGTGCCGACCATTCCCACCAACGGCTCCGGCGCCATCTGGGCCAGGTGGGGCGATACCAGCGCCAGCGGCCAGCTCGCCTGCACGACCAACGGGACGACGTGGGATACCAATTTCAAAGGCGTGTGGCATTTGGCGACACAGGGCACCACGCTAAGCGTTACAGACTCCAAAGCGGTGAGTTCCGGCGTAAACCATGGAGCTACCGCTACCAGCGGGAGTGCGGATGGAGCGGCGGCGTTCGTTGGTTCGAGCAGTCAATGGACAGATACGGGCTACACTCCAGCAGGAATAACCGATTTCACGTTGAGCGCGTGGATAAAGAAGGATACCACGGGAGTCGTTTTCCCGGTTTCGAGCCGAAACAGCGGCACGTCGGCGGGGATCTGCTTCTTGTATGAAGATGGTCAAGGACCGGAAATCGCATTTAACGGATCCGGCGGATTGAGCCGAAAGAGATGGGGCAGCAATCTGTCGGCGGGTTTTCACCATGTTGTCGGCACGCACGTTGGGGGTTCGAGTGCGCTGACGCTTGTGGTGGATGGCGTTTCCGGGGGGACGGCGTCTGAGACAGCCGCCACGAATCCTGGCGATGCGGCAACACCCCTTATTCTCGGGAGGGACGGCAATGCTACAACTCCATGGTATTTCACCGGTTCTCTGGACGAAGTTCGGTTTTCCACCGTGGTCCGATCCGCCAACTGGGTCTGGGCCGAGTATGTCAACATCGCCTCCAACACGGTCTTCAATAACTACGGGGCGATGGCGGCAGGATCCGGAATCACCGTTGGATCCACGTCAAACGCGTTCCCCAACACATTCGTCAACGCGACGAGCACGTGGTCCTACACGATCTCCGGCGTCGCGCTCACCAACAACCTGACGGTCTCCGTGCCGTCGTCATCGGTGTTCACGATCTCCTCGAACAACGTGGACTTCGGCTCCGAGGTGGTCCTGGCGACCAATGATGTCGGCAATGTGCCCCTCACCAACATCTGGGTCCGGTTCATTCCGACAAATGCCGCCTTCTACTCCGATGTCATCACCAACGCCAGCCCCGGTGTCCCGACCAAACTGGTCCAGGTGACGGGCCTCGGCCTGGCTGCCAACACCCCGGTGCTCGCCGTCACGCCGGCCTCGCTCGACTTCGGCAATGTGATCACGAACAAGACGCCGGCGAATCAGATGTTCACGGTGACGGGCGTCAACCTGACCAACAGCGTCACGGTGACCGCGCCGTCGGCGTATTTCGCGCTCTCCACGAACGGTTCGGACTTCTCGCAGTCGCCGGTGACGCTGGCGACCAATGGGAGCGGCGGCATTGACATCACGAACATCTATGTGCGGTTCACGCCGACGGCGGGGCAGACGTACGCCGGCAGCATCACCAACAGCACCGCCGGGGCCGTCGAAGTGAAGACCGTGGCCGTGACCGGGAACGGGGTGGTGCAGACCCTCGTCGTTTCCACCAATGCGCTCGCCTCCTTCGGGACTGTGCGCACGAACACGACCTCGGCGAATCTGAGCTACAACGTGTCGGGTTCCTATCTCGAATCCGACGTGACGGTGACCGCGCCGTCGGCGGCATTCGAGGTCTCCACGAACAGCGCCACGGGGTTCGGGCCTGCATGCACGGTGACGGTGGCGGGGGCCTCGACGCCCTCGGGCGGCAACCTGTCCGCCACGCCGGTCTACGTGCGGTTCACGCCGCCGGCGGCGCAAGCCTACTCCGGCAGCATCACCAACAGCAGCACCGGGGCGGCCCTGCAGACGGTGGGGGTCAGCGGCATCGGGTATGACGGCAAGGTCTGGACCGGCGCCTCGAGCACGGACTGGGGCACGGCGGACAACTGGTCCGGCGGCGTGCCGGTCCCGACGGACGACGTCCTGATCGACGGCGCGCCCAACGGCCGCCACCCGACCCTGGACCTCTCCGGCAGCGCGGTGACGATCAAGTCCCTGACCCTCGGATCCAGCAGCACCTCGACGCTGACCGTGGCCAACGGCAATGTCACGGACAAGAAACTCACCGTCAGCAGCAACGTCACCATCGGCGCCTATGGCATGCTGACGCATTCGGCCAACACCACCCTCGAAACGCACCGGCTGTTCCTGGAGGTAGGCGGCGACTTGACGATCGCCTCAGGGGGCAAGATTGACGTCACGGCCAAGGGCTTCGGCACCGCGCTCTGGCCGCCCAACCCGCCCAACTCGCTCAGTTCTCATGGCGGGTTGGGCATTGAATCGTCGCAGGCGTCGCTATGCACGGCGACCTACGGGTCGCTCCACGCTCCCACCAACTGTGGAATGAGAGGAATACGGGGTGCCGGCGGCGGCGCGGTGAAACTGACCGTGACGGGCCGGACGCTGCTCACCGGCGACATCACCGCATACGGCGACAATGTTGCCGACATTGCCGATGTGTCGGCGCGCGGGACCCAGACCGGCGCCGGCGGCAGCATCTTCCTGACAACCGGCACCCTGGAAGGGTCCGGCAGAATCCGCGCCGATGGCGGCTCGGGGTCGTACTGGCTTGGCGGCGGCGGGCGGGTCGCCATCGTGTTGACCGCGCCGGGGACGTTCGCCACTCACACCGGCCTCATCACCGCGTACGGCGGGGCCGCCAGCGTGGCCGGCAGTGGCGCGGCGGGGACGGTCTACCTGCGCGGCTACGGGGTGGCCGAGAACGACGGCATCCTGATCGTCGACAACGCCAACATCGTTCCGTGGACCGACGGTGGCGGCGCCAAGAGAAGCACCCTGTTGGGCTCGAACACCGCCAACAAGACGGTCGGCGAGGTGCGCCTGCTCAACAACGGGTTGCTGCAACTGGCCGCGTCGCAGACGCTGCAGGTGAGCGGGGTGTGGAGCAACAGCGCCAACGCCGGCTACGGGGTGACCAACGACGCCGGGAGCACGGTGGAATTCGTGAACGGCGGTGTCGCCGGCCGGGTCTATGGAAACACGACGTGGCAGAACCTGACCATCGCCAGCGCCGGCAAGGTCGTATCCTTCCAGGCGGGCAAGACCAACACGGTCGCCGGCACGCCGACCTTTGACAACCGGGTGACGCTGCTGTCCACGCAATCCGGCGCGCAGTGGCACCTGCGCAAGGCTGGCGGCCCCGGGACCCAGCCGGTCGGCCGGGTGAGCGTCCAGGACAGCCACGCGGGCACGGCCGAAGAGCACCTGACCTTCCTGGCCTCCGGCGGAACGGATCTGGGCAACAACATCAACTGGGGCAAGTGGCCGCCCACGGGGACAATGATCCTGCTCCGGTAGGCGGTCGGACGGGGAAGTGTTCGGCCTTCAGAAAAGAGAGGGCGCGTTGACCGTGCAAGCGGGCAACGCGCCCTTGGTCTTTACCCCCGAGGCGCCGGCAAATCATTAGAGGCTCTTGCAAAACCCCCTCTGGGGTGTTTGCAAGAGAGAAGTCAGAAGACAGGAGTCAGAATAATAGAACACCTTGCCCGTGAGAGGGTTCCAATTCT
>CAZDLY010000079.1:0-9412 GCA_964506575.1 uncultured Akkermansia sp. | reverse complement strand
AAGCCGCATCGATCCTCTGCGTGACGCCAACCTCGGCCGAAGGGATCCGCCGCTACCTGGGAAGCGGCATGATCCGGGGGGTGGGCAAGGAGCTGGCCAAACGGATTGTCGACCATTTCGGCGACGCCACGTTGCAGGTCATCGAGAAGGAGTCCCGCCGGCTCGAGGAGGTGGCGGGGATCGGCAAGCACCGCCGCAATCAGATCAAGGCGTCCTGGATCGAGCAGCGGAGCGTGCGCGACATCATGATCTTCCTGCAGTCCCACGGAATCGGGTCGGCACAGGCGGCGCGCATCTTCCGGCAATATGGCCCCGACGCCATTGCGGTGGTCAAGTCCAACCCCTACCGCCTGTGCACGGACGTCTGGGGGATCGGATTCAAGACCGCCGACGCGATCGCGCTCAGTGTCGGTGTGCCGCGGGAATCCCCCGCCCGCGCCCGCGCCGGTCTGGTCTACCTGCTGCAGTCCCAGGCCGACGAGGGCGGACACTGTTTCTGCCTGGAGGCCGACGTGATTCTCCATGCGCAGGAGCTGCTCGATATTCCCACGGAGACGCTGACCGAGGCGCTGGCCGATGAGATTGCCCGCGGCGCACTGGTCCGCGAAACGGGGCATATCTATCTGCGCGCCCTTTACGAGGCCGAGCGCGAGGTGGCCGCAGGGCTGTTGCGGCTGCTCGACCACGCCGTGCGGTTCCCCAGTATCGCCGCGCCGCGTGCGCTGATTTGGGCCGAGGGAAAGATGGGCATCCAGCTCGCCGATGCGCAGCGCGCCGCGCTGGTGACCGCCATCGAATCGAAAGTGGCCGTGATCACCGGCGGCCCCGGAGTCGGAAAAACCACGATCATCCGGGCGCTGACCGAGATATTCACCGCCCGACGCCTGACCGTCGCGCTCGCCGCGCCCACCGGCCGGGCGGCCAAGCGGATGAGCGAGGCGACCGGCCACGAGGCGCTCACCATCCATCGCCTGCTCAAATATAATCCCAACGATCATGCTTTTGAATATGATCGTGACAATCGGCTGGAGGGCGATGTGTTTATCCTCGACGAGTCCTCGATGGTGGACGTCCGCCTGATGAGCCAGTTGCTCGATGCGCTCCCCGATACCGCCTCGCTGATCCTGGTGGGCGACACCGACCAGCTCCCCAGCGTGGGTCCCGGCAATGTCCTGCGCGATATCATCCACTCCCGTGCCGTTCCCTGCCGCACCCTCGATACCATCTTCCGGCAGGACACCACCGGGCTGATTGTTCGCAACGCGCATCATATCAATCATGGCGAGATGATCGAGACGGCCGAAGGCGCAAGCGATTTCTACTTTATCGATACTGCGGAATCCGATACCATTCTCACACGGCTGGTCGATCTGGTGTCACGACGAATCCCCCAGCGGTTTGGGCTTGCGCCGCTCGAAGATATCCAGGTGCTCACGCCGATGCGGCGCAACAGCCTCGGCGCCGAGAACATCAACACGGTTCTCCAGCAGGCGTTGAATCCGAACGGAGACACCCTGGCGCGCGGTGGGACGCTGTTTCGCGCGAACGACCGTGTGATGCAGATTCGCAACAATTACGATAAGGACATTTACAACGGCGATATCGGTTTTGTGCGGTCGGTGGATGCCACGGCCCGTGAGATCGTGGTGACCTTTGACGGGCGGCCGGTGAAGTACGAGCAGGCCGAGCTGGACGAACTGGTCCTCGCCTACGCCTGCACCATTCATAAGTCGCAGGGGAGTGAGTATCCCGCCGTGGTGCTGATTCTCCATACGCAGCATTTCAAGCTGCTGCAACGGAATTTACTTTATACGGGGATCACCCGCGGCCGCCGACTGGTTTGCATCGTCGGCTCGCAGCAGGCGATCCGGATGGCTATTCGCAACAATCTCGTCACCGAGCGCCGCACCGGTCTGCAAGACCGGTTGCGGCAGCGGGGATGATGTTTACAGAAACGTGGGTGAGGGAATGGCTCAGATTGCCTGTACGGTGTGTCCACACGGGTGCCTGCTGGGTGCGGGACAGATCGGACGCTGCCGGGTGAGGCGGAACGTCGGCGGACGCATCGTGCTGATGGCCTACGGGCATCCGTGCGCGGTGCATGTGGATCCGATCGCCAAAAAGCCGCTCTACCATTTTCTGCCGGCGACCAAGACCTTCTCGATCGGCACGGCGGGGTGCAACCTGAGTTGCCTCAACTGCCAGAATGCCGAGATCTCCCAGCGCAGCTTCAACAAGTTGCCGTCGTACGACCTGCCGCCGCGGGCCGTGGCCGCCGCCGCGCAAGAAAACGGATGTCCGTCCGTGTCCTACACCTACACCGAGCCGCTGATTGCCATCGAGTATGTCCGCGACTGCGCGCAGGTCTGCCGCGAGATGGGACTGCGGAACATCATCGTCACGGCGGGCTATGCGACGCCCGAGACCGTCCGTGTGGCGGCATCGGTGATTGACGCGGCGAATGTGGACATCAAGTCGATGGACGACGCCTTCTACCGCAAGGTCTGCGGCGTGGATTCCGTCACACCCGTTCTGAATGCGCTGGTCCAGTTGCGCGCGGCGGGCGTCTGGCTGGAGGTGACCTATCTCATCATTCCGACGCTGAACGACACCGACGCGGAATTCACCCGGCTGTCCGGATGGATCTCGGCGAATCTCGGCGCGGAGACGCCGTTGCATTTCTCGCGGTTTTATCCGACCCACCAGCTTGTCGAATTGCCGTCCACGCCCGGGGAGACCCTGTCGCGGGCGCGGGCCCGTGCGCTGGAGGCCGGATTGCGTCATGTGTATATCGGCAATGCCGAGATCGCGGGCACGGAGGACATGGTCTGCGCCGGCTGCGGCGCGGTGCTCCTGCGCCGCCGCGGCTTCACGGTGTGCGATAATCGGCTGCAGGACGGCAAGTGCCCAACGTGCAGCCGTGCTGCGGCCGGGGTCTGGAGGTGAGTCACGAAAGAGAATCGGATCTTTGAGACGCCCTTGGCCGGCCGCTGGTACCCCGCCGACCGGGAGGCGTTGCGGCGCGAACTGGCGCTGCTGGCCCCGCAGCCTGCGCCCGCGCCGATACCCGGCGTGCGCACGGTCATCGTCCCTCACGCAGGCTACGCCTATTCCGGCAAAGTGGCGATGGCGGCCTACGCCCGGCTCGATCCCGCCCGGTATGACCGCGCGGTCGTGATGGGTCCGAGCCATTCCGTCGCCCTGCGCGATTGCGTGAGCGTGCTGGATGTGGCGCACATCCGGACGCCGTTGGGTGACTGTCCGGCCGATACCGATTTCGCGCGGTGTTTGCTGGCCACCCCCTTTGCCGTCGTCGAGCCGCGCGCCCATGCGCGCGAGCACAGCGACCAGATCCAGATCCCGCTGCTGCAAACGGTGTTTGCCGGGCGGCCGCTGCGCGTGGTCTCCCTCGTCTGCGGCGGGTTTTGCGACGCGGTGGCCAGCGCCTTCGGCCAGGCGCTGCGCGGGATGCTGGACAGCCGCACGCTCCTCGTTGTGAGCACCGATTTCACGCACTACGGCCCCAACTTTGATTATGTGCCGTTCACGGACAACGTGTCCGGACGGCTCCGCGAGCTGGATCACCGCGTGTTTGACCGGGTCGCCGCAGGGGACGCCGCCGGCTTCCGGCAGGTCCTGCAGGAGACCGGAGCAACGGTGTGCGGGGAGCATCCGCTGGCGATTTCTATCGCCGCTGCCGGCCCGCAGGCGACGGTCGGCGAGATCGCCTATGACCAGTCCGGTCGGATGACCGGTGACTGGGAAAATTCGGTGAGTTATCTGAGCGCATGGGTGGCGTGGTGAGGTGCGACATGTTGGACACGGCGACACGCGAGTGGTTGACGGCATTGGCGCGGCAGACGGTTGACGCGGCGGTGCGGCGCGGCGGCGCGCCCCGGCAGGAGCCGGAGGGGATCGGCGCGGGGGCCCGGCAGGTGATGGGCGGCTTTGTGACGCTCACCCTGGACGGCGAGTTGCGCGGCTGCATCGGCGAGATTTTTCCGACGCGCGAAATCTGGCGGGTGGTGCGCGAACAGGCCGTCAACGCCGCGCTGCACGATCCGCGCTTCCAGCCGCTGTCGCCCCAGGAGGCGCTGCGGGTGCGGATTGAGATTTCGGCGCTCACCGCGCCCGAGCCGGTGGCCTCCTGGCGTGAGATCGTCCTCGGCCGCCACGGGATCGTTCTCAAGAAAGGCGGCCGCAGCGCGGTCTTTCTGCCTCAAGTTCCGGGTGAACAAGGGTGGGATCTCGAAACGACGCTCCGCTTTCTCTCGCGCAAGGCCGGACTTGCCCCCGACGCATGGGAACACGACGCCCAATTTCTGGTCTTCGAGGCCGAAGTGTTTGGGGAGGCGTGACGGGGCGCCGGGCGGACGCATCGGATGCGATTTCAACAAGAGAGGTAAACGGACGATATGCAAGAGCGCGGCTGGACGAACTTCCATTGTCACACGAATGTGGACCCCTGTTGCGAGTGTGAGATGACTCCGGCCTTGTACGCCGGATTAGTGGGCGACGAGATGCGGCGCGTGGTGATTACCGATCACGGCTTTATGCATTACTTCGTGCATGAGACGGACCTGCTGTGGTCCGGGCGATGGATGGAGGAGCCCGAACACTTCGATGCGGCGCGGGAGATCGGCAACGCCAATCTCCGGGCGGGGCTCGGAAAAATCAGGGATCTGAACAACGCCAATGTCTTTGCCGGCATCGAGACCGATATGATGCGGGATGGGCGTCTGACGCATGATCCGGAGTTCACGAACGAGTTTGACGTCATCCTCTGCGGACTTCACTTCGCGCCGTGGATCGAGAAGCTTGAATCGGAAGAGGCGCGCGAGCGGGCGTGGCTGGATTTTGTGGACGTGCTGCTAGGCACGCCCGAGGTGGATGTGTTCGCGCACCCGTTCCGGTGGCTCGCCCATGTGAACAAAGGACATATTTCCGATGATGCGATCCGGCGCGTGCTCCGGTGGGTCGAAGAGCGCGGCGTGGCTCTGGAACTCAATTCGAACCCGAATACGCCGGAGACGGCGGAGGTGCGCATGCTTCGGATCGCGGCGGACCGCGGACTGCCGGTAGTCATCGGCACGGACTCCCATGCACGCGAGCAGATCACCAATTTCAGCCTCGCGCGCCAGCGGCTGGCAAGCGCGGGCCTCACACCCAAGGACCTGTACATGCCGGAGGTCGAGGACTTCATCGCCCGTAAAGGCCGACGGCAGACGATGGCCTCGCGGCCGGTTGTTGATCGATCCGGACGGCCTATAACTCCTTAATGGGTCACTATTGGGGGTGTGGCAGAAAACGGGAAGAGAAGGGTTTAGGGTTCAGGGAAAGGCGCAAAGCGCGAGGTAGGGCAGCGGCGTCCCGCCGCGCCGCTGATGATGGAGATGAATAAGGGAAAGATGAAAACGGAAAGTTGAAAGCTGAAATTGTGCAAGCGCTACGCTCATTTGCTTTTCCTTTTCCGCTTTCCGCTTTCCGCTTTCAGCTTTCAGCTTTTCTCTTCACTCCCATTCGCCTGCGGCGCGGTGGGGACACCGCTGCCCTACCCGCTATGCGCCGCCCCCGGTGACGCCGCAGACGGCCTGTTATCACGCGCCCCGTGTCCGGCCCGATCCGCCACGCACAGAGAAACTGGGACGCGCTTGGATAATGGCGGATCGGCTGCCGGACATCTGCTGACGACTATCGGAACATCGACTCCAATGCTGGCTCAGAGTGGCGCTGGACGGGAGAAACGTGCTTGCGCTGCAACAGCTTAGGCATAGATTTCCTGTCCCCGAGAGCCTTGTCCCCGAGAGCCTCGTCGTCCGCCTCGTCCGCACCGCGATCGGCAGCCTCACCGCGCCCACGCTCCTGCCCGGAACCTGGCGCGACCTTCGGCCCGTCGACATCAAGCGACTGGACGCCTGAAATCCGCTGCGGGTAAACGACTCATGAAAGTCGCGCAGGGAGATATAACGCCGTCAGCGGACGATCTTCCTTTCCTCTTTCTTACCTTCCAGCCGATCCAGCACCGCCATTAGGGATCGTTTGGGGCGGTGTGTAGCGCGCAGTTCGCCGAGCAGGCTCTGCCACTCGACCGTCTTCTCCGTGCGCTCATACACGGCCTTCATCTGTTCCAAATAACCTGCCGCGACCTCATACGCCGCCGGTTTGGTTTGCGCGATCTCATGCTTCGCCAGTGTCCGCCAGATCCCGAGCGCCGCATCGGGGTGGGTCGCGCACACCGCCTCGGCCAGGGATTGCTCGACGCCGTATCGTCCGAAGAACCCCCAGCCGCCAGAGCCGCGGTTCTTGTGCCGCTCGTACCAGGCAAGGGCGTCGTCGTGACGTTTCTCTTCAAGCGCAATCCGAATCAGCAGTTCCGTTTGCGGGAACGACCGGTAGCGGCCCCGTTCTCCTGCCTGCGGCAGTCCCGTGTCGGGAAGCGGCCACGGCTCGGACGGCGTGCCGTCTGGGGCGGCCGTGGCCTTCCCCTTGACGCGTTTGCCCTTCGCGGCGGCGGGCGCCGTCGCCGCGCCACCGGGGCGTCGGCCCGTCTCCAGCCAAGCCAACATCTGCTGCCGCACCGGCTCCCAGAGTCCCAGGGGGCGCACGGTATTCCCCAACGCCTGATAAGTGCTGACATCCGGTTCGTCGAGAAACGCATACGCCCGGAAGGCGGCGACCAGCGGCCAGTCCCCCTTCTTCTCGGCAATCTTGTGAAGGCTGTCGCGCATTTGTTTCGCGATTCCCGGCAGGCGCTCCCGGGTCGTCTCGAACCCTGCGCGGCACCACGCCGCAGCATCGACGTCACGGCCCAGCGCCATCAAATGAGCGACCAGTTCGCTGTAGCAGTTGGTGGTTTTCGCTTCGCGTGTCAGCAGCGCCGTAATCTCGTCCGCGCGGCCGGCATGTGTGAGCGCCTCAGACATCCATCGCCGGATTTTGTCACGCAGGTATCTCCTCGAATGCGAATCAGCGCCGTCGCCCTTTTTCTCTTGGGATACCGTGGGCATACGCTCGGCCAGTGCGTCAGCCACCTCGGACCACACCCGAGGCGGAAAACGGCCGGGATCCGACCACAAACTCGGCAGGTTGTCAAAAAAGCCGTAATCCTCGCGCAACAGCACATCGACCTCCCACAGCAATTTGTCGGCATCCGACTTGGACGAAACGGCCAGGGCGCGGAACACGATGCCGAGGCACTCGGCGACCCGCTGCCCGGTCTCGCCCTCGTCATCCGACTGGCCCATCTGGCGCAGCCCGGCTGTGACCAGTTCTTCGCCAAGTGCCACCACATCATCAGCGCGGCCAGCGTCGAGCAACGCCTGCAGGCGCTTACGCACCGGCGAATAATCGGGGATAAACGATTCGTTCGACCAGTGTCGGCTCCACCCCGGCTCGGCCGCCGCTTCGCGGATGGCACGGCGGGCCGAGGCGACGAGCCGCCCCCCGTCCGCGACGGCCAGTTCGGCCCGTTCGCGCAACTTCTTGCCGATCTCAGGGACTTCGCCTCGCAGATCGGCGATCAGCTTGAGCAGGTCGCCCTTTTCCAGTCTCGCCAGATAGGCGTCGACTTCGGAAGGCGCGGCGGGCGGGCGCTTTGCGGCGGCGCCGCACCGCCGCGGGACGGGTGCGGTGTCGTCCGCATCCTCTTCATCGAGCGCTTCGTCCCCTTCTTCGCAATCCTCCGCCTCATCCGCCAGAAGTTCCACTCGCTCGTCGTCGTCTTCGGCGATCGGCACGTCGCGTTTCGCCTGCACGGCATCGAGATATGAGAGGATCACGGCGACCGCGTGCTTGCAGGCCGTGCCATAGGGGCAGGTGCAGAAGGAGAGCGGTTTGCCCGCGTCCGAGAGCCGCACCTCGGTGGCATAACGATTCCCGCCCCGCACCCAGGCCAGCAAACGGCCGTCCGCCGTGCGGCAGAGGTCGGACACACAGCCCTTGTACGACTTGCCCCGCTTCACCACCCGCGTCCCGGCCCACGCCTCCAAATCATCCCATGTCAGATCGGAAAAGGTCACGATCATGAGCGGCCTCGCCGGCATCGGCGCGCCGCAACCGGTTCCTCGGACCGGTCGCTCGCAGCCAGGATCAGAATCGTCTCGTCGCCAGCAATCGAGCGGATCTTGATGCGCTTCGGCGGGCGCGGACAAGCCAGCGTCCCGTCCCAGAAAATTTTCGTTTTCTTGCCGTCGCGCATGACAAACCCGCGCTTGTCGATCTTGATCTCGGCATCGCTGTGCCAAGGCCCGTCTGCCAGCGTGCAGTCGGCGCTGACCCATTCGATCAGCTCCAGTCCGTCCTCGCTGATCTCGATGGGCTTGAACCCTTGCACTGGTTTTGGCTCGGCTGGCTTCCCGTCCTCATCCAGCAATGCGCCGTCGGGATAGCGGTTCAGGCCGTGCTTGTCATTGTATGCCGCAATCTTCTGCTGCAACCGGTCGCTGTGGAAACTTTCGAAGGTGACCGTGTTGCCGGATTCGACGGACACCGCGGCATCGTCCGCGATCACAACCTCCGCGAGCAGTTCCTTCAGGTCGCGCAACTCGACGGCGCAATCGGCCGGGGCGTTGTCTCGGAGGAACGTGTTCACCGCCTCGCGGTCTTCGATGTCCACGTAGTAGACCGCCACCTTGCGCACCTTTTCCGGCAGCTCGGGGATGGCGCCGTTGACGATGCGGTTGATGAGCGGAATGTCGAGCACCTTGGTGGTGTGGTCTTTGAGGTCGGGCAGATAGACCGGAACGAGACCGAGGCGGCTGTCATTGAACGCGCCCGCCCAGAAAGAGCCGAGTTCGGCCTCGTCGAGGCGCAGGCCGGTGATCAGTGAGCGCAGCTTGTCCATGGTCTGCACCGGGTTGCGGAAAAGGGCCACGCCGTCCCGCACGTCCAGCACGTTGAAGTTGGCGCCTGCGGCCTGTAGGCGGTCGCGGGCGGTCTGGATCGAGTTGATGCCGACGTCCACATGAATGAAGCGCCGCCCCAGTTTGTTGGCAACGGCGGCGGTCACGCCGCTGCCGCCGAAAAAGTCTGCTATTATCATGCCCTCGTTGGACGAAGCCGAAATGATGCGTTCGAGCAGCGACTCGGGTTTTTGGGTAGAGTAATCGAGACTTTCTTTCGCAGAATTATTAATTTTATCCAAATCCCAGACATCGTCAATAACGACACCATTTTCTATGGCATCCTCCAAGTATCTCTCAATCCTTTGACCGCCACCAGCATCAGATAAAACATATTCTCTTCCATTTTCATCCAAAAGAATCTTTTGCTTTCTCGCCTTAACATATTCTTCCTTCGATCCCCATTTTTCGAAATAAGAGTTAAAATTCACCCCGTCTTCATCAAATGAATATAATAAAATTCACTAGCATCCCATAGGCTCAGCCCACGGACTCATAAAAATGCTGACCGG
>CAZDLY010000078.1:0-9416 GCA_964506575.1 uncultured Akkermansia sp. | reverse complement strand
CCCCGCGACGCAAGCCGTCAGGCGCAGCGTTGCGGGGGGTTTTGCAAGAGCCTCGGTTTTTCAAGAGCCTCGATGCGTTTGGCCTGGCCGGAATGTAACACTTTCGAAGGGGCGGGAATGTATCGGCAGGAGGCGGTATGCCGATTGAAGAAAGAGTGTCCCGGCTGTATCTGCAGCATCAGAGCATGTTGATGGATTACGTCCGCGCGCTGGTTCGTGATCCCCACGATGCCCAGGATGTGCTGCAGGAAACAGGCTTGATCATTCTGAGCCGGGCGAAGGTTCCGGATGAGGACGCCGTTTTCCCCGTCTGGGCGCGGGGGGTGGTTCGGAACACCGTGCTGCACTTCTGGAGAACGCGCAAGCGGGCGAAGGTGATTGCCGACTCGCGCCTGATCGATGTGTACGATCAGGCCTTTGAGGAAGCGGACCCCGAATCCGAACTGATGACCGCCCGCCGGATCGCCCTGGCCGAATGCATCAAGCGGGTGAAAGGTCCGGCGCTCTCCGTTCTACGCATGCGCTACCTGCAGGGGCTGACGTGCGAAAGGGTGGCCGCAGTTCTTCGGAGAACCCCTGTGTCCGTCCGTGTGATGCTGATGCGAACGAGAAACGCGCTTGCCGAATGTGTGGAGTCCAAGTTGGCCGGGGAGGTTGCATGAATACGACCCGCGATGAAAGGGCGATGCTGGAAGAACGCCTGATTCGATGGGAAGACGGCGAATTGGGGCCGGAAGCAACCGAAGGGCTGATCCGGCTGCTGCGGGAAGACCAATCCGCGCGGCGAGAATTCGTCCTGCACTGCCTGCTGAATGCCGGCATCGCCCGGGAATTGAACGCCGGAGACGCTGAAAACAAGCGGCCGCGTTCCATGGGCCTCGGTCCCCGTCTATCGGGAAGGCGGTGGGTGCTCCCGCTGGCTGCGGCAGCGGGGCTGACGATTGCCGCCGGCGGCGCGTGGTGGTTCAGTCAGCGGCCGGCGGATCTGGAGTTGCGGGTGGTCGCGGCGGGGGGGAGGGTTGCAGGTCTCAGGGTTCAGGGTTTAGAAGGTTCGGAGTCCGGGGTCCGGGGTCCTGCTGGCCTCCGGGTTGGCGAAACGCTTCGCCCCGGCGACGGGATCGAGGTGGGCGGCGATGGATACGCGACACTCGCCTATCCCGATGGGACGCAACTGGAACTGCAGCGGAATTCGCGTCTGCGGGTGACGCTGGGGACGGGCAAGAACCGGAACGCGAAACGGCTGGCGCTGGATGAGGGGAAGATGGTCTGCGACGCGGCGGCGCAGGCGAAGGCGTTGGAAATCAGCACACCGCATGCCGTGGCCCGTGTGGTCGGAACACGGTTCGGTCTCGATGTGACGGAACCCCAATCCTGGCTGGGAATGCAGGAGGGGAAGGTCGAGTGGGTGCAAGGGGGAAAGAACCTGACGGTGACCGCCGGCAAGGCGGCGGTCGCCACAGCCGGCGGCATGGAATCCGCCCGCGGCGTCGTGTATGCGTGGGGGGGGAATCATGGGGGCTGCTTGAGGGTCGGCCTGACGAACCAGACTGTGACCGCGCCGGCGCTTGTGCTGGGGCTCGACGGCGTCAAGACAGTGGCCGCGGGCGCCGGGCAAATGCTCGCGCTGAAGAACGACGGGAGCGTCTGGACTTGGGGCGGGAAGCGTGAAGCCGGCAAAATCGTTTCTTTTGGCCCTGAACGACTGGCCGGCCTCTCCGGAGTCACCGCGATCGCAGCCGGACATGTCCACAGCCTGGCGCTCAAGAGCGACGGCACGGTCTGGGCCTGGGGCTGGAACCATGTTGGCCAACTCGGCGACGGCACGACCAGTAACAGCGAAGTCCCCGTGCAGGCGCAGGGCCTGTCGGATGTCACCGCGCTCGCCGCCGGCGGGGTACATAGTCTGGCGCTCAAGCGCGACGGCACGCTCTGGGCCTGGGGCAGGAACGAGTCGGGCCAACTCGGGGACGGCACGACCAACAGCCGCCCGATTCCCGTGCGGGTGAAACTGCACGACGGAACGCAACTTAGCGGAATCGTCGCCATTGCGGCGGGCACCAGTTACTCGGTGGCGCTTGGAAAGGATGGGAACGTCTTTGCCTGGGGCGGCAATTCCCGAGGTCAATGCGGTGTTCCAGAAAGCGGCAATGTGCTGTGGCCTGTACAGGTGTCTGGTCTTGGCCTCATCGCGGCTATCGCGGTCGGTAGGGATCAAACGGTGGCGTTGCGGCAGGATGGCGCCGTGATCGGCTGGGGCAACAACAGAGGCGGCTGTCTTGGGGACCCGATGCCCGACGGCAGATGCTATCAACCGAGGCTGGCGGATGGCTCGGCGCTTTCCAACGTCATGGCGATCGCGACGGGATATCGGCATTCCGTGGCGCGCAAGTCCGACGGGACGATCTGGTCCTGGGGCGGTAACAAGCGCGGTGTGATGGGAGACAAGAGCGCCGGCAATGGAAGAAGTCTCCCCGTGAAGGCCCGATTGCCGGACGGCTCGCCGCTTTCCAACATCACGGCCATTGCGGCGTGGCAGACTTACACGCTGGCGGTGGGGGAGTGAGTTCAATGTTCGGTGCTCGGGAGACGAGCGGCCCGCCGACGAGCGGCGGCCCTACGAAGGCCGGCAGACGAAAGACCGAGAGCCTGTTCGCGGCTGTCCTGCTGGCGCTGGCCACGGCGACCGGACAGGCGGCCCCCCGCATTTCATTGGAAATGCAAGGGGGCTCCCCGGTCCTGCAGTCGGACGACTGCTCCGGACAGCGGCTGGTTCTGGAACAGTGCGGCGATCTGATCGCCACGAACTGGCAGGCCGTCGCGCACGTCCGCAACCGCCTATACCCCTATGCCGACATCACCGCCGCCGGGCGCACGAACGGTTTCTACCGCCTCGTGGCCGCGCCGCTGCAACCCGAGGATGACTGGTCCAACCAGTTGTATCCCGCGGGGGGGGATCTGTTCACGACGAACGCGGGGGCCGGGGTGGCGAATATCCGGTACGTGAAGTTCCAGTTCTACCTGGCGCAGCCGGATCGCGTCTTCTTCCAGGATTCCGCGCGCTGGGACACCCACTATGCCTTCGCCGTGGCGCGGTTTCCGGAGTGCGCCGGGATGACTGTGCCCGAGTACAATTTGCTGTCGCTCTATCCCGGCGCGGGCCAGCGCATGGCGGCCGGATCAATTCTGCGGGCGCCGGACCCGCTGAAGCACGAGATGGGCATCCAGTTCGCGGGGAACGAGCCGTTTCCGATCGGCGACGTGGCGGACTGGATCGGGGCGGTCCGGCAGAGACTGGTCCTCGATGGGGATTGGCAGATATTCTATATGCCTTCGGCCACGCAGCGGGAGGCGGCCGACGCGGGCGTGGATGTGTTGGCCGCGCGCGGCATCGCGCTGGATTCCCTTGCGCGCTGGGCCACCGAGAATGCCGGGTACTCGACAGGCTGGGCTCTCGGCAGACTGGTGTTCGTGCCGGGCGCGGAGATCAACGCCGCGCTGGGCGACGGACGGCTGAAGTTCGGCGACATCCTCGTGACCGACTGGGTGCCGGCGGAACTGCCGGTCCTGGCCGGGTATCTCTCGCTCGAACCGGCCACCCCCAGCTCGCATGTCGCCCTGCTGGCCCGCGCGCTGGCCTTGCCGTTCGCCTATGCCAACTCGGCCGGAACCCGCGCGCAAATCTCCGCCCTGTACGGCAGGGATATCCTGTTGGTGGTCGAACAGACCAACAACGAATGCCGGATCACCATGACCGACACGACCGGACTGCTCACCCCCGAGCAGAGACAGGCGATACTGGCCAGCAAGAGCGGCGGTGCGCTCGGTATCGTCCCCATCGCCTCAACCGGCACGATCAGCCTGATCGTGGATACGCTGACCCCGGCGGATGTCCGATACGTCGGAGGCAAGGCGGCGAATTTCGGATTCCTGCGCCGCAGCCTGCCGACCCACTCGCCTTCGCCGGCCATCGCGATCACCTTCGATCTCTGGCAAGCCTATCTTGCGCAGACCCTGCCCGACGGCCAGACGTTGCGCCAAAAGGTCGCCGCCCGCTTGGGCGGGTACACCTTCCCGCCCGACATGGCGGCCGTCCGCGCCGACCTGGCCGCCGTCCGCAACCTCTTCGCCGTCACGGCCGATTTCAGCGCCGCCCAGCGCGCGCAGATTGTGGCGGCCCTGCAGGCGGCTGGATTCGGGGGGCGGATGATCCGTTTCCGCAGTTCGACCAACGTCGAGGACAGCGACGTCTTCAATGGCGCCGGACTCTATGACAGTTACAGCGGCTGCCTTGAGGACGATCTGGACGGCGATATCTGGGGCCCCTGCCGCTGCGATCCGACCGAACCGGAAGAGCGCGGCGTCTTCCGGGCGATCCGCAAGGTGTATGCCAGCTTCTACAACGAAAACGCATTCCTCGAACGCCTGCGGCATGGCGTGGTCGAATCCGACGTAGGCATGGCGATCCTTGTCCACTATTCCTCGCCGGACACCGACGAGATGGCCAACGGCGTGGCCCTGCTGGCGATCGAGAAAACCGGCGGCGTTCGCCGGGCCAGCGCCAACCTCGTGACCCAGCTTGGCTCGGATTCCGTGACCAACCCGGATTCCACCAAGCGGCCGGAAACCGTCACCGCGTCCTATGAGGGCACCAACACCGCCGCCGCCCTGTTGACCCGGACCGTGGCGTCCTCGCTGACGATTAACGGCGATCCGGTCATGACGTGGGAGGCCGACTACCGGACGTTGCTGGCTCAGATGGACGCCGCCACGCTCGCGTACGAGGCCTACTATACCAACCGGATGTCCTTCGAACTCGATTTCGAATTCAAGCGCATGACGCCGGGCGACATCATGCTCAAACAGATTCGCGCCGTTCCGCACCCGGTCCAGGTGCCTCCGCCTGCGATCACCAACTCGTTCAGCGCCACCAACGACTACCTGGTCGTGGATCTTTCCGCCGGTTCTTTCGCCGCCAGCTATCCGGTGACCTATCTGAATGCCGTGCCGGACGGCGGATGGACGGATGAGTACAAGACCACCAAGCTCGTGCTGCGGCGCATCCCGACCGGCGGCTTCATGATGGGCTCGCCGGAGGAAGAATTCGGACGTGTGGACGACGAAACGCTGCACGCGGTCGTCCTGTCGCAGGACGCCTTCATCGGGGTGTTCGAGGTGACGCAGAGGCAATGGGAGCGCGTGATGGGCGACTGGCCGAGTTGCTTCACCAATGCCGCGTGTCGCGATTCCCGGCCCGTGGAACAAGTGAGCTACGATGACATCCGCGGGATCAATGCCGGGGCGAACTGGCCGAATTACAACACGGTGGATACGAATTCGTTCATGGGCAAACTGCGGGCGCGGACGGGCCTGGTGTTCGATCTGCCCACCGAGTCGCAGTGGGAATACGCCGCACGGGCCGGGACAACGACGTCGCTGAATTCCGGCGCCAACATCGAGCACCTGTTCCAGGACGACAACCTGGCGGCGGTTGCCCGGTACTGGTGCAACGGCGGGACGAATTGGAATGCGGCGGGTTACGGTCCGTTGGGCGCAGGTGTGGACTCATCGGGGGGGACGGCCCAGGTCGGCGGCTATCTTCCCAACGCGTGGGGGCTCTATGACATGCACGGGAACGTGTGGGAGTGGTGTCTGGATATCTACGATATTTACCCTGCGGAACCGGTCACCGATCCCGTCGGAGGAGCCAAGACGGAAGAATGGCCGTGGGATGTGCGGGTCTGGCGCGGCGGCGCCTTCGATTGCGGAAGCGAGTGGTATAGCTCCCTGAATGCCAGGGCGGCGTGTCGCAGTTCCAGGGAATCCACGCACGTGTTCATGGATTTGGGTTTGCGCCTGGCCGTGCCGACAGGACATTAGGGATGAAGAAAGTATTCAGTATAACGTAGGGCCTGCGCTCGTCGCAGGCCGTATTTGCGGCCCGCCGACAAGCGGCGGCCCTACATGGGACGGAACGAGGCGATAACGTAGGGCCTGCGCTCGTCGCAGGCCGCAGGCGAAAGCTAGCAACCAAGGTGCTTGGATGAATGAACGTCAAACAGGACTGCCCATCCGACAAACTTCTGATCTGCGGAAAGGCCGCATCAGTTTGCCAGGGGCGCGCTATTTCATCACGATCAGCGCCCAACGGCCCGAGCGGCGGTTGGCTCTTCCGGAAACTGCGGGAGCGGTTTCGGGCGTTCTCGCGCGTATCGAGAAAGATGGGGACGCGACGTTTCTGGCGTCCACCATCATGCCGGATCATCTGCACCTTCTCGCACTCTTGACCGGCCGGTTGACCCTGAGCCGCATGGTGGGGAAACTCAAGGCGTTGACTGAACCCGCCATGCGTGTTGCGGAGCTACGCTGGCAGGAGAACTTCTTCGAACATCGTCTGCGACCGGAAGATCGCGCGGGGGATTATGCGAGGTACATCTTTCTGAATCCGTATCGTGCAGGCCTCATCCGCCAGAATGAAGAGTGGCCTTGGTGGCGACGGTCCCCGGAGCATGGATTCGATTTCTTGCTCATGCTGGACGATGCGAGATTTCCACCATCGGAATGGTTGCGGATGGATGACGAAGCGTTGGGTGTGATGCCCGAGACGGTGGGCAACGATTGAAGAAAAGCGGCCGCCGACCCTTCGACTGCGCTCAGGGCCGGCGAGCGGCGGCCCTACGGGGATGGAACGAGGCGAAAGCGTAGGGCCTGCGCTCGCCGCAGGCCGCAGGCGAAGAGGACAAGGCGAAGAGGAAGCGGCGGCCGCCGTCGAGCGGCGGCCCTACGGGGGATGGAACGTGATGGAGTGGGAAGAAAGGGAACGGCAATGGTAAGAGATCAAAGATCGATTTCAACGATGGCCCTGGCGCTGGCCTTTCTCGCCGCGCCCATGGCCACCTACGCCGCCGACGAGATGCGGATCGAGTCGTTCGACGCGACGGGGCGAATCACCTTCACGCGCATGGCCACCGGCCAGTCGTATCGGGTGGAGTGCGCGACGTCGCTCACGGGGGCCTGGACCCGCGTGACCAACGCCGTGACCGTTGACGGCATTCCGACCACGATGGACTGTATCCCCGCCAAGGCCGGCGGGCTGGTGACCGGCGCCGTGCCGGTGCAGGCCTCCGCCATGTTCTTCCGGACCGTGGCCGAGACCAACGAGATGGCCTTCATTCCGGCGGGCGAGTACGCTATGGGCCAGCCTAACAACACAAATATGGGTTCTGAAGTGTATCAGCACACCGTCTACGTGAGCGCCTTCCATATGGAACGTCATGAGGTGACGAGCAATCTATGGCGGGAAGTGTTCGATTGGGCGACGACCCATGGGTATGTGTTCGCCAACGATTGGACAGCCCCCGGGAGCAACTATGCGGTGGGCGCTGTCACGTGGTCTGATGCTGCCATCTGGTGTAACGCGCGCAGTGAAAGGGAGGGGTTTACGCCCTGTTACCTCAACCCTGACGCCACAGTGTTCAAGGGTCCGGACAACGGATCCAAACCTGCCCTGCGCAGGAATGTCAACGGATATCGGCTGCCGACGGAGGCGGAATGGGAAAAGGCGGCGCGCGGCGGGGCGCCCGGCCATACATACCCGTGGACCGATGTGGAGACGTTGGATACGAACCGGTACTCCGCTATCAGCTCTCAATCCCGTTGCACCGTAGGGTTCTTTGCGCCGAACGGCTATGGACTGTACGATATGGCGGGAAGTGTAAAGGAATGGTGTTGGGATTGGGCTGCCCCGTACTACTACGCGACTTCTCCCCGTGTTGACCCGATGGGACCGGACTCCCCCATCACAGTCGGAGCGTATTACTACGCGCTTATTTTTCGCGATGGGATCTATACCTGTGCCTTTCGCAAGTACGATCGTGACAATTCCGACCCCGGCCGCGGTTTCCGTTGCGTACGGTCGTACCTGAGCACCGGCTCGAACCATCCCCCGGCGATCGTCGAGGGCGCAAGCACGAACATGACGATGAGCGAAGACTCTTCGCCCATGCCGTTCGATCTGACGCTGCACGCCACGGACGCGGACGGCGACTCCATCGGCTGGTGGGTGTTGACCCCGCCGAGTCACGGAAGTGCCACGGTCAGGGGACAAGGAACCAGCATGCCCATCGTCTACCAGCCGGCGGCAAACTACTACGGCGGCGACAGTTTTGCGGTGCAAGCGTACGATCCGTGGGGAGCGACGACTTCGATTCTGGTGAACGTAACGATTCAAGCGGTGAACGATCCGCCGGCGGCCAACGCCCAAGTCGTCAGCGTGGCGACCAATACGCCCCGGGCGATTACGCTGACCGGCTCCGACGTCGAAGGGTCGGGGCTCACCTATGCGGTGGTCGCTCCGCCGACGCATGGCTCGCTGTCGGGCGCCGAGCCGAACGTCACGTACACCCCGTTCTTGGACTACAAGGGACCTGACAGTTTCACGTTTGTGGCCAACGACGGCACGACCGACGGCGTCCCGGCGACGGTGACGCTGTGGGTGAACTCGATGGCGGCGGCGGGTGGAAGCCTGACGAACTACACGGCCAATGGAACCAACTACACGGCCCACATCTTCACAACTGTGGGGAATAGCACGCTGGCTGTTTCGGCGGGCGGCGCGGTGGAGGTGCTGGTGGTGGCGGGCGGCGGCGGGGGCGGCGGCGGCGACAGCACGGCCGGCGGCGGCGGGGGCGGCGGGGCCGGCGGTCTGATCTACACCAACGTCACACTGGTTGCCGGACCCCATGCGATCACGGTTGGAACGGGAGGTGGGGCCGGAAGTTGGCTTTCCGACTCGGCAACGCCGGGAGGGAACTCGGCATTGGACACCCTTACCGCGAGTGGGGGCGGATGCGCGAAACTGCGCAACGCGGGCCTGGGCGGCGGCAGTGGGTCGGGCGGATACGGGAATGGGTCGAGCGGCGGACTTGGGAACCAGCCGGGTGGATATGCCAACAGCGGCGGCATGGGTGGCGCAAATCCGGGTGGTGGCGGCGGCGGCGGCGGGGCGGGGAGTGCGGGGGGCGCGGGCGTCACCAACAGCGTGGGCGGTAACGGCGGCGCCGGGCTTTCGTATGACCTTTCGGGTATTCTCACCGGCTACGCCGGCGGTGGCGGTGGCGGCGCGCAAGCGGGGAGCGGTGGCACGGCGACCGATGGCGGCGGACAGGGAGAAACCCGAGGAGGCGTCTCAGGCGGCGTTGCCGGAGCGCCCAATACCGGCGGGGGCGGCGGTGGTGGCGCGTATTTCACCTTCGGCGGCGCGGGCGGCAGCGGCATCGTGATCGTGCGGTACGGGATCAAGATGCCGTAGCTCCGCCCCTTGTAGGGCCTGCGCTCGTCGCAGGCCGTATTTGCGGCCCGCCGTCGAGCGGCGGCCCTACGGGGGACGGAACGAGGCGACAACGTAGGGCCTGCGCTCG
>CAZDLY010000077.1:0-9610 GCA_964506575.1 uncultured Akkermansia sp. | reverse complement strand
AAAATTAAGCGAAAAAATATGAATTCTATGCCCGAACTGGCGAACTCGGGTTAAGTTTATAAGAAGTTGAACGGTGTTTGTTTTATCAGCAAATGTAAGCCTTCATATAGGGTTTCAGTTGCTCAATTTCGAGCCGCCAGTTACGCGAATGGTAGAAAGTTTATAAAGTTTATAAGGGACAGACCAGAATGGCGCTAAGTTAAGGGGCTATTGCCATCTTAATCGTGATCTTGATCTTAATCGACTGATGGAGAACGGATTACGATTACGATTATGATCGGAAGAAGAGCATAACTTAGCGCCATTCCGGCCCGTCCCTAATCCGCCGGCCCTTTTGAGGCCGGGCCGGCTGCGTCCGCCTGGGGACGGGATCACCTCCCGCCCGGGTTCAGGCTTTTAATACCGGGAGAGAAACCCAGGCCCGTTTGCGGGAGGATTCGAGACCCTTTTCGGCGAGCTGCACGCCTTTGGCGCCCTCGAGCAGGGACCAGCGGAACGGCTCGTCGAGCGCGACATGGCGGAGGAACAGCTCCCACTGCACCTTGAAGGCGTTCTCAAAGCTCATCTGATCGGGCATCTTCTGCCAGTCGTCAAAGAAGTTGATCGGCTGCGGGATGTCGGGGTTCCACACCGGCCGCGGCGTGGCGCCGTAGGGCTGGATGAAGACGTCGCGCAGGGTCACGACGGCGGAACCCTGGGTGCCGTCGACCTGGACGGTCAGCAGGTCGTCGCGCCGGACACGGGTGCACCAGGATGAGTTGAAGTGGACGATCACGCCGTTCTCCAGCTCGAAGGTCGAGTAGGCGGCGTCATCGGCGGTGCAGGCATATTTCTTGCCGTCTTCATCGACACGCTTTTTGATGTGCGTGGCCGCGAGGCAGGAGACGGCCTTGACCGGGCCGAACAGGTTGTCAATCACATAGCGCCAATGGCAGAGCATGTCGATGACCATGCCGCCGCCATCCTGTTTGCGGTAGTTCCAGCTCGGACGCTGGCCCGGGACGGTGTCGCCCTCGAAAACCCAGTAGCCGAACTCGCCCTTAACCGAGAGGATCTCGCCGAAAAAGCCGCGCTCCATGAGGGTCTTGAGCTTGAGAAATCCGGGAAGCCACAGCTTGTCCTGGACCACGCCGTTTTTCACCCCCGCTTTTTTGGCGAGGGTGTACAGCGCGTAGGCGTCGCGGGTGTTGGTCGCGGTCGGCTTCTCGCAATAGACGTGCTTGCCCGCGGCGATCGCCCGTTTGACCGCGGGGATGCGCAGACTGGTGCCCTGGGCGTCGAAGTAAACGGGATAGGCGGGGTCCTTCAGGACGCCGGCGAGATCGGTGGTCCACTTCGTCACACCCGACAGCTCGGCGAGCTTCTGCAGCTTGAGCGGATTGCGTCCAACCAGGATCGGGTCGGGGACGATGAACTCGGTGGGGGAGACCCGGACCCCGCCCTGCTTGATGATCGGGAGAATCGAGCGGAGGAGATGCTGGTGGGTGCCCATGCGTCCCGTGACGCCGTTCATGATGATGCCGATCGTGTGGATCTTGATGTCGCCCATGAGAAGCCTTTCGTGACGGGTTGAGGGTGGCGCGTCCGCCGCCGCGCGTTTCAGCTAGAGGGTGTGCGTGTCGGTACACTGCGGCCGGGCGCCCGCAGGCAGGGGCGGCGCGTCGACCCCGGCCTTGGGAAGGGTGCCTGCGAGTTCCTGACGCCAGTGCGCGACGTCGCCCGCGGGGCCGTAGATGTAAATGAAGCGGGCGATGGACATGCCGACGTTGGTGATCTGATGGAAGACACGGGGGGGGATGTAGACGGCCTGGCCCTGGACGAGGATCTGGCGCTCGGCGCCGAGGCAGACCTCGACCGTCCCCTCCAAAACGAAGTAAACCTCCTCCTGCTCCTGATGGTGCCAGGGGGTCTGCCCGCCGTCCGGGTCCAGCGTGATGTAGCCGGCGGCGAAGTTCGCGGCCTGGATTGGCGACGCGCCGCCCACCAGATTCTGGGTCCGGCGGCGGGCGGGATAACGGCGCCCTTGGATGGTGGCGAGGTCGGCAAGTGTCATATAAAAATAAAAGTTAGAGTGGACAACCCGAAGGCTTTCCGATTACGCTTGAAGCTCTGAAGGAACGGGTGTCAAGGTTACACCAGACGCGGGCAGGCGTCAACAGCAAGAAGGAGCGTATGGAACAGATATTTGCCAAACGAATCGTGCCGGTCGTGGTGTTGGATCAGGCTGAGCAGGCCGAGCCTCTGGCCGAGGCGCTGCTGCGGGGCGGGCTGGCGGTGATGGAGGTCACGTTCCGCACGCCGGCGGCCGCGGCGGCGATCAAGCGGATCGCGACGCGCTATCCGGAGATCCGCCTCGGCGCGGGGACGCTGCTCACGACCGAGCAGATCGAGCGGGCGGTCGAGGCCGGCGCGACCTTCGGGCTGGCGCCGGGGTTTAACGCGGCCAACGTCAGACGGGCGCACGAGCTGGGGCTGCTGTTCATGCCGGGCGTGATGACCCCGTCGGAGATCGAGGCCGCCCTGGCGCTGGGGCTCAAGACGCTCAAGTTTTTCCCGGCCGAGGCGGCGGGCGGCGCGGCGATGCTCAAGGCGCTGGCCGGACCGTACGCCCACACCGGCGTGACATTCGTGCCGACCGGCGGAATCCACGCGAAAAACATGGGGGCGTATCTGGCGCTGCCCACGGTGGCCGCCATCGGCGGCTCATGGATGGTCGAGAAGGCGCTGGTCAATGAAGGCCGCTGGACCGAGATCGAGCGGCTCACGCGCGAAGCGGTCGCGGCGGCGGCGGGTGTGTGAGACGGGAGGGGCGCATGTCAGAAGACACGCACTTTGTGGGGCCGCACGTCTCGGCGGCGGGCGGGGCCGATCACGCGCCGATGGCGGCCCGGGCGCTGCAGGCGACCGGTTTCGGCCTGTTCGTCAAGAATCAGAAGCAGTGGCATGCCCCGGCCTTGACGGTGGAGCAGCAGGCCCGGTTCGGCGCGGCGATGCATACGGCCGGCTACACGGCGGCGCAGATTCTGCCGCACGCGGGCTACCTGATCAATCTGGCCAATCCCGACCCCGACGCGCATGCGCGCTCCCTCGGCGCGCTGATTGACGAGATGCGGCGCTGCCAGGCGTTCGGACTGACCATGCTCAACCTCCATCCGGGCAGCCACCTGCGGAAGCTGACCGTGGAGGCGGCGCTCGATCGGGTCGCGGAATCGGTCAATCGCGCGCTCGCCGAGACGTCGGAGGTCACGGTGGTGATCGAGAACACGGCAGGCCAGGGCGGCTGCCTCGGTGTGACCCTGGCCGAACTGGCGCGCCTGCGGGAACGGGTGGAGGACCCGTCGCGCATCGGGTTCTGTCTCGACACCTGCCACGCCTGGGCGGCCGGCTACGACATCCGGACGGGCGACGGCCTGCGGCGGCTGCTGGATGAATTCGAGCGCGAGGTCGGTCCGGCCGACCGCTACCTGCGCGGCATGCATCTGAATGACACCCGGAACGAACTCGGCTCGCGGGTGGATCGGCATGCCCCGCTCGGCACGGGCGCGATCGGCTGGGAGCCGTTTCGCGCGCTGCTGCGGGACCCCCGTTCCCGGGGCATCCCCCTGATTATCGAGACGCCGGACGAAGCCCGCTGGGCCGGAGAGGTGGCCGAGCTGCTGGCGTTTGCCAGCCACCCCCAGATCGGGAGTTCAAAACCTTGACCTTGACCCCGCGCCGTTCACCCGGTATCTTACTGCTTCGTTAGGCGGAAAAGACGGATTTCTGGCTGCCGTCTTTTCGCGGGAAAGTGTCAACACCGAGAGTGGAGCCCATCGTTATGGCGATTTTACAGCGTGCTGTCTTTGTGGAACTCGATTACGCCGTTTTGCACGGGATGAAGAACTATGCGGATGCGGCGGGCGCCGTTCTCGCACCGCACGGGATTCAGGTTGACCCGGTCGTGTTTGCGCGGTATTTCTGCGGCAAGACGGGCGCGGGCGCAGTCTCGGCCGTGCTGGCGAAGGCGGGAGTCACGGCGGAAGCGGGCCCGCTGGCCTCCCAGATTCTGGAGAGTTTTAAGACGGCCTTGGCGGCGCGCGTGCCCTCCGTCAAGGCCGTCTGCACGAAATTCACCCCCGCGCTGCTCGCCAAGGAAACGCGTGTCATCTGGGTGACGCAGCTTCCCGAGGCGGAGGTCGCCGCGATGCTCGGCGATGGTGTCAAGGAAGGCGTGCAGGTCATCACCGAGCCGTGCCCGCACATCGGGTGTTACGGATGGGAGAGCTGGCGCCGGATGTGCCGCAAGCTGAACGTGTACGAGCGGCTGTCCCTGGCGGTCGTGGGCAGCGGTCTTTCAGCGAAAGGCGCGATCACGGCGGGCATGTTCGCTGCGGTATGCATGGACCCGCTGGCGCAGAATCAGGATTGCAGCGGCGTCGACGCGATGGTCGAGTCCTTCGGGGATGGTCTGTCCAAAGAGGCGCTGCGGATCCTGTGGCAGAAGGCGTGAGGGGAATGGACAACGACGCACAGCGGCGGCTGCCCGGCGGCGGCTTGGCGCGACTCCAGGCGGTGATGGCGCGGCTGCGGGGCCCGGCAGGCTGCCCGTGGGATCGCGAACAGACGCTGGAGACGCTCAAGCCGTGCCTGCTCGAAGAGGTCCACGAGCTGCTCGAAGCCATGGAGGAGGGGACTCCCGGCCCGCACCTGGAAGAGCTGGGAGACGTGCTCCTGCAAATCGTGTTCCAGAGCCACATCCGTGCCGAGCGGGGGGAGTTTGCGCTGGACGATGTGGCTCACGCGCTCTGCGACAAGCTGGTGCTGCGCCATCCGCATGTCTTCGGCGATGTGGCGGTGACCGGCAGCGCCGACGTGCTCAAAAACTGGGAAGCGATCAAGAAGATCGAGAAGAGCGAACGCGTCTCGGTGCTGGACGGCGTGCCCCGCTCGCTGCCGGCGCTTCTCCGCGCGCAGCGGATGCAGGCCAAGGCGTCGCGCGTCGGGTTCGACTGGCCCGACGCCGCGGGGCCGCTGGCCAAGATCGCCGAGGAGGCGACCGAGCTGCGCCAGGCCGCCGATGCCGGGGCGCCGGTCGAGGCGCTCCGGCAGGAGGCGGGCGACCTCCTGTTTTCGGTGGTCAACCTGTGCCGCTTCCTGGATGTCGACGCCGAACAGGCCCTGCAGGCCTGCGCCGACCGCTTCAGCCGCCGCTTCCGCCGCGTCGAGGCGTCCGCCAAGGCCGATGGCGTGGAGATGAAGGGCTGCCCCCTTGATCAACTCGACCGCTACTGGGAGACCGCCAAGCGGGAAGAATCAGGGGACGCATGTTGTTGATTCCTAGCAGGTGTGAACGCGGGTTTGCTCCCTGCTTTTTGATCCTCAATCAGAGGTTCGGCATGAGATTGACTGCGGACGGTTAAAGGGATACGCTATCGGCATGGCAATTCTTGATGACATCAAGAGGAAGATCGCAGCACGGCAGTACGAGTTCTCGAAGCATGCCGTGGATCAGGCGATCATACGCGGCATCAGCGTGGCGGAACTGGAGGATGCCGTGGCGAACCGGAGCGTGGTGATAGAGGACTACCCCGAAGACAAGTATGGGCCAAGCTGTCTGATATTGGGTTTCACGGTCAAGGATCGGCCACTGCACGTGCAGAGCAGCTACCCATCCCGTCCGCTGATCAAGATTGTGACCGTGTATGAGCCTGATCCGGATCTTTGGACAGATTTCAGTATTCGGAAGACGGATTAACGAGGTGAGATGATGAAAGAGACGATGATCGAGACAGATGTCACTTACATGCTGGAGCACGACGGTAAGTTCTTCCTGATCGAACATGTACCGGCCCGTGTTTGCCGGGAGACGGGTGAGCAGTTTTTCGCCCCCGAAGCCGTTGAGCACATCCAAACGCTAATCAAGGGAGCAAGAGCGCCCAGAAGAGTCATCCAGACCCCTGTGTACGAGTACGCATGAGGACTGCCCAACAAGGCGGTGAAGGCGACGGGATACCGCCGCCTCACCGCTCGGCGTTGGCAAAAGAAGATGAATAACGACCCCAAGAGAAAGATCGACTAGGGACGGGCCTTCTTTCCGAATACGCTTGTTTTCAAACAGCCCCCGTCATACACTTGCCGAACGAGAGACAGAGCGCTATTCGGTCCGGCGGAGAAACAATGAAACGGCGGCTATTCCTTTCGATTGTCTTCGGGTTGGCCATCCGCGCAACCGCCCGTGGGAAGAGTGTTGATGAACGCATGGCGCAGTATGGCGCCTCCGTACAGGAACGTCTGGCGCCATTGTTTGCTGCGGCGGGTGTGGCCTATCCCCCATGCCAGGTGACGCTCATCGGACTAAAGGCGGAACGCGAGTTGGAGGTGTACGCAGCCGGGACCAATGGCGAATACCGCTTCATCCGTTCCTACCCCATTCTTGCCGCCAGCGGAGGCTTGGGGCCCAAGTTACGTGAAGGAGACCTACAAGTTCCCGAAGGATTGTATCGGATCGAGTCGTTGAATCCCAATAGCCGCTTTCATCTGTCCCTGCGGATCAACTACCCGAATGAGGCCGACCGCGCTCAAGCCGGGAAGGAAGGTAGAAGGAATCTGGGCGGGGACATTATGATCCATGGCAATGCCGTATCGATCGGCTGCCTGGCCATGGGTGATGCTGCTGCCGAAGAACTGTTTGTTCTCGTCGCGCGCACGGGACTGCGAAATACCCAGGTGATTCTAAGTCCGGTGGATTTCCGGGTACGCCGCGTCCCCGCAATCCAGGCGGGCGCACCTCCGTGGGTGGACGCCCTGTACGGATCGATCAAAGACGAACTGAGCCAGTACAAGAAGAAGCAAGACGCCGAACCAGCCGCGGCTCGACTAGGCTCGACTAGGGAAGGGTATGAATGGCGCTAAGTTAAGCGATGCTTCCAATCATAATCATAATCGTAATCGTGATCGTAATCCCTTCTCCAACAGTAGATTAAGATTAAGATTATGATTACGATTAAGATGGCAAAAGCTCCTTAACTTAGCGCCATTCGGGACGGGTATCCCGTCCGTCGATGCGATGGCCAGGCACAGGAGGGGAGGCATGGTGAGCGCAGATCCGGGTTTTGCCAGACAGATGAAGTTCCGCTTTCCGTGGCGAACCTATCAGGCGCGCGTGATCGGCGAAATCGCCTCGCATCTGGACGACCGGAAACTTCACGTGGTCGCGGCGCCGGGTTCGGGGAAGACGGTGCTCGGCCTGGAGGCAATCCGCGTCATCGGCGCCCCGGCGCTGGTCCTCTCGCCCACCCTCACGATTCGCGACCAGTGGCTCGACCGCCTGACGGGCATGTTCCTGCCGGAGGGGGCGGCGAGACCGGACTGGGTTTCAACGGACATCCGGCATCCGGGCGCCATCACCTCGATTACGTATCAGGCGCTACACATGGCCGTCACCGGTTTTGAAGCCGGAGACCCGGAGGATGAATCGGACCCGGACGAGGCGGCCGATGACGCGCCCCTCGTGGGTGGCGGAGAAAGTCCTTCCCGCAGGAAGGCGTCGAAAATCAACGTGTCGGACCTGCTCCAGCGGGCCGGCGTCACAACGGTGGTTCTGGACGAGTGCCATCATCTCCGGAGCGAATGGTGGCGGACGCTCAACGCGGTCGTGGGCGGGATCGAGCAGGTCAGGATCATCGGGCTCACCGCCACGCCGCCGTATGACGTGGATCCGCTGGAATGGGAGCGCTACCAGAAGTTGTGCGGTCCCATCGACGCCGAGATATCCGTGCCGGAACTCGTGGCCGACCTGAATCTCTGTCCGCACCAGGACTATGTCTATGTCTCGCGGCCGTCAGGCGGGGAGCGGGCCGTGATTCGGAAGTTCCGCTCGGACGTGCAGGAAATCCTGAAGCAGGTGGCGGCCGACCCTGAGTTCATTGCGGCGATCGAGGCCCATCCGTTTCTGGAACGGCCGGCGGATCATGTCGATGAGATCCTCAATCAGACGGCGTATTTCTCAAGCATCGCCATATTCCTCAACCGCATCCGGGGCGCGGCGCCGCGGCGGTTGCTCCGGGTCATGGGGCTGGACGGGGAGCGGATTCCCGCGCTGACCACGGAGTGGTGGGAGGAATTGCTGTCGGGGTGCCTCTTTGCCGCCGACGCACACACGGATCCGCACGCCGCGGTCCTGGAGCGGGTCAAGCGCGATCTCGCGAGAATCGGAGCCGTGGACCGGGGCCGGGTGTTCCTGCAGTCCACCCGGAAGATGGCCCGGATGCTGGCCGCCAGCGTTTCCAAGCTGTCCGGCATCCGGGATATCGTTGAACTGGAGCACGGTCGGCTCAAGGACCGGTTGCGGCTGGTCATCCTCACCGATTTCATCCGCAGCGCCGACATGCCGGCAACGGCCGGCGACGAAGAACCGGTCGCTCGTCTGGGCGTGGCGCCCATTTTTGAACGGCTGAGGCGGGACGGGAACGACGGCGTGAAGCTGGGCATCCTGTCCGGTTCCCTGGTCGTGGTGCCTGCCGCAAGCGTGCCGCTCCTGAAGGAATGCGCCGCGGCGCTCGGGATAGGGCCGGAGGCGTTGCGGTGCTCCCCCCTGCCGCACGCCCCGGGCTATGTCTCCCTGAACGGGGTTGGCGAGGCCGACACGCGTGTCGTGCGGATGGTGACGGATCTGTTCACGCGCGGCGGCATCACCGTTCTCGTGGGCACGAAGTCGCTGTTGGGCGAAGGGTGGGATGCGCCGTCGGTCAACGCGCTGATTCTGGCGACGTTTGTGGGATCCTACATGCTGTCCAACCAGATGCGCGGCCGGGCCATCCGCGTGGAGAAGGGGAATCCGGACAAGACCGCGAACATCTGGCATCTGGTCTGCGTTCAGGACGACACTGACGAAACGGGGCAGGCTGTTCCCGGCGACGATTGGGAAACGCTGACCCGCCGTTTCCGGGCGTTCGTGGGGCCCACGCGCGGCGAGCCGGTGATCCAGAACGGCGTGGGTCGGCTGGGTTTGGGCGGCCCGCCGTTCACTGAAAAGCGCATGGAGGCGGCCAACGGCGCGACGAAGGAGGCCGCGGCCGACAGGGAGGGCCTGCGGCGGATGTGGGTGGAGGCGCTCAGCCGTGGCGCAGAGGGATCGTGCCTGGTCCAGGAGATCCAGGCGCCCAAACTCGCCCTGCCGCGCAACTGCGTCTTCAGGGATGCCATTCGAGTGGTTCTCATGGAGGGCGTGGGGGCGATGATGTGTTGCCTGAGCTCCATCCGGTTTGAAGCATCGGGCCGCATCGGGCTGCGGGCGCTGCTCGGGCTGCTGGCGGTCGTCACCGGTGGCGCCTGCCTGGTCGGGCTGCCCTTCTTCCTCAAGGCGCTCTGGCTGCTGCTGCGGCACGGAAGTCTCGCCGGAAGTCTCAAGCAGGTGGGGCAGGTCGTGCTGCGATCGCTGGATCATGCCGGCCTCGTCACGACGGATGCCGGTAAGATGCGCGTCCGCACCGAGCCGCTGCCGGATCAGACCGGGGCCGTCTGCTTCCTTGACGGCGGAACCACGTATGAGAAGACCGTGTTTCTGGATGCGCTGGCAGAGGTGGTGAATCCGATCGGGGATCCGCGGTACGTCCTGATCCGGAAGAGCCTG
>CAZDLY010000076.1:0-9845 GCA_964506575.1 uncultured Akkermansia sp. | reverse complement strand
CCATCAACGCCTCGCTCACCGGCCATCTGGTCTTCAGCACGCTGCACACCAACGACGCGGCCGGCTCCTTTGCCCGTCTGACCGACATGGGGGCCGAGCCGTTCCTGATCGCCTCGGCCGTGTCGGCCGTCATGGCCCAGCGGCTGGTGCGGCGGGTCTGCCCGGCCTGCAACCGCCTGGAGCCGCTGGACCGGGCCTTGTGGGACATGCCCGGCGAGCCGGCGTCGAACCGGGTGCCGCAGGCCGTGGGGTGCGAGCAATGCGCCATGACGGGCTATCGCGGACGGCGGGGCATCTTCGAACTGCTGCAGGTGACCGAGCCCATCGAGTCGCTGATCATCAACCGCCGTCCCGCGGGCGAGGTCAAGCTGAAGGCGATCGAGGAGGGGATGCTGACGCTGCGTCAGGACGGGTGGGACAAGGTGTTTCAGGGGATGACGACCGTCGAGGAGATTTTCCGAGTCACCGAGGAAAATGACTGATGCCCGCATTCGCCTATAAAGCGCTCTCCCGGACGGGCCAGCGCACCGAGGGCGCGGTCGACGCCGCCGACCGGCTGGGCGCCCTGGCGGCGGTCGAGCGGATGGGGCTGGTCCCGTTGGTCGTCAGCGAGGGCCGTGCGGCCCCGGCCAGCCGCGGCGCGGGCGTGAGGCGGTTTCGTTTGAGCACCCCTGATCGGATGGGCGCGCGGCAGGTGCTGCTGTTTTCGGAGGAGCTGGGCGACCTGCTGGCGGCGGGCATGCCGCTGGGGTCGGCCCTGAACTGCCTGGCGTCGCACGGCAAGGAATCGGCGGGGGGCAGGATCGCCGCCGACCTGCGCGACCGGATCATCCGCGGCGAGTCGTTTTCCGACGCGCTGGCCGCCCATGCCGACAGCTTTCCCTCTCTGTACAGCAACATGATCCGCGCAGGCGAGGCCAGCGGCGCGCTGGCCGACGTGCTGCAGCGGCTGGTCGAGCATTACGAGCGCACCCTCTCGATGCGCGAGAAGATTTTCGCCGCGCTGGTCTATCCGGTGATCGTGCTGATTTTTGGACTGATCACCGTGATCTTCGCCATGGTCAAGATCGTGCCGCAGTTCACCAAGATGTTCCAGCAGATGGGGCAGGTGCTGCCCCCGTCAACCCGCCTGCTGCTGGGTCTGAGCCAGTTCGTGACCCGTTACGGGATCTTCGCCGGGATCCTGCTGGCGCTCGCCTATGTCGTGTTTTCGCGATACATCAAGACGCCGGGCGGCCGTCTGTGGTGGGACGGCCTCAAGCTGCGCACCCCGCTGATCCGGGGCGTCGTCGCCAGCGGCGTCTTCGCCAATTTCGCCTATACGCTGAAGACCCTCCTCGCCAACGGCGTCCACGTTCTGGAGGCGCTGCGCATCACCGAGCACACGGTCGGCAACGCGGTGATCGCCCGCGAGCTGGCCCACGCCCGCGAGCGGGTGACCGACGGCACGACGATCTCCGGCCCGCTGGCCGCAAGCAAGGTCTTCCCCGAGGTGATGACCGACATGCTCTCGATCGGCGAGCAGACCGGCGACATGCCTTCGGCGCTGCAGCACATCGGGCGGCGGTTCGAGACGGAGCTCGACCGCAACATCAAGATCTTCACGGCCGCGCTCGAACCGATCCTGATCGTCCTCGTCGCGGGCGTCGTCGGCTTCGTGGCGGTCAGCATTCTCGAGGCGGTTTTCCAGGCCACCGGTTCGCTGGGAATCAAGTAGGGGGAAAAGCTGAAAAGCTGAAAACTGAAAAGCTGAAAGCTGAAAACTGAAAGCGGAAAGGGAGGGATGAGATGAGCGTTACGAAACACACGACCCGCCGGGCGGGTTTCACCCTGATCGAAATGCTGCTGGTGGTCACGATCATCGGCATTCTCGCGGCCATGGCCGTCTTGAAGATCGGCGGACAGGGCGAGGTGGCGCGGCGGGAAACCACGCGCGGCACGATTGCCACCATCAGCCAGGCGATCCAGATGTACGGACTGAGTCACAGCGAGCTGCCCAATTCCCTGGACGAGTTGACGATTGCGCCCAGCGAGGAGGTCGAGGCCCCGCTGGACAAGAACGGCCTCTCGGACTCCTGGGGCCAGCCCATCCAGTACAAGAAGCTGAGCAAGGTCAAGTACGAACTCCGTTCCGGCGGTCCCGACAAGCAGGTCGGCACCGGGGACGACCTGACGAATTGAGCATTTCGGAAGGATCGATACTATCGACATGATCGATACTATCGACATGATCGAATCGAAACCATGCCTCATCCCTCCCATCCGCGCGGCTTCACCCTCATCGAGATGCTGCTGGTGGTGGCCATCATCGGCATCCTGGTCACGATGCTCGCCCCGCGCATGCAGATGATGGGCGGTCCGCGCGTGACCGCCGCCGCGCGGGTGCTGACGCAGCTCACCCGCTACGCGCGGACCATGGCCCTGCTGAACCAGGTTGAGACCGTGATCCGCATTTCGCCCGACGGGGTGATCCGCGTCGATGCCGCCGCCTCCGCGCCGGCACCGGAAGCCGCGGAATCCGTGGCGCCGCCAGTCGGCGAGCTGCCCGCCGGCACGGCTCCGGACAGTGAGGCGGCCGCGCCTGCGGCGGACGCCGGCGGGCCCGCTTCCTTCAGCGAGGCCGTGGCCGTGGAGCGGCGGCTGGAGAACGTGACGGTCGCGTTTCTCGGCTATACCGACACGCTTTCGGAATTGCGGGTTCGCGACGCGGAGGCCGGGGCTTCCGAAACGGGCGGCGAGGTTCACTTCCGCAGCAACGGCACCTGCCGGCCGCATCGCTACAAGCTCACCGACGCGACCGGCGTCGAGGCGGTGGTGACGGTCGACATCCTGGGCCTGGCGCGTGTCGAAACGGGGGGGGGCGGACGATGACACACCGTTCGGAAAAGCGTTTGCCGCGTTTGCCCGCCGGTTCGTCGGCCGCGGGTGGCGGGCGTGCCGGAATGACGCTGATCGAGGTGCTGCTGGCCGCCGCCATCCTCGGCCTCGGACTCAGCGCGCTGATGGCGCAGATGAGCGGCGGGTTCCGGCTGCTGGCCGCCTCCAAGGATTTCGAGGATGCCCAGTGGGTGCTCTCCATCGGGGAGCTGAAGCATCCCCTGCGGCCCAAGGACGATGTTCAGCAAGACCTGACGGTCGCGCCCGACACGCTGGACGGCGAGCTGTCGGATGCGTTGCGGACGCGCGGCTTCATCTTCGAGCGCGTCGTGGATGAGCGGCAGGACCCCCCGCCGAATGTCGCCGACGACGGCCTGTATGTCGTCCGCACCCGGATCAGTTGGAACAATCACACGGAAGAGTTTGCGCGGTATGTCTGGGCGAAAAAGAAATAACGCATTCACGCTGCTGGAGATGATCCTGGCCGTATCCGTGCTCTCGGTGATCACGCTCGTGTCGTTCTATTGCTTTAACGCGGCGGTCCGGAGCTGGATCGCCGGCACGAGCTACATCAACGGCATCACGCACGCCGACTACATTCTGGAGCAGGTGGCGATGGGGCTGCGATCGGCTTACTATCCCGACACCGGCAAGGTCGAGGGGACCTATGGCATGAGGCTCGAAGACAACGGCCAGGACGCCTCGGCGCGGGACGTCCTCACCTGGGTCAAGCTCGGATCGGCCCTGGTCGGCGCCGACGCCGATTATGCCGACATCCCGCACCGGGTTGAAATCGCCATTCGTGACAACACGTCGGCCGAATCCGAGCCGTCCAACGGCGGGTTTGCCGTGCGCGCCTGGCGGGTCGATCTGCAGGCCGACGATTTTGACCCCAGCCAGGTGCCGTTTGTGGCCCTGTCGCCGCACGTGCGCGGCATGAACTTCCGCATGCTCGATCCCGCGCACGAGGAGGACGACCTCACCGGCGAGCTGAAATGGCTCGACACGTGGGACACCGCCGATCAGACCAACCGATTGCCCCGTGCGATCGAGGTCACGCTCTATCTGGATGGGCCGACCCCGGAATCCGATCCCGTTCCGGTGCGGCGGGTGGTCTCCATTCCGCTGGCCGAGCTGTCGTGGAATCCGCGGCGGCAGGAGTCCTCCCAAACGCCGCGCAGGAGGCCGCGTTAAACATGGGCAACGTCCGCCAACGCCGGGGGTCGGCCCTCCTGATCGCGCTCTGGACCATCGCGCTGCTGGCGCTGCTGGTGCTGACGTTCACCTTCGACATCTTTCTCGAGACCAAGCTCACGGCCTACGCCCGCAGCCGGCGCCGGGCGGAGTATCTCGCCTTTTCGGGCATCTCCGTGGCGGAGATGCTGCTGGACCGCCAGCGGTCCGTGAGCGGCAATGAAACCGAGGATGTAACGGCGGCCGACAGGTGGTATCCGGCCGCCCTCCTCCTCAGCCGCGGCAGTTCCGCAACGGTCACCGTGCCGCTGGGCGGGGGAGACATCCGGCTGACGATCACCCCCGAGCCGGGCAAGCGCAACATCAACAAGCTCACGGACGAAGACTGGGAGGGGATCCTGAAGGTCGGAGACATTCCCCAGGAGTACTGGCCCGGCCTGATCGACGCGTTCAACGATTGGAAAGATACCGACAGCCTGCCCCGCGCCGACGGGGCGGAAACCGGCGATTATTACGGGACCTTGCCGAAACCCTACCAGGCCCGCAACGGCCCGGTTGACGCCGTTCGTGAACTTCTGCTTGTAAAGGGCTTCAGTGAAGCTGTATTATCAGGCGGCGTATTAAACCCGGATTCGCCCAAGGAGCAGCAGATTTCGGTTTCCGGGATACAGGACATGCTGACCACGTACGGCGACGGCCTGGTGAACGTCAACGCGGCGGACAGGCGCGTGCTGATGACGTTGCCGGGCGTCGATGCCCTCGTGGCCAACGCGATCATCGAGGAGCGGACGTCGGGACTGGCCGGTGCCAACAACAGTTCGTTCAAGAATGTGGGCGATGTGATGAGCCGGGTGCCGGGGCTGGACGCGGCCATCCAGGCGCGCGTGACCACCCGGTCGGCCTTTTTCAGGGTCACGTCGGTCGGCGTGTTCGGCCCGGTCACCCGGAGCATCCGGGCGATCGTGTATTTTGATGGATCGCGGCTGAGCGTCCTGCAGTGGCGCGAGGAGCCGTAGGGGAAACGATTTCGGCTGTGACGGGGCGATGGCCTATGGCGAAGAATGAAACAACAGTATTGACGGTCGAACGGGGCGCGTGCCGCGTGCTGCGACTGGTCAGGAGCGGCGCGGCCGGCGTCTGGTCCGCCGCCTTGCGGCGAACGTATGCCGCGCCGCCGCCTCCGCCCGCCGCCTCCGCCGACACCGACGGAAAGGATGGGGCTGACGCAGCGGCGGTCCAGGATCCCGGCCGCATCGCCTTTGATCAAGCCGTCGCGGCCGCGGGCGGCGCGGTGACGCTGGGGCTTCCCGCCTCGCGCCTGCTGGTGAAGATTCTCCGCCTTCCGGCCGCCACGCGCGACGACCTCGAGAGCGTCGTCGCCCTGCAGATGGCCAAATACGCGCCGTTCTCAGGCGATAACCTGACCGTTTCGGGCGAGGTGGTCGCCGAGACGGAGGAGGAATTGACCGTTTTTGCGGCGGTGCTCCCGCACGCGGCGGTCGAGCAGTTGGATCCGTGGCTGCAGGCCGCCCGCCTGCGCGTCGAACGGGTGGATGCACTGCTGCTGGGCTGGTGGCGGGCGGCGTGCGCCGACATCGCCGAGGACGCCCCCCCGATGCGGCGGGTCTTTCTCGCCTGCGGGGCCGACGAGTGGGATCTGCTGATTGCCGACGGCAGACGCCCGGTGCTCGTTCGCGGCCTCGGCGTTCTGGCCGATCCGCAGGCGCTGGCCATTGAGATCACCCTCTCACTCCTGAATGCCGAGGTCGAATCCGGCCCGGCGCCCGTGGGCGAGGTGGTCTTCTTCGGCACGGATCCGCTCGACGCCCCCCTGGCCGAAGCGATCCGGCAGGCGCTGGACGTGCCGGTTCGGCACCTCCCCCCGCGGCAACCCGACGCCGACCTCCACGGGCTGGCGGTTCGCGCCGCCGAGGCGTCGCCCCGGTCGCTCAATCTGCTGCCCGGCCTCTGGCGCGCACGCAACGCGGCTGCGGATTCCAACAAGCGGTTTCTTCGGGGGGCGATCACGGTGGCCGTGCTCTGGCTGGTTCTGGCCGGCGGCCTGTTCGGCGCGCCGCTCCTGATGCGGCAGCGCGTGGCCGACGTCGAACGGGCGTTGGCCGCCAATGAAGCCACTTTCCAGACGGTACAGAACATCCGCACGCGCGCCGATTTGATCGAATCCTACACCGACCGCTCCGATTCGATCCTGGAGGCGATGCGCGCCGTGGCGGAGCGGATGCCGGGTGGCGTCGATCTGACGATGCTGGTTTATGCGCGCCGCGGAAGCGTGAAACTGACCGGCGAAACGTCAGATCCGGCTCTGGCCTATCAGTTCAAGGATGCCATTGAAAATACCGGGCCTTTCGGAATCTGCACGGTCGGGAGCGTCTCCCTGATCCGGGATCCGGGCAAGCAGGGCCGGCACCGGTTTGAGATCATCGCGGCGCTCAAGAAGGCGGAGGTGCGCGAATGACCCTCTCACCCCGTGAACGTCTGCTCGCTGGCGCAACCGTTGCGGCGCTGCTGTTCGCCGTCCTCATTTTCGCCTATGACGGGCAGATCAAGGCGTTGCGCGCGGCGCAGACCCAGTTGCGGAGCCGCCAGACGGAGTGGCGATTCCGGAAGCTGTTGATCGCCCAGCGCCCGGCCCTCGAAGCCCGTTATGCGCGATTGAAGGACCTCATGCCGGTCTTTTCCGCGGACAAGCAGGTGGACACGCACTGGATGGGCCTCATGAACACGGCCGCCAAGCGCAACGGGCTGACCCTGATCAACGCCACTCCCGAGAAGGAAACGCAGGCGGGCGATGTCTATGAGTTCCCGATCAAATGTTCGGACTTCAACGGCTCGCTCGATGCGCTCGTGCGGTTCTTGCACGATGTGCAGAACGAGGGGGTCATGCTCGATGTGCGGAACATGACGGTCTCGATCCATCCGCAAAACCCCGCCCTGCTGCGGGGCCAATTCACCTTGTACTGCGCCTACATGCGCGAATCAGCACGGAAACCCGAATCCGCCCAGGAGTAAGACCATGAACATTTTTAGACGTCTGCCATCCGTTACGCTCTGCGTGATCGGCCTGTCGCTCGCAGCCCTGGCCCAGGATCCGGTTCCGCCGGTGGCGCCGGTTCCGCCGGTGGCGCCGGTTCCGCCGGTGGCGCCGGTTCCGCCGGTTCCGCCTGTTGGCCGCGTGATCACCCCCCGCGCCCCCCGTTCCACCGTTGCCACGAACGGGGCGGACCGGACCGCAGACGGCGGAAAAACGCTGCCGGCGCTGAAATTCGCGGAGGGCACGCCCATCGAGATTTACCTGAAGACCTATGTGGAAGTGACGGGGCAGACGCTCCTGATCGCCCCGGATGTCAACCTCAAGGCGACACCCCCTCCGCTGAATAGCAATCCGCAGGCCAAGCTGACCCAGGCGCAATATCTCGAGGCGATCGAACGGCTCCTGAACATGAACAAGATCGTCCTGATCCCGATCGACGACGTCTTCCTGCGGGTTGAGAACTCCCAGACCGTGATGAAGCGCGGTTTCGAAACCGGCTTTGGGGAGGTGCCCGCAGGCGGTCACATCGCCAAGGGGCAGTTCGTCAGTCAGATGATCCGCCTCAAGTACGTCTCGGTTGACGATGCGTTCAAGGCGATCGAGGGGTTCAAGCGGGACGACGGGCAGATCACGCTGTTCAAGGACCTCCAAAGCATCCTGATCCTGGATTCCGCCGAAAACGTCAACCGCATGCTGGAGATCATCGCCTTCATCGACATCGAGCTTCCGATCCGGGACAAGGTTTTTTATCGGAAGATCGATTTTGCCAAGGCGGCCGACATCAAGAAACGGCTCGATGAGTTCGTCGCCGAATCGCAGAAGCAGACGCAAGGCAAGGAATCGCTCCAGACCAAGACGTCCGGCTCGCCCGGCATCGAGGTCCGCCGTCCAACGCCGATCCTGCCGCCCGGCGTCAGCCGGCGGGCCGGAACCACGCCCGCACCCGAACCCGCCCCCACGCCCAACGAGGTGATTGCGACCGCGCTTTCCGATGCCGAACGCGGCATGATCCGCGGCCGCGTCAACATCGTCGCCGATGAGCGGTCCAACCAGCTCATCATCATCACCAGCGAGGAGAACATGAAGTTCTTTGACGATCTGATCGTCATCCTCGATATCAAGACCGCGCCGAACTTCACCGTCGAGGTCATGCGTCTGGAGCACGCCGATGCCGAAGAGGTGGCCAAGATGATCAACGACCTGATCGGCAACGTCTCCAAGAAGGACGACGCGCCCAAGACTCCCGGCGCGCCGGCCGGCGACCCCAAGACGCTGACGCTGGCCGAGGCCGTCCAGACCCGTCTGGCGCGTGCGGAGACCTCCTCGGGCGAGACCGGCACATCCAAGGTGGGCGAACTCAACAAGGACAACATCAAAGTCCTTCCCGACAAGCGGATCAACGGCATCATCATCATGGCCAGCAAGGCCGATCTGGATGTCATCAAAGGCTTGATCAACAGCATGGACATCCAGCTTTCACAGGTGCTGATCGAGACGGTGGTGCTGGAGGTGTCGCTGGGAGACGACATTGAGGCGGGGATCGACTGGGTGAAGCACGTCAATGGAAATGCGGGTGCCAAAGGCTGGCTGGTGGGCGGCGCCGGCGAGACGGCGGCCTATAATCTCATCGGCAGCGTGGCGACCAATTTGATCCAGAGCGGAATCGCCTATTACACCAAGATCAACAAGCTGGACCTGGATCTCGTGATCAAGGCGGCGGCATCGGACATCCGATCCAAGGTGCTGGCCTCGCCCGTCATTCAGACGATGGACAACAAGGAAGCGACCATCAAGGCGACGGAGCTGGTCTATTTGTTCAACGGCAAGAAGCCGATCACCATCAACAACACCACGACGTATGAAGAGGACTACATCCAGAAGGAGATCGGCATCACCGTCACCGTGACGCCGCGCATCAACGCCAAAGGCAATGTCATGATGACCGTCAAGCAGACGTTCCAGGACAAGGGCAACGCCCAGCCGGTGACGATCGGCACGGTGACCGCCAAGTACGCCACGACCACGACGCGCGAAATCAATGCCGATGTGATTGTGAACAGCGGCCAGACGATCATTCTGGGCGGGTTGGTCAAGAAGAGCATCGAAACCGGCAAGTCGGGAATCCCCTTCCTGAGCGCGATCCCCTATCTGGGCTGGATATTCGGCAAGCAGTACAACAACGAGAAGCGTTCGGAATTGCTGGTCTTCATGACCCCCCACGTCTTTGCGACCCAGTCCGAGGCCTCGGAAGAGGCGCGCCGCCGGCGCGAATCCCTCGGGCGCTCGGCTGACGGCCTGTGGACTCAGGGCTGGTCGGAAAGCCCGCTGGCCGAACCCGAGCCGGTCGAGGATGTGTTGCGCCGCGAACGGGCGCGGGTCGCCCGCGAGGAGGAAATCAAGCGCACGGAGGCCGCGCTCCAGAAGTTGCACGAGCGGGAAGCGAAGAAGAAGGCCGGCAAAGCGCCGAAGGCGGCACCGGTCACCGCTGCCCCAACCCCAGCGGCCCCGGCCGCAGAGACCGCAGTACCGATCGAGACGTTCCCGATCGAGCCGTTGCTCGCGCCGGCGAAGTAGGCTCGCCCTCCCCTCGGCCATTTCGTGTTGGACTAGCCGCGAAAGAACGCAGGGGACGCAAAGACCAACTCTGCGTTCTCTGCGCTCTCTTGTGGCCATTTCGTGTTGGACTAGCCGCGAAAGAACGCAGGGGACGCAAAGACCAACT
>CAZDLY010000075.1:0-9969 GCA_964506575.1 uncultured Akkermansia sp. | reverse complement strand
TTCTCATCCCCTCGCTCTCAACTGCCGCCCCCCTGTCGCTAACCGATTACGGCGAACCGCAGTCTTATTTAGGTTGTCTTGCGCCGCCGCTTCTGGCATATTCTCATCCCTCGCTTTTCGTTTTTTTTTCGGGCCCATAGCTCAGTTGGTTAGAGCACGGGACTCATAATCCCAGGGTCGCAGGTTCGAGTCCTGCTGGGCCCACCATTCCGGAATGTTCGCGTGCAGAGAAAAATAGAGAAGGCGGTTGTTCTGGCCGCTGGTTTCGGAGAACGGCTGAGGCCGCTGACGGAACGGATCCCCAAACCGCTACTGCCGGTCTGGGGCGTGCCGTTGATTGAGCGGACCCTCCGCGCGCTGGAGGCCGCCGGGGTGCGCGAGGTGGCGGTGAACCTCCATTGGCTGGCCGGGCCGTTGCAGGCCCATCTGAGCGGCCGGCGCGGACCGGCCGCCATTCGCTTCTCGCCCGAGGCCGGGATTCTGGGAACGGGCGGGGCCTTGCGGCCGCTGCGGGACTGGCTCGGCGATGCGCCGTTCTGGCTGGTGAACGGCGACATTGTCTGGCACGCCGACCTGACGCCGCTCGTCACGGCGTTTCACGCGCGGGGCCGGATTGCGGCGGCCTGGCTGGACCCCCGGCGGGGGCCGCGCACCGTGGCCTGCGGGCCGCACAACGACATTGAGACCTACCGCAGCCCAGCCCCCCAGAGCCCGGGCACGGCCACCTTCTGCGGCGTCCAGCTCGTCTCGCCCGCCCTGTTCGATTTCTTTCCCGGCACGCCCGCCTTTTCCATCATCGACGCCTACGAGCGGGCGCGGACCTCCGGGCGGCCCGTGGCGGGCGTGCGGATCGCGAACAGCTACTGGTGCGACGCCGGCACCGTCGAACGGTATCTGCGGGCCCACGGCGACCTCAAGCGGCTGGCCGCGCGGGGTCATCCCGCCGGCGCGGCGTATGCGCCGGCCCTCGACACCTATCCGCCCGCCTCGCGTTCGTTCTGCTGCGACCTGACCGGCCGGGGCGTCCGGGCGCCCGGCAGCGTCCTGCTCCCGGGCGCGGTGATC
Source organism: uncultured Akkermansia sp. (assembly GCA_964506575.1). Lineage (GTDB taxonomy): Bacteria > Verrucomicrobiota > Kiritimatiellia > RFP12 > JAAYNR01 > VGWG01. The sequence goes on along the minus strand of CAZDLY010000075.1, from coordinate 8,904 downwards.
GGCCCCCGCGGACGCGCGCGGCGCAGCGTGGTGGGGCAGGCGGCGGTGACGCGGCCCGTCGCCGATGCCGTCGTCGTCCCGGCAACGGCCTGCGGCGAGGCGGTGATGCCGCGCGTGCTGGAGGCGCTTGGCTGGCCCGACGCGGCCGCGGTCTTTCTGGGCAGGCGGGGCTCGGCCCGGCGCTTCTGGCGGCTCATGCCCGCCGGTGGCGGCCCCGGCGGCATCGTGGTGATCTATTCGCGCGAGCGTCCCGAAAACGCCCGGTATGCGGGTCATGCGGCGCTGCTGGCCGAGGCGGGCGTGCCGGTCCCCCGTGTGCTGGCCGACCTCCCCGAGGCCGACACCGTGGTTCTGGAGGACTGGGGCGACCGCTCGCTGCTCCTCCGGATGCAGCGGGCCGGAGCCAACCCCGCGGCGCTGTACGAACCGGCGCTCCGGGCGGCGGCGGCGCTGCACACGGGGGCCACGGCCCTGGCGCGGCTGCGCGGCGCCGCGATGGAACCCGCCTTCGACGCGGCGGTGTATGGCTGGGAGCATGATCTCTTCGAACGCCATCTCATCCGGGGTCGGCATGGCCTGGAGGCGATCGGCGAGGCGGTCCGGGAGGACCTGGAAGCGGTTTCACGCCGGCTGGCCGGGGCGCCGCACGTCGTGGTTCACCGGGATCTCCAGTCCAGCAACATTCTCTTCCGAGGCCACCGGATCGCGCTGATCGATTTTCAGGGGATGCGCTTCGGCCCCGCCGCCTATGACCTCGCCTCGCTGCTGTGCGACCCGTATGTGGCGTTGGACGATTCTGCGCGCTCGCTTCTGCTGCGCCGTTATGCTACGCTGTCGGGAAACACCGGCGGTCTGGACGTTTTCTCCTGGGCGGCCGTGCAACGGCTGCTGCAGGCGCTGGGCGCCTATTCGCGGTTGGACGCGATGGGGTTTTCGTTTGCGCGCCACATTCCGACAGCCCTGGCGCTGGCGGAGCAGCAGGCGTGGTCTTGCGGGTTGCGGGCGCTGGCCGGGCTGCTCAGCCACGTTGCGGATCTGGAGCGCGCGACGAAAACGGACATCAGAAAGGGAGCGGCGGAGTGACGAACGTCGTCTGGAACTTTATCACGCGTGTGCGACGCGAGGCCCGGTGCAAGCCGGAGGTCGTCTGCGTCCGCGCGCTGGGAAGCGCCCGCACGTTCCTCGCCTATGACTGGGGCTGCGACACCTTCGTCTTTGAGAAGGGCGTCTGGGCCCTCCTGTCGCGCGCGGAGCGCGACCCGATCCTGATCGTCCGCAAGGCCGCGCTGGTTCCCGGCGCGCCCGGTTACATCTTCACCCTGACCAAGGGCAATCACAGCGTCGCGGCCCTGCCCCTGCTGAACGGCCAGTTCTGGAACCTGGGCCGTGTGCCGCAGAAGAAGCGCGGAACGCTCCTGCAGCGCGAGATCGTGTGCGGCAACATCGTGGGCGACACGTTCGAGCTGTCGCAGCGCGACGTCCCGGAGACGAAGCTGATCGACGGCGACGCCTGGCTTCAGACGCTGGGCGTGCCGATCGACACCATCGTCATGGCCGAGCGCACCGCTTCGACGCTCGCCTACTACCGCCGGCAGGGGCAGGAGTGGCGGATCCGGCCGCTGGCGTGGACCCGCCAGGAGATGGATCTGGCGCTGCGGAGCAGCCGGTCACGCCTGACGACCCGGCTCCAATTCTACCACAGCGCCCGCGGCGTCCATTTCCTTTCGTACCGCGACTTTCACCAGCTCGCGGATTGGGTGACGACCGACTACGCCGACTTCCTCGCCGGCATCCGGGAGCTGGTGGCGGTTCCCGAAGGCCAGCGCGCATCCAACACCCGGCTCGAAAAATTCCACGGCCATCACGAGATCGAATTGTTCGGCATGCGTCCGGGAACGGCCGAGGCCGCGCTCCTGCCGCAGATGGAGAATCTGCTCGAGGGGATTACGCTGAACCGGCTGGGCACGGCGGATGTCGTGGCCGGGATCCGCCGCATTGACGACCTGTTCCGCCGCTCGCTCGACGCCCCGCAGCTCGCGGATGACGCCAGCGACGCCTTTGTCGAGACCATGTACCGCCACCTCACCGGGGAGGTCTACCTCGGCACGCCCGACGAGGTCGTGTCGGCCTTTGACGACCGGCGCACCGCGCTCCCGGGGGCGACGTACCGGGGCGGACGGCCCGACATCCACACGCTCACGGACAGCCGTTCGCGCGCCATTCTGGAGTACCTCCAGTCCGGCCTGAGCCATGGAGAGACCATCGAGCACGTCAATATTTACGAGGTGCGCGTCAAGGTGGCCCAGGCGCTCGGCCTCGGTGAAACCCGCGAAATCGTCTACAAGACCAACCGGATGCCGATTCCGATGCGGTTGATCGAGAAACGCCTGGCCCACACCATGCCCGGTTATGGCAGCTACATGCTGGCGCGCGTCGCGGCCTACAAGAGCCTGGGCATGGACCTGTGCACGTATCACATGCTCGCGCGCCACGACGCGCACAGCGATCGCGACGTGAACTACTTCATCCGCAACCGGTGCCAGGGCGACCCGTTCGGCACGATCCCGCGAAGCCGGTTCCTGATGCCCGCCGATGAGGGCGGCTCCGAAGGCATCGAAAACCCCGACACCATTCTCGCGGTGGCGGCCCTGATGGGGAGCGCGGCCGCCCAGACGCTCGTGATGAAGCGCTACCTGCCCGAAAAGCGCTCCTGCCGGTTCGGCGAGGGCAAGGAAATCATCGAGTTCGGCTATGATGTCAACATGCTGCGCGAAATGCCGATCCGCGTCCTGTTCTGCTCGATCCGCGGTGCCATGGGATGGCCCAGCACCGAATGGTCGAATGCGAATCTGACCGAACTGTTCGATTTTTACGTGGGGCGGTTCGCCGAGGTCGTGGTGGCGTTCTGGAAGGAGCACCAGGCCTTCATTTCGTTGAGCGACATCGGTGAGCGCTTCTTCAACGGGTTCGCCAGCAAGACGCGCGAGATGCACTGGATCTACGTCCGCCGGCGGGAGCAGTTCGACGCCTTTGACCCCGAGTTGCGGAAGGTTTACAATTTCAAGGGCAAATGGGCGTTCACCCTGTGGTCGCTGGAGCGGCAGTCGCGCCGCATGGATGTGCTTAAAGAGCTGCTGATGGAGCGGATCGGGACGCTCCAGGCCGCGCAGACGGGGGCCCCGTCGCCCGGTGTCCAGGGCCTGACCGCGCCCACCGCGCCCACGACACCGCTTGTGGATGATTGGAAGATCGACCTGCTCAATGGCAACGGAATTTAACCCGGAACACGGGCTGCCGCAACCCCGTTGCCGGAGCCTGTGAAGGGGATGGTGCGCATGCTCTTGCCGAAGTCATCGGATTTGCTGACCACGGGGTTCTCACCCGGGGCGAAGCTGCGTCTGGTGTATGCCGAGGTGACCGATTCGGCGCGGGCGCTGGAGCACAACCACCTCTCCGGCCCGACGGCGGGAATGGCGCAGGCCGGGGCGCTGGTCGCCGTCGCGCTGCTCGGCGCCGATCTCACCGCGCCGGACGAGACGGTCGTCCTGCGGATGCAGATGTCGGGGCCGCTCCAGGGACTGCTGGTCGAGATGGCCGCCGACGGGGCGCTCCGGGGCTACACCAACGTCAAGGTACTCAACGCGTTCGACGGACGCGACGAAATCACCGCGGAGGATGCGTTTGGCGAACGCGGCGATGTGCAGATCATCCGCGCCGTGCCGGGGCGGATTGTCAGCCAGGCGGCGTTCGCCATCTCGCCCGCGTCGCCGCTGGCCGCCGTGGAGGGCTATTTCACCCGCTCGCTGCAGCGTCCCGCGATCGTGCAGATCGCCACGCTGGAATACGGGGGGGCGGTCGATCTGGCCCGCGGGATCCTGGTCGAGCGCCTGCCCGACGGCGATACGCGAGAATTCGCCCGCATCTCCGCCCTGGTCGCCGACGGAACCGCCTTGGAGGCGCTCGAGTGCGGCAGTTCGGCCCGGGACTGGTGCGAGACGGTCGGCCTCGCCGACATCCGGCTGGATCCGCCCCGGCCGCTGGCGTTCCGCTGCCGCTGCTCCCTCGAACGGGTCGAGTTCCTGCTCGGGGCCCTCACCGCCGGCGAGATCGCCGAACTCGTGCGCGCCGCCCATCCCGCCCAAATCTACTGCCACATGTGCGGCAAAGGGTATGAGGTGCCGGTCAGTCGGATCAAGGCGATTCTGAAAGACAAGCCTGCGGGGTCTTCGTCCCCCTGATGGTCCCTCCCGACGACGGCCATCGCCCCACACCCTCCGGCATCTCCGCAAGCCTCATGCACCCGCGTCTTCACGGTCGGGTTCGGCGCCGGCGGCGTGGTCTGAAACACGGTCGTGGAAGCGGGTCAGCGTCTCGTCGAAGTTGAGGCGCACCTCGCCCGTGGGGCCGTTGCGGTGCTTGGCGATGTCGACGATCGCCAGGAGCTTGTCCTCGTACTCCTCGTCACCGGGGTTTCTGCACGGGCGGCGCAGCAGGAGCACCACATCGGCGTCCTGTTCGATCGCCCCCGAGTCCCGCAAATCCGAAAGCTTCGGCTTGGCGCTCTTGTCGCCCCGTTGTTCCGGGGCACGGCTGAGCTGCGAGAGGACGATCACCGGGATCTTCAGCTCCTTGGCCATGGCCTTGAGATTCGCCGAGATGGCGGACGTCTCCTGCTGGCGTCCCTGCCGGGCGAATTCGCGGCAATTCAACATCTGCAGGTAATCGATCACGATCAGCTCGGTGTTGTATTTCTTCTTCATGCGCCGGGCCCGCGCGCGCAGTTCCAGCACGTCGAGCCCGCCGGTGTCGTCCACATAGAGCGGCGCCTTGGAGATCAGCGAAGCGGCGCGGGTGATGTGCGTGCCGACGCTCTTGTTGCTCACCATGCCGCTCTCGATCTTGTAGGACGAGACGCCGGCCAGGCCGCAGAGCATGCGGAGCGCCAGCGCCTCCTGCGACATTTCGAGGCTGAACACGGCGACCGGATGGGGCCGCGCATGGTCGCCCACCAGCGGCCGGCCGTTGATGTCCTGCCCCAGCGCGACGCACTCGGCGATGTTCATGGCCAGCGACGTCTTGCCCATCGACGGGCGCGCCGCCAGGACGATCATCTCGCCCCCGCGCAGCCCCCGCGTCTTGGTGTCGAGATTGTGCAGGCCGGTGGGCAGCCCCGAGATGCCGCCGGGGCCGAGATCGAGCAGCTTGGAGATGTGCGCGACGGTGTCGTTCACGGCCTTGGGCCAGGCGCCGACAAACCCGCGCTGCCGTTCGGTGATGTTGAGAAACGCCTGCTCGGTGCCGCTCAGCACCAGATCGGCGCTCTGCCGGCTTTCGTAGCAGGCCGATTCGGCCTCGCGCGCGCAGTCGATGATGCAGCGCAACAGGTGCTTCTGGTGGACCAGCTCGATGTAATACTCGGCATGGGCCGACGTGGGGGTCTGATCGACGAGCTCCTCGATCAGGGCCGGTCCGCCCGGGCTCTGCAGCAACCCGGACGCCCGCAACCGCTCGCTGACGGTGATCATGTCGATCATCGCATTGGCGCGCTGCATGTCCAGAAGAACCGAAAAGAGCGTCCGGTTCTGCGGCACGTGAAACGACTCGGGGAGCAGACCCTGGGCCAGACACAGATCCATCACCCGGGTCGAATCCAGCAGGATGGACCCCAGCACGCCGCGCTCGGCCTCCGCATTGTGCGGCGGCACCCGCAGCGCGGGCGCCGTCGCAGTCGTGACGGATCCGTGTGCCATGACCTAGCCCTCGACAACGCTGACCGTGATGGTCGCCGTGACCTCGGCATGCAGCGTGATGTCGATCGTGTACGTGCCGATCTCCTTGATCGGCTCATCCAGCACGATCTGGCCGCGGTCCACGGAAACGCCCTGCGCCTCGATCTGGGCGGCGAGATCCGCCGTCGTCACCGAACCGTACAGCCGCTGGCCGTCGGTGGTCTTGGCGCCGATCGTCAGCACCAGCCCCTTCAACTTGCCGGCCTTGGCCGACGCCTCGGCCTTCTGAATGCGGGAGAGCTCTTCGCGCTCCTTGCGCAGCTTGTCCAGGCGGCGCAGCGAGGCCTGGGTCACAGGCGCGGCCAGATCCTGCGGCTGCAAATAGTTGCGCGCGTAGCCATCCGCAACCTTCACCACATCGCCCGCCTTGCCCAGGTTGGCAACATCCGCCATCAAGAGTACTTCGGTAGCCATTGTATTCGCTTCCTTCCAGGCTTACGCCAACAATCCCATCGTGCGGGCGCGGCGCACGCCGCGCTTGATTTCCCGCTGCTGCATCGCCGTGACGCCCGTGATGCGGGCGGGGATGATCTTGCCATGCTCGGTCACAAACCGGCGGAGGAAGTCGGTGTCGTCCCGGTCCACAACCGTGTTGGGATCCAGATAGCGCGCCCGTTTGCGGGGTCCGCCGGCGGGATCGTTCCGGTCGTTCCGGTCGTTTCTGTCGTTTCGCTTCTCGGTGCTTTTCTTGAAGGCCATGATCAGACTCCTTCGTCTTGTTCGTGCTTGTGTCGGTTAAAAGGGGAGGTCGTCGGTGTCGCCCGCCGGTTCCGGCGGCACATCGTCCGCCGGTTTCGCGCGGGCGGCCGCGGGGGGGGCGGAGGCCGCGGCCGGCGAATGGCCGGCGGCGGCGCCCGCGGGGTCACGGGTGCCCGGAGACGGACCGATGAGGCGGATGTTATCCGCCCGCACCCGCAGCTTGCTGCGGTTCTCCCCCTCCTTGGTCTTCCATTCGTCATATTGCAGCCGCCCATCCACCAGGACGGGACGGCCCTTCGCAAGGTATTGCTGGCAGATCTCGGCCTGGCGCCCCCACGCGACCACGTCCACATAACAGGTCACTTCCTTGGTCTCCCCCGTCTGCTTGTCGCGGTAGCGATCCGAGACGGCCAGCCGGAAATCGGCCACGGGATTGCCCGACGGCGCCTGCTTGATCTCAGGGTCGCGCGTCAGGTTCCCCATCAGAATGACTTTGTTGAACGATGCCATGCCCGGCCTCCCCGCGTCCCGCCCTTACGCTTCGCGCGCCGCCGCGGCGCCCGCCTGGCCGGCCGCGGCTGCGGCTGCGGCTTCATCGGCCGCGGCCTGGCGGGCCGCCTCGCGCGCCCGGAACTTCGCGGCCTGCTCGATGAGCACCGCCTCGCGGCGCTCATCCACGACCAGAATCTGCACCCGGAACACATCGTCCATCAGGTGGTAGCGCGCCGTCAGCGCCTGGACCTGCTCCGGCGCCAGCTCGAAGCGGATGCGCACGTAGGTGCCGTTCTCCTGCTTGTGCATGGGGCGCGAAAACGTCCGCCGGCCCAGCACCTCGGTGTTGAGGATGACGCCGTGCAGCCGGGTGATCTCCCCCTGCACCTTGCCAACCAACGAGTCCAGATTCGCGTCCTTCGCCAGGCCGGCGAAGATGTAAAGCCCATCGTACTTATTCATGCTCACAATCCTTTAACACTCTCTGCCGGCTGTGCTTCCTCGGCACGCCAGCCATTGTACCGGTTCATCGCCTCCGCCACCCCCTCCGCCAGGAGGCAGCACACCGCTTCTGCGGCCGTCTCGATCATCCTCCGGACCTGCTCGAGGCTCGCGCCGTCGAACCGGCCCAGCACATGGCTCACCAGCCCGCCGCTGTCGTCACGCCCCACGCCCAGCCGGACGCGCGTGAAGGCCTCGGTGCCGGTCGCCTCGATGACCGAGGCCAGCCCGCGGTGCCCGCCGCTCCCGCCCGAGGGTTTCACCCTCAACCGGCCGAGCGGCAGGTCGGCGTCATCCGCGACGACAATCAGGTCGCCGGCGGCGCCGCCATGGTAGCGAAGAATCGGCGCGACGCTGGAGCCGCTCAGATTCATGTACGTGAGCGGCTGCACCAGCAGAACCGTCTCCCCCGCATGCGCCGTCTTCGCGATCCGCGCCTGAAACCGCCGGCTCGTGCGCCACTCCGCCGCGAACCGCCCGCGCAGCGCCTCCACCACGTCGAAACCGACATTATGCGGCGTCTGCTCGTATTCCCGTCCGGGGTTGCCCAAACCGGCAATCACTTTCACGCATCGCCTGGACTGGGGCGCGACACCCATCATCCCTTCTTCTCCGAAGCCTTCTTGTCGGCTCCGGCCGCCTTCTTGTCGGCCCCGGCCGCCTCCTCGGCCTCCTCCTTCTTGCCCTTGGTGATGACCTCCGGCTCGGCGCCGGCCGCGACAGCACCCTCGACCACCTCCACCACCTCCTCGGCCGCAGGAGCGACCACCGTGGCTACCGAAATGCCGGCGTTCGTCAGCACGGTGTAGCCCGGACCGAGCGCGATCGCGCCGACCGTCAGCGACTGGCCCAGCTTCAGCGCCGAAACGTCAACCTCGACGGCTTCGACGAGATCGGCGGGCAGGCACTCGACATCCACGTGACGCAGCGTCTGCTCCAGAATGCCGCCGCCCGTCTTCACCCCGTCGGCCTCGCCGACCAGCTTGATCAGGATCGACGCGCGAAGCTTCTTCGTCAGCGAGATCTCGCCGAAATCGGCGTGGATCGCCAGCCCGCTGATCACGTCGTGCTGCACCTCGCGCAACAGCGTCGTCACGTCCGCGCCGCCCAGATCCAGCGTCACCAGCAGCGTGTCGCCGGAGTGGTGGCGCATCGTGTTTTCAAACGCATGCGCGTCCAGCCCGACCGACTCGGAAACGCCCGAGAGCCGTTTAACCGCCGCCGGCAAAACCCCGGTGCGGCGCAACCGGCGCGCCGCCGTGGTGCCCAGTTCCGGCCTCGCAGCCGCCTTCATTCTGATTTCTTTCGCCATAGTCTTTCCTTTATGCGGTGTCTCTCTCTGATCGCGCCCCCGCCCCGGCCTACAGACGGAACAGCGAGCTGACGGATTGGTCGTTGTGGATGCGCATGATGGCCTCGCCGA
>CAZDLY010000074.1:0-10101 GCA_964506575.1 uncultured Akkermansia sp. | reverse complement strand
CGGTTCAAGGCCCGCAAGGAAGGCATGCCCACGCTGCAGTACGTAGAATTCGACAAGCAGGGAAGGCCCAGCGGACGTGGAGGAGCTCAAGCTGACATCATCGATCCGGCCGCCCAGGCCGACATGCTGGCCAAGTGGCCCGCCGCCGGACTGGCCTTTCTGGGAACGAACACTGCATTGATCCTGGCCCGGCCGACGAAAGTAGACCTGTACCGCCTGGATCCGGAAGACTACTTCGTGGAGACGGTCCCTGACAGCCGCAGACCCGACCCGCGTATCCAGGGGTACATGCCGCTCGGCCAGCAGACGCTGACTGACGAGGCCGTGGTCGGCAAGATCGCCGGGTTGCTTAAGTCCGATGGGCTCTATGCCGGGTCACACAGGACTGGCGACGAAACGGTTCCGAAGCCGACCGTATGCGTGCGCGTGTATCGACTGGAGAAGAAGGCGGAGTTCCTTCTGGACCTCCAGTCCCGAATGTTCAGCGTCTGCACACCGAATGTCATCCTGGACGGCAGGGGTTGGCAAGGAAGCCACAGGGCGACCGGCAAGTTATCGCCGGAATCCGCGGCGGCATGGACGGCGCTGGCGGACGAGCAGCTTCCGAAGAAGTGATAATACTCGAGGACATCGAGCATGGAGAGTAACATGAAATGCGACACGATTCAGGGATCACGCAAGTGCAGGAGCCGTTTTTTGGGGCACCGTCTGGCTGTCTTCACTCTGCTGGGAATGATGACTGGAACTGCGTGGGCGTCTGTACGTTATGTCCCGTTGTGGCGCCAGGTCGGCAAGGCCGAGGTGATTGTATCAGGGACCATTACCGAGGTACGTGACGAAGGAACGGACAAGAGCGTCGGCACCATCTCCGTTCTTGAAGTGATCCGGGGGGATTCGACGTTGAAAACCGTGGAGGTCCTCCCCGGCGCGCGAACCAGAGACAATATGGGTGTTTCCAAGGGCCAAGCCGGTGTCTGGCTGCTGATGAAAGGCGGAGACAAGCCCCCCGCAGCCACGAATACCGCCGAATACCGGCCGACCTTCGTGTTCATGCCAAAACAATTCACATCCCTCGTGAAAATGGTGGCGGCGGGCAAGAAGGATGACTCGGTGCTCGCTTTGTACACCGGGTGGTTCGATGACTTGGATATGGAGGTAGTCGAATACGCCGCGAGCCTGAGATTGACTGGAACCACAGCCGTTCGCACGGCGTCCCATGCGCTGTCTTCGCCGTATTGGTCCTGTCGAGCGAAAGTGTCGGATTGGCTGGCCGAGGTGGTTACGACACCGGACGATGCCAGGACCGCGTTGCCGGCGCTTGTGGCAACCGCCAGCCGTATTGAAAACATCAACAAAAACGGAAACGCCGATGCACGCGCACAGGCGTATGAAGCCATACGCCGGATTCTCCTGCGGATCGGCACGACCAACGCCGAGAAACTGCCGGGCTGGCGCGGCTCGGAAGACCAGGTGAAAGCCATACAGAAAGCCGGCGTCCTGGTAATCAACCCGGTTGTGAATGGCTTGCGCGATTCAGCGAAAGAGACCGAACGCACCGAAGCGGAAGCCGCCATACGTCGCGCCTGCGACCTGGCACAGGCATTCATGCAGAACCCGAAAACCAAGCAGGAATAGGGGATCGCGGTGACGGGAAAGAAAGGAAAAACCGAGTCATGAAGAAGCTACTGATGATCGTCGGAATGGTACTGGCGGCGGCGCTGGCGCCGGTCTGGGCGGCGGAGCGGGCTGCCGGTTCGGACAGTCCCGCGCCGGACGGCGTGGTGTCCTTCACCCTTGCCGCGGACAAGACGGTGTTCGTGGCCAAGGATCCGCTGGAGTTCAAGGTGACCGTCAAGAACGTGTCGCGGCAGACCTATACGTTCACCACAGGCCGCGCGCACTACTACTGGAAATACCACATCAAGGCGGCGGATCGCGACGCCGAGTATGAAGTGTTCCCCGCCATGCTGTTCGAAGCCGAGCCGGCTCCGTTCAGCGCGCGACTGGCGCCCGGCGAGACGGCCGTCCAACCGATCAAACTGGGCAATTTGCTCTGCTTCCGGCTACTGAAAGGCGCGCCCTCCGACACCGGAAAGAGGAATGAGTCACTGGAGAGCGCTCGTCTGCCTGCCGGCAGGTACGCCATGACGGTCGAATTCGACTACCGGCTGGTCTCCGAGGAGACCGTCGCCGGCAAGGCCACCCTCGGCCCTGTCGCGTTCACGATAGCTGGCGAACCCGAAGCCAAGGCGCAGGTCGATAAACCGGCCACGGCTTTCTTCATCATCCCGCATGACCAGCAGGCGATCCTGGAGACCGGCGCGTGGACTCCATCCCCCGAACAGGCGAAGAAGGCGATGGATGCAATTCAAAGACACCTGAAAGGGGAGCAACCCTCGAAATCGGATCAAAGAGCGTTTGCCGTGCGGGACGCCGAGAAGAAGATTGTGGAGAAAGGCGGCAAGTTCTACCGCGTCCAGTTTATCGGCGAAGACATCAACGGCCAGAGGCTGATACGATGCCAATGCTTCCCGAAACGCGAAGACGATCCTAACTGGAAGACCAAGGAGTACCAGTACGGCAAGGACGGTGGGGTTTCATACTGGGGAATCCGGTATGATCCTGATAAGAATGAATGCCTGGACTTTTGGACCCACGGAGAGGGATAAGGACGGAACGGCGTCTTCTGTAGCGGCGGTCTCTGACCGACGGACTTCCGAGAGGTCCCGATGGGGACGGAAGACGTCGGTCAGAGACCGCCGCTACAGGGTGAAGAACCGAAAGGAAGGACTATGGACAGAATCGCAAAAAAGTCGGGGACGGCGGCAGTGATCTTGGCGGTCTGCGGAATTCTCGCGGGCGAGGCATGGGCGGCGGAGATGGCCGCACCTGACACGACGAAGCCAACGCCCGCCACGATCGCCTGGGGCGAGGCCGTGAGCGAGGTGCAGGCCGGCCTCGTGCCGCTGGGTGGGATGAAGGAGGCGTGGGGCAACCGGAGCCTGTATTACGTCTCGCCATCCAATCCGTTCGAGTGCCCGAACTGCGCGGGGAAGCCCCGCAAACATTCTATGCCGGCTGAAACTGCTGCCGAAGAGCGCCGATGCGCGGTCTGCGCAACGCCGAAACCCTGGGGCGCGGCCTTTGTCGCTGGCGAGCCGATGCGGCTGGAGGTGCATCTGAAGAACGCCGGCAAGGAGGCGTGCAGCCTGTACGACGCGCGCTACGGCGAACACTGGCGCTTCACATTCACTGCGGTCGGGGGCGGAATAGTGTGGGAAGCGCAACTCAACATGCCAAAGGCTAGACGGACGGGCGAGTCATTTCAGCAGTCGATGATCCCGCTTGCCGCCGGACAGCAGAACGCGGTCGTTTTCGATCTGGGCGACGACGATATCTCCTTCGCCGACTCGGAACGGCGCGCGCCCTCCGTCAAACGCCTGCCGCCCGGCAAGTACACCGTGACCGCCACCTACGCGCATCCCATGCACGCACAGCGAACAATCTGCCCCTACTGGCACGGCACGGTCACCACCGCCCCGGTCGAGATCGAGGTCAAGGCCGACGACGCGACGGCCCGGTTCCTCGATGCGGCCAAGTACGCGGGGTTTGCCGCCGTGGCCGAGGTCAAGGCGCTGCCCCAGGCCGAGCAGGCCGGCGACACGGCGAAGCTCTCGCAGCTTGGGATTGAATGGAAGGAACTGCTCTATGCGCCGGACGCGGTACGGAATGCCATGACCGGGGTGAAGGCGTTGGCGTTGCCCTACCTCAAACCCGGAGTCGCTGATACGAGGGCCACGGCGGAGTTGAAGATCGGCGACCGGATCCTGGTGGTCGTGGATGAGCGCACGGTGAGTTTCCGCGTGCGTTCCGCAAATGGTCGTGCGCTGGTGCCTGTTTGGCTCGAAGGCGCGCAATGGCTCCCCTGGACGCAGAGCCGCCAGGATGCGCTGCAGGCCGCCCTGGCGCCCGGCTGGCAGTCGGGGTGCTGTCCGTGGTGCCAGCCGCAGCGTGGCAACTGGGAAAGAATGTCTGAAAAAGAGGCTATGCAGGCCGAGCACGAAGCCGCCGACAAAGGAGAAGCCGTTCCAAAGACCCAGAACGTGTGCCAGGCGTGCAACAAGCCGACCGCTCTTCCAGCCAAGGCCAAGTTCTGCCCGACATGCGCCGCGCAGCGTGGCGAGTGTTGGGCGTGCGAACGCACGATCGGCCCTGCCACCCGCGACGTGACCTTCCGGCTGTGGGCCTTCGATCCAACCGTTCCCCAAGATAAGCCGCAGAGCAACGTATGCCGCATCCAGGCGGGCACAGACAGCCTGCGGCTGCGGCTCTGGGTGGAGGTGCAGAACGAAAAGGGCGAGACCCCCGAGTTCCAGACCCCGGGCGGCGGGGCGGGGTTCGACGGCTGCAAGACGCTGTTCTATCTGGTCGAAGGCCCCGGCCTGTCCGCGCCGACAACCGCGTTCAATATTGTGTTGGAACCCCGCGGCAGGATGATGATCCCCGTCGCATTGCAGAAGGGTTCTGCCACCGGACAAGTCCTGCTCTTTCCCGGCAAGCTGTTCACCACCCCCGGCACCTACACCATGCGCGCGGTCGCGGGCCGGCTGGTCTCCAGTCCGGTCACGATCATCGTCGAGCCCGAGACCGAGGCGCAGCGCCAGGCCAGGCAGGAAGCGGAAGCCAAGACGCAGGTCGACCGCAAGCAGGAGCAACAGGAGCGTGAATTGAGACAGCGACAGGAGCGTGAGTTGAAACAGCGGGCGATGGAACAAGGATCGGATTAGGGACGGGTCTGAATGGCGCTAAGTTAAGCGATGCTTCCGATCATAATCTTAATCGTAATCGTAATCGTAATCCGTGCTCCACCAAGAGATTAAGATTAGGATTAAGATTACGATTAAGATGGCAATAGCCCCTTAACTTAGCGCTATTCGGGACGGGGCTTCCGTTCGCTTCAATACACATCGTCATGCGGTCCCACGGCGACGGGGATGATGGTAGCGCCCTCGATCAGAAACTCGATTGTGATCCTGTAAGAGAGGTTGATGGATGCCGAGTGGAGGTCGCTGAGGCGTCCCTTCAATTTGTGCAGACGCAGCGAAGGGTGGAAAGGATTGAGTTCGAGAAGTTGCAACGTCTTCTCGTACTGCCGCCGCACCTCCGGGTGTTTGCGAATAAACCGGATGACGCGCCGTGTGTAACTCTCAGTGAAGACCAGTTTATACGTCATGGTCGATCCGCTTCAGGTGCGCTTCGATCGAGTCGTTCGCAATCCGTCCGGCGGCATAGTCGGCCCGCGCCTCCCGGACGGCCTGATCCAGTTCGGCCTCCCGCAGTCTGGCGTATGTCTCCGTCTTCATCACGACATACCGGCTTTTGCCCCGCACGGTGATGATGGCCTCATCAGCATCGGCCAGTGCCGGCGCCAGCGCCGATACCCCGCGCCGCTTCAATTCAACCGCTGCAACAGTACTCATAAAAGACCTCCTCAGTGGTATGTGAACAGTACTATAATGGGTGCTCTTCGTCAATACAGGTCTTTTTGGTAATCTGTTCATTTTCAACTAAACGTGATACGTTAGCGCCGTTCGCTGGAGATGAGCATTCGTGTCGTGCGGGACAAGCTGATGATAATCGGGAACATTTCCGCCTCGACCGGAGTCTCATCCCACACGCATCAAAGGAGTGTTTCTATGTTCATCAATAAACTCACGACCGTTTTCGCCTTCGCCGCTGCGGCGGTCATCGCCACCGCAGCTCCCGCCGGAACCTGGAAGAAGGTCTACGAGGCCCGCGACAAGGGTCTCCCCAAAACCGCCATCGAGGAGATTCAGCCCCTCATCGCCGACGCCCTGAAGAACAAGAAGTATGCCGAGGCGATCAAGGCCGTCTGCACCAAGATCGCCCTGGAGGGGCAGATCGAGGGGAACAAGGCGGAGGAGAAGGTGGTCCGGCTTGAGGCCGAAATCGCCGCGGCCCCGGCCGAGATGAAGCCGGTCATGGAGGCGATCCTGGCCAACTGGTACTGGCACTATTTCCAGCAGAACCGCTGGCGCTTCCAGCAGCGCACCCAGACCGCCGAGGCGCCCGGCACCGATTTCACCACCTGGGACCTGCCGCGCATCCTCGCCGAGATCGACAAGCATTTTACCGCCGCGCTGGCCAATGAGAAGGTGCTCAAGACCACCCCGATCGGAGCCTACAACGACCTGCTCGAAAAAGGGACCGTCCCCGATACCTATCGCCCGACCGTCTTTGATTTTCTCGCGCACGAGGCGCTGGCGTTCTATCAGGCCGGCGAGCAGGGCGCCGCCAAGGCCGAGGATGAATTCGAAATCGCCGCGGATAGCTCGATCTTCATGGATGTGCCTGCGTTCATGGGCGGGTGGCTTGCCATGCCGGATACGGCTTCGCCCAAGTTCAAAGCGATTCGGCTCTACCAGAAGTTGCTCGCCTTCCATCAGAACGACACGGACAAAACCGCCTTCATCGACGCCGACCTCTGGCGGCTCGCCTTCGGAAAGAACCAGGCGGTCGGCCCCGACGTGAACGAGAAATACAAGGCCGCCCTCAAGCGGTTCGTGGACCAGTGGGCCGACCACGAGATCTCGGCGCGGGCACTCGCCGCCTGGGCGGCCGTCGTCCTTGAAGAGGGCGATCCCGCCGCAGCACACACGCTGGCCGCGCGCGGCGCCAACGCCCATCCCACCAGCACGGGCGGCGCCGAATGCTACAACCTGCAGCGGCAGATCGAGGCCAAACAGGCCGGCATCACCGCCGAGCGGGTCTGGAACGCGCCGTGGCCGACCCTCTCGCTCAATTACAAGAACCTGACGAACGCCTATTTCCGCGCCGTGCCGATGGACTTCGCCGCGTATGCCTCCAAGCAGCGCTGGGGGTACAGCGACACGCTCAATAATCTGGAGTGGAAGGAGCGGGATGCGTTCATCGCCGGGATCATCGCCCGGAAACCGGCCGTCGCGTGGGATGCCGCCCTTCCGGCCACGCCCGATTTCCGCGAACGCACCGAGAAAATCGCCGTTCCCAAGGACCTCAAACCGGGGTTCTATTTCATCCTCGCCAGCCACGACGCGGCGTTCGGCGTCGACAACAACCAGATTACGCTGGCCGCCATCTGGGTCAGCGATCTGGCGCTGGTCATGCGGCCGACCCATTCCGAAGGGGTGTTGGACGGCTTCGTGCTCAAGGCCCTGTCCGGCGCGCCGGTCGAAGGCGCAACCGTGCGGACGTGGACGCGCAACGACCACGGCAAGCTGATCACCGGCCCCGATACGAAGACCGACACCAACGGCATGTTCCGCTTCACCACCCGCAGTGACCAGGGGTTGCTGCTGCTGGCGGAGAAGGACGATCAGGCCGTCGCCAGCGATTCCATGTTCTCCATCAGCCGGCCGGACACGGAGTCGTCCTCCGCAGGCACCGTCTTCTTCACCGACCGCGCGCTCTATCGCCCCGGTCAGACCATCCAGTACAAGGGCATTTGCCATTCGGTGGACCCTGCGGGCAACACCTACCGCACGCTCGCCGGACAGACGCTGACCGTGATCTTCCGCGATCCCAACCACAAGGAGGTCGCCCGGCAGCAGCACCAGGCGAATGACTACGGCGCCTTCTCCGGCAGCTTTACCGCGCCGGGCGGCGTGGTCGCCGGACAGATGACGCTGCATGTTGAAAGCGGACCGCCCGGTTCGACCACCTTCAACGTCGAGGAATACAAGCGGCCGAAGTTCCAGGTCGAGCTGGCGCGACCCAAGGACGCCGGCAAGCTCGGCGCGGACATCGTCGTCCCCGGCAAGGCCACCGCCTACACCGGCGCGGCCATCGGCGGCGCCAAGGTCCAGTGGCGCGTGGTGCGCGAAGTGCGCTTCCCGCCGTGGTGCTGGTGGGGCTGGTACTGCCTGCCGCCGGGACGCGGCGCCAGTCAGAACATCGCCCACGGCACCGCCCTGACCGGCAGCGACGGCGCGTTCACCGTCACCTTCACCGCCCTCCCGGATCTGTCGGTGTCGGAGAAGACCGAGCCGACGTTCAACTTCACGGTCACTGCCGATGTGACCGATACGACCGGCGAGACGCGGTCGGACAGCCAGAGCCTCCTGGCTGGCTACACCGCGCTCGCCGCCACGATCCGCGCCGATGCGTGGCAGACGCAGGACAAGCCGGTTGAATGGACGCTGGCCACGACCTCGCTCGACGGCGAACCGCAAGCCGCCGAGGGGACGTTCGCGATTTATGCGCTGAAGCAACCCGAGCGCGTCGAGCTTTCCGAAAACAGGTCCTATTGGTTCTATGCCTCCCGAGGCGCCGCCAACACCGAACCCCAGGCCGACCCCGCGAATCCCGACTCCTGGGAGCTGGCCGAAGTGGTCGCCGAGCAGCCCTTCAAGACAGGCGCGACCGGCGAGCTGAAGCTCGCGACGCCGCTCAAGGCCGGCATCTACCGCGCGATGCTGAAGACGAAGGACCGGTTCGGCAAGACCGTGACCGCGCGCCAGACGATGCAGGTGATGGATGTGAAGAGCCCCACGTACCCGGTGCGGGTGGCGCACCAGTTCGCCGCGCCCGCGTGGTCGGTCGAACCGGGCACAACCTTCACCGCGCTCTGGGGCACCGGCTATCCCACGGGCCGGGCCTACGTCGAGCTACGCCATCGCGGCCAGACGCTGCGCGCGTTCTGGACGGGCGCGGGGCGGACGCAGGAGATCATCGAACAGGCGGTCACCGAAGCGATGCGCGGCGGGTTCACGGTGCTCATCACCTATGTCCGCGAGAACCGCGCCTATCTGGAGAACCGCGTCGTGGATGTGCCGTGGTCCAACAAGAAGCTCACCGTCAAATGGGAGCACTTCACCTCCAAGCTCGAACCCGGCAAGAAGGAGACCTGGACCGCCGTGGTGAGCGGCCCCGATGCCCGGCCCGCCGTCGCCGAGATGGTCGCCACCCTCTACGACGCCTCGCTGGACCAGTACCTGCCGCACAGTTGGATGCAGGGGTTCAACGTCTTCCGCCGCGAGACCAGCCGCGTCAGCCCGCAGTTCGAGAACACCGCAGTGGCCTTCCAGCACATCCTCGGCAACTGGCGCAGCGACAGCCGTGGGGCGACACTGCGCTACCGCCACTATCCCGACGACCTCTCGGCGCAGATCTGGTGGGGCGGATGGGGTAATAGGCGTGGTAATGGCAGGGCTTATGCAAAAATGGCCCGAGCCAGCGGCGCGGCGATGGAGATGGCGGACGCCGCCCCCATGGCGTCGGCGATGCCGGCAAAAGCGGAGATGAATACCCCGATGCTTGCGCAGAGCACCGATGGGACCGCCGGCGGCGAGCCGCCGCCGCCCCCCGCTGCCGCGCTGGACAAAGTCGCGGCGCGCAAGAATCTGAACGAAACCGCCTTCTTCTTCCCGCAACTGGTGAGCGACGCCGAGGGCGTGGTGCGGATGGCGTTCACCCTGCCGGAGGCGCTGACGGAGTGGAAGTTCATGGGCTTTGCTCATGACCGCGAGCTGCGCAGCGGGTACTTGCAGGACAAGATGGTGACCGCCAAGGACCTGATGGTCGAGCCGAACCCGCCGCGGTTCGTGCGCGAGGGCGACATCATCGAGTTCACCGTCAAGGTCAGCAACCAGTCCGCCGCCCGCCAGACCGGTACGGTGCGGTTGACGTTTGCCGATGCGCGGACGCTGAAGGATGTGAGCAAGGACTTGGGACTCAGGACTCAGGACCTGAGCTTCGACATTTCGTCAAAGGAATCGAAGAGTTTTTCCTGGCGCATCACGATCCCCGATGGCATGGACTTCCTCACCTACAAGGCGGTCGGCGCGACCGACCGGCTGAGCGACGGCGAGGAGGGCAACCTGCCGGTGCTGTCGCGGCGGATTCTGGTGATCGAGTCGCTGCCGCTGCCCATCCGAGGCAAGCAGACCAAGACGTTCGAGTTCACCAAGCTGTTGGAGTCCGGCAAATCGAAGACGCTGAAGAGCGAGAACCTGACCGTGCAGATGGTCAGCCAGCCGGCGTGGTATGCGGTGATGGCGCTGCCGTATCTCATGGAGTATCCGCACGAGTGCAGCGAGCAGG
>CAZDLY010000073.1:0-10220 GCA_964506575.1 uncultured Akkermansia sp. | reverse complement strand
GTGGGCGACCCCATGGTGAACGTCCCAGCCGGGATCTTGCGCATCACCAGCTTGGTGGTCTTGTGTTCATCGGTCCATCCACCGGACGGTACGGCGCTGAGATAACCCACCGGATAGTTGGATGCCACCGGCCCGCCGGACAGGTCGATCACTAGGTAATCTCCCGTCGCCGCCGGCCGCCCGCCGTCCCCGCCCGCCGCCAGGTCCGTCGCCGCGATCACGCCGCCGCCGCCGATCACCGCCACGCCGGCTATCACCGCCGCCATCATCTTGACTTTTGCTATGTACATGGTCTTCCTTGCTCCTTTTTCCAGCATTGCTGTTGTTGTTGCGGCGACCGTGGCTGCGGTAGTTTTCACGGCCTGCCCTGAGCAGAGCCGTCCGTCGGCCAGACTCACGTTGACTTGCCGAATGCAGGCCCGCGTTCGTTGTTGAAGGACGGACGCAACGTGGAGTCGGCCGAGCGTCAGCGATACGCCTTGGGGTCGATGCCGAGCTGGCGGATTCGGTAATTGATGATCCGCTGGGTGGCCTGGAGGAATCGGGCGGCGGCGGCGGCGTTGCCGCGGTGCTTCTTCAGGGCGTCGACGAGGATCTCGCGCTCGTAGCTCTCCATCAGCGTCCGGAAGTTGGCGCCGTCGTCCGGGAGCGACGCCGTGTGCGTCGCCTCGCTGGTCTGCAGCGTCGGCGGCAGGGTGTAGCCGTGGATCACTTCGTCGGTCGCGGTCAGCACCGCGCGCTCGATGCAATTCTCAAGCTCGCGGACGTTCCCCGGCCAGTGATAGGCCATCATCATGTTGATGGCGGTGGTGGAGATGCGCTTGATGCTTTTGCCGTAAACCTCGCTGTGCTTCTTCAGGAAATACTCGGCGAGCAGGAGGATGTCGGACTTCCGTTCGCGCAGCGGCGGCAGATAGATGGGGAAGACGTTGAGCCGGTAGTAGAGATCCTCGCGGAACCGCCCCTCCTTGATCGCGGCCTCCAGATTGCGGTTGGTGGCGGCGATGATGCGGACGTTCACCGTGATCGGGACATCGCCGCCGACGCGATCGACGACGCGTTCCTGAAGCACGCGCAACAGGCGGATCTGCACGGCCGGGCTGATGTCGCCGATCTCATCCAGGAACAGCGTGCCGCCATTGGCCAGCTCGAAGCGCCCCTTGCGCTGCTGCTGCGCGCCGGTGAAGGCGCCCTTCTCGTGTCCGAACAGCTCGCTCTCGATGAGCGTTTCGGGAAGGGCGGCGCAATTGACGCCGATGAACGGGCCGTTGCGGCGGGCGCTGCCGTAGTGCAGCGCGCGGGCGACGAGTTCCTTGCCGGTGCCCGATTCGCCGCGGATCAGGACCGTCGCGGCGCTGTCGGCGACCTGCACGATCTGGTCGTACACCTGGCGCATCAGGCGGGAGTTGCCGACCAGATTGCTGGGCTGGTAACGATTGCCAAGCTGCCGACGCAGCCGCTCATTTTCGGCGAGCAGGCTGTCGCGCTCGGCCATGTTTTCGCTCATCGCCGCCACGGCGGCGGCCAGCAGATTGCCCACCAACACGAGAAAATCCAGATCGCGGCGCAGCTCCTCCTCGGTGCTCGGCGGCCGGTCGGTGCTGATCGTGCCGACCACCACGCCGTTATGGATGATCGGCGTGCAGATGAAGGCGGTCTTCTTGCCGGTGCGGGCGCGGGTGCGGTTCAGAAAACGCGGATCTTGGCTGATGTCCAGAACGATCTCCGGCTGACCGCTCTGAGCCACCATGCCGGTGATCCCCTCCCCGATCCGGTACTGCCCCCGCTGCATCTCCTCCGGGGTGAGGCCGCGCGAGGCCTCGATCACGAGGATGTCGCTGTCGGGCCGGCGCAACGCCAGCGCGCCGTGCGTCAGGCCGATCTCGTGCTCGAGAATGTCCAGCACCTCCTGCAGCAGGGTCGAGACCGCCTGCCGGTGGAGCATGGCCTGCGAGATGCGGTAGAGAACGGCGAGTTCTTGTGTGGCGCGGTCGGTCATGACGGTCGCTTGGGCAGGTGGATGCAGGCGCCATGCACGGCGTGCGCGGCCTCCATCCAGGCCTCCGAAAAAGTCGGGTGGCAATGGATGGTGCGGCCGAGCTCTTCGACGGTGAGCTGGTTGCGGATGGCGGTTGCCGCCTCGGCGATCAGCTCGGTGGCGTGGGCGCCGACGGCCTGGGCGCCCAGC
Organism: uncultured Akkermansia sp.; assembly: GCA_964506575.1. Lineage (GTDB taxonomy): Bacteria > Verrucomicrobiota > Kiritimatiellia > RFP12 > JAAYNR01 > VGWG01. The sequence goes on along the minus strand of CAZDLY010000073.1, from coordinate 8,032 downwards.
AACTGACCCGTGACGGGGTCGGCGATCCACTTGACGAAGCCCTCGGTTTCGCCCGCGGCCATCGCCTTGCCGAGCGCGGCGAAGGGGAAGAGGCCCGTGCGGATCGCGCGTCCCTGGCTCCTGGCCTGCGCTTCGGAGAGCCCGGCCAGGCCGACCTCCGGCAGCGTGAAGATGCAGGATGGGCAGACCGTCTCGGCCGCGGTGCGCAGGCCGGCGGCGTTTTCCGCGGCGACAATCCCCTGCGCGGTGGCGGCGTGGGCGAGCTGAATGCTGCCCGCAGTGATGTCGCCGACGGCGAAGACCGAGGCGACGGCGGTGCGGCAGTGGACGTCAACCGGGATCTGGCCGCCCGCGTCGAGCGGCACGCCGGCGCGCGACAGTTCCAGGGCGGCGAGATCGGGCTTGCGCCCGACGGCCACCAGGAGCAGATCCCCCGAGACGGTCTTGCCCTGGTACGCGCCGCTGACGCCGTGGTCGGTGGCGGAGATGTCGGTGAGCGGGGCGTCGGCGAGGATCGTGATGCCCAGCTTCTCCATGCGGCGGCGCAGTACGCGGCGGACGTCGGCGTCGAGCACCATCAGGATGTCCGGGAGCATTTCGACGATCGTGACCGGCACGCCCAGCGCGGCGGCCATGCAGGCGAATTCGCAACCGATCACGCCGCCGCCCAGGACGAGGAGCGAACGGGGCAGTTCGGTCCGGTCGAGAAAGGCGCGGCTCTCCACGACCCGCGGGTGCCGCGGCAGGAATCCGGGCATGGCCGAGACACTTCCGGCCGCCACAATGATCGCGGGGGCCGACAGCCAGGTGACGGAGCCGTCGGCGGCGACCACCGAGACGCGACGGGCGTCCTCGAAGCGCGCCGTCCCGCGGATGATCGAGACGCCGGCCGCCTTGAGCAGCCCTTCGACCCCGGCGTTCAGCCGCCCGACGATCTCGTTCTTGCGGGCGATCATCCGGGCATAGTCGAACGCGACGCCCTGGACGGTCACACCCAGCGCCGCGCCCTCCCGGGCGTGGAGGTATCGCTCGGACGAGGCGATCAGCGCCTTGGTGGGGATGCAGCCCCAGTTCAGGCAGGTGCCGCCGAAACGCTCCTTCTCGATGATGGCGACCCGCTTGCCGAGCTGCGCGGCCCGGATCGCCGCCGGGTATCCGCCGGGGCCTGCGCCAATGACAATCACATCCCAGTCACTCATCTGCTTTGTTCCTCCGTTGGCGTGGCGCCAGGCCTGAAAAATAAAAAACCCGCGAGACCTTTCGGTTTCAGCGGGAACGCGTCGCTCTGGTAGGGGTGCAGGGACTCGAACCCTGGACCCACTGATTAAGAGTCAGTTGCTCTACCAACTGAGCTACACCCCCACAATGAGTCAACGATGAATGGAGCGAGCGAAGGGAGTCGAACCCTCGACAACCACCTTGGCAAGGTGGCACTCTACCAACTGAGTTACGCTCGCACTGAAAACGGTGGAAAGGTTATCATACGGAACGGCGGGGCGCAACTGGAAAATTTTTAATCTTGCGCAACGTGCGCGTTCCATGCATGATGTACCCATTATGAGACTGCGCAAGAAGTCCCTCCATGTCGTGCTGATCTATAATGCGTGCGGCTCCGCGACTCCCGAGAAACCGGAAGACGAGGGCAGCACCGCCGAATTGCGGAGGTTCATACGGCGTCTGGCGCGCACGTTGCGCACGTCGCTCGGGCACCGGGTCACGATCCTGTCGCTCGCCAACGACCTCCCCGGTTTTCAGCGCCGGTTGCGGCGGCTCAATCCCGACGTCGTCTTCAATCAATACGACGACGTGGTTCACGGCGCCCTGTACGAGATGCGCGTGGCGGCGCTCGTGCGGATGATGGGGTATCCGATCACCGGCTCGCAGGCCCTCGCGCTGGGGCTCTGCCGCTACAAGCACATGGCGGTGAGCCTGCTCCAGGGGCTGGGCGTGCCGGTCCCCCCGGAGAGCCGCCTGCTGGAGCGGGCGTCGGATGTCGGCCGCTTTCACTGGCGCTTCCCGGTCATTGTCCACCCCTCGCAAGAGCATGCGGGGATCGGCCTGGCGCGCGATTCGGTCGTGTGGTCGGCCACGGCGCTGCGGGCGAAGGTGCGCACCATCCTCACCGAGTTCAACCAGGCTGCGCTGGTGCAGCGCTTCCTGAGCGGACGCGAATTCAACATCGGCGTCATCGGCGGACACAAGCTGCGGGTCCTTCCGTTCGCGGAGGTCAATTACACCGAGCTGCCCGACGACATTCCGCCGATCATGTCGTATGCGGCGAAATGGCTGACCCACTCCGTCGAATTCAAAAAGACCTCAGTGGTCTGCCCCGCCCCGGTTTCGCCGGAACTGGCGAAAGATCTGACCCGGCTGACCACCTCGGCCTTCCGCGCCGTCGGCGGCTGGGGCTACGGACGCGTCGATATCCGGCTCGACGAGAACGGCGCCCCCTATGTGCTGGAGGTGAACTGCAACCCCTGTCTGGATTCGGATGTCGCCCTGGCGCGCTCGGCGGCGGCGGCCGGCATCTCCTATCCCGAACTGCTGCAGCACATCATCAACGCCGCATTCGAACGCGAGCCGTTCGATGCCGACATCCCGATGCTGCCGGTCGCGCCGGGACGCAGCGCCGGTTGAGGCGACACCCATTCACGGCGACACACATTCACTGTCCCCCACGTTTCCTGATTCTGTCCATATTTTGGGACGGCGTGTCAGGCCGCAGATTCCACTTTGAACATGTAGATCGCCCAACCCAGCGTGTCGCGGCCCCAACGCAGGTATGCCGCCTTCGCCTTTCTTACGCGCTCGACCACCTCCGTCAAGTCCCGATCACCCGGATGCGTACGAGCGTACTCGGCAGTCGCGAACCATTGGAGGCCCTCATACGTGTCCCAGTCGTCTTTGCTGCTCACGATGGTGTGAACGAGTTCCGTTCCCCTCCGCTCGCCGGCTTCTGCATTCGCGAAATGGCTCTCGATGTCCTGTTTGGCAATCCCGGAAACCGCCAGGTAATCCTCGGGCGGCTCCTGCAGCCAGTATGGTTCTCCAACGATCACCCAGCCGCCGGGTTTCACCATGTTGATGAGCGCGTCAAGAGTATTGCCGTGCCCACCGAATATCCAACTGGCTCCGATACAGGATGCCAGATCCAAGCTGTGCTCCTCTTCAGGCTTGAAATCCGAACCATTCATCTGCTTGAAGGTGATAGGGGCGCTCGGCGCCCGCGCCGTGAGCCGCCTCCTGGCATCGGCGATGAAGAAAGGAGAAATGTCGATGCCCGTTCCGTGAGCGCCATAGGCTTCCGCCAGGCGAATCAGAAACTCGCCCTTACCACAAGCAATGTCCACCACCTGCGCGTTGGCCGGGAGGCGCAGGAGGTCCACGAGGCTCGTCAGTTTCGCTTGACTTGTGGGATTGCATATAACGTGCTCACGGTGGGTAATATCGTAGAACTTCCATGTATCCATGATTCTCTATCCTTCGACGATCTAACGTCATCCTTCTGCCGCACCGTCCTCGGCGAGGGCAAGGAGAGCCGTTGCGGCTTGCGGGTTAAACAATTGGCTTCTCGATCTGTTTCCGCCGCCAGCCTGCTTCTGGCCGACCCGGGGCGGAAATCTCACGTGGCCCGTCGCCCGACCCACGTCTGGATCCCCGCCAGCGTGTCCGCCCAGCGCGCGGGCGTGGTGCGGATGTCGAGGAAGCGGTCGTACAGCTCGAAGAAGACGCTCCAGTAGGTTTCAATCAGCAGCATCCGCTCCTGGAATTTGCCGACGGGGTCGATCTGCTCGCCCCTGGGCAGCTTGAGGCCGCGGATGCCGAAGTCGGCGTCAACCGTGGCGGACCACATCCGATCGCCTTCGGCGAGGACGAGCTTGGCCCGCTTGAGCTTCTTGCCGCAATAGAGCGCCGTGCCCGCCTCACGGCTGTTGAGCGGCGTCCCCTTGCGCAAAACCGCCTCGTGCGCCCCTTCGCCTTCGCGAAAGAAGGTGAGCGGCCCTTCGAGCATCAGCCCGATCTGCTGTCCGCCGGACCGGCGGAGGATGCCGCCCTCGCTCTCCCAGAAATACCAGAGCCAGGTCAGGAAATCCATCCCCAGCGTGGGCTCGGCCGGGGGCTCGGCCGCCGGGTCGGGCGAATAATTGACCGGGGCGAGGTCGTTGGCGTTCACGCGCTTGCGCTTCAGGGCGGCGGTGTCGGCGGTGAGCAGGACGGGCATGACCCCGGTCGTCTCGCGGAAATAGGGCGACAGGAGGTCGATCTGCCTGTCGGACATCGCGGCCGCCAGCAGCAGGTCCTGCCGGAAGTCCACCACCACCGGCAGCCCCGAAAGCGTCGGCGGCATGGTCGGCAGGAGCTGCTCCTGGACGCGCTGGCGGATTTCGGCGCGGACCGCCCGCGGCAGCGCGTTCGTCTCGCGGGCGCGGAGTTCGATCTCCTCCTCCAGCCGGCAATGCGCCCGCAGGAGCGACTCGGGGATCTTCCGCTCGGCCCGCATATAGGTGGCGTGGAGATACCCGCCCATGACGCACGTCTCCTCCGTCAGGTTGCGGTCGAGCAGATGGCGCCCGCCGACCCAGCCGAAGATCGGCTCGGACGAAAGCGTCTCGATCGGCGGCGCGGCGTGGCGCGCAAACGCCGCCACGTCGCCCGGCCCGAAGGCCCGCGCCAGCGCAAACAACCGGAAACTCACGCGGCCCGTGTCAAACGCCATCTCAATGCATCTCCACATCCACGCTGCCGATGCCGGAGCGGAGGTAGCTGAAGCAGACGTCGGGATGGTCGGCGAGCAGCGACATCGGCACGCTGCTGTCGGGGATCCGCTTGCCGATCATCAGCGCCGAGAGGCGGATGCCGAAGGGATTGTCGTGGTGGCCGGGGTGCCAGATCGAGACCCGCTCGGCCTTCCATGTCTCGACCGGACCGACCGTCGCCGCCCGTGTCGGCACCAGCGAGACGTTGCCGCCCCCCGAGGTCCGGGCGTTCTGGATGATCGTCACCGGATGGAGGTCGACCAGCCGGGTCTTCAGGGCGCGAAACTCCGCCGGAGTCGGCGGCGCGGCCTTGTATTTTCCGACGCGCTGGGGCGGATCGTTGAACGCCCAGTGCTTGGTCTCGCCCTGCCCGCCCTGCATCAGGACGCAGCGCGCCTGGTCATAGCTGGCGCGATACGCCCGGAGGTCGCCGGTCGGAAAGTGCAGGTTCGCCGCGGGCATGCGCAGCGCCTGGTCAATCCGCCCGAAGCAGAGATCCTGGTCGCACTTCGCGAACGAAAGCGGATGGGTCGGCGGCACGGTCGCGCCGTCCTGAACCCACTCGTCCATCCCCCAGAAATGGGCGTGCTTCAGGTTCAGGCCGAGCGCATTGACCATCTGCGCGACGATCGGGAGCTGCTCGGTCGGCCCGATCGGGCCGCAAATGCCGGCCGGATTGTCGGCGGTCGCCTGCTGCCACGCCGTGATGTATTCCAGCGCCTCGGCGGCGTAGAACTCCTGCGGCGTGTCGTAGATCCGCACGCTGAATCCCGGCCGCGAGAGCTGCACCAGATCCCGGACCTTCAGTTTGGCGGCATCGCGCAGAATCTCCGCGTCGAGCGTCGTGTAGTCCCACCATCCCGGTGCCAGTTTACTGATTGGGCGTGCCATAACCATTCTCCTTTAGCAGGTTGTTGAGCGGATCATCCTCCGGCCCGCAGAAACCCAGATGGCTGTGCCGGAACCAGCCCTCTGCAAACGCGAATTTTCCCGAACGGAGACCGATCCGACGGCAGGTCTCCTTCATCTCGCTCAGGTAAGAGTCCATCCCCTGGCTGACATCGAGCCACTCCTTCTGACTGCGATGGCAGGCGAGCATGGTCCACTTCGTATCCATGACGGACGTCACGTCCACGTAGCAATCGGGGAATACCGGCCGGCGCAGGGGGTCGGTCAGGCCATACGGGATCGCATGGTAGACCGTGACCGGCGCCTGATAGGGCGACACGGGCGGAACGGTCAGATGATTCGTCATGCCGCGGGTGAAGGCCGCAGAAACCGTGAGGCGGCAGGTGTTGCCGTGGTCTTCCATGTACTCGTTGGGCGACTGGGTGAGCACGATGTCGGGCCGGATGGCGCGCAGCCCCGCGCTGACCCGCGCCAGCGACGGCTGATCGTAGAAGATCGCCAGATCGTCAAACAGCGGCTCGTGATGGACGGCGCCGATGAGCGCCGCCGCCTCGCGGGACTCCTGGAGGCGGATGCGGCTGATCGCCTCGCGGCTCAGGCGGTTGGTGCCGCAGCACCCGTTCGCCAGCGTCCAGATGTGGATCTCGGCGCCAGCGGCGCCCAGCAGCGCCAACGTGCCGCTCATCATCAGCTCCACATCATCCGGATGCGCAGCAACAGCCAGTACGATCGGTTTTCTCATGGGCTCCTCAAGGCTCAGAACCAAACGCCTCGCGGTATCCGCACCCCATGAGACAGACGGCGAACGGCACAGTGATCAGAAGCCCCACCATGAACACGAGACTCCCCGCGCTCGCAATAACCGACGCGAGCAGCGCGAACAGCAGCGGCATCCAGAAATCGCCCGCTTGAATCCGCCGAATGACCGTCGTATACGCCTCGATCGCCCCCATGCGGCGGTAAGCGACCAACGCAAGCGCCCAGCTGGCGAGCGGGCCGACCGCCATGCCAATGGCTAGGGAGGCGAGTTGTCCGACGAGGGGAATGAAGTTCAGCACATAACCGACCGCTCCGGCCAGAAACGCCACCAACCCGACCAGAAACGCAGGGACAAAAAGCTCAAACCCTTTAAAGATGTCGCCCACCAGCGGCACCTGCGGATCATTTTCCAGCAGGCGTTTGATGATCAGCAACAGCCCCACCAGAAGCGGAGCGGCCAGAACCCCAAACGTGACGGCCGAGAGCACCGCCGCCACCAACCCCGCAATGATCAGGAGAACGGCGTGTTTTTTGAACAGCGCGAAGGCGTCTGAAAAATGCTTGTCGAGATGGAATGCCGCGTCAGCCATAAGAATCTCCTTGTGATATTCCGCCGCCATCGATTCAGGGATTTCGTTTCAGGGAAGTGTACTGATTAGACGCCCAAGAGGCAAGTCGCCTGTTTCACCTCCAGGTCTGCAGAAGGATCTCCCGCAGCGCCAGCTCGAGGGGTGTGCGGGCGGTGATGCCGAGGGCGTCGAGGCGGGAGGTGTCGAGGTGGGCGTCTTGGGGACGCGGCGCGCCGGACGTCGGGGTGTCGTCAGGGCGCACGACATCCGGAGAGACCCCGAGGATGCGGGCCATCATCAGCCCCAGCGTGTACTTCGTATGAGGCTCGTTCGCCGACGCATGAAAGACGCCGGCGAGCGGGTGTCCGGCCAGGCGGTGGAGGGCCATCTGGCGGATGACGGAGGCGACGTCGGCGGTGTGCGTCGGGTAGCGGACGGCCCAATGGTCGAGGCGGACCGGTGCGGCCGCCGTCGCCCGGAGCAGCGCCGGGACGATGCTGGTGACCGACGATTCGGCGAGCGTCTCACACGGACCGTAGAGGATGGGGACGCGGAGCACGGCGGCGTCGGGCGTCTCGCGGCGGACGGCGTATTCGCCCTCGAGCTTCGACCGTCCGTAGGCGTTGAGGGGCCCCGTCGGGGCGTCGACGCCGTAGGGCGGCCGGGTGCCGTCAAACACATAATCCGTCGAGAGGTAAAGCAGCCAGGCGCCCCGGGCCGCGCACCAGCGGGCGAGGCGGGCGGTGGCCTCCACGTTCAGGCGGCGCGTCGCTTCGGGGTTGCCCTCGCTCACATCGGGCCGGCGCTCGGCGGCGCTGTGGATCACCACGCGCGGCCGGAGCGACTCCAGGCAGGCGGCCACCGCCGCGGGGTCGCACAGATCGAGTGTGACGAGACCCTCCCGCACCCGCGAGAAGCCGGCGCCGCACACCCGCCAGGCGGCGGCGTCGGAGCGGAACGCGGCGAGGATGGCGCGCCCCAGCAGCCCCGACGCACCGGTCACCAAAATGGATGGCGCGCTCAGGGTGTCCGCCCTCA
>CAZDLY010000072.1:0-11207 GCA_964506575.1 uncultured Akkermansia sp. | reverse complement strand
TGATTTGCAATAACTTATGAGCAAGAAAGTGGCGAAACTGGCGAACTCGGGTTAACTGCAGTGGACATCGACAGGGTGTGGTGCAAAGCGAAGCCGTGGCTTGTCACGCTGAGTCGAAGCGATAGACGCTTCATAAGAGAACATCACAGAATGTTGCAAGACACCATCCTGAAAGCCGGGGGTATCCGTGTCTTAGATAGAATCCAGTGGCGTTTTGCCTCAAAACAGGAGGCAGAGGAAGCAGCACAAAAACAACCCGCCATTGACGGCTTCATATGGGTTGCGGTGAGTTTCGGCACTGCGACTCCTTGGGGAGGAGGGACGTCCATCCGCGTGGAATACGCAGATATCGATGAGAATATACAAGGATGCTGGCCAGGGTTCCCCGTGCTGGACTGAGTTTGGCCAGACGAAAATGGGAACAGGAAAAGAGAATGCCCAATCGCTATCGGGAGCGGGATCGCCGCTTTCTCCTCCCGACGTCCCTTGTGTTGCATTTGGTCTTGACGTGCTCAGCGCCTTGAGTAAAAATACTCAACATGCAAAGCAAAAGGGAAGAGACCTATCGGCGGCCCCAAGGGGCTTTACTCGCGGCGCGCCTGGCCGAGCCACGCCGCTTCATTCAGGTTTTGGCGGGGCCGCGTCAGGTGGGCAAGTCCACGCTGGTGCAGCAGGTTGTCGAGGGCTTGGACGGCCCCGTTCGCTATGCCGGCGCGGACGAGCCCATGCTGCGCGGCGGGGAGTGGATCGCCCAGCAATGGGAGGCGGCGCGCCTCTCCCTCGGCTCGGCAGGCGCGGTACTGGTTCTCGACGAGATCCAGAAGATTCCCGGTTGGTCGGAAACCGTCAAGCGGTTGTGGGACGAGGATACCCGCGCAAAACGTCAGCTCCGGGTCGTGTTGCTGGGATCGGCGCCGCTGCTGATCACGCAAGGGCTGACCGAGAGTCTGGCCGGCCGCTTCGAAGTGATCTTCCTGCCGCACTGGAGTTATGCCGAAATGCGGGCGGCCTTCGGGTGGTCCATCGAGGAATTCGTCTTCTACGGAGGCTACCCGGGCGCGGCCCCGCTCATTGGGGAACCGGCGCGCTGGACGCGCTACGTCCTGGACAGCCTGATCGAAACCTCGATCTCCCGCGATGTGCTGCTGCTGACGCGTGTCGACAAACCGGCGCTCCTGCGGCGGCTGTTCGAGCTGGCCTGCCGCTATTCAGGACAGGTGTTGTCGTACACCAAGATGCTGGGGCAGTTGCAGGATGCCGGCAACACCACGACGCTGGCCCACTACCTGGAACTGCTGGCTGGAGCCGGAATGGTCTGCGGCCTGCAGAAATACGCCGGGGACGCGGCCCGCAGCCGGGGTTCCAGTCCGAAGTTGCAGGTGCTCAATACCGCGCTGCTGACGGCAATGAGCGGCCACACGCTGTCAGACGCCCGCGCCGACCGCGAATTCTGGGGACGGCTGGTGGAGTCCGCCGCGGGTGCACATTTGGCAAACGCGGCCACAGCCGGCGCATGCAGGCTGCATTACTGGCGCGAAGGCAATAACGAGGTGGATTTTATCGTTCAGGCTGGCCGCCGTTTGACGGCTATCGAGGTCAAGAGCGGGCGTGCTCCGGTCGCGCACCCCGGTACCGCCGCTTTCGCGCAGGCATTCAAGCCGCAGCGCTGTCTGCTGGTCGGCGGCGACGGCATCACCCTGGAGGATTTTCTATCACAGCCGGCGCAACATTGGATGGGCAGTGCCGCGGGGTCTCCGGGGTCAGGGTTCGGTGGCCTCGCTGACGGGCTCTCCAGGCGAGGATGATCGGGATAGGGACGCCCCTTGCGGAGGGCACGGCCCACACCGCTAACGGCCATCGCGGCCGTCGGCCGCCGCGCGCACAAATTCGCGGAAGAGCGGATGGGCATGCAGCGGGGTGGACTGGAATTCGGGGTGGAACTGGCAGGCCACAAACCACGGATGGTCCGGCATCTCGATCAGCTCCACCAGCCTGCGGTCGGGCGAGAGACCGCTCAGCCGCATGCCGGCCTGCTCGAACGCCTGACGAAAGGCGTTGTTGAATTCATAGCGGTGGCGGTGCCGCTCGCTCACCTCGGCGGCGCCGTAGGCGGCGTGCGCGCGGCTTCCCTCCACCAGCACGCACGGCTTGGCGCCGAGCCGCATGGTGCCGCCCTTGTGGGTGGTCGCCCGCTGCTCGTCCATCAGATCGATCACCGGATGGGCGGTCGCGGGGTCGAACTCGGTGCTGTTCGCGTCAGCCAAGCCGCAGACGTTGCGGGCGAACTCCATCACCGCGCACTGCATGCCGAGGCAGATGCCGAGGAAGGGCACGCGCTGCTCGCGCGCATAACGCACGGCGGCGATCTTCCCCTCGACCCCGCGCTGACCGAAACCGCCCGGCACCAGAATGCCGTGCATCCCGCCCAGCACGGCCGCCGCGCCCTTCTCGATCACCTCGTCGGCCTCGACCGGCGTCACCTTCACCCGCACGTCGTTGGCGACCCCCGCATGCGTGAGCGCCTCGTAGATGCTCTTGTAGGCGTCGCGCAACGAGGTGTATTTGCCTACGACCGCGATCCGGACCTCGCCTCCCGCCGGCGCGATCAGCCGCCGCAGCATCGCGTGCCAGTCGGAGAGGTCGAGCGCGCCGGCCGGAAGCTTGAGCAGCTCCAGGACATGGCGGTCCATCTTCTGCCGTTCCAGCTCGACCGGCACCTCGTAGATCGTGTGCGCCACGTCCTGCTCTTCGATGACCACGGCGGGATCGACGTTGCAGAACAGCGCCAGCTTCTGCTTGTGCTCGTCGCCCAGCGGATGTTCGCAGCGGCACACCAGAATGTCGGGAAGGATGCCGATCGCGCGAAGCAGGCCGACCGATTGCTGCGACGGCTTGGTCTTCAGCTCCTCCGCCGCGCGGATGTAGGGCACGAGCGTCACGTGAACGAACACGCCGTTGTCCTTGCCGATCTCCTGCCGCAACTGCCGGATCGCCTCCAGGAACGGCAGGCTTTCGATGTCGCCCACCGTGCCGCCGATTTCGCTGATGACGATATCGACCTCGGGCGCGTCCAGCGACCGGATCGCGGCCTTGATCTCGTCGGTGATGTGCGGGATCACCTGCACGGTCTTGCCCAGATAGCCTCCCTCGCGCTCGCGCTGGATCACGGCGCTGTAAATGCTCCCGGTCGTAAAATTGCTGCCGCGGCGGCACGCCTCGCCCGTGAACCGCTCGTAATGTCCGAGATCGAGATCGGTCTCAACCCCGTCCACCGTCACGTAGACCTCGCCGTGCTGGAACGGCGACATGGTCCCCGGATCGACGTTCAGATAGGGATCGAGCTTCTGCATCCGAACCCGGTAGCCCCGCTTGATCAACAGCAGCGCCAGCGACGCCGCCGTCAGGCCCTTGCCCAGAGATGACACCACCCCGCCGGTCACGAAAATATGTTTGCTCATCGCTCCTCCACCCGATTGTCTTCCAATTGCAGCTTGCCCAGCATGTGGCTGACATCGAGCGGGTACGTCCCGTTGAAGCAGGCCCGGCAGAAAAAGGCGTCCCCCTTGGCCAGGGGCGCGAGCAGGCCGTTTTCGCTCAGATACCCGAGCGAATCCGCGCCGATGAACGAGCAGATGTCCGACACCTCGCGCCCGCAGGCGACCAGCTCGTGCTCGGTGGCGAAATCAATGCCGAAGAAGCAGGGATGACGCGTCGGCGGGCAGGAGATGCGCACATGGATCTCGATGGCCCCCGCCGCCCGCAACTGATCGACCCGCCGCTTCACGGTTGTTCCGCGCACGATCGAATCGTCCACCACTACCACGCGCTTCCCCTTCACCACCGCCGGCAGCACCGACAGCTTGAGATCCACGCCCGCCGTGCGCTGGCCGGTCTCCGGCATGATGAACGTACGCCCCACGTAGTGATTCCGGATAAAGCCGAGATCGAAGCTGATGCCGCTGGCCCGCGCATAGCCGATCGCGGCCGACATGCCGCTGTCGGGGATCGGGATCACCACATCGGCGTCGACGGGGTGTTCCTGCGCCAGGCGCATGCCGTAGGCGACGCGGGTCTGGTGGACATTGTGCCCGAAGACCGTGCTGTCCGGCCGGGCGAAATAGACCATCTCGAAGATGCACTGCGCGCGTCTCGGCGGCAGTTCGGAGAAGCGGTAATTCTGCACCCCGAGCGCGCTGACCATCACCAGCTCGCCGGGTTCGACCTCGCGCATCAGGGTCGCCCCGACCTGGCTCAATGCGCACGACTCGCTGGCGAAATAGACGCCGCCGTCCTTCTCGCCCATCACCAGCGGCTTGAAGCCATTCGGGTCGCGGGCGGCAATCACGCAGTCGCGCGTCATCAGCAGAAAGGCGAATGCGCCCCGCAGCTCGGCCAGGGCGCGTCCGACGCGGCGGGTGCGGTCACGGAAGTGCGGGTCGGCGAGCAGGTGGAGCAGCACCTCGCTGTCGGTCGTCGTCTGGAAAATGGATCCCGACTTCTGGTATTTTCTCCGGAGTTCCTGCGCGTTGGACAGGTTGCCGTTGTGCGCGATCGCCCAGGCGCCGTCGGCGCACTCCGCGACCAGCGGCTGCACATTCTGCGGCCGCGATGCGCCGGTCGTCGAATACCGCACATGCCCGATGCCCATCCGGCCCTGGAGGAAGTCGAGCATCGCCACGCCGAAGACATCTTCAACGAGCCCCAGTCCCCGATGGCTGCGGAGCTTGCCCGCATCGCTGACCACGATGCCGGCGCCTTCCTGGCCCCGGTGCTGCTGGGCGAACAGGCCCGAATATATCACGCGCGAGGCGTCCGGCACATTGAAGCAGCCGAACAGTCCGCACGCTTCCTTCGCTTCCTGACCCATGGGGACTCCTTATCGTTTCGCCGTGTTTTTCGCCAGCCAGCGGTGGACGCTTTCGGTGGTGGCGCGGCCGTCGGCGATGGCGCGCACGACCAGCGAGGCACCGCGGGCGAGGTCGCCCGCCGCGAAGACGCCGGGAACGGTCGTCAGGTTGTCGGCGTCCCGGATCACGGCGCCGCGGCCGTCGAAGGACACGCCCAGTTCCTGAAGCAGTTTGTTCTTGCGCGGCCCGGTGAAGCCCATCGCCAGCAGCACCAGATCGGCCTCCACGTCAAATTCCGAATCCGGCTTGATCCGCATCTGCGGCCGGCCGCCCGTGCCGGGGACCCACTCGACCTCGGCGCACCGGAGGCCGCTCACCGCGCCCTCCCGTCCGAATGCGCGGATCGTGGTGACGCACCACCGCCGATCGCCGCCTTCCTTATGGCTGCTCGAATCGCGCCGGATCAGCGGCCAAGCCGGCCAGGGGTTGGAGGGTGCACGGGTTGCGGGTGGCTCGGGCAGAATTTCGATCTGCAGCGCCGACGTCGCACCCTGACGCAGGGCCGTGCCCAGACAGTCCGACCCGGTGTCGCCGCCGCCGATCACCACGACCCGCTTGCCGGCCGCCGTGATGTCGTAGGGGGGCGGGACCGGGTCGCCGTCGAGGCGCAGGTTCTGCCCGCGGAGGTAATCCATCGCAAAGTGGATGCCGCTGAATTCCCGCCCGGGCACCGTCAGGTCGCGGGGCTCGCGCGCCCCCCCGGTCAGCACGATGGCGTCGAAGCGGCTGAACAGGAACTTGGTCGAGAGGTCGTCGCCGACCTGCACGCCGCACTCGAACAGCACCCCCTCATCCCGCATGAGCTGCACGCGCCGGTCAATGACCGCCTTCTCCAGCTTGAATTCGGGAATGCCATAGCGGAGGATGCCGCCCGGACGGGGCGCGTTCTCGTAGACCGTCACGCGGTGGCCGATCCGGTTGAGCGAGTCGGCGGTCGCCAGACCGGCGGGCCCCGAGCCGATGACCGCCACGCGGGTGGCCAGCCGCACTGCCGGCGGGCGCGGCTTCATCCAGCCTTCGGAAAACCCCTTTTCGATCACCGCCAGCTCGATGTTGCGGATGGTCACCGGTTCGCCCACCAGGCCGAGCACGCACGACCCCTCGCACGGCGCCGGGCAGACCCGGCCGGTGAACTCGGGGAAATTGCTCGTGCCGAGCTGCAGGTCGAGCGCCTCGCGCCAGCGGCCGTGCTGCGCCAGCGTGTGGAGCTCGGGGATGTGATTGGCCAGCGGGCAGCCGCAGCCGTGGCAGAAGGGGATGCCGCAGTCCATGCACCGCTCGGCCTGCCGCCGGGCCTGGTCCTCGGGCAGTTGACGCTCCACCTCGCGCCAGTCGTGCAGGCGCTCGTCGCGGCTCCGGTAGCCGGCCGCCTGGCGCGGGATGTCCAGAAAACCCGTGGGATTATTAGTCACGCTCCACCTCCTGGCGGGCCGTCTGCTCGTCTTCGCGCATCATCTGCCCCAGCACCTTGCGGTATTCCATGGGGAAGACCTTGACGAATCGGGGAACGGTTTCGTCCCATGCGGCGAGCATCTCCGCCGCGCGTTTGCTGCCGGTGGCGGCCGCGTGCTTTTCGATCCATCCGCGCAGCTCGTCCGTGTCGGCTTCGGAAACCACCGGTTCCAGATCCACCATGTCCAGATTGCACCGGGTGTCGAACAGGCCGTCCTCATCGTAGACATAGGCCAGGCCACCGCTCATGCCCGCCGCGAAATTGAGCCCGGTGCGGCCGAGCACCACCACGCGTCCGCCGGTCATGTACTCGCAGCCGTGGTCGCCGACGCCCTCCACGACCGCCACCGCGCCGCTGTTGCGGATGGCGAAGCGCTCGCCCGCGCGGCCCGCGATGTACGCCTCGCCGCAGGTGGCGCCGTACAGCAGGACGTTTCCGGCGATCGTGTTGGCGTCGCCGGCCGTGCCGACACCCGCCGGTGGACGCACCACGATGCGCCCGCCGGAGAGGCCTTTGCCGACGTAGTCGTTGGCCTCGCCCTCGAGGATCAAGGTCTGCCCGCGCACCGCCCACGCGCCGAAGCTCTGGCCCGCGACGCCCGTGAAGCGCATCACCACCGTGTCGTCGGGAAGCCCCCGGTGGCCGTATTTCCGGGCGATGCGGCCGGCCACCTGCGTGCCGACCGTCCGATGCACGTTGCGGATCGGCGAGTCGGTCACGATCTTCTCCCCGGCCTCGATGGCGGGCCCGATCTGCTCCAGCAGCCGGGCGTCCAGCGTCCCGCCCAGATCGGTGCGGCGGGGGCTGACGCACCGGGGCGCCGCCGGGGTCGGCGGCCGGTAGAACACGCGGGTGAAATCGAGCCCGCGCGCCTTCCAGAATGTCACCGCTTCGTTGGTCTCCAGCAGATCGGCCCGGCCCACCGCCTCGTCCAGCGAGCGCAGGCCGAGCGACGCGAGGCGCTCGCGCACATCCTCCGCCAGGAACCGGCAGAAATTGACCAGATGCTCGGGCCGCCCCGTGAAGCACGCGCGGAGCTTCGGATCCTGGGTCGCCACGCCGACCGGGCAGGTGTTCTGATGGCATTTGCGCATCATGACGCATCCCATGCAGACCAGCGCGCCTGTGGCGAAGCCAAACTCCTCGGCGCCGAGCAGGGCGCCGATGAGGATGTCGCGCCCGGTCTTGAGCTGGCCGTCGACCTGCACCCGCACCTTCTCGCGCAGGTGGTTGAGCAGCAGCGTCTGCTGCGTCTCGGCGAGGCCGATCTCCCACGGCGCGCCGGCATGCTTGATCGAGGTCAGCGGCGACGCGCCCGTGCCGCCGTCATAGCCGCTGATCAGCACCCGGTCGGCCTCGGCCTTGGCCACGCCTGCAGCGACCGTGCCCACGCCCAGCTCCGAAACCAGCTTGACCGACACCTCGGCGTCGGGGTTGACGTTGCGCAGGTCGTAGATCAGTTGCTTGATGTCTTCGATCGAGTAGATGTCGTGGTGCGGCGGCGGCGAGATGAGGGTTACGCCGGGCGTGGCGTGACGCACCCGGGCGATCTCGGCATTGACCTTGTGGCCGGGGAGCTGGCCGCCCTCGCCCGGCTTGGCGCCCTGGGCGATCTTGATCTGCAGCTCGCGGGCGTTGACCAGATACTCGGTCGTCACGCCGAAGCGGCCGCTGGCGATCTGCTTGATCGCGCTGCAGCGGTTGTCGCCATTCGGCAGGAGCGTGTACCGCTCGGGATCTTCGCCGCCCTCGCCGCTGTTGCTTCGGCCGCCGATCCGGTTCATGGCGATGGCGATCGTCTCGTGGGCCTCGCGGCTGATCGAGCCAAATGACATCGCGCCGGTCACGAACCGCCGCATGATGGAGGCGGCCGGCTCGACCTCCTCCAGCGGCACGGGATCGGCCGCCTTGAACGCGAACATCCCGCGGAGGGTGAACTGCCGGTGCGTCTGGTCGTTGATCAGGGCGGCATAGGTCTGGTAGCGCGCGTAATCGTTCTCGCGGACGGCCTGTTGCAGCGCGGCGATCGTCTCGGTCGTCCACAGGTGGCGTTCGCCATCCTTGCGGAGTTTGTAAAACCCGCCGCTCGGCAGGATCGGCATCTGATCCTGGCGCGGCTCGCGGGCGGCGGTCCAGCGGGCGTTGGCCTCGGCCGCGATTTCGTCGAGGCCGATCCCGCCGATCCGCGAGGCGGTGCCGGTGAAATACCCCTCGACCACGTCGCGGCCGATCCCCACCGCCTCGAAGACCTGCGCGCTGCGGTAGCTGCGCAGGGTCGAGATCCCCATTTTGGACATGATCTTGCGCAGCCCCTCGCAGAGCGCGGCGATGTAGTTCTCGATCGCCTTGGCGGGCGTGATCGGCGCGCCCAGCCGCGCCTCGATGGCCATCTGGGCGACGGTCTCAAACGCCAGATACGGGTTCACGGCGGTGGCGCCGTAGCCGAGCAGCAGCGCCAGGTGCATCACCTCGCGGGGTTCGCCCGACTCCACCAGCAGCCCCACCCGGGTGCGCAGCCCCTTGCCAATCAGATGGCGGTGGACCGCCGCGACGGCCAGCAGCATCGGGATCGGCGTTTCGTCGGCCGCCAGTCCGTGGTCGCTCAGCACCACGATGTTCCCGCCCTGGTAGACCGCCGACTCGGCCCGCTGTGCCAGTTGCAGCAGCGCCGCCTGGAGGGCCGCGCCGGCGCCTCCGGCGGGAAACCCGGTCTGCAGCGTGTGTGCGCGGAAGTCGCCGCTGTTCAAATTGCGGATCCGGCGCAAATCCTCGTTGGACAGCACCGGATGCTGCAGCTTGACCAGCCGCGCATGCCCAGGCACTTCGCTGAGGATGTTGGCCGGATTGCCGATGAAGGTCATCAGCGACATCACCAGTTGTTCGCGGATCGGGTCGATCGGCGGGTTGGTGACTTGGGCGAACAGTTGCTTGAAGTAGTTGTAGAGCGCCTGGGGCTTCTCGGAGAACACCGCCAGCGGCACGTCATGACCCATCGATCCGACCGCCTCATGCCCCTTGGCTGCCATGGGCTCGAGCAGCACATCGAGATCTTCGCGGGTATAGCCGAAAAGGCGCTGCCGCTGCAACAGCGTCGCGGCGTCGGGCGTGACGGGGGCGACCGCGCCGAAGAGGCCCTGCACGGTGATCGCGTTCTCCTCGACCCAGCGGCGGTAGGGGTGACGCCGCGCCAGGAGACTCTTGACCTCGACGTTCTTCATCACCCGGTGCTTCTGCAGATCGACCACCAGCGTCTGGCCGGGGCGGAGCGCGCCCTTTTCGGCCACGTTCTCCGGCGCGATGTCCAGCACGCCCGTCTCCGACGCCAGCACGATGAAGCCATCACGGGTCACCGTGTACCGGGCGGGCCTGAGGCCATTGCGGTCCAGGATCGCGCCGACGCATCGGCCGTCGGTGAAGGCCACCGTCGCCGGCCCGTCCCACGGCTCCATCAGCCCCGCGTGATATTCAAAGAACCCGCGCTGATCCGGACCGATCGGATATTTGGGGCCCCACGCCTCGGGAATCAGCATCATCATGGCGTGCGGCAGGGAGCGGCCGCCCCGGTAGAGCAGCTCGACCGCATTGTCCAGCGCCGCCGAGTCGCTCCCGCCCGCATCCACCACGGGGAGGATCTTCCGGATGTCCGCGCCGAAAAGGTCTGAGGCGAGCGCGTGCTCGCGCGCCTGCATCTGGTTCAGGTTGCCGCGGAGGGTGTTGATCTCGCCGTTGTGGCCGAGGAAGCGGAACGGCTGCGCCAGCTCCCAGGAGGGGAAGGTGTTGGTGCTGTAACGCTGGTGGACCACGGCGACGGCGCTGGCGTACCGCGCATCGCGCAGGTCGCGGTAGAAGCCCGAGACCTGTCCGCCGGTCAGCATCCCCTTGTAGACGATCGTGCGGCAGGAGAAGCTCGCCGCGTAGAAGACCTGGCCCGGCGGCAGCAGCGGGAGCACCCGCGCCTGAATCTGCTTGCGGATCACATAGAGCTTGCGGTCCAGCGCCTCCCCGGCCAGCCCGCATCCGTCGACAAACCCCTGCATCACCACCGGACACGTCGCCAGCGCCTGCTCGCCCAGCACCGAGGAATCCGTCGGCACGTCGCGCCAGCCGAGGAAGCCGAGTTGCTCGTCCTTCACCACCTCGACCACCGCCGACAGGCACAGCGCCCGCGCGGCGGGGGCCTGCGGCATGAAAAACATCCCCACGCCGTAGGTGTCGGCTGGCGGCAACCGGCCGGCGACCGCCTCGGTCTTCGCGCGGAAAAGCGCGTCGGGAATCTGCGTCAGAATGCCCGCACCGTCTCCCGTCGCCGAGTCGCCACCCACCGCGCCGCGGTGAACCAGATTGCACAAAACCGTGATGGCGTCCGAAATGATCCTGTGGCTCGTCTGCCCGTTGATGTTTGCCAGAAAGCCCACGCCACAGGCGTCGTGTTCGTTTGCGGGGTCATATAGACCCTGGGCTTCCGGCCTTCGCTGCGCAGGCTGGTCATCATTTGGCATGGTGTCGATTCCTTCAGAGATGTAGCTGCCGTTCACAGAATTAACGCACCGCCTGTGCCAACCTGGTTCCAACCAGCCAAATGCATCCAAATGGGCCAGAAATAAAGAAAACGCGTCGAGACGGCGGCACAACGGAACGAAATTGTCGCCTTTCTCGCTCGGCGGAAGACAAAAATGGCGTTTTTAGGTTTGTGTGTGGGGGGGTATCTGGAACCCGGGAACTCAGAAAATCAGGAAAAGGAATGGGGGAGAAGCCACCCCGATGGAGAGGCAATCGGCAAGCATCCGGTTCATTAGCCCGAGTTCGCCAGTTTCGCCACTTTCTTGCTCATAAGTTATTGCAAATCA
>CAZDLY010000071.1:0-11468 GCA_964506575.1 uncultured Akkermansia sp. | reverse complement strand
GGCAGCCCCGCCCGCCGCTTGAGCGCCGCCCTGTGCGGCAGCCGGCCGGCAGTGGCGGCAGTCCCGGCAGCACCGCCCGTCCCGCCCCGCGCCCGCTCCCTCCCGCGCCGCTTCCGCGCAGCCTTGCGTCGCGCCCTCCTTTTTGCTATCTTGCCCCTGTTGCACCAAACACAGGAGGTTCTATGCGTCCGATTGCTTTTCTTTCGCTTTGTCTGACTCTTGCGGCCGGGGTCGCCTTTGCCGCGCCGCCCGCGCCTGTTGCGACGCCCGAGCCGCCCGCGCCCAAGCAAGCGGACGACGCGCGCCAGGCACAGGCCCGCGCGGCGATTCTGCGCAAGACCGGCGGCTTTCTGACCGCCCCCGCCACGGGCCCCGGCGTTCTGGTGGCCGACCTACAGAGCGGGCCGCACACGGCTGCGGTGGCTGCGGTGGCGCTGGATCTGGGCAAGACGACCATGCTGCCGTTCCGTTACGCGCCGCTCAAGCCGGGCGCGTCGCTGTGGAAGAGCGCGGCCGCAGCCTTGGCGCAGAAGGACGCTGCGTTCGCGGTGCTGGTCATTGACGACCCCGAGGCGCCGGCGCTACTGGCCGCGCCCGAGGCGCGCTGGGCGGCGGTGAACGTCGCGCCGCTCAAGGTCGGCGCCGACGCCGCGACGGCGGCGAAGCGTATCAGGCAGGAGGTGTGGCGCGCGGCCTGCCTGGCGCTCGGCGCGGCCGATTCGGTCACCCCCATGTGCGTTATGGGTCCGGTGTCGGAGGCCAAGGACTTGGACAAGCTGGGGCCTGCGGCCAATCCCGATTATCTGAACAAAATGCTGCGCAGGGCTGGCGCGGCGGGGATCAAGCCGCAACGGCCTGTCAGTTACCGCAAAGCCGTGGAGGATGGATGGGCACCGCCGCCGGCGAACCCGTTGCAGCAGGCGATTTGGGACGAGGTGCGCGGAGGCGCGAAGAAGGAATAGCTCAGACGGTTCCGCCTGAGGCCGCTCTGCTGTGGTGAGAAGGCGGATCCGCCACTGCGGGGAGGGGTTTTCATGGCCTTGTTCCAATCGCCCGGTTGTTCCGCACGCCGCTGGCCGTTGCGTTGCGAGGCGCAGACCCCTGCGGCGGTTTCGCTGAGATCGGTTGCCCTGCTGATCGCCGCCACGCTGGCATGCCTGCTACCGTTCGTCGACAAGGCCTATCACATCGACGACCCTCTCTTCGTCTGGGTGGCGCGCCAAGTCGCTGCGCACCCATTGGATTTCTACGGGTTCACGGTCAACTGGTACGGTTACGTGCAGCCCTTTTCCGAAGTCACCAAGAATCCGCCGCTTTTCTGTTATTGGCTGGCGTTGGCGGGGGTGGTCGGTGGCTGGCGCGAGGAGGCGCTGCATATCGGCAGCCTCTTCTTCTCGCTGGGCGCCGTTTTGGGCGCGTACCAACTGGGCCGCCTGCTGACGGGCCGTCCGACGCTGGCAGCCTTGCTGAGCCTGCTGACGCCGGTCTTCCTCATCTCGGCGACACAGGTCATGTGCGACGTGCCCATGCTCTGCCTGTGGGTGTGGTGTGTGTGTTTCTGGATCGAGGGTGAGCGGCGAGGCGATACGCGTCGGCTGTGGCTCGCGGCGCTGTTGGCGGGGCTCTGCGGCCTCACCAAGTATTTCGGCGCTGCGCTGATCCCCCTGCTGGCCGTCTACAGTCTGGCGCGGAACGGCCGACCGACCCGGCGGCTGGGGCCGCTGTTGCTTCCGGTTCTGATGCTGGCCGGTTATCAGCTTCTCACCTGGAAGCTCTACGGGCGGGGCCTGTTCTCTGATGCGGGCAGTTATGCGGTGAACGCTCGTCCGGCGGCGGCGCTGCCGGCGACGTGTGTGGCGGGGGTTGTCTTTATAGGCGGCTGTTTTGTCTCCGTGTTCGCGGTGGCGCTCGGCGTGTGCCGGCGGCGCACGCTCCACGCTTGGTCGGCGGTGCCCCTGATCGCGTTCTTCGCGCTGCTCGTGTTACGCGGGATAGGATCGGGCGTCTGGCTCGACAGGGCGGGCGTGCGCTGGGCGATGTTGCTCACGGCGACCCTCTTTTTCGTCGCCGGCGCGGTGATTCTGGCTCTGCTGGTTGCCGAGCTGCGGCAGGGGCTGACGGCCGAGCGCGCGCTGCTTGCCCTCTGGGTAGCCGGCACGCTGGTGTTCGCCCTGTTTGTCAACTGGTCCCTGAACGGCCGCAGTGTGCTCCCGCTGGCGCCCGTCCTGGGCGTGCTGGCCGCGCGCCGCATCGACGACGTCTCGCGGGCGGGCGGGGTACTGTTGGTGGGGTTGCCGGTGGCGGCGGCTCTCGCGCTCTTCCCGGCCTGGGCCGACTATGCGCACGCCAACGCGGAACGTGCGGCGGCGGCCGCCATTCTGGCGGGCCGGGAGGCGCGCGGGGGCAGTCTCTGGTTTGTGGGGCACTGGGGGTTCCAATACTATATGGAGGCGGGCGGCGCCAGGCCGGTCGATTTCAAAAACATCGACATGCGTCCGGGAGACGAAGTGGCGGTTGCTTACAACAACAGCAACATCTATCCGTTGCCGCGAGAGTATTTTGGCCCGGCGGAGGCGGTGCAGATCAGGAAGTCGCGCTGGATCCGGTGTATGGACTCCGGCATGGGGGCCGGCTTCTACGCCGACATTTGGGGCCCGTTACCATTTGCCGTCGGTGCGGCAACCCCCGATCATTACGTCGTCATGCCCGTCAAAGAGCGGCTCGCCGTGCGAGCCGGGGGCGCGGAATAGGGGCGTTACAGATGCTGAACCGGAAGAAAGTCGTCGTGGTCATGCCCGCCTACAATGCGGAGAAGACCCTGCGCCGCACCTACGACGAGGTTGTGGCGCAGGCGGTCGCGGACGAGATCATTCTTGTGGACGACGCCAGCCATGACCGCACTGCCGCAGTGGCCCGGGCGTTGCCGGGCGTGCGCGTCCATGCGCATGAGGCGAACACTGGTTACGGAGGCAATCAGAAGAGCTGCTATCGGCTTGCGCTGGAGGCGGGTGCCGACATCGTGATCATGGTCCATCCCGACTGTCAGTACACGCCCAGGCTGATCCCGGCCATGGCGTCACTGATCGCTGGCGGCCTCTACCCCTGCGTGCTGGGGTCGCGGATCCTTGGCGGGCACGCGTGCAGGTGCGGGATGCCGCCGTGGAAATACGCCGCCAACCGGTTCCTGACGGCGGCGATGAACCTGCTTTTCAACGCGAAGCTCTCCGAGTACCACACGGGCTACCGCGCCTTCTCGCGCGAGCTGCTGCAAAAGCTGCCGCTCGACACGAACACCGACGACTTCGCCTTTGACGCGCAGATGCTGGCCGAGATCCTCTGGACGGGCGCGACAGTGGCCGAGATCTCCTGCCCGACGGTCTACAACGACGAGGCCTCGTCGATCAACTTCCGGCGCAGCGTCAAATACGGGTTCGGGTGCCTGGCCGTGGCAGCGGAGTACCGCCTGTGCCGCTGGGGGTTGGCGCGGTCGGCGCGATTTGCGCGGTAAGGAGCCGATGCTGTGGAATACGTGTGTCAGAATTGCGGCTGTGCGCTGGCGCAGAGCCTTGCCGGTGTGCGCGATCCGCTCACAGGCGAATCGTTCGGGATTTACACCTGTTACGGTTGCGGTCTGGGTCACACCGTCCCGCAGCCGGACGATCTGAAATCCTACTATCCCCCAGGCTATTACGGCAACCGGCACGGGCCCGCCGAAAGGCACTGCATCAGGCGCCGCCTCCGGCTGGTCGCGGCCGCCATGGGGGGCAAAGGCCGCACAGGCCGTCTGCTGGACGTCGGCTGCGGCGACGGTGCGTTCCCTCTGGCGGCGTTGCGTGCGGGCTGGGAGGTGGTCGGCACGGAACTGGAGCCGCGGCTGGCGCAAGAGGCCGGCCTCGATGTGCGGGAGAGCATCGCGCAAGCGGCGGACAGGGCGCCCGTGGACTGCATTACGTTGTGGCATAGCCTGGAGCACATGCGCGATATCCGCGAGACGCTCGCCCAGGCGGCAAAACTGCTGAAGCCGGACGGGAGAATGATTATCGCCGTGCCGGACAGGGGCGGCTTCCAGGCTAGGTTTTTCAAAAGGTGGTGGCTGCACCTCGACGTGCCGCGGCATTTGTACCATTTCGACAAGGTGTCACTCTGCGCCTGCCTGCAGCAGGCCGGTTTTTCCGTTCGGCAGTATCGTCATCAAGAGTTCGAATACGATCTTCTGGGCTGGGCGCAGAGCGCCTTGAACGTCCTCTTTGCGAACGCCAATGTTTTTCTAAACCAGCTTACGGGCCGAAGGCCGGGGCCGGGGCCGTTCACCCGGGCGGCTTCTTTCATTTTGGGTTCCGTGCTGTTAGTGTTCTCGCTGCCGGCTGTCGCGCTCGGTACGATGTGCGGCCGCGGAGGCGCCCTTGTCGCCGTGGCGGCCCTGCGGCATGGCGGGGGTGCGGCTGGGAAAGAAGGTGGGCGCGTTTTGTGAAAGCGGGTTGACCTATGCGAATGGATCGGTTCATCTCTCCTCGGACCATGGCGGTGGCGGTGGCGCTGATTGCGCTTGCCCCCTACCTGCAAACGGGGTGGTTCGAGTTCATCAATCTGGACGACTATCGTTACGTGAAGTACTCCCCGGTTGCGCGGGGCTTGACGTGGGCAAATCTGAAATGGGCGTTACAAGATGTCAAAATGATGGCCAACTGGCACCCGCTCACCTATCTGTCGTTGATGGCCGACGTCACCCTCTTCGGCCCGAACCCGGGGGCGATGCATCTGGTGAACGCGGGGATGCACGCGGCAGCAGCCGGACTGCTCTTCCTGCTGTTGGCCGCGCTGGCCGGGGGTCGGGGGTTGAGTGTTCAGGTTTCGGGGGCGGTCGGTCCGTCGGCGGTCGGGACGGCATCCGGCCGGGCGCTTGCCGCGGCGGCGTTCGGCGCGCTGGTGTGGGCGCTGCACCCGTTGCGCGCGGAGAGCGTGGCCTGGATATCGAGTCGGAAGGACGTCTTGAGCGCGCTTTTCTGTATCGGGGGGTTGCTGGCCCATCTGGGCGACGTCCGGATCTGGCAAGGCGGGCGGGCGCGTGAGGTGGAGTGGGGGAAGGTGTTCGACAAAGCGGACTTGCCCGTCTGTTCCTGGCGCGCGTGGGTTGCGTTTGCCTGCTTCGGCCTGGGGTATATGGCCAAGCCGACGATGATGGTCTTCCCCGCGTTTGTCGCCTTGATCGAGTGGCTGGAGGCGGGCCGCATCCGCTGGAAGCTGTTGGCCCTGTATGCGGCAGGCGCCGTGGCGGTCCTGGGTGTGACGGTGTTTGCGCAAGGGGAGGGCGGCGCGATTACGGATGAGCATTCATTTTACACCCGCCTGTTGAACGCGGCGGTTTCGATATCCGTCTATCTGCGGCAGTTCGTCATCCCCAGGGGACTGACGTTGTTTTATCCCTATCCCAAGTCCCTGTCGCCGGGGACGGTGGCGCTGGGGGTGGCGAGCGTCGCGGGCCTGGTCATGGCGGCGGACGCGTATCGGGACAAACGCCCGGTGGTGGCGTGCGGCGTGGCCTGGTTTGTGGCGGCGTTGGTCCCGGTGCTGGGCTTCATCCAGGTCGGCGGCGCGGCGCATGCGGACCGCTACACGTACCTGCCCATGATCGGTTTCTCGCTCATTCTGGCGGCCTGGCTGCGCAAGATGCTTGACGATCGGCGCCGGCTCCGGTATGCGGCCGGTACGGTTGCCGGTGCGGCGGTGCTGGCGCTGCTGGCGCTGACGTGGCGCCAGGTCGGCTTATGGCGTGACGATCAGACGCTGTTCACGCATGCGCTGGGTGCGGTGGAGGGCAACTTCCTGGCGCACCGCAATCTTGGGATACACGCCTACAGCCGCTATCAGGATCACGAGACGGCGATCAGGCACCTCGCCCTATTTTTGGAGATGGAGCGGAGGCCGCACTATGCGGAACGGTCGCTCTATGTCCTGATCTTGGCCGAGGGCGGGCATCTGGAAGAGGCGAAGGCGGAGGCCAACCGTCTGGCGCAGGGAGTCGATGCCGACTTGGGCAAGCGCGAACTCGGCACTTTCATCGCCTACGCGGCCATCGCCTATTACGAAGGGGACAAGGAGTTGGCGAAAACACATGCGGAATATGTGCAGGAGCGGGTGCCCAACCATCCCGATGCCAACTACCTGCTGGGCCTGATCGCACAGGACGAGGGTCGGCTCGATGACGCCGTCGTTTATTGGGAACGGTCGCTCAAGGGTGATTTCCAATACCAGTTTATCGAGTCGCGTATCCGGGAGATCAAGCAGCGGTAGCCCCCCCCCCCCCGCCCTTACATGATGTGGTCGAGGTCGATCTCGATCGCCTTCATCGGCGGGGTGCCGTTGAAGCGGATGAGGCCGATCAGGCTGCCCCGCTCATCGGCCGGGGGGACGATGTCGCGCACGTCGTCCCAGTCGATCTCCCGCGCGCCGCCGAGGTCGAACGCGAGCGGTTCGGCGGTCAGGAAGACCCAGGTCGCGGCAGAAAGGAGGCCCATTTGCGGCGAGACCGCGCCGACCGCGTGCAGGTCGAACGCGCGGGCCATCGTTTTGCAGAGGGGGAAGAGGTCGATGTGCCAGTTGCTGACGTGGACGGCGAGGATGCCGCCGGGCGCGAGGCGGTCGCGGTAGAGCGCGAACGCTTCGCGGGTGGCGAGGTGGAAGGGGATGGAGTCGCCGCTGTAGGCGTCGACCACCAGCACGTCGTAGGGCGGCTCGCCGCGGGCGCGCTCGGCCTCGAGGTTTTTGCGGGCGTCGCCCAGAACGGTCTCCACCACGGCGGCGGAGTCGGCCAGGTAGGAGAACCAGCGGGGGTCACGGGCGATGGCCACCACCTGCGGGTTGATCTCGTAAAAGCGGTAGAGGTCGTTGGTCCGGCCGTAGCAGGCCATGGTGCCCACGCCCAAGCCGATGAGGCCCACGCGCATCGGCGCGCCGTTCGTGTATTTGGCGTGGTTGGCCAGGGCCAGGCCGCCGCCGGGGATGCCGTAGTAGGTGGTCGGCCGATCCTTCAGGTAGTCGGTACGCACTTGGAAGCCGTGGAGCGTCCCGCCGTGGTGCAACTGGTGTGCGGGAATGGAGGTGCCCAGGGTGCTCCTGAGCGCGCTGGACGAGACGCGCAGGCAGCCGTAGAAGTTGCGCGTGTGCAACAGGCCGTCCCTGCCGGACTTGAGGGCGGTGTTGCACACGAGGAACAGGGTGGCCGCCGCGGCGATCTGGAGGAAGCCGTTAAGCCCTCCTTTGAGGTCGGGGTGGTTCCAGGTGCGGACGAACCAGCCGCACGCAATCGCGGCGGCGGCCAGCGCGAGCGGGTACTCCCACACGCGGTCGAACACGGCCGGGGCGGCCAGCGAAGCGGAGACGCCGCCCAAGGCGCCGCCCGCCGCGATACCGAGGTAAAAGAGCGTCAGTTTGCTGGTCTCAGGCCGGATGCGGTAGAGCCAGCCGTGCAGGAAGGTGCAGCCGAAGAGGATGACGCCGGCGCACAGCGACAGATTGGTGAGGAACGCCCGGCTGCCCTTCAACCCGGCCGCGTAGGCGGCGCCGGCCAAGATCACGGCGGCTAGACCGGCCCAGACGATCAGCCCCTTCTCCCCGGCTGAGGAGAAGCCGATCACGTAGCTGCCTAAAAACGCCGTGAGCAGGAGCGCCCACATCATCGGGACAGGGGTAACGTCGGTCGACAGGTGGAGGGTCATGGCGTTGAGCAGGAAGGTGCTGAGCGCGGGCAGAGCGAACCAGAGCCAGGGCTTGGCGAGCGGCGCGGGCAGGGAGGTGACCGCTGGCCAGTGACCGGTGACCGGTGATCGGTGATCAGTGACCGGTGATCGGTCGTCGGCGGGTGGCGGGGCCGACCGCTTGGCCGCGCCTGCCAGCAGGGCCGCGTAAGCCAGCAGGGCGGCGGCGAAACCGTACCACTGGCCGTCGAGCGAAACAAAAGGCTCGACGAGGAAGGGGTAGGCCAGCAGCCCCGACAGCGAGCCGAGGTTGGAGACCGCGTAGAGTTTGTAAATCTCGCGGGAAGTTCTGAAGCTGTGAGAACGGAGCGGCGATTTTAGAACTTCAGCGCTTCCGCACTTTGGCGTTTCCGCCCGCGCCAGCCACGCCTGCACCAGCGTCGAGCCGGCGCTCAGCAGCACGTAGGGAAGGCCGATGATGAAGAGGACCCCGGCCAGCACCTCCAGCGACGGGAGGGTTGACGCGCCGAGGCGGTCTGTGAGCGTGAGTCGGAGCGCGGCGAAGACAAAGGCCCAGAGCACGGAGATCGCCACCAGGACCAGATGGAGGCGGCGTTGCGTCCGTGCGCTTTGGATGGCGATGATGTGGGCATAGCCGTAGCCGGCGAGCAGCAAAAGCTGGTAGGCGGCAAGGCAGACGGTCCAGACGGCGGCCGAGCCGCCAAAGGCCGGTAGCAGCGTGCGGCCTAGCATAGGCTGGATGCCGAAGAGGAGAAATGAACCGGTAAAGATCGTCAGGACGAAAGATGGATCGCCCCTACTCGGCCAAGATCCCTTTTTCAACAAGACGGGCCTCCTCCTCGGGAGTCAGTTCGATGTCAGAGATGGGGCGGGCGCCCTCTTCGATCAGGCTGAGGTTCACTTGGCGCTCCTGTTTGCGCATTTCCTCCTCGGTCATCTGGCGGGCGAGGTCACGTATTTTCTGGCGGGCGGCCTCCTCGGCGGCGGCCTTGGCCTCTTTTTCCTGCGCCCGGCGTTCGCGGAGTTTCTCCATATAGGAGCGGACATCGCCGCCCTCTTCGCGGACTTTCAGAAGCTCCAGACGGGTGCGCTCCATTTCCTCGCGCTGAACGGCAGGGATGCCGGGCATGGGCGGCATGCCCGCTTGCGAGGGCCGGCGGATGGCACCCATGCGGGCGGGTTTCGCGGGAGGGGCTTCGGGTTCCGTGGGTTTGACGGCCGGTTGCGGGGGGTGGGGGTGGGTGAGCGCGGAAGCCGTCTCGACCGCTGCCGGCGCGGCGGCGGCGACAACAAGGCCCTTGCCGAGCCGGAGGGAGATGACGACGCCGTCCTTCTCGATGGTGGCGGTTTCGGCGTCGCAGTCGGCGGCGAGGATGGTGTAGCCGTCGACGGTGTCGCCGACGTTGAGGTAGAGGTTGCGGGGCGGTTTGGCGTCGTTGTCAATGAGACCGACTGCGGTGTTGTCGGAGGGGGTGCGGTTGACGGCGCACAGGGTGATCTTCTTGGCGAGCGCCTCGGCCTGCTTCTGGGCGAGGTCGGGAACCGGCGCGGATGCAGCAGCGGCCTGGGCTGGCGGGGGCTTGCCGAAAATCGCCCGGTCGATGATCACCTGATAGGGCGCGAAGCTGTCCTTCGGCTGAGCGACCGATGCCAGGCCGCTGGTCGCCGCCGCCGCAACGGCGAGGCCCAGCGCGAAACAGGCAGGACTGTACAGGCCGCGTTTCATGAGAGAGATTATAGCACGGGGAAGCGGGAAAGAGAAAGCTGAAAACTGAAAACTGAAAACTGAAAGCTGAAAGCTGAAAAAGCGGAAATAACACTCACACCAGAAAACACGCAGCCGCGTGGCTACAGCACGCCCTTTTTCACCAGAGCGGCCTCCTCCTCCGGCGTCAGCTCGATATCGGAGATCGGATGGGATCCGCCCTCGATGAGGTTGAGGTTGATCTCGCGCTCCCGTTTGCGCAGCTCTTCCTCGGTCATCTGGCGGGCGAGTTCCTGTATCTTCTGGCGGGCGGCATCCTCGGCGGCGGCATTGGCCTCGCGTTCCTGCGTGCGGCGCTCACGCAGCTTCTCCATGTAAGACCCGACGTCACCGCCTTCCTCACGGATCTTGGCCATCTCCAGCCGCCGCTGCTCCATGGCCTCGCGCTGCAGGGCCGGCAGGCCGGACGTGCGGGAGGCGCCGGTCTGGGAGGGACGGCGGATGACGCCCGTCCGGCCGGACGTTGCGGCGGCATCGTCATTGGATGCGTTCCTGCCGAGCGCGCGCAGGGAGCGTTCGTGGCCGGCCGTTGCCGGCGCCGGCGCCGATGCTGCTGCAGCCGTGCCGGGTGCGATCAGCCCCTTGCCGAGCTGGAGGGCGATGACGACGCCGTCCTTCTCGATGGTGGCGGTTTCGGCGTCGCAGTCGGCGGCGAGGATGGTGTAGCCGTCGACGGTGTCGCCGACGTTGAGGTAGAGGTTGCGGGGCGGTTTGGCGTCGTTGTCAATGAGACCCACGGCGGTGTTGTCGGACGGGGTTCGGTTGACGGCGCACAGGGTGATCTTCTTGGCAAGCGCCTCGGCCTGCTTCTGGGAGAGGTCGGGAGCCGGTGCGGATGCGGAATCGGCCTTGGGCGGAGGTGACTTGCCAAAAATCGCCCGGTCGATGATCACCTGGTAGGGCGCGAAGGAGTCGCCTGCGGCCAGCGCCCCGTGTGACGGCGCCGCGGCGGGATCTCCCGTGACCGCCGCAACGGCGGCGCCTGCCGCCCATGCGGCAAGTGCGAGGCCTCGCGCAATGGATAGGCTGTGTTTCATGGAGAGATGGAGCCAACGATCCGGATCGAACGGACGACCTGCTCATTACGAATGTGAGACTGACCTCTTTTGAAAATTAACGAAAAGCTCAATAAACTCAACAGTTCCAATAGGTTACGTTGACCATAATCCTGCTGAACACTGCAACAAAATGCAGCATCCAGCGCCCTCAGTCTGTCATAAGTCTGTCATAAAACGCAAAATCGAGGCGCGTCCAACACTGAAATGGCAACCCGAGAAGCTTGTCATATTCACGTGAAGGCTACCCCCTCGCCCGACCCACACGAGCCGGTCTAACGGAGCGATGTCATTGGAAAAAGAATGGCAGAAGCACTGGTGAATGTCAAGACCCTGAAATGACAGACCTAAAAAAATCGCCGCCGCAGTATATTCTTCCGTTAGCAGCCCTTTTTCTCTTCCAAGTAAAAGTCCCACCGCCCAGTCCATCAAGATTTCCAATCACGCTTGGAACCAGCCTGTAGCGATTCCGCCCGACGTTCAGCCAGCCTTCTTTCGATTCGCCGCCGATTGATCCAAGCAATCCGGATCGGCGACCTGACGGAATAATGGAGGATGCGGGTGGGAGAGGGTTACGACGAATGCACCGTGGCTGTTTCAGGACGAGAGATTGCGGGTTACGACGTCGGCGACGAATGCGTTCCCGGTGGTGTGCACGGGCGTGACGGTGGATTGAGAGACGGGGCTGCTGGGCCACCCGCTTCACACCGTTTATCTCGTTTGTTGTGCGTCTCGTTCTCTTGTGCTGACGGTCTTCTGCTTGTTCAGTAACACACACGACCCGGCGGCCGCGTCATCGCGGGACATTCGCAAGCCGGGCCAGAACGTCCGGCGGAGTGCGCTTCTCGATCTCCCGGACGCACACATCGATGCCATCCACCAGCGTCTCAACGAATACGGCTTCCCAGTCTTCCCCGCATCCCTTGTCTATCA
>CAZDLY010000070.1:0-11520 GCA_964506575.1 uncultured Akkermansia sp. | reverse complement strand
CCGCCCACCATTCGCCTTTCTTCCGGTTCTTCAGGGGCTCCTGGCACGGCATGCATTCGGCCCACCATTCCTGCGTGGTCTTGTCGGCCGCCATCCGGGCCATGTCCTTCTTGAAATCCTTCCCGACATACTCGAACGTGCTGAACAGATAGGTGTTTCCGTCCGGCATCCGGCGCAGGTAAATGGTATAATTCCGGATGTTGCACCGCTTGATCATGTCGAGCACCGCGGGCCACACCGCCGCATGCAGCTTCTTGTACCGGGCCAGTTTGTCTTCCCGGACGCCAATCACGGAACCGTATCGCTTCATCGCAGACCTCCTTGCCCGCATCAGGGCATCGCTTCATCGAACGCGCCCAGAGCCAGGGGATATTTACCGAACTCACGCACCAACTTGACGATCATATCATACGTCTGACCGGAGACATCGCTGGCAACCGAATGATCCGACTGGAAGATGTAGCCACCGCCCTTGGCGGCATTCAACTTGCGCAGCACCTCGCGCCGGATCGCGGCCTTGTCCCCTTTCTCCCACACCATCACATCGCTGTTCCCGAAGAAGCCGATCGAATGCCCCAGGCGGCGCCGCAAGTCCACCACATCCATGCCCGCCTTCACTTCCAGAGGGTTTGATGCCCGGATCATGCCCCGGCATCGAGGTTTTTCGTCGAGCGGACCAGCACCGCACCCAGTACGAGGACCATGAGCACCAGCGCGCCGCCCATGAGCCATTTTGCGTTCAGCTTCCCCCATCCCGGCCCGGCGTCGCCTCGATAGTCCGGATTCGCCGCCACCGGCCCCAGTCTGGCGGCCAGCGGTTCATAACCACGCGTCAGCGCCGCTTCCAACGCAACCGTGTCATACGCGGGCGCGGGGTCATCCGGGTTCCCGCCGCAGTACAGCTTCAAGGCGGTGCCCGGCTGAACGAAGAACAGCAGTCGATAGGTCGCGCCTTCAGCCTTCACGTCCGTGATCTGCAGCGGCGGATTGTCGCCGTTCTCGATGACCAGCTCCAGTTCGCCGCACCGGCGTTCCGCAAACGATAACGTGAGCTGTTCGCGGTTCAGGGCGCGGAACTGCAGGCGCGCCACGGTGTCGGACGCGATCGGGGTGCGGGTGCCGTCCGTGTCGACGGCCAGGAGCCGAACCCGGCGGCTGAAGTTGCGGTCCGGCGTTTCGATCGCGAGCCGCGTCAGCGGTGCGCGGCCCGCATACAGCCGCACACGCGTTTGCTTGTTCGTGCGATCATGAATCTGTTCCAGGATTTCAACGGGATAGGCGGTCCGAATGTCCTCGCGGCCGGATTCGACCACCGCCTCATGCCACCAGCGGATGCGGTCGATGCGGAACGCCCGGCGTTGCAGGGTGAGCCGCTCGGTTTCCACCCCCGTACCGCCGGTCTGCCGCATGATCTCGCGCACGGGCGACGCCGCCTCGTCCGTCACCGCGCCGATCACGATCCGAAACTGCCGGCAGGTATTTTTCGCGAGACCCACCTCGCGCTGGGCGACATCCATGAACCGGCGCGCGTCGAACACGATCACGTTTTCCGCCAGCGTCTGCCACGGCGCGTCGGGGCCGGTGCGGCCCTCGACCGTCACCGCGCGTTCGAAGTCATGCAGCGGCGTGAGAATTTCCAGTCCGGACGGCGGGACCGCATCCCGTTCGAGTTCAAACAGAATCTCCAGCCGGTTGGCTTCGGCATCCTCTTTCAGCGTGAGGATGCGCGCCGGGCTATCGCGCAGGACCGCCTGGGTGGACGGACGGCTTATGCGTTCGCGCCGCCACGCGAGGGCCTCTCCAGCAGAATTGAATACCCGCAGATCGCGAAGGTCGTCGGCCGTTTGCGCAAACACGGCCGCCGGCAGGACCAGCGCGGCGACCTCTTCACTGTCGAAGGGCGGCAGCTCAAGGGATGCCGTCTGACGAAACAGCGCGGCCGGAGCCGTGACGACGGGGGCGGCCACAGCGGAACCGGCGGCCAGGACCAGCATCAGGAAGGCGGAGGGGATGCCTTTCATGGAGCGGACTCCTTCGGGGTGGCGGGTGAGAAGCGATTGCGGTTCTTCAGGTACATGAAGGCCGCGAACAGCAGCACCACTCCCAGCGCCAGGAAGGCGACGATGCGGTACAGCATGTCCAGTTGGTCCAGGTCGACCACGAAAATCTTCACCACGGTGATGCCCAGCAGGGCCAGACCGACCAGGCGCAGGCTCCGGGACGCGTGGCGAATCCCCGTCACCAACAGGGCGAGCGCATACAGGCCCCAGATCACCGAGATGCCGCCGCCGCGGAAACCGGGCACAAACTGCGTCAGCAGGGTGCCGGTTTCCAGCGTCAGGTACAGCAGTCCCAGCGCCAGTCCCAGCCAGCCTGAAAGGGTTCCCAGCGCACGGTTCGACACGTCGTGGCGTAGCAGCGTCCAGCCCGCGCCGAAGAAGGCGAGCAGCGCCGCACAATCGGCGAGCCGCACCAGCGCATGGGCGCCGGTACGCTCGGCCGCAGCATACGCGAGGATGGCGAACCGGGGGTTCCATTCGGCGAGGTCCACCAGGGCTTTAATGCCGAGCACCATCAGCGCGACCATGAAAAACGCGGCCAGCCATCCAGCGCCCAGCTGGCGGCGACTGGCCAGGAGGTAGGCCCCAAAGCCCACCCACACAAGGGTCAGGGCCGGCAGCCGGAACGGGCGATAGCACACATGGAACATCTGCCACGCCTCCACGGTGAGGTAGGCGAACAACACCACCAGCGCGAAACCGAGCGCGAAACGAGATTCGGCCCGCAGCCCAGGCGCGCGCTCCGTCGCGGATGCACGGGCCAGCAGGCGGCGCGCGACGCCGAACGACAGGATCGGCAGGCCGAACTGCATGGCGCGGTCGCCCAGGAGGCGCAGGTAGTCCGGCCAGAGCGTCGGCGGCGATTCGCCGAAGCGGTCCCCAAAGTCGAGGAAGACGAGACGGAAGAGCACGAGCAGAAGCAGGCCCTCTGCAATGCGGCGGAGGGTGGGGCTCTCGAGCCTGAGCGCGATCCACAGCAAGGCGACGGCCTGCACGGCCCAGATCGCTGTCAACCACGAGCCCGTGAGCAGCAGCGGCAGGGTGATCACGAGGAAGGACGCGGCCAGGGCGATGAACGCCGTCAGCAAGGCCCGGTCGCGCGGCCCCCGCCGGATGAGCGCCACGACGTGGGCGGTGTAATAAAATGCCAGACCGACGGCCAGCCACGCGGCGGCGGCGCGGGGATACACCTGCACGACGACATGATAGCCCGTGCCGAAGAAGAAACCCGCGTTGAGGAACAGGCCGATCAATTCAATCACCGTCGTGCGCTCCCGCCTCGCGAGGTTGTAGAGGAAGATCGCGGTCGAGAAGAGCACGAAGAAGACGCCGAGGAACGGCAGAACCACGGGCAGATCCACCGGCGCAAAACGAGTCACAATCGCGCCAACCGCCAGCACATGGGTGCACACGAGGCTGAGGTAGGTCAGCAGGGGCCAGCGCTTCCGCCACGCGACGCCGAGCAAGCCGATGCCGAGCAGGGTCATGTAGCCGAACAGCACGGGGAAGTTCTTGCTGCCCGTGCTCAACATCACCGGCGTCGCATAGCCGCCGAGCAGCCCCAGCACGGCGACGAGCAGGGTGTCATGCCTCACGGCCAGCACGGCCGAGACGGCGGTCACCATCGCCATCAGCACAAAGGCCGGGCCCAGAGGAATCAACTCGAACATGACGGCGGCGGAATAGACGCTGAAATACAGCATGGCGAGTCCGCCCCCGACAAAGCCCTGGCCCAGCAGTTGATACTGCCTCCCGAAGAGGCGCAAGCCCCACACGATCAGTCCGGTGCCGGCGAGCACACTCAGCGCGACGCGGCCCTGGGGTCCGAGCAGGCCGCGTGTGATCGAGTAGTTCAGGAAGAATCCCACGCCGAACACCAGGATGAAGATGCCGCCGCGTATCAGCCAGTTGCTGGCGATGGCGAACTCGGCGGATACATCCTGGCGTCGAAATTCCGCGCCCACGACAAACCAATTCCAGGCCTTGCGGAGCATTTCGCGGGCGGCGGTTTCGAATACGCCCGGCGCACGGGGCGGCTCGGGCGGGGGACCGGGCGGGGGGGCTGGAGGGTATGGGCTCGATCCGAAGTGGCGGGAGACAAACTCGGGCGCCGCGCAGGGCGGAGGGGCCAAAGGCTCGGCGATCACTGGGGGTGGATGTGGCGTCGGCGCGGTGACGGCGGGCATGGGGTGCGGGTTGCTATTATCACACTTCGCGAAGTGTGATAAGCACGGCACCGGCTCGGTGACGGCGGGCACGGGGTGCGGGGTGGAATCCGGTGCAGGAGTGATACCGGCCGGTTCCGGGGCTGGGAGTCGGCGTTCCTGTTCCGGACGCAGGCGGCGCAATTCGCCTAGCACGCGGGCCCATTCGGCCTGTCCGGGCATTTGGCTCACCCGCCCCTTGATGCCATACAGCAGCACCAGCATCCAGATGGGCACGATCACCACCACCACCAACGCGATCACGGCAAGCAGTTCCAACACGTCTTCCATGACACACCTCCGCCGACTGACACAATAACGCTTCTCGGTTGGCACCGGCCCGCATGGGATGAAAGCCTCCCAAAAGTACTTGGATCAAGGGGAATAGTAGCATACGCCTCAAGCGATCAACATAAGATTCGGTTATGGGTGCGTGTTTGGGCCTTGATCTCGTCCCCGTTGGGCAGGATGTGGCGCAACGGAATCCGGTGGAAGCGCCGGCCGTGGCGAATTACCTGTTGATACGCATGAGTCGAGCCATTATCATGCTGACGCGCTCGATATCCGAACGGTGGAGGCGTGCGGCAACTGTAGGTCTCCCCGACAAATGGTGATAGGTTCCACATGGAATCGCAGGTATTGACAAACACCGCCCTCCGACCCAGTGACCGTCCGCATACACACGCGCCGTCCGCGACGGAACCGACGCCATCACCGGGCCGGTTTGCCGTGACGCGCTGGACGCTGGTGCTGAACGCCGCGCAACGCGGCGAAGCGCAGGCTGCGGCCCCGGCCCTGGCGGAACTCTGCCGCCTGTACTGGCCTCCGCTCTACGCCTATGCGCGCCGGAGCGGGCACCCCACGCACGCGGCGGAGGACGTGACGCAGGCATTCTTCGCCCGGCTGCTGGCCAAGGACGGGCTGGTGAATGTCGCACCAGAGAAGGGACGCTTCCGTTCGTTTCTGCTGGCGGCGTTCAAGCACTTCCTGGCCAACGAACGGGACAAGGCGCGCGCCTTCAAACGCGGTGGCGGAGCCATCCATATCGCGATCGATGCGGACGCGGCCGAGGCGCGCTACGCCTGCGAGCCGGCCGATCTGCTGACGCCGGACCGGCTCTTCGACCGGCAGTGGGCGCTGACCGTGCTCGACCGGGTGCTGGCGCGCCTGCGGGCGGAGCAGGGCACGCCCGAGGCCGCGCGTCGGTTTGCCGCGCTGGAGCCGGCCCTGGCCGCGGAATCGGGCGCTGTGGGCTACGCGGAACTGGCGGCCGGCCTGGGGATGACCGAGGGCGCGGTGAAGGTGGCGGTACACCGGCTGCGGCGGCGCTACCGCGAACTGCTGCGCGCCGACATCGCCGACACCGTCGCCGACCCCGCGCAGGTCGACGAGGAAATCCGCTCGCTGATCGCCGCGCTGGCCGCCGTGTAACCTTTTCCCGGATTTGCTTATGTAAGGGGTGACGGCCCATTCGTGCCGTCGGAAGGATGACCGTATGCGATTGTGGTTGCTGATTTTGCTGTTTGCCGGCCCGGTCGTGCTCCTGGCGGCGTTCGTCGGCAGCGTGGCGTGGGTCTGGCGCGATGCCGACCGGCGCGGCCAGCCGGGCTTCATCGTGGCGGTGCTGGTGGCGTTCCTGTTCTGGCCGCTGAGTCTGATCGCGTGGCTGCTGGCGCGCCCCGCCGTGCAAACCGGTGCGACGGCGGCGGCACCACCGCCGTCGCGGAGCGGGCGCGGATGCCTGTGGGCGGCGCTGATCGCCCTCATCGTCCTCGGCCTGCTCATGGTGATCTCCTTTTGGTGGCTGCTCAATGCCGCGCCTGCCGCGCCCATGAGGGGTTTGTCAGGGGCTCGGGAAGCGGCCCGCGGGATCGCGTGTCAGAACAACGTGAAGGAACTGGCGTTGATGCACATCACTTACACCAAAGACCATGGCGGGACGCCCCCGCGCAGTCTTGAGGATCTGCGCCAGTACGGGCTCGAGGACAAGCTCCTGCACTGTCCCGCGGCTGGGAAGGACGGGCCGCCGTCCTACCGCCTCGATCCCGGCTCCAACGAGAC
Source organism: uncultured Akkermansia sp. (assembly GCA_964506575.1). Classification (GTDB taxonomy): domain Bacteria; phylum Verrucomicrobiota; class Kiritimatiellia; order RFP12; family JAAYNR01; genus VGWG01. Next base: position 5,195 of record CAZDLY010000070.1, on the reverse strand, counting down.
GGACATCATAATTCTGGAGAACTGGAAGAACCACGGCGGCAAGGGCGGCACCATTGCGTTCGGCGACGGCCACGTCGAGTGGGTTAATTCGCCCTGCAAACCCCTCCGACTTGACGTGGTGAAGGCGGCTGTTGAAAGGCAACTCCGGGTGTGGTTCGACGACGTCGAAAAAAAATTCCAGAAGGTGCTCCCGGAAGGACTCGGCGACAAGTCCGTCCAGGTTGGAGCGGTGACGTTTAACGCGCGGGCGAACTGCTACCAGGTGGAAGTTCACTGGCAAGTCCAGGGGCGGGAATTCCGTTCGGTCATGCGGCTAGATCCGGCCGGCTTCCCGGGGCTATCCCGGTACACGGGGACGTTTGGGCTGTGCCTCGACAACGTTCCTGACAGCGTCGCAAACCCCGTGATTCCGGTCGTGGTGGACGAACTGATGGACGGCCCAGCCGTCGAAAAGGAGAGGCCATGAACGACGTCGTTGCGTCAGGTATGGGTGGAGGAGTGGCCTTGCTGCTCACGCTTGTGCTCGGGTTCTACGTTCTCGTGGTGCTGCCCGTGTGGGTCGCCACGCTGGTCTGGGTCTACCGCGACGCGGAACGGTGCCGGAAGTCGGGCGTCTTGGTGGCACTGCTGGTCGGGTTGGTGATGTGGCCGATCGGGCTGCTGGTGTGGCTGATCCTGCGCGGTGACTACCTCAGGGCAGCCGGCCTGGCTGCCGGTGGGGCCCCTCCGCCGCCGGTGCCTCCGCCGCCCCGGGCGTGTCCGCGCTGCGGGGGCGCGTTGTCGCCGGGCGTGGCGCAGGGGCTTTGTCCGGCCTGCCTGCTGCGCGAGGGCATGGCGGAATCGGTCGCGCCGGGTCCGCTGGCCTTCACGCCGCCGACCGTCGAGACGCTCGCGCCGCATTTTCCGCAACTGGAGCTTGTCGGCTTGCTCGGTCGCGGCGGGATGGGCGCCGTCTACAAGGCCCGCCAGCCGACATTGGACCGGTTCGTGGCGCTGAAGATTCTGCCCGCGGCTGCGGCGGGGGGCGATCCGAGCTTCGCCCACCGGTTCCAGCGCGAAGCCCGGGCGCTGGCCCAGCTCAACCATCCGCACATCGTCGGCGTGTACGACTACGGTCAGGTCGCGGGGTTTTCGTACTTCGTGATGGAATACGTGGACGGGGTCAATCTGCGCGAGCTGGAACGTGCCGGTCGGCTGAGTCCGCGCGAAGCGCTAGCCATCGTGCCGCAGATCTGCGAGGCCCTACAGTTCGCCCACGACCACGGCATCGTCCACCGGGACATCAAGCCGGAGAACATCCTGCTGGACTCTCAGGGCCGGGTGAAAATCGCCGACTTCGGCCTGGCCAAGCTCATGCGGGGCGAGCCCGGCGGCGTGGCGCTGACCATGACCCAACAGTCCATGGGCACACCGCAGTACATGGCGCCGGAGCAGGTCGAGAAGCCGGAACACGTGGACCACCGCGCGGACATCTACTCCCTCGGCGTCGTCTTCTACGAGATGCTTACCGGAGAACTGCCCCTCGGCCGCTTCCCGGCGCCGTCGCAGAAGGTCCAGGTGGACGTGCGGCTCGACGAGATCGTGCTCAAGACGCTGGAGAAGGAGCCGGCCCTGCGCTACCAACAGGCGCGCGACGTGCGAACACAGGTGCAATCCGTCGCTGGAACGGGCGTCGACTGAGACACGGTTCAGGATGGACGTTGGACCACTTGTACCCGCAAACGGACACGTTCTCGCCGTTCAGCCTGCTGACGATAACCGGGGGAAAAAATATGGTAATCGAATCCAAACCAGGCATCGCCAAAGCAGGATTACGATTCTGATTATGAATCAGCGACCCTCATCAGAACGGCCATGCGCGTTGAATCGCCGCAGAGGAAGCCGAAAGCTTGCAATCCCATGTCCCGCAGGTTATCCTGAGCGGCGCTGATGAACGCTTACGACCTGATTTACGTCTTGCACTGCGAGGAGCCTTCGGAGACCTTCATCCGCCGCGAGATCGACGCCCTGCGCGCGATCGGCATCCCCGTGCATGTCCACGTCCTCGACGGTCCCCGGGTGGAGCCGGCCGTCCCGCCCGGCCTGCGCCGCGCCCTCCTCCGCCAACTCGTCCTCCGCCTCCTTGCGCCGCCGTGCTCCCTCGCGTACGCGGCCCGGCTCATCCGGAATGCGCCCCGCGCGCTCCGCCTCGCGGCCGTGGCCGCCCCGCTCCCCCGCCCCCGTCTCCACGCCCAGTTCGCCTGGAGCGCCGCCGACGCCTCGGCCCTCGCCGCCGCCGCCCTCGGCATCCCCTGGACCTGCAGCGTTCACGCGTGGGACGTGTTCACCCGCCCGCTCCGCGAAACCCGCGCCCGCCTCGCCACCGCGGCGGGCGTCACCGCCTGCACCGGGAGGGCCGCCGACGCCCTGCGCGCGGCGGGCATCCTTGAAGCGCGCATCCAGGTGATCCGCCACGGACTGGATCCCGCCGCCTTTCCGTTCGCTCCAGACCGGCCGCCGGACCGCATCGCCGCCATCGGCCGGCTTATTCCCAAAAAGGGGTTTGACACGCTCCTGGAAGCCTGCGCGCTTCTCCGCACAGCGGGCGTCCCCTTCACCTGCACCCTCGTCGGCGAAGGCCCGGAGCGCGGCCGCCTGGAGCAACAGGCGGTCGCCGCCGGCATCGCCGACGCCGTGGCCTTCACCGGCTGGCTGGAGCCGGATGCCGCGCTCCGCGTCATCGCCGGCGCCACGGCGCTCGTCCATCCCTCGCGCCGCCTCGCCAACGCCGATGCCGACGGCTTTGCCAACGTCCTCTCCGAGGCGATGTTCCTCGGCACGCCGATCATCACGACGCCCGCCGGCGCCGCCGCCGAGCTGCTGTGCGACAGCGCCCGCTTCGTCCCGTCCGACGACCCCGAGGCGCTCGCGGAGGCCCTCGCCGGCCTGCTCCGCAGCCCGGAGACCTGCCGCCGCCTCGCCGCCGCCGCCCGGCAGACCGCCGACCGGCATCTCGACCAGAACCGCCTCGTCCGGCAACTGGCGGCGTTTCTCGAAGGGACGCCACGCGCCGAGGCTTGACATTCCGGCCCGGTTCAGATGAAACTGTACGCCACGCCCGGCTGCGCCTGTCGCGCGGTTGTGTGCCGATCGGAGACCCTCATGGAAGCGTTGCTCAACTTGCTGAAGCAGAATGCGCGGGAATCGGATGATACCCTCGCGAAGATGCTGAACACCACGGCGGACGATGTGCATGCGCGCATCGCGGCGCTGGAGGCGTCCGGCGTGATCCGCGCCTATCAGGCGGTGGTCAACACCGACATCATCGCGGACCACAACGATGTCTGCGCGGTGATCGAACTGCGCATCCGTCCCGAACGCGAAGGCGGCTTCGACCGCATCGCGCAGCGGATCGGCGGGTTCCCCCAGGTGGTCTCCATGTTCCTGATGTCGGGCGGGTACGACCTGCTGCTGTTCGTCACGGGCCGCAACCTTCAGGAGGTCGCGGGTTTTGTCAGCGGCATTCTCGCCCCGATCGACGGCGTGCTGTCGACCGCCACCCACTTCATGCTTAAAACCTACAAGGACCACGGGGTCCTCATGACCGGTGAAGAAAATGACCAACGCCTCACAATCTGTCCGTGATTTCGTCGCGCCACATGTGCGCGGCCTTCCCAAGTCCGGGATCCGGGCTTTTTTCGATATTGTCGCCAGCCGCAAAGACGTGATCTCGCTGGGAATCGGCGAACCCGATTTCCCAACGCCGTGGCATATCCGTGCGCGCACGATTGAGGCGATCGAGTCGGGCGCCACCCGCTACACGTCGAATCTCGGATCGCCCGAGCTGCGTCAGGCCATCGCCGCCTACACCGAGCGCGCCTTTCACGTGGGTTACGACTGGAAAAGCGAGATCGTCGTCACCGTCGGCGTGAGCGAGGCCTTCGACATCGCCTTTCGCGCCACGCTATCGCCGGGTGACGAGGTGCTCTATCACGAGCCCGCCTTTGTCGCCTACGCGCCGCTCATGCGCACCACGCACGCCGTGCCGGTGGCCGTGGCCACCCATCGCGCCGACGATTTTCGCGTGCAGGTTTCGGAACTCGAGAAGAAGGTGACGCCGCGCACCCGCGCCCTTTTCCTCAACTACCCCAACAACCCGACCGGCGCCGCCCTGAGGCGGTCGGATGTCGAGGCGCTGGCCGCCTTCGCTATCCGACACGACCTGCTGGTCTACACCGACGAGGTCTATGCCGAGCTGACCTACGAGGGCGAGCGGGTCTCCATCGCCGCGATGCCCGGCATGAAGGAGCGGACGATCTTTCTCAACGGCTTCTCCAAGGCGTGGTCGATGACCGGCTTCCGCCTCGGCTACGTCTGCGCGCCGCCCGCGCTGACCGACGCCATGATGAAGATCCACCAGTACGGGATGATGTGCGCCTCGTCGATCAGCCAGGCCGCCGGTCTCGAAGCCCTGCGCGCCGGCGACGACGACATCGCCGGCATGCGCGACTCCTACCGCCTGCGGCGCAACTACATCGTTTCGTCGCTCAACGCCATGGGACTGGACTGCTTCACGCCGCCCGGCGCGTTCTACGTCTTTCCGAGCATCGCCTCCACGGGCCTCTCCTCGGAGGACTTCGCCCTGCGTCTGCTCAACGAGGAAAGCGTGGCCTGCGTTCCCGGCACCGCGTTCGGCGCGTGCGGCGAGGGGCACATCCGCTGCACCTACGCCACCGGCATGGAGTCGCTCAAGAAAGCGATGGAGCGGATGGGCGCCTTTGTCACCCGGCTGCGCGCATGACCTTTCCTCCTTCCTTTCACGAAGCCTTCATGCGCCTCGCCCTGCGTGAGGCGGAGCAAGCGGCGCGCGCAGGCGAGGTGCCCGCAGGCTGCGTGATCATCCGCCAGCCGGACGCCCCCGACGCCCTTCCGGCGGGCGTGCCGCTCATCGGCCGCGCCCACAACCAGACCGAACTGCTCAAAGACCCCACGGCCCACGCGGAGATGCTCGCCATCACCCAGGCCGCATCCGCCGTGGGCGACTGGCGCCTCACCGACACCATCCTCTACGTCACCAAAGAGCCGTGCCCGATGTGCGCTGGCGCGATCATCCTCGCCCGCATTCCGACTGTGGTCTTCGGCCTCGCCGATCCCAAACGGGGCGGCGGCACGGTCTTCAACCTCTTCGACCATCCCGGCCTCAACCACCATCCGCA
>CAZDLY010000069.1:0-11939 GCA_964506575.1 uncultured Akkermansia sp. | reverse complement strand
CCGCCTCCACCTCCAGCGACACGCCGTCCAACGCCCGGACGGAACCGAACCGTTTAACCACCTGATGAATGCGAATCGGAACAGCCATACCTATCACTCCGCGCCTACACTCCGAGGCGCTTTAAAAAACCCTTGGGAACGGCGGTGAATAGGGTCCAGTATAGCGGCCGCAGCCGCCGAGGTAAACACTTCGATTGAATGGGCCCTCCGAAAGGGGCGTTGCAAGAGCCTCTGGGTTTTGTCAGGCCCAATGGCTTGATGGACTGTACGAAACCATGAAGACCGAACGGAGTAAGTATGAGAAGAAGAAGGCAGCCGAACCCATCAATCCAGTCATTCTCTCCAGCCGGCACAGCGAAAAATGAACGCTCGACAAACCTAAGCGAATAGGATATTATTCTGCCATCAAGAGGACGAAAAGCATGCCGACCATTCTGAGATTAGGTCCTTATCGGTTCTTCTTCTATAGCGAGGAGGGCGGAGAACCGATTCATGTCCACGTTATCCGAGAGCAGACGGAGGCGAAAGTATGGGTGATCCCGACCGTCAGGGTTGCCGTGAACGAGGGCTTTGCGCCGCACGAGTTGCGCAAGATCGTGCGACTGGTTGAGGCAAACAGGGAGTTGATCGAACATGAGTGGAACAGACGTACGAAGACAAGCTGAGGTCAAGCTGGTGACTTCCGAAGGGGTCTATCTGGTGATCGAGGACATGGGGTATTTCGCCTCCTTCGCCGACTTCCCCTATCTGGCCGATCTGCCTTCGGGTCAGGTCTTCAACGTGCAATACTGCGGACACGGACACATCCGATGGGAGGTGGGCGACATCGATCTGCACACGAAGATTCTTGCCCATCCTGCGGAGTTCCCCTTCCGCATGCAGACGATGAAAGCCGCAGCATCGGAACTGGGACGCCGGGGCGGTTCTGCCAGGAGCGACCGCAAAGCCGTTAGCAGCGCTGCGAACGGATTGAAAGGCGGACGTCCCCGCAAGAGCAAGATGGCTGTCTTGACATGAATCCGTTGAGCGTTGGTTCAGAATCCAGTAAGCGCCGCGGCGCCCTACCGCAGCCCCGCCAGCTTGTGGGTCTGCAGCGACAGCAGCCAGTGGCCGGTGCGGCGGCCGCGGTTCAGGGCGCCCAGCAGACGGATGGTCTCCTCGACGTTGCAGACGCCGCCGCGTTCGCAGGGCGAGAGAAAGTAGTGCGCAGCGCGAACCCGGCGTCGCATGTCGCGGCAGAAATCGCCCGCGTCGCCCTCGACCACGATGCGCACTTCGTCGGCGCGCCTCATCATGCGTCCGTCGGCGTACCGTGCCGCGTAACACGCCTTGGGCGAAACCGCCACATGGTCAAGCTGCCGCACCCACGCCGCCGGCGGTCGGCGCAACCCGTTGGTCTCGACGCCGATCCAATAGCCGAGATCCGCGAACCGCGTCAGCAGAAAGTCCAGGCGCTTCTGGATGAACGGCTCGCCGCCCGTCAGGATCACCGCCCGCGGCGTGAAGGCCGCGACCTGAGCCAGAATCGCCTCGGCGTCCAGCATCTGGAACTGCCGGAAGTCGGTGTCGCACCACGGGCACGCCAGGTTGCAGCGGCCGAAGCGGACGAACACGACGGGCTTGCCGGTGTGGATCCCCTCGCCCTGCACCGACTCGAAGATCTCGACCACCGGGTAGCGCGGCGCGGCGCTCATCGGGCGGGATCCTCGCGGTACTCTGCGCACGAGTCGTCCGTTTCGTAGACGGTGACCGACACCACGTTGATGCGCCCCGCCAGCTCGCGAAAGAAATGGCGGGCCAGATTTTCGGCAGTGGTGCGAAAGGGAAGTCCCACCGCCTTCATGCCTTGTTTGATGAGGACAGCGGCAATCTCGCGCTCGCCGGCGCCGCCCTCGTCATAGAGGAACGCATGGTCGAAGCGCGCCACAATCACCTCGCGCAGAACGGCCAGCAGGTCGTGGAAATCGATCACCATGTCGGCGGTGTCGCCCTGCGCCTGGGCCACTTCGGCGAGCACCCGGTAGGTGTGGCCATGCAGGTTCTTGCACGCCCCCGCGTGGTTGGACAGCACGTGGGCAGCGTGAAAATGGCACGCTTTGCGAACGGTCAGCATCGTCCCTCCTTGTCCGCGAGATAGGCGTCAAGCCCGCGTTGCCGCAGCACGCAGCTCGGACAGGTCCCGCAGCCGCGGCCGACGATGCCATTGTAGCAGGTCAGCGTATTTTCGTCCACGTACACCAGCACGCTCAGCCGGTCCGCCAAGGCCCACGTCTGCGCCTTGGTCAGATCCATCAGCGGCGTGAGCACGCGGAAGTCGGTGTCCATGGCCAGATTGAGCGTCACGTTACACGACTTGATGAACACGTCGCGGCAGTCGGGATAGCCGCTGAAGTCGGCCTGGCACACTCCGGTGATGAGCGTGCGCACGCCCCGGCCCTTAGCGTAGATCGCGGCGATCAGCAGGAAGAGCATGTTGCGGCCGTCCACCACGGTGTTCGGACAGGTCGCGGCGGGATTCTGAAGCATGGGCGCGGAAGGATCCAGGAGCGCGCTCGATGTGATCTGGCCGTACCAGGCGAGATCCACGATCCGGTGCTGGTGTGCGGCCACGCCGAAATCGGCGGCGATCTTCTGCGCGACGGCCACCTCCTGTCCGTGCCGCTGTCCGTAGCGGAACGTGATGCAGGCCACCCGCCCCCGGCCGTAGTCGCGGACCGCCTGTGCCAGGCAGGTCGTGCTGTCCTGCCCGCCGGAGAAGACCACCACGCAATCCTCATCGCTCATCGCGAACAGTCCCTTTCGGGGTGAAGGTTGTGGGCGCCGAAGCGCGACGCGGCCAGATCGGCGTATTTCGTGCCCGGCCGGCCGTAGTTGCAGTACGGGTCTATGGTGATCCCCCCGCGCGGCCGGAAGCGCCCCGCGACCTCGATGTACGGGGGGGCCATCGCGGCCGCGAGGTCGTTCAGGATCACGTTCACGCAGTCCTCGTGGAACCCGCCGTGGTTGCGGAAGCCGAAGAGATAGAGTTTGAGCGACTTGCTCTCGACCAGCCGATCGCCCGGCACGTATTGGATGGTGATCGTCCCGAAATCGGGCTGGCCGGTCATGGGGCAGAGCGTGGTGAACTCGGGGCAGGTGAAGGTCACCCAGTAGTCGCGATCCGGATGCTTGTTGGCAAAGGTTTCCAGCAGCCCCGGATCGTAGCGCCCCGGGTAGTCCGTTTTGCCGCTGCCCAGCCGGGTGATCCCCTTCAGATCTTTTTTCGTTCGCATGTCCGCCCTCCGGTCATGCCGCAGCCCTGCGGCGCTCCCCTGACTGTCAACGCTTCCGGTTTACCCGCATTCCTCGCGGGCGAGTTCCACCCAGCGCGCGAGCCGTTCCGGCTCGTTGTGGAGGGTGTGGACATCCTTCATGATGAGTTCCAGCCGGCAGTTCCGGGCCACATCGAGCGTCTCGCGCAGGTCGGCGCGGATCGCCCGCTCGTCGAAGACCGAGGTGCTGATCTGCGTCGGACTGGGCTTGCGGGAGAAGACGACGTCCCGGCCGCAGGCCTCCGCCATGAAAGCCTGATCGGCCCAGGGCGAGACCGAGACGCGCGCCAGATTGGGCAGCCGCTTGAGCACGTGCCAGCGGCTGTTCACCGGTTCGCAGCAGCCGTAGTAGCACCGGCCGAATGCCTGCACGACGTCCCGCTGATAGGGGAAAATGAATTCCTCGAACAGATCGGGGCCCACGCCGACCGTCTCCTGCGACTCGGAGAGCACCCAGCAATCCCTCAGCCGCACCGGGTCGCCGGGCTTCCAACCGGCCTGCGGCAGCGCGCGGGAATGCCCCTCGGAGCCCGATCCGATGTAGTCGTTCGCATTGTTCAGGCTCAGCAGCCCTTCGCGTTCGAGCCAGCGGGCGAAGGCGAGATGGTCGTCGCGGAGGAACGCCATGAGGCGGTGCAGCCCGGCGGGGTTGTCGTACATGGCGAGCATCAGGTTTTCGAGACCGATCAGGTCGATCGCCACGATCGTCATGCCCATGGTCCAGTAGAAGGAGCCGCGGATTTGGACCGGGCAGATGTCGCCGATCGCGGCCTCCACCGTCGCCTGATCGGCGAGCGTGGCTGCGCGATCGACCTGGAACGTCCGGGGCTTGAGCTTGCCGAAATCGGCATCCAGGTCGGCCAGCGCCGGATCCCAGTGCACCGCGCCGAGGTGCCCGTCGTTGTCGGCCGTCTGCGTCTTCTTCTGCACGCCGTAGTCGCTGGTGGAGACGTCCCAGTTGAGCGCAAACCACGGCTCGACCACGTGGTCGTCCTTCAGCCGTTCAAAGCGGAGCACATCGCCCCGGAGTCGCTCCTCGATGCCGCGGGCCCATTCGCCCGCGCAGAGCAGGCCGCGCGGATCGTCAAAGGGCCGTTTCGCGTCGCGGACGCCGCCCCATTCGGCGAGGATCATCGGGCGCCCCCCCGTACCCGCATCGTGCGCCAGCCACGCCGCGCGCCGTTCGAGGTTGACGGCGTGCGAAGCCACCGTCATCTTCGCCTCAGCCGCGCGTCGCAGCACATCCCGGTCCGCCGCCGATATCACCCGTTCCAACATCACACACCGCCCTTTGCCAGTTGAAACACCGTCCACGCCGTCAGCCCATAGAGCACCAAGGTCACGATCAGCACGCGGTCGGTGAGGAGCACCCGCTCCGGACGCTCCCCGCCGCCCTGCCGGTAGACCAGGTCGAGGTAGCGCAGGATGCCGAACAGCACGAACGGAATGGTCAGCCCGAGGCGGTTGGTGCCGAAGCGCCTGACCGTCTCCTCGGAAAGGGTGTAGAGCGCATAGCTGACGACGGTCGCCGCGCTGACGACGGCGATCGCCTGGTCAAGCGTCCGGGCGTCATAGCCGTCGAGCGCCTCCCGCGTCGGGGCCTCGTCCGATCCGGAGCGCACCTTCTCATGCCGCCGCTTGCACAGCGCGAGAAACAGCGCCAGCAGGAAGGCGCAGAGCAGCAGCCACGGCGAGATGCGCACGTCGAGCGCCACCGCCCCGGCCACGGCCCGGATCACAAACCCGATCGCGATGACAAACGCATCGACCAGCGCCACCTGCCGCAAGCCGTAGGTGTAGAGCGCCTGCAGGCCCAGGTAGGCGAGGAGCGTCTCGCCGAGGCCGGCAGTGATGGCAAACCCCGCCGCCACGCCGGCCGCCGCGAGCGCGGCCGCGGCCACAGCCGCCGGCGCAACAGCCAGCGCGCCCGAGGCCAGCGGACGAAAGCGTTTCTGGGGGTGCGCGCGATCCGCCTCCCGGTCGTGGATGTCGTTGATCAGGTAGACCGCGCTCGATGCGGCGCAGAAGGCGGCGGCGGCAACCAGCGCCACGGCCAGCGCCCCCCATCCCTCGGCGTGCCCCTGCTGGCTCGGATCCCAGCGGGCGAAGAAATAGGCGGCCAGGACCACGCCGTTCTTGGTCCACTGCCCGGGCCGCATCGCCCGCACCAGCGCGAGCGGGCACCACCCCCGTTGTGCGATGAGGCCGCCCATGTCACGCGACCTGTCTTTTCGGCCAGCGGCGGAAGCCGCTCCGCCACGCCAGCTTCAACACCATCAGGAACGCCTCGCCGGCGATGCCGGTATTCATCTTGGAATAGCCGGCGCGGCGATCTTCAAACACGATCGGGATCTCCTGGATCCGAAACCCGCCCATCCACGCGCCATGGTTCAGCTCGATCTGGAACGAATAGCCGTTGGAGGTGACATGGTCGAGGTCCAGCGCCTCCAGGACGCGCCGGCGGAAGCACTTGAAGCCGCCGGTCGGATCGCAGATGGGCAGTCCCGTGACCAGCCGCACGTAATAGCCCGCAAAGGTGCTGAGCAGCAGCCGGCTCAGCGGCCAGTTCATCACGCGGATGCCTCCGATGTAACGCGAGCCGATCGCCAGATCGGCCTCGTCCGCGGCGGCAACCAGGCGCGGCAGGGCGGCCGGATCGTGGGAGAAATCGGCGTCCATCTCCACCATCCGCTCAAACCCGTTCTCCAGCGCCCATTTGAAGCCGGCGATGTAGGCGCGCCCGAGCCCCTGCTTGCCCGGCCGGTGCAGGACGTGCACGCGCGCATCGGCGGCGACGAGCGCGTCAATCAGCGCGCCCGTGCCGTCCGGCGAATTATCGTCCACGAACAGCACGTGGGCGTCGGGAAGGGCGCCGAAGACCGCCCGCGAGACCGGCCCGACATTATCCTTCTCGTCATACGTGGGAATGATGACCAGCGTCTTTTCCATGCGCGAATTGTAGGCGATTCACCCCCTCCGGCGCAAGAGGCGATTGCGGAGGGACGGAAAAATGGAGACATCGTCCTCGTCCTCGTCCTTGAATCGTGAAATCGAGGACGACGACAAGTACGAGGACGATGGCCATTGCAAGGGGATGCAAATGGGCGTTGACGATGCGCCGGTTGATATGATAATTCTGCTCCGTTCATCACCACCCCGGGAGGGCGCATGATCCCCAATCACCTCCACATCACCAGTCTCGCCAACCCCAGGATCAAAGAGGTCGTCAAGCTCCGCCAGCGCTCGCATCGCGACGGGCTGGGGCTGATGCTGACCGAAAGCTATCGCGACATCACGCGGGCGCTGGACGCGGGGTATGCCCCGACGCAGCTCTTCTTCTGCGAGGAGCTGTTCCTAAAAAACGAGAACGAGCCGGCGCTGATCGATCGCTGTCGCGGCGGCGCGTGCGAGATCGTCTCCTGCACGGCGCCGGTGTTCGAGAAGATCGCCTACCGCGAACGGCCCGACGGCCTGTTGGCCGTCGGGCCGCAGATCCGGCGCGCCCTCGCCGACCTGGTCCTGCCGGAAAACGCCCTGGTGGTGGTGGCCGAGGCGATCGAGAAGCCGGGGAATCTGGGCACCATCCTGCGCACGGCCGATGCGGCGGGGGTGAGCGCGGTGATCGTCTGCGACCGCTGCACCGATATTTACAATCCGAACGTGGTTCGCGCCTCGACCGGCATCATCTTCTCGATGCCGCTGATCGAGGCCGGCAGCGCCGAGGCACTCGCCTTTCTCCGCCGCAACGGCTTTGCCATCCTCGCCGCGACGCCGCACACCGACACGCTGCACATGAACGCCGATCTCACCGGCCGCGTCGCCGTCGTCGTCGGCGCGGAGCAGTACGGGCTTTCCCGGCTGTGGCTCGACGCCGCCGACCTGCGCGTGCGCATCCCCATGCTCGGCCGGGCCGACTCGCTCAATGTCGCCGCCGCGACCACGATCCTCCTCTTCGAGGCGGTGCGCCAGCGCATCGCCGCCGGCCTCGCCGTCCCCGCCGCGCCGGCGTGACGGGCGCGGCGGCCGCAAGCACGGGAATAGAGTAATGGAGGCTCTTGCAAAACCCCCTGTCAGCCAAAGTGGCACGGGCATCTTGCCCGTGATTCATGGGCGGGACGCCCATGCCACAAGAGGTTTTGCAAGAGCCTCAATGGTTATTAGGAGCTGTCTGTCTGCTTTTCTCTTCATTCCCTATTTCTGCGGCGCGGCGGGGACGCCGCTGCCCTACCGGGTGCTTCGCGCTCGCACCAATCCCCGCTGACTTTCGCCACGCCGTCTGCCAATGGAAAAGCGCCACGCATGAGGGCGGCGGCGTCCCCGCCGCGCCGCTGATGATGGAGAGGAACCTGAAGGTGGTGATGACCAGCGGCCGCGGTCCGTTCTCCCGTTTCTCTGCTTCCATCGGGGTCGGTATCGGGGGCGTCTCATCCCGTTCTATATTCCTCCGCTTCCTCCTGCAAGGCATACCCTCGCTGGCCGAGTTTCGACCCCGATACCGATACCGACCCCGACCCCGATGGGTTCCCTCTGTCTGGTTGCTTCTTCTTCGCCAACGGGCCTGCGGCTACCGGCAGGCGGCCGTCTTCTCCAGCGCCTGGGCGATGTCGGCGGTGATGTCCTCCACGTCCTCCAGCCCGATGGAGAGGCGGATGTAGTCGGCGGTGACGCCCGTGGCCTGCTGCTGCTCCGGCGTGAGCTGCTGGTGGGTGGTCGAGGCGGGGTGGATCACCAGCGTCTTGGCGTCGCCGATGTTGGCGACGTGCGAGAGGAGTTTTACCGAGTCGATGAAGGCCCGGCCCGCCGCGAGGCCGCCGGTGATGCCGAAGCCCACCAGGCCGCCGAACCCGTGCTTCAGGTACCGGGCGGCGACGGCATGGCCGGGCGAGTCCGGCAGGCCGGGATAGGTCACCCAACTCACGCGCGGGTGCTTCTTGAGCCAGCGGGCCACGGCGAGGGCGTTGGCCGAATGGCGCTGCTGCCGCAGGGGGAGCGTCTCCAGGCCCAGCAGGAACTCGTGCGCGTTGAACGGACTGAGCGCGGCGCCCATGTCGCGCAGGAGCGTGACGCGGATCTTGGTGATGAACGCGATGTTGCCCGCCCCCGGCACGTCGCCCAGGGCGTCCCAGTAGATCAGGCCGTGATAACTCGGGTCGGGTTCGGTGAACTCGGGGAACTTGCCGTTGTTCCAGCGGAACGTGCCGCCGTCCACGATCACCCCGCCGAGCGAGGTGCCGTGGCCACCGATGTACTTGGTGGCGGAGCACACCACGATGTCGGCGCCATGTGCGAAGGGCCGTACGAGTCCGATGCCGACGGTGTTGTCCACAATCAGGGGCACTCCGGCCTCGCGGGCGATGGCGGCGATCGCCTCGAAATCGGGAACGTCGAGCTTGGGATTGCCGATGGTCTCGATGTAGATCGCGCGCGTTTTGGCGGTGACCGCCCGGCGGAACGCCTCCGGCTCGCGCGAATTGACAAAGCGCACCGTCCGGCACAGGACCCGCGGGAAGGTGTGGTTGAAGAGCTGATAGGTTCCGCCGTAGAGGTTGTTGCCCGCGATGATCTCATCGCCCGGCCGCGTCACCGCCAGCAGCGCGAAGAGGATGGCCGACTGGCCCGAGGCGACGGCCAGCGCGCCCGTCCCGCCCTCGATGGCGGCGACCCGCCGCTCGAAGACATCGTTGGTCGGGTTCATCAGCCGTGTGTAGATGTTGCCGGATTCCTTCAGCGCGAAAAGATTGGCCGCATGTTCCGAGCTCTTGAACACATACGAGGTGGTCTGATAGATCGGAACCGCGCGCGATCCCGTCGTCGGATCGGCCTGTTGTCCCGCATGCAGCGCCAGCGTGTGTAATCCCTGTTCCGCCATGGTTGGACTCCTTCCGGTTCGGTGCCTATTCAAAATCGGCCATTAGTATGACAGGTTCGGCGGTTCTTGTCTTTTCCGAAAATCCCTTGCCTTTTCCGGCGGCGTCCGCTATCCTAGCCGCCTCTTTCAAGCCGGGAAAGGCTCTCTTGCCTCATGGTGTAATGGTAGCACAGCAGACTCTGGATCTGCTTGTCTAGGTTCAAATCCTAGTGAGGCAACCAGTTGGCGGATCTCGCCCCGGCAACCGTGCCGGGCGAATGAACCCGGACCCCGCTTTCGGTTTCACCGGCGGCGCAGGTGGGACGGGGGGATCTTGAGGAACATGCGGTATTTGGCGACGGTGCGGCGGGCGATTTGGATGCCCGTCTTTTTCAGGGCGGCCTGAATCGCCTGGTCGGAGAGCGGATTGGCCAGATCTTCCGCGGCGACGATCTGGGCGATCTTATCCTGAACGGTGCGGTTGGACATGTTCGGCCCGGCGTCGGTCTTCAGCCCCGGCGTGAAGAAATACTTCAATTCGAAGAGGCCGACCGGGGTCCGCATGTACTTGTTGGCGACCGTGCGCGAAACCGTCGTCTCGTGGACGCCGACTTTGGCGGCGACGGCGGCCATGGTCATCGGGCGGAGATGCCCCACCCCCTGGTCGAGAAACTCCTGCTGTGCAGCGACAATCTCCGAGGCGATGCGGTGGATGGTCCGCTGCCGCTGGTGGATGCTCTTGATCAGGAAGACGCCGGCGCGGATCCGTTCGCGGATGTAGGACTTGACCTCGGCCGTGACCTCGGGACTCTCCAGCAGGCGGCGGTAGTGGGCGCTGATGCGGACGTGGGGGAGCCGGTCGTCGTCGACGACGACCACGAAACGGCCGGCGACCTTGCGGATGACCACCTCGGGTTCGACATATTCGGTGACCTCGGTGGAAAAGGCGGAGCCCGGACGGGGATCGAGCGAACGGATCAGGGTCACGGCCCGCTCGAAGGTCTCCGAATCGGTGCGGAGGGTTCGGATGAGCGACTGGCGGCGGTTGGCCGCCAGATCCTCCAGATGCGCGTCGACGATGGCGCGCGCCAGCAGGTGGTCGGGCGTGGCCGGCAGGGCTCGCAACTGCAGCAGCAGACACTCGCGGAGGGTGCGCGCACCGATGCCGATCGGATGAAATTGCTGGACGGCCTCCAGGGCGGCCTCCAGTTTTTCGACGGTCGAGCCCGCCTGAAAGGCGAGCGACGGGAGGTCCGACTTGAAATAGCCGTCCGCCTCGATATGTCCGATGATCAGCTCCGCCAGGCGGACCCCATCGTCGTCCAGATCGGCGAGGGGGATCTGGTCGAGGAGGTGGTCTTGCAGGGAAACCGGCTGCCGGATCGAATCGAGCATGTACCGACGCCGCTCCTCCGCATCCTCGGAGGCGGGCGCATTCTCCATGCCCTGCAGGAAATAGTCGCGCCAGTTGTCGTCCAGCTTGGTCAGCGCGTCGAACTCCGCGTCAAAATCCAGGGGCGCTTCCGCGGCGTCAACCTTTTCCGGCAGCGGCTGTTCGGCTTCGATCGAGACTTCGGACGGGTCGCGCACATCCTCGATCGCCGGATTCTGCTCCATCTCCTTCTGGATCACGGCCCGCAACTCGAGGAGGGGCAATTGGAGCATTTCCAGGGACTGACGCAGCTGCGGCGCCAGAATCATCATCTGGCGCTGTTGCTGATTCAGACTGATGGAGAGTGCGGCCATGGGGTGTTCCCTGCGATCAATCCCATGGTATGCGATGTGCGGCGGCGATGCAAGCACAAGAAGCGCATTTTGGCGTGAAAAATGCTAAACCGTGAAACGGGTCGGAATGTGTGGGCGAAAAAAAGGAAGAGCCCCGGAATGGCTAATCCCGAGGCTCTTCCTTTTTAAGATTCAGTGCCTTACTTCG
The DNA here is from genome assembly GCA_964506575.1 of uncultured Akkermansia sp. Lineage (GTDB taxonomy): Bacteria > Verrucomicrobiota > Kiritimatiellia > RFP12 > JAAYNR01 > VGWG01. The sequence continues at coordinate 847 of CAZDLY010000069.1, read as the reverse complement.
GGGCTTCGACCTTCGGGGCTTCGACCTTCGGGACCACGACCTTCGGGGCTTCGACCTTCGGGGCTTCGACCTTCGGGACCACGACCTTCGGGGCTTCGACCTTCGGGACCGCAACCTTCGGGGCTTCAACCTTGGGGGCTTCGCTCGAGCAACCGACGGCCACCGCGCACACAACCAGCAGACTCAACAATGACTTCATCGCAACCACCCTTCTTGTTACCTGTTTGTTCGCCTCTGGCACCTGCCAGCGGCAATCCGTATGCGCCCAAGTTGAAGACCAAGTGCGATAAGGATGGCGCCACTGTATATCTCCTGCCCTTCCGTGTCAAGAACGATTCGCCGCGCTGCCGCGCCCCCCACCCCATCCACGCCCCCGCCGCCCTATTCGTGCCGCAGGGCCTCGATCGGATCCAGCCGCGCGGCCTTGCGCGCCGGGAAGTAGCCGAAGATCACGCCCACCGCGGCAGAGAAGAGGAAGGCGACGCCCATGATCGGCGCGTTGAAAACAAAGGGTGTTTTCAGGATGTCGGCCAGCGCGATCGAGGACCCCAGCGCCAGCAGGATTCCGATGATTCCGCCGAATGACGACAGCACGACGGCCTCCACCAGAAACTGCAGCGCCATTCAGACCCGTCCCTTGCGGGCCCTCTCTGGGATGCTAAGAGATTCGAATCTTTGTCCGCGTGCTATACGCGGCTGACGATCTTGCGGCATTGCTGGAGAAAGTAGTCACAGGTCCAGAGTTCCAGCGACGGGAGTTCGCGCGGCTTGACAAAGCGTTGCACGTCATGACGCGCCTGTTTCCAGTCCAGCGCGTTGATCGCGGCGCCGAGTGTTTCGACACACC
>CAZDLY010000068.1:0-12395 GCA_964506575.1 uncultured Akkermansia sp. | reverse complement strand
CGACCTGATGCAGCGCAAAGGCCGCGACCGCCGTCGCCAGGGCGCTGGAGGAGAGGTGCCCCTCCCAGACGCCATCGGCGCCCCGGTGCCGCAGCATCTGCCGCGTGAGCCGCCCCAGCAGCGTCTCGACCGCCGCTCCCGAGGCGACAGCGGCGGCATCCGGGACACGCTGGATTTTTTTTGCCATCTTAATCTTGATCCTAATCTCATGTTGGAGAACGGAGTACGATGAAGATTAAGATTATGATTATGAACGGAAGCATCGCTTAAGTAAGCACCGTTCACGTCAGAGGGCGGCACTATACGCCGGGACCTTCCGTGCGTCAATCCCGGAAAACTCAAAAAAAGGGCGTATTGACAGGGCGGCGGTTTTTTGGTTAAATCACCCATTCGAAACGGATTGGGCTCGCCCCGAGCCGGAATGAGTCGTCGTCCACAAGGGTTAATGAGGCAGACATGGAAGCGTATGCAGTTGTTGAAACCGGCGGCAAGCAGTATCGCGTGGCCGCCGGAGACACGTTGGAAATCGAGCATCTGGACGCTGAGGCGGGCCAGCGCGTCGAGGTCGGCGCGGTTTTGGCCGTTTCCGACGGCAACGCCCTGATGATCGGCGCGCCGACCGTGCCGGGCGCCAAGGTCGTGTTCTCGGTGGTCGAGCACAAGCGCGGGCCGAAGCTGATCAATTTCAAGAAACGCCGCCGCAAGGGGTATGAGCGCCGGGTCGGGCACCGCCAGGAGCTCACCGTGGTCAAGGTCGAATCGATCGCCTAACGCGCTGCGCAGCAGCGGGGAGAGTATCCAATGGCAGTATCCAGTTCCGCACGAAATGGCCGCGACAGCGCGGGAAGACGCAGAGGCGTGAAGCGCTATGACGGACAGGTGGTTCGCGCGGGCGCGATCCTGATCCGGCAATGCGGCACCAAGTGCCATCCGGGCAAGAATGTCGGGATGGGGCGAGATTTCACGTTGTTTTCCCTCGTTGACGGCGCGGTCAAGTTCATCAAGGACGGCCGCGTCCTGACCGTGGTTGAGGCTCCGGCTGCCGGCGCGTAATGCGCGTGTAAGGTTGGGGGCACCGTGAAGTCACGTCGCTTCATAGACCGTGTGACGGTGCATGTGCGTTCCGGCAAAGGCGGCGACGGCGGTTCGAGCTTTCTCCGCGAGAAATACGTCGATAATGGCGGCCCGGACGGCGGCGATGGCGGCCGGGGCGGCCACATCTTCTTTGTCGGCGATCACGACACCGACTCGCTGGTCCGCCTCTATTTCGAGCCGCTGGTGCTGGCCGAGGACGGCGGTGCGGGCCGGAAGAAGCAGATGCACGGCAAGGACGGCGCCGACCGCGAGGTGAAGGTGCCGTGCGGCACGTCGATCTTCGATGCCCTGACGGGCGAACTGCTGGCGGACATCATCCGGCATGGACAGCGGGAGTGTCTGGCGCGGGGCGGCAAGGGCGGGCTGGGGAACATTCACTTCAAGACCTCCACCCACCAGGCCCCGACCGAACACACGCCGGGCGAGGATTCCGACGAGCGCGATCTCAAGCTGGAACTCAAAACCGTGGCAGACATCGGGTTGCTGGGGTTCCCGAGTGCGGGCAAGTCGTCGTTGCTGGCTTCCATCAGCGATGCGCACCCCAAGATCGCCGCCTACCCGTTCACGACCCTGCACCCGATCATCGGCACTGTGGCGTATCCCGATTACAGCCAGATCCGCGTGGCGGACATCCCCGGCATCATCAAGGATGCGAGCGAGGGTGTCGGGCTGGGACTCGATTTTCTCCGCCATGTGTCGCGTTCGCGCATTCTGCTTATGGTGATTGACATGGCCGGCACCGACGGACGCGAGCCGTGGCAGGATTACCGGACCCTCCGCGCCGAGCTCAAGGCGTATGATGCGGCGCTGCTCGATCGGCCGGCGCTGCTGGTCGCCAACAAGATGGATGTGCCCGAGGCCAGGGCCAACCTGGCGGTCTTCCGCAAGAAGGTGCGCGGCCGCATCCTGCAAATCTCGACCGTTGACGGGCGGGGACTGGACACGCTGAAGACGCGGCTGTGGGAGCTGATCCGCCCCGTCGCGGGCCGGCGCGAGATCGCGGAACCGGACGCCGCCGGAGCGCCTGCCGCCGCCGCCCCGTCCGCGCCGCAGGAGCCCACCCGCGTGCCGCGCATACTGGACGAAGCCGGCACCGAGGAGGTCGTGGAGATCATGACCGCGGATCGCGTGCGCAACGCGGGGTTTCTGGTGATCGAGCCGAAGAAGAAGCGGCGGTAAGGCATCGCGCGCCGTGGACGCAGGGTCTCCGGTGGATTCGGAATTCAGGCGGCATTATTGATCAGTCTGAACCGTTTCCAGCGGCCGGTGTAATAGTAGCCCACGCACAGGATCAGCCCGACGCCCCAGCCGATGACAAAGCTCCACCAGATTCCATCCGGCCCCATCCGGCGTGAAAGCACCCGGGCCACAGGAATGCGCACCAGCCACATGGACAGGATGGTCAGAACCATCGGCACGAGCGTGTTGCCCGCCCCCCGGAACAGGCCGCTCAACACAAACATGACGCTGAACACGATGTAAAACCACGCGGCGATATGGAAATAGCGCAGCCCGGCGGCAATGACCGCGGGGTCCCGGGTGAACAGGCCCAGCAGGTTCCGGCCGGCCAGCAGAATCAACGCGCTGATCAGGATCGAAAAGCCGATGCCCAGCCAGAGGCCGGCCCGCAGGCCCTGGCGGACCCGGTCCATTTTGTTGGCGCCTATGTTCTGGCCGACAAACGTCGAAACCGCGATCGACAGGTTCATCGACGGCATCAGGGCGAACGCGTCCAGCCGCGAAGCGGCCGTGAATCCGGCAATGACATCCGTGCCAAAATTATTCACGAAACGGATGATCGCCATCATCCCCAGCGCGACCGATAATTGCTGCACGCCCGCGGGCAACCCCAGCTTCACCATCTTTTTGAAACTCTCCCAGTCGAAGATCATCCGCGTGACCTTGAAGTGCAGCAATTCGTTCTCCTTGCGATTCACGTGCCGGATCAAACCCAGAAAGGAGGCGCCCTGCGCAATCAGCGTGGCCACGCCGGATCCGGCAATGCCCCAGTGAAAGACCGTCACGAACACGACCACCAGAATGCTGTTCACGACGGTGGAGAGGATCAGATAGATCGTGGGCGTCTTGGAATCGCCCACGGCCCGGAGCACGGAACTGATGGTGTTGTAGCCAAACATGAACGTGAGCCCATAGAAGAAGATATCGATGAAGATCCGTGCCAACGGCAGGATCTCGGCCGGCGTGTGCATCTGGATCAGAATAGCCCCGCTCAGGAAGGGTCCCGTGACCGACAGCAGCACGCCGACCACGAACAGGCTGATATACGTGGTGTCGATGGCTTTCCTGGCCCGCACAAAATCCCGGGCGCCATAATACTGGGAGATGAGAATGCTCGCGCCCATCGTGAGCCCCATCGCCAGGGCAATCAAAAGGAACACGATGGGGAAGCACGCGCCAATCGCGGCCAGCGCCTGCTTGCCCAGGTACCGGCCAACCACCAGGCTGTCCACCACAATGTACAGTTGCTGGAAGACATTGCCGATGAGCATCGGCAGGGCGAACAGCACGATGAGCCGGGCCTCGGAGCCTCTGGTCAGGTCTTTCATGGGCGGCGATTATAACACCCCTGCCACCGATAACGGATCAGAAACTTCGCCTGGGCACGCGGCGCTTGACATCGCCGTTCCGTTGGGGCATTCTTTCGCGGCAAGGAGGCGTGGGGTGGCTTTCGGGACGGGATGGGTTCCGCAGGGTCTGCGCCCGCGTCGCGGCAAGGGCGTTTCCGGCGCAATCAGACGGGGGAGTTCGCATGCACATCGCGCGGTTCATTCGGGCGTATGTCCGGTCGATGCGCCTGTACTTCGCCTTCATCACGGGCATTGCCGGCTGGATCGGAGTCTCGTTTTACGATTTCTGCATGCCGGATCACGTCAGCGTCCTGCGCCGCGCGCTGATTCTGTGCATGCTGTTTCTGAGTTACGGCATCAATCAGGTGGTGAATGATTACTTCGGTCTGGCGGAGGACCGGATCAACGCCCCGAATCGCCCGATGGTGACCGGCGAGCTCAAGCCCCGGACCGCCCTGTGGGTGTCGGCCGGACTGATGGCGGGCGTCATCGGGTGGTCGTGGGTTCTCGGCCCCTGGGCCGTCGCACCGGTGGTGCTCGGCGTCCTGCTCAACGTGCTCTACGAGTTCGCCAAGTCCTGGTCGTTGATCGGCAACATCGTCTTCGGCCTGAGCATCGCCATGTGCACGGCTTATGGATTTCTCGCCTCGGGTCCGCCGCCCGCTCCGGTTTTTACAAGCAATCGCATCAGCGTCTTCGTGCTGGTGGCCATCCTGAACGCCCTGATGACCTTCTTCACCTACTTCAAGGATTACGCGGGCGATGCGGCCGCCGGGAAGCGGACGTTCGTGGTGAAATACGGATTGCGAACCGCGCGGTATGCCGGGGTGGCGGGCGCGTTTCTGCCGACGCTGGCCTTCTTGTTCTTTCAGTTCATGGGCTGGCTGCCCCAGTCCGACATCCTGTTCCAGCGGGACTTCATCTTCTGCGGCGTGGTCACCCTGTTTCTGCAGCTCTGGACGGCCGTGCTGTTCTTTGTCCATCCCGAGGGCGATCACACCTATTTCAACCTGGTCACCAACATCCGCGCGTGCGTGGCGGGGCAGGTCACGCTGATCGCCATCTTCAACGGCACGCTGGCCCTCTACCTGCTCTCGGCCAGCTATGTGCTCATCGGGTTTCTGTTTGACCTGCACAAGGATGCACGGTCATGAGCGCACGCCATTTCATTACGGGGCCCGGCCAGGTGTGGGTCTACCTGCGGATCATGCTGCGAATTCCTTGGCACTACGCCGTCCGTCCACGGTTCTTCAACCGGCCCGCGGATTACATCCGTTTTCTGGTCCGCGCGCTGCGCCTGCTGCTGGTCTTCCGCCACAACAAGGTGGTCCGGGTGTTCAACGGGTTCAAGCTGCACCTCTACCTGCCGGCCTATCCGTCTCCCGCCTTCTTCTACGCGCTGGAAAGCAAGCTGCTCCGGACCCCTCCCGATCCCACGACGGTCGTGTTCTCCATGACTAAGGCATGCGATTACCGGTGCCGCCACTGCTATCAGCGCCGTGACAGCGGCCCCGATCTGGACGAAGCCCTGCTGATCCGCACCGCCCAGGCGGCGCGCGACCACGGCGTGGCCCTGTTCGATATCGAGGGCGGCGAACCGTTCCTGCGCTACGACCGGCTGCTGCGTCTCGTGCAGGCTCTCGATTCCCGCTGCGAAATCTGGATCAACACGACCGGCGCCCATGCCGAACCCGCGAGGCTCGCCACCCTCCAGGCGGCCGGCGTCTTTGGCATCATGGTCTCCATCCACTCGTCCGATGCCGCCACGCACGATGCGTTCACCGGCGTGCCGGGCTCATTCGACACGGCGTGCCGGATCGTCCGGGACTGGCGCGCCCTGGGGCGGGTGGCCGCGCTCAACAGCGTGCTGTCGGAAGCCGAGCTGGAACACGGCGGCCTGGACCGGCTGATGCAACTAGCCCGGACGCTCGACTGCGATTACGTGCAACTGATCCATCCCAAGCCGGCCGGGCAGTGGCTGGGCCGGACCGAGGCCATGCAGACCCGCCCGGCCGTGATCGATCGGGTGCGGCGGGAGCACCTGCGCTATAACAGCCGGCGCCGCCCGGATGATCCTGCGCTGGCCGCGCAGGTGTTTGAAGAGGCCGAACAGGTGATGGGCTGCACGGCCGGGGGCGTGGACCGGTTCTATGTGAACGCCACGGGCGAGGTGCAGCCGTGCGAATTTCTGAACCTGTCGTTCGGTAACGTGCAAGAGGAGCCGTTTGAGACGATCTTCGAGCGGATGCGTTCCCGCTTCCGCGTGCCGTGCACCGACTGGCTGTGTTGCACGCAGGCCGCCGCGATTCAGCGCGCGTTCGAGACCCATCGGCTGGAGCGAACCCCGTTGCCCTGGTTTGTCACCGAACCGCTGGTGGCCGCGTGGAATCGTGGCAAACCCACGCCGCTTTATGATAAGCTGGGCATCTATCGCCGATGAACGCCCCGCCGGCGCCGGCCCAACCCATTGAAATGACCCGTGCTCATGAACGTCCGATTGATACTGAATCCCGGATCGCGTTCAGGACGGGGGCTGCGCCTCTGGACGCTCTGGGAGGCGCGCCTCCAGGCCGCCCGATGCGGCGTGGAACGGGTTCAGACGGAAAGCCTGGAGCACGCCCGGGAGCTGGCGCGCACCAGCCGCGGCGTGGATGCGGTGGTTGCGGTTGGCGGGGACGGCACCATCAACGCCGTGTTGGACGGCATCCTGCAATCCGGCAATCCGGATCTGGCCCTGGGCGTTCTCTATTCCGGAACCAGCCCGGACTTCTGCCGGTTCCACGGCATCCCGCTTGAACCGGCCGCGGCCGTGGAGGCCCTGCTCGGCGGCCGCCGGCGGCGGGTGGACGTCGCCCGCATCACCTGTGCGGATGACACCGGCGCTTCCGTCACGGCCCATTTCGGATCTGGCTGCAATATTGGAATGGGCGCGGCGATCGCCCGCACGGCCAACCGGGTGCGGCGGTATCTCGGGGATGTTCCCGGGACGGGGCTGGCGGTGGTGAAGGCCCTGTGTTGCGTTGCCCCGAAAACACTGGTCGTGGAATGCGATGGCGTCTCCCATGACCTGCCGCATACCAACAACCTCTCCATTCTCAAGAATCCGTTCCTCGCCTCCGGCCTGAAGCTCGACATCGGGGCCCGGCCGGATGATGGCCTGCTGTATGCGGTGGCCATTGGCGGTCAAAATCCCTTCCAGCTCCTGCGCGCCCTTCCCGGATTCTACACCGGGCGGGCGGTCCGCGATCGCTCGGTCTGGATGCAGACGTGCCGCCGGATTGTCGTCCGGGGGGCGTCCAGCGAACTGGAGTACGACGGCGATCCGCATGGCCACCTGCCAGCCACGGTGGAGATCCTGCCGCGGGCGCTGAACCTGCTGGGGGTCGGATTCCATGAATGAATACGACCTGATCCGCCGGATTGCCGCTCATTTTCCGCGCCACGCCCGGCCCGGCAACACGCTTTTCGGATGCGATGCGGAGATCGTCGAGATCGGCGGACAGCCCTGGGGCCTGACCATCGACGAGTTCACGCCGGAAGAGGATCACTTCACGCGGGAGGACCCGGCGCGGCTGGGCCGCAATCTGGCAATCGCCACGTTAAGCGATCTGCTGGCCGCCGGTGTGGCGCCCCGTTTCTTCCTGAGTTCGCTCGCCCTGCCGCGCGCGGTGGATCTGGCGTTTGCGGACGGGCTGGCCTCGGGGATCGCGTCGGCAGTGGCCGACGCCGGGTGTATCCATTGCGGCGGGGATCTCGGTACCGCCGATCCCTGGCGCTTCACCGGCTTTGCCATGGGCCCGGCGGCCGGCGCGCAACCGCTGACGCGCCGCGTGCCGGAAGGCGCCCAGTCGCTCTGCGTGACCGGGACCCTGGGCGACCTGAATCTGGCGGTCTTCCGCGGGCAACCGACCCCCGCTCTGGAGCTGCGCCTGATGGAAGCCGAATGGATCCGGACGCATGCCTCCGCCTGCATCGATTCCAGCGGCGGATTTTTCGACGCCCTCTGGCTGCTCCATCAACAAAGCCCCGGCGTCCGGTTCCGGGTGAATCGGCAGGCCATCCCGCTCGCGGCCGGGGTCCGGGCGTTCTCCCAGACTCAGGGGATCCCGCCGGAGGCCGTTCTCCTGGGAGGCGCCGGCGAATATGAACTGCTCTTCACGGTGCCGGCCGCGGTGATGGCTGAGACAGGTCCGTTGTTCGCGGAGGCGGGCATCTCCGTTGTGGGCGATACGGCGGCGGGTGCGGCCGGCATCGTGATCCAGGACAACGGACGGGAACGCCGCATGGAACGGCCCCCGCCGTGTCCGCGGGAGGCGGGCTCGGTGAAGGAACATGCCGACGCGGTGATCCGCATGGCCGGAGAACTGATGTCATGAACGCCGAGTCCGCCCACCCGATTTTTCAACCGGCGTCGTGGTCGCGCATCCGCCTGCCCAATCGCCTGATCCGGGCGGCGACCTACGAAGGCCTGGCCACGCGGGATGGCGCCCCGCGCGCGGAACTCGGCCGGTTGTATGCGCAGTTGGTTCAGGGCGGTGCGGGCGCCCTGATCACGGGTTTTGCCTTCGTTGCCCCCGAGGGCCGGGCCATGCAGACCGGCCAATGCGGCATGGAGCGGGATGATCGCGTCGGACCGTGGCGCGCCGTGCTGGAACAGGCCCGTCATGCCGGCGGCAACACGAAGTTCTTTCTGCAGATCGCCCATACGGGACGACAGACCCGGCGGGCGATCACCGGCCTGCCGGTGGTCGGGGCGTCGGCCCGGCGCTGCACCTATTTCCGGCAACGGGTCAGGCCCCTGCGGGAAAACGAGATCAACGGCATCATCGAAGCCTTCGGGCAGGCGGCCCGCCGGGCGCGGGAGGCCGGGTTTGACGGCGTCCAGATCCACGCGGCGCACGGTTACCTGATCCATCAATTCCTGTCGCCGTGGACCAACGGCCGGCAGGATGGCTGGGGGGACCGCCCCCGGTTCCTGGAGGCGGTCGTGGACGCGGTCCGGCGACGGGCCGGCAATCAGTTTCCGGTGTGGGTCAAATTGAGCGCGGCGGATGACAACGCGCCGGGCCTCCGGCTGGAAGACACCATCGAGACGGTGCGCCGCCTCGCCGGCCTGGGGGTGGATGCCGTGGAGATCTCGTACGGCACGATGGAGCATGCATTCAACATCATCCGCGGGGATTGCCCGGTCAACGTGGCCCTGCGGGTCAATCCGATGTTCCGCGACATGCCGTCCCTGCTGCGCTGGTTCTGGCTGAAGTGGCGGTTGAAACCGTTCCTGGCGAAAATTAGGCCCTACAGCGATAACTACAATCTGGCCGCCGCCGCCGCGGTCCGCCGGGCCGTCGAAATTCCGGTGATCGTCGTGGGCGGCGTGCGATCCGGCGCCGGCATCCGCGACTGTCTGGCCACGGGAATCGACGCGGTCTCCCTGTGCCGGCCGCTGGTCTGCGAGCCGGATTTCCCGCGGCGGCTGGAAGCCAGCCCGGATGCCGCGTCGCGCTGCACCCAATGCAATCTGTGCACCCTCTACTGCGATAGTGACACCCCGCTTCGATGTTACCGACGTCAGGAGAATCTGCATGAAAGCAACTGATCCGATTCAACAGCCGCGGCATTTCGAGGACTTTGTGCCGCGCGACGGCCGGGCCGACATTCTGCAAAAAGTCGCCGACCTCGACGATTATCTCCGGCACAGCCCGCCAGACTACCTGGACGGGATCGGCCTGCACCTGCTGGGGCCGGCGGCGCCCATTGTGCGGATCCGGGACCGGCGCCAACGGACGCACGAGATGATCATGCTGGGGTCCAACTCGTATCTGGATCTGACCACCGATCCGGCGGTGGTGGCGGCCTCCCGGCAGGCCTGCGCCGATTATGGCTACGGCATGGGTGCGGTCTCGCTCTATGCGGGAACCACCGATCTGCACCGCACGCTCGAGGAGCTGATCGCCCGCTTCTATGGCGCGGAAGACGCCATCCTCTTTCCCTGCGGGTATTCGATGAACGTCGGGGTCATTTCCGCCTTGTGCGGCGCCGGCGATGTGGTGATCCAGGATGCGGCGAATCACGCCTCCCTGTTCGATGGCGCCCGGTTGTCGGGTGCCGAAATCCGGGTCTATCTGCATCGCAATATGACCCATCTGGAGAAAGTGTTGAAACGTCTGCCGGTCAGCCAGAAGGGACGGCTGATCGTCACCGACGGGGTCTTTTCAATGGACGGGGACCTGGCCCCCCTGGAGCGCATTGTCGAATTGGCGGAACGCTATGACGCGCGGGTGATGATTGACGAAGCGCATGCGCTCGGTATCGTCGGAGCCACCGGTCGCGGCACCGCCGAGCGGTTTGCCTGCGGCGGACGGATCGCCATCACGTGCGGCACGCTGAGCAAGACGCCCGGCGCCATCGGCGGCTACTGCGCCGGCAGCCGGGCCCTGGTGCAGTACCTGCGCTATTATGCGCGGACCTACTTCTTCTCCACCAGCCTCCCGGCGCCGGTGGTCGCGGGATTGATCGAGGTGTTCCATCGCCTGTCAGCCGACCGGGCGGGTCGCGAAGCGCTGTGGCAGAATGTCCGCTACCTGCTCCACGGCCTGCAGGCGCTGGGGTTCGACACGGGCCACACGGAATCCGCCATCATTCCGGTCGGCGTGGGGGATGAGCCCAAGATGGCCTGTTTTCACCGCGAACTGCTGCAGCGCGGCGTGTTCACCAACATGGTCACCTATCCCGCCGTGCGGCGGAAGGAATGCCGGTTGCGCGTCAGCGTGATGTCGTCCCTGACCCGGCCGGATATGGATCGCGCATTGGCGGCTTTTGGGGAAGCGGGGCGGAAGCTTGGAATCATCCAGTAAAACGAAGATCGCCCTCGTGACCGGCGCCGGCGGCTTTATCGGCGGCCACGTGGTCCGTGAATTCCTGGCCCAGGGCTGGCGGGTGGTGGCGGTGGTCCATCGCCGGGTGCCGGTGTGGTTGCAGGAACTGGACGCGCGGGGATCGGTGCGGTTGGTGCAGGCCGACCTGGGCGATGATCGGCAGGTCCAGTCCCTCACGGCCGTTCCGGGCTGGGGTCCTCTGGCCGCCATCGTCCATTGCGCCGGCCGCGCCTCGGATGTGGGCTGGGACCGCGCCTTCCGGCGCGCCAACCTGGAGGCGGTCCGGCATTTGGGCCGCCTGGCCCGGGCCGAATCCATCCCCCGATTCGTATTCATCTCGACAACCGATGTCTATGGTCTGCGCGATTTTCACGGTGAGACGGAGGATCAGCTTCCCCTGCGGGCCTTTCCCGCCAATCCCTATCCGGCCTGCAAGATCGCGGCGGAACACTGGCTTCGCGCCAACTTGGAGCCGGAGCGGTGTGTGATCCTCAGGCCGGCTCAGGTCTGGGGCCCCGGCGACACCACCCTGACCCGGCGGATCGTTGATTTCCTGCGGTGGTCGCCCTGGATCGTGCATTTTGGAAGATGGAAAGGATCGAATCGCTGGCCCCTGGCGCACGTGCAAAATGTGGCCATCGCCTGTTTCCTCGCGGCGACCGAACCCTCGGCCGCCGGGCAGGCCATCCATGTTCTGGATGACGAGGTCACCACCATGGAGGACTGGTATCGCCAGGTGGCGGCGATTTACCTGCCGAACAAGCGATTCCGAACCCTCACCCTGCCGATGGCGCTGGGCGTCTGCATCGGGTTGCCCGTCCGGTGGCTGTCCACGCTGCTCAATCGGACGCATCCGCTCATGGACCCGACGGACTATGCCGTGCATGCCGTCGGGGCGAATCTTGATTTCGACAACACCCGATTCCGCACCCTCGTGCAAGCCGCCGGCCGCCGCCTGGTCACCCGCGCCGAAGGCCTCTCATGGCTGACCCGATTCCCGTGAACGGATCGGATGTTGTGGGCGGATCAACGGGTGATGCTTTTCCGTGTGTGCGGTGAGGGCCTGACGCGCCAATCGGTAGCAGCCCGACTTGCGCGTTCCTTCACGTTCGATGAGCCCGGCCTCGACCAGCGGGCGGGCAAGCAGCAGAAGCCCCTGCCGCGAGACACCGAGCGCTTCCCACAGCTCGGCCGGCCGCAGCGGCCCCCGGTCGCGCAGGAACTGGAGAAGCTGTTCCTGCCTCGGGCGCAGCACGAGCTTGGGCGCGGCGGAGCGGGTCTCGTATTTCCGGATGCGCTTCCATACGCGGTCGAGCGTGCGTTCAAGCCCTTCCGCCGCATATTCCAGCCACGCGGTGAGGTCGTCCCCGGCCTCGCGCACGGCCTGCAACGCCTGGTAATAGCGGGGCCGGTCTTCCCAATAGAACTCGTCGGTGGAGAAAATGTGGTGCGTGTCGAACCCCCGGCGGTAAAGCTCCCACAACGCCAGCGCCCGTCCGGTGCGGCCGTTCCCGTCGGCGAACGGGTGGATGGCCTCGAACCGGTAGTGCAGGATGGCGGAGGTCAGGACCGGCGACAGGCGGCAGGCGTCCCGGTTCCACCACTCCAGCAGCTCGAACATCAGGCCGGACACCTCCCCCGGCGACGGGGGCACGTGCGGCCCGACCCGCACGCGGATCGTCCGGTAACGACTGGCCTCGCCCTGATCCATCACGCGGGCCGCCACGATCGTAAGTCAAGTATAAGTCAATTTATTGGACAAGTGCAAGCGCTTGTTTCGTTTGTGTCGTGGAGTTTTCAAAAGCGGAATTCTTGGAGCGAGCAAAAGCGGAAAGTG
>CAZDLY010000067.1:0-12421 GCA_964506575.1 uncultured Akkermansia sp. | reverse complement strand
CGCCCGCCAGCCCGGCGATCATCGCGGCGTTGTCGCCGCAGTAGCGGGGCTCGGCGAGCAGCAGACCGACCCCCTGCCGCGCCGCAACCGTCTGCAGCCGCTCGCGCAGGGACCGGTTGAGGGAGACGCCTCCGCCGACCGCCAGGTAGCGGTAACGCCCGCACGCCAGCGCCCGGTCGCAGCGTTCGGCCAGCGCTGCCACGATCGCCTCCTGATAGGCGGCGGCAATCGCGCACACGTCGTCGGCGCCCTGCGGCGGTTGTTCCCGAATCAGGTACAGCAGCGCGGTCTTGAGTCCGCTGAAGCTCACGCACAAGTCGGCCCGCATGCCGCACAGCCCGGGATTGTCCGGCTGCACACGCCCGCGGGGAAAATCGAGCCCTGGGCGCGGTACGGCCCCGCGCGCGGCGCGGTCGATCGCCGGTCCGCCGGGGTAACCGAGCCCCAGCAGCTTGGCCGCCTTGTCAAAGGCCTCGCCGGCCGCATCGTCCAGGGTCTGGCCGATCACGGTGTACGAGCCGATGGCCGGCACATCGATCAGGCAGGAGTGGCCGCCCGATACCACGAGCGCCAGCAGCGGAAGGGCCTCGTGCGGGTCCGGCGCGCCGGGGGAGAGAAACACCGAATGGACGTGCGCCTCGATGTGGTTGATGCCGATCAGCGGCTTGCCGAGCGCCACCGCCAAACCCTTGGCGGCCGAAAGTCCCACCAGCAGCGAGCTGGCCAGCCCCGGTCCGTAGGTCACGGCGACCGCGTCGATGCCGCCCCAGCCCGTGCCCGCGAGCTCGACCGCCTCCCGGATCACCGCGCCGATTTTCTCGACGTGGCTGCGCGAGGCGATCTCGGGCACGACGCCGCCATACGGCTGGTGCAGGGGGATCTGGCTGTAGACCACGCTCGACAGCGCCTCCCGCCCGCCGCGCACCACCGCCGCCGCCGTCTCGTCACAGGAGGTTTCGATGCCTAAAATCGTCATGGCGTGCGGGCCCGGTTGGTTATTCGGCGGGGACGGTGGTTTCGGGGCCCGTTGGCTTCGTCTCTTTCGATGTCCCCGCTTCGGGAGCGCCGCCGGGCGGCGCCGGGCGCAACCGCGCGAGGGCCCGTTCCAACTGGGTGTCGACGGCGTCGCCCACCGGTTCGCGGGCGGCGGCGGGGTAGGCGTCGGGCATCTCCTCGTACAGCCGCTTGAGCTGCACCTGGCGCCACTGCTCCTGCTTCAGGAGAACGGCCTCGCCCGGCACGATCCCCTTTCCATGAATCAACCGGCCCAGCGGCGTGAAATAGTGGGCGGTCGTGAGCTTCACCGCGCATGACGGCCGGGTCCGGGTGGGGATCACGTTCTGCACCGAGGCCTTCCCGAACGAGGTCTCGCCCACGATGACGGCGCGGGCGTGGTCCTGCAGCGCCCCGGCGACGATCTCCGAGGCGCTGGCGCTGCCGCGGTTGATCAGCACCGCCAGCGGCAGCGCCGCGTCGTGGTCCCGGCCCCCCGCGCGGAACACCCGCTCATCCGAGGCGCCCGCACGCCCCCGGATGCTCACGACCGTCGCGCGCTCCGGCAAAAAGTGCTGCGTCACCGCCACCGCCGAGTCGAGCAGGCCGCCCGGATTCCCCCGCAGGTCGATGACCAGCCCCGTGAGATTCTGCGCGCGCAAGCCGCGCAGCGCCTCGGTGAACTCGGCGGGGGTCTTCTCCCCGAACTGGATGATGCGGACATAACCGATGCCGTCTTCGAGCAGCCGCGCGCCCTTGACGCTGGTCAGCCGGATCTCGTCGCGCACGATGGTCACGTCCCTCGGCTCCGCGCCCTCGCGGTGGATGGTGAGGGTCACGGCCGTGCCGCGCGCGCCCCGCAGGCGGCTGACGGCCTGATCGACCGTCATGCCGCGGGTCGTGACCCCCCCGACCGCCGCGATGCGGTCGCCCGAGTGCAGCCCCTGGCGAAAGGCCGGCGAATCCTCGATCGGCGCAATGACGGTGAGCATGCCGTTCTGCACGCCGATCGTGATGCCGATTCCACAGAACGATCCGTGGGTCTCCTCTTGCAGCGCATCATAGGACGCAGGCTGGAGAAACGCGCTGTGCGGGTCGAGCGAGACCAGCATGCCGTCGATCGCGCCGTAGAGTAGCTCGCGGAAGGGACGCTTCTCGACATAGCTCTGCTTGACCAGCAGGATCGCCTCGACCAGCAGGGCCATGTCCTCATAGGCCACATCGCGGCCGCTGACCACCACCCCCTCCTCGTTGGTGGTCGTCAGCTCGCGGGTGATCGCCGCCACCGCCGACTCCACCGGCGGCGGCGCGGTGCGGCAGCCGGCGTTCACCAGCAGCAGCGGCAGGGCCAGACAGGCCCATCGGAGCGGGCCGGGAGATGGAAAGGCTGACGAGCGGCGACGTGTGTTCATGTTATCGGGCCTGCCCGTAATAGGCGTTCGGGCCGTGCTTCCGGCCAAAGTGTTTTTCGAGGACATAGGGGGGGATCGGCCCGCTGCCGGGGTTGATCTGGAGCGTGCCGAGCGCCATGCGGGCGACCGCCTCGAGCGCCACGGCGTTGTTCACCGCATCACGGGCGCCCGCGCCCCAGGCGAAGGGTCCGTGGTTGGCGGCCAGGACGGCCGGCACATGCGCCGGGGCGAGCCCGCGAAAGCGTTCGATGATCACGGCGCCGGTGTTGGCCTCGTAGTCGCCCGCCACCTCGTCCTCGGTCAGCATGCGCGTCACCGGAACGGGGCCGTGGAAGTGATCGGCGTGGGTCGTGCCCAGGCACGGGATCTCGCGGCACGCCTGCGCGAACATCGTCGCGTGGCACGAATGGGTGTGCACCACGCCGCCGATGTCCGGCCACGCGCGGTACAGCGCCAGGTGCGTCGGCAGGTCGGAGGAGGGGCGCAGCGCCCCCTCCACGACCCGGCCGTCGAGGTCGGTGACGACCATGTCTTCGGCCTTCATCGCGTCGTACGCCACGCCGCTGGGCTTGATGACCACCCGGCCCGAACGCCGGTCGATCGCGCTGACGTTCCCCCACGTCAGGATCACCAGCCCGTGCCTGACCAGGGCCAGGTTGGCGTCGAGCACGTCCCGTTTGAGCGAATCAAGCATCGCTTCCTCCGGCCTTGTCGATCCAATCGACAGGATCGATCCTGTCGCTAGCATCGAAACTGTTTTTACTTCTCAAGCCCGCCGCGCCTTCTGGCGGATGGTGATGAGTCTTTTCATCACACCCTCCAGATCGGGATGCAAACCCGTCTTGCCGAATCCGTCGTGCAGCGAGCGGTACACCTCGTACAGTTCCGCGTAAACCTTGACGTGGGCCGCGATGGGCTTGTAGACCACGTCCTTGACGCCGGTCATCGCCTTCTGCGCCGCCGCCGTGGTGCGGTAGGCGCCGCCCGCCACCGCGCCGAAGATCGCCGCGCCCAGCGCGCAGGTCTGCGCCGACCGGCTGATCCGCATCGGCCGGTTGCAGACATCCGCGTAGATTTGCATCAGGAACGGACTCTTCTCGGCAATGCCGCCGCAGTTGACTACTTCGCTGACCGTGACGCCATACTCCTCAAAGCGCCGGATGATCGTGCAGGCGCCGAAAGCCGTGGCCTCGACCAACGCGCGGAACTGCTCGGGCGCCGTCGTGTGGAGCGTCTGCCCCACCATCAGGCCGCTGAGCAGCGGATCGACCAGCACCGTGCGGTTGCCGTTGTTCCAGTCCAGCGCGACCAGCCCCGACGCCCCCGGCTTCTGCCGGGCCGCCGCCTTTCCGAGCGCGGCGATCGAATCGCCGTCGCCGGCCCGGCGGTACTCGGCCGGACAGCAATTGCGCGCGAACCAGAGGAAGATGTCGCCCACGGCGGACTGTCCGGCCTCGAGGCCGATCATGCCGGGCACGACCGACCCCGGAACCAGCCCGCACACGCCGGGGATGTCGGCGACCGCGGCCTGCCCCGGCGCGACCAGGATGTCGCACGTCGAGGTGCCGATGATCTTCACCAGCCGTCCCGGCTTGATTCCCGCCCCGACGGCGCCATGGTGCGCGTCGAAGGCGCCCACGGCCACCGGCACGCCGGCCGGCAGACCGACCGCGCGGGCCAGATCCTCGGTGAGGAAGCCCGCGATCTCGTCCGACGCCATCGTGGTCTCGTACAACCGGTCGCGGAGCGCCGCCAGCTTGGGCGAGAGCTTCTTCAGGAACGCCTTCGAGGGGAGTCCGCCCCAGGCCGTGCCGTACATCGCCTTGTGCCCGGCCGCGCAGATCGACCGCGCGATCCGCTCGGGCTTCATGTTGCCGGTCACGAACGCCGGGACGAAATCGCACAGCTCGACCCAGGTATGGGCGGCGTCGAAAACCTCGGGCGCGGTTTGTTCGCAGTGCCAGATCTTGGACCAGAACCACTCGCTGGAATAGGTGCCGCCGCACTTGGCCAGATACGGGACGCCCGCCTTGCGGGCCGTCTCGGTGATGCGCGCCGCCTCGGCCCAACCCGTGTGGTCCTTCCACAGCCACGCCTGCGCCGCCGGGTGCTTGCGGAATTTCGGGGTCATCGCCAGCGGAATGCCGTCGGCGTTCACCGGCAGCGGCGTCGAACCCGTGGTGTCGACGCCGATGCCGACGACCTGTTCCGGCGAGAAGCCCCTGATCTTCCTGGATGCCCCGCGCACCACGGCGGCGACCGTGTGAATGAAGCCGTCGATATAGTCCTGCGGATTCTGCCGCGCGACGTTCGGGTCCTTCGGATCGAGGATGATCCCCGCGTCGCCGGTCGGATAGGGAAACACGACCGTCGCCACCTCCGCGCCGTCGGCCACGTCCACCAGCAAGGCCCGGCAACTGTTCGTGCCGTAATCCACACCGATTGCATACGCCTTCTGCCTGCCTGTCTGTTTGCTCATCTGATCCACCCTTTCTTGGAACATTAACGCGTATTCCGTTTGCGAACCGTCTTGCCCGCTTTCTTTTTCGCCTCCTGCTCGGCCGCCACCCGCCGCGCCAGCAGGGCCACCCGGTTCGGCGGCGCGGGGACGGGAGCGGGCGCGGGCGCGTCACCGCACGACTCCTGATAGGTGTCCCAGACCGACCGCAGGACGAGCGCCTCGCGGAAATCGTCCGGCTTCATCCGCGTCGCCGGCGTCACCCGGATGCGCATGGGCCGCGCCGGCTCCAGGCAGATGAAATTATCGTCGTACTTGGCCTCGATGCCCCGGAGCGAGGCCCACAGCCACAGCACCGGCGCCTTGGACGTCAGGGTGACGGCGTAGCTGTTGTCGTCCCAGGCGCGGATCTCGACCTTGAGATTCGGCTGCTGCAGCTCGAGGTGCTTGGGACGGCAGAAGGTCACCACGTTCCACGAGACGGCCGCGCCCTCGCCGTCGAGCATCGTCAGCCACACGATCAGGTCGCGCGCGCCGTAGTGGGCGATCAGATCCGACAGCGCCAGCGTCGTCTGCAGGGCGGTGCTGCCGGCGGCGAGCACCACCGGCTGGACGCCGCTGCGGACGACCTTGCCGTCGACGCGCGTGACCCGCCAGGCCAGCGTCCCCTGGAAGGGCTTGAGCAGGTCGTTGCCCGCGTGGATGTCCACGGTTCCGTCCTCCGGCTTTTCGACGCCAGACACGAGCAACGGCGCATAGAAGCGGCGCGCCAGGTAATGCAGCGCCTTCCAGCGCCCCTCGTAGTCGATCGACGCCCAGCTCGCCACCGGCCAGCAGTCGTTGAGCTGCCAGTAGAGGGCGCCCATGCAGCGCGGCCGGTTGCGCCGCCAGTGCTCCACGGCATACTTGATGGCCATCCCCTGCTGAATCTGGCTCAGCCACAGCGTGTTCTCAAAACCGACCGGCATGCGGTACCAGTCGAGCAGGTAGTGCATGATCACCGCGTTACCGATGCCGCTGCGCTGGTGTCTTTCCATCACCGGGCTGGTGATGTTGCGGTCGCCTGGCGCGGTGTACCGCTCCACCGCGCGCGGTTCCGGAAAACTCTGGAATCCGAATTCGCTGCAAAACCGGTGCTGGGCGGTGCGATACCATTCGAAGGGCTGGCGGCCGTGCCACACGTCCCACAGGTGGGCATCCCCGCGCGCGGGATCCGCGTGGTTCTTCCGGTCGCCCGGAGGCGGCGTGTGGGGACTGCCGGGCCAGTAGTTGCGCTGCGGATCCTCCTCCGCCACCACCCCGGCGATGAGGCGGTCGAACAATTTCCCGTAATCCTCCCAGCTCATCTGCCCGCCGCTCCACGCATCGCCCACCAGCCCCTGCTCCAGCTCGTTGTTGCCGCACCAGAGCGCGACCGAGGGGTGGTGGCGCAGGCGGCGGACGTTCTGCTCGATCTCGATCCGGACGTTGGCCATCCAGGCCTCGTCGAACGCGGGATAGGTCGCGCAGGCAAACATGAAGTCCTGCCAGACGCAGAGGCCGTATTCGTCGCACAAATCGTAAAAGGCGTCGCTCTCGTAGATGCCGCCGCCCCAGACGCGGAGCATGTTCATGTTGGCCAGGGCTGCAGCTTTGATGAGGCGGGCATACTCCACCCGGGAGAGACGGACGACGAAGGCGTCGGCCGGAATCCAATTGGCCCCCTTGGCAAAAAACGGGATGTCATTGATCACGAACTGGAACGACTCCCCCCACGCATCCTCGTGGCGATCCAGCCGCAACGTCCGCAAGCCGACGCGGCGGGAGGCGTGCGCGACAGGCGCGCGCTGCCGCTCCACATTCAGGGACACCTCATACAGCGGCTGGTCGCCCATGCCGGCGGGCCACCACAGTTGGGCGTTGCGCACATCGATGTGCAGGTGCGTCCGGCCATCCGTCCATTTCCCGCGCGCCTCCGCGATCGCGGATCCCTTGTAATAGACCCGCGCATGGGCGTCAAACGCCGCGCCCTCGCCGGCCGGGCCGATCTCCGCGACGCCGTCGATGTCGAGGCCGACCACGCCCTGCTTGATGCGGGAGTGGTCCTGACGCACCCGCAGATCGGTGATCCGGGCGGTGTTGAAGGCCACGATCTCCAGCGGCCGCCAGATGCCGGAACTGGTCAGCACCGGTCCCCAGTCCCAGCCGAAGCTGCACGGCGACTTGCGGATCCAGGGGCGGAGGGCCGTCTCCTGCGGCGGCGCCCAGCCGGGCAGCGGCCGCTCGCCCGCGGCCCGGCACTCGAGGTAGGCCAGGGGCGATTCGAAGCGGATGCGGAGGGTGTTGCGACCCGTTTGGATGACGCCCTTGACGTCGAACTCCCACGTCCGGTACTGGTTGTCCGTCGTGCCGAGCTCGGCGTCGTTAAGCGTCACGGTCGCAATCGTGTCCAGCCCCTCGCAGCGGAGCAGCACCCGGTCAAACGCGCTCCAGTCTTCCATCTGGAACGTCCGCTCATACACCCAGTTCTCGCGGGTGATCCACTGGAGCCCCGCCTCGTTGTCCCGGTAGAACGGATCTTCGATTTCGCCCGCCGCCAGCAGGTCGGTATGCACGCAACCGGGGACGTTCCCGCGCCACGATGGCTTCAACCCCTCCCGTGAGAATGTCCATGCGCCGCCTAAATCAAGTTGTTTCATTGTGCCTCAAAAAATCCACACGGCAATCATCCGCCGTCCCGCTCATCGGCGCGCATCCCCTGCTCGCACCCTTTTGACGAGAGGAAGTATCCCTGTTTTGCACCCGGATTGTCAAGGCGCGCGTGACGGCGGGCGGCAATTCAAATTTTGGAGATGGACCCATCGGCGTCGGGGTCGGTATCGGCATCGGTATCGAAATTACACGGGCTTTGCGACCCCGATACCGATACCGACCCCGACCCCGATTATCGCCGCACATCCGTATGGTTGACACGCGATTGCCGATGCGGTACCGTCTGGGCGTCCAGTGTCTGCATGGCGTATTTCTGCGCACGGGGAGCGGAGCTTCGAATGGATGGCGAAACCGATGTGGCGGTGGTTGGCGGCGGCCCCGCCGGGCTGATGGCGGCGATAGCGGCGGGACGGCGCGGACGGCGCGTGACGGTGTTTGAGCGGCTGGCCGATCCGGGGCGCAAGCTGCTGGCCAGCGGCGGCGGGCGGTGCAACCTGACCACGGCGACGCCGCCGGAAACCTGGCCGGCGGCGTTCGGCCGCCGCGGCCGGTTCATCGCGCCCGCGCTGGCGGTCCTGGGGCCTGAGGCGATCCGCGCGTTCTTTCTCCGCGAAGCGGTGCCGACGGTCGTGCAGGCCGACGACGCCTGCGTCTTCCCCCGGAGCCAGCGGGCGGCGGACGTGCTGGCGGCCCTGCTGCGCGCGGCGGAGCAGGCCGGCGCGCGGCTGGTCTGCGGCGGGCGGGTCGAGCGGCTGACCCAGGCGCCCGGGGGCCGGATCACGGGCGTGATCGCGGCGGGACGGCCGACCCGCGCTCACGCCGTGGTGCTCGCCGCCGGCGGATGCGCCTACCCCGCCCTGGGGTCGGATGGCAGCGGCCTGGCCCTGGCGCGCGAGGCGGGCCTCACGGTGGTCAGCCCGGTCCCGGCGCTGGTGCCGCTGGTGACCGCCGAAACCTGGCCGCACGCGCTGAGCGGAATCGTTCTGGAACGGGCGCGCATCCGCCTCGCCGGGAAGGGCGAGGACAAGGCGGGGCGCGTCGGGCCGCTGCTGTTCACCCACCGCGGGATCAGCGGTCCGCCCGTGCTCAACCTGTCCGGCGAGGTCTCGGCGCGGCTTGACCGCGGCGCCCCGGGCGTGGGGCTGCTTGTGGCCGTGCACGCGGATCGCGACGCGGCGGATTGGATGCGCCGCTTCGATGAATGGGGTGCCCGGCTGGGCCGGCGGGCCTGTCACAACGTCCTGTCCGGCGAGATGCCGCGCGCGCTGGCCGAAGCCCTGTGCGCGCAGTCCGGCCTGATGGACGTGCCGCTGGCGCAGGCGGGACGCAAGCGGCTGGAGGCGCTGGCCGCGTGCTGCGGCGGCGCCGCGCTGACGGTCACGGCGACCGAGGGCTGGAACCGCGCGATGGTGATGCGCGGCGGGGTGGCGCTCGATGACCTGGATCCCCGGACCCTGGCGTGCAGGCGGGTTCCCGGCCTCTTCTGCGCCGGGGAGCTGGTCGATCTCGACGGCCCCTGCGGCGGCTACAACCTCACCTGGGCGTTCGCCAGCGGCTGGCTGGCGGGGGCGTCCGCGTGAGGGAGGGGGCAAACCGCCTGATCAAACTGCAGTCCGGACACCGCCGTGATGATTTTGAGTTGCATACGTTTCTGAAATGCATTATATTTACTGCATCTTGGAAAGGAATCATGAACTGGATCGAATTCAAGAGCCGGATGTTCGACTTCGGATGCTTCAGCGTCCATCACGTCTATGCGTGGCAACCGGAGTTTGACCGGAATAATTTCGGACGCTGGCTGAAGCGCGGCTATCTGATGCGGTTGCGGCAAGGGGTCTACACGTTTTCCGAGTACAGGAGCAAGCCGGACATGGCCGTGTATTTTGCGGGACGGATCTACAGCCCCTCGTACGTCAGCCTGCACACCGCCCTTTCCTCCTACGGTTTGATTCCCGAAGCGGTCATGCAAATCACGAGTGTCACGTCATTGAAGACCGCCAGATTCACGAACAGGTTCGGCGAGTATTCGTACCAGAGCGTTCGTGATGATCTGATGTTCGGGTATGAACCGCGGTCACTCGCGGACGGCCGGGCCGCCTCATACGCCACGCGCGAAAAGGCGCTGCTGGATCTGCTGTATCTCTATCCGTTTTACAACACGGAAGAGGAACTGGAAAATCTGCGGCTGGACAGCGACGTGCTTCACGAGGAGCTGGACGGTGACCGGCTGGCGTCCTTCGCGGCGCGTTTTCGTTCCCCCGCACTCGAACGGCGCGTCCGTCTGCTGAGAAAGGTCTACGCTTTATGATCTCGCTGAATGCCATCCGGAATTTCTACCCGGAGACCCTGAAGGAGAACCCGTCCTTCCAGAAGCATCTGCTGAAGGAGTATGTGCAACTGCTGGTCCTGGACCACCTCGCCGCCACGCGGCATGTTCGCAAGCTGACCTTCATCGGCGGAACAAGTCTACGGCTGGTCAAGGGCATTGACCGGTTCTCGGAGGATCTCGACTTCGACTGCAAGAACCTCGGCGAAGACGAGTTCCGCGACATGGCCGGCGACGTGCTGGTCTTCTTGAAGCGCAGTGGACTCAAGGCTGAGATTCGCGACACGGCCAGCGGCAGACTGACCGCCTTTCGCAGCAGCATCCATGTCCCCGGGCTGCTGTTCGATCTCGGCCTGACCGGGCACAAGGATGAGCGCTTTCTGTTGAAGCTCGAAGCCCAGGATCAAAAGGTTCCTTACGAACGCGCCATGGGAACGATCAAGGGGTGCGGCCTCTTCTTCTCGTTTCCGGTTCCGCCGGACCCGGTGTTGTGCGCCATGAAGATTGCCGCCATGATCTCCCGGCGCAAGGGCCGGGACTACTATGACGCCATGTTCTTGCTGGCGCAGACCAGACCCGACTACGCCTTCCTGACGGCCCGCTGCGGAATTCATGATCTGGCCGAATTGAAGGTGGCGGTTGAAAAGTCGCTGCCGTCCGTGGATCTGGGCCGGAAGCGGAGGGACTTCGAGCACCTGCTGTTCCATCGGGACAACAGCCGGCGCATTCTTCAGTTTTCCGAGTTCATGCGCGCCTTGTAGCCCCGGAAGCGGTCTTTTGCGATGACTCTCCGGCTGACAAAGACGCCGCAGTGGTGTATAGTATCGCCGTGAAAGGGATTTCAACACCATGACCCCACGCCTCAGCGCCTTGTTCATTGTCACCGCCATCACGTTCGCGCGCGTCCCCTTTGTCCTGCTGTTCATGGCGCTCGCGCTCGTCGAGGCGTCCCAGCCCTCCCCGGCGATGGCGGTGGTGGCGACCGCCAGCCTCGTCATCGCCGCGATCACCGATCTGTTTGACGGCCTGCTGGCGCGCCGCTGGCGGGTGGTGAGCGCCTTCGGCGCGATGGCCGATCCGCTCATGGACAAGGTCTTCTACCTCGTTGTGTTCCCCACCCTGCTCTACCTGCTGGCCACGCAGCCCGCGGAATCGGTCCACGCCGTCGTCATGCTCGTCTTCACCGTCCTCTACATCCTGCGCGACCAGTGGGTGTCCTTCCTCCGCTCCGTCGGTTCGGCCTATGGCGCCGACGTCCGCGCCAATTGGATGGGCAAACTCCGCACCGCCATCAGCTTCCCCATCGGGTGCATCATCTACGTCTACGTTTCCTGCCACCCGTTCTGGCTTCCCCGTCCGCTGATTTACACCCTGGAGGCCTTCGCCATCCTGGTCAACCTGGCCTCCATCGTGGTCTACACCCGGCAGTATCTCCCCTGGCTCCGCCGCGCGATTGCGGCCTCCTAAGCCCCGCACCCGGCATGTCCGACACCCCGCCAACGCTCTCTGATGCCCTCGCGGCCGAACGCGACCGGGTGATTGACGCCCTTTCGGATGACGCGGTTTCGGCCTTTGCCGCGACCGACCCGGCCTTCAAGTCCGGCGGATTCCGTCCCGGCAACGCCGCGCCCATCCGGAACCGGCTCCGCGTCCTGGCGGTCGCGGCCGACGGACTCTCCGACGCGCTGCGGCGTCTGCTCGCGCAGGGTTCGCTCAACCGCACGCTCATCTCCGCCCTCTCCGAGACGGCCGTCTTCGACCTGCGCCATGACCTCGCCGCGCTCTTCGGCCCCGCACGCATTCTTCTGGCGCTTCAACTCGACGAGCGGCCGGCCGTGCGCGAAGCCGCCGCCCGCTGGCTGCGCGCGGATCCGCCGTTCGCCCCGGTCGAACCCGCGGCCGCCACCGCGCACCTGCGCGATGTGTTCGGCCGCCTGCTGGACGCCTGCGGCGTCGCCGGGGCCGCGCCGGACGCGCCACTGACCCCCACCCGCGAGGCGTGGCAGGACGAGAAAGCGCATCTGAACGACCAGCTTCGCGATCTCCGCGTCCAGCTCCGCGCGCTCAAGGATTCCGACGCGCGCGCGGTTCGCTTCCAGAAACTCGCCGACGCGCTCACGGCCGAACGGGACGATCTGGCCGCCCGGTTGGATGCCGAGACCGGGGAGAAGCGGCTGGCGATCCGTCAGCGCGGCGAACGGGAGGCCGAACTGGCCCGCGAGCGGACGCAGCGCGAGGAGCGCCTGCGCGCCGCGCTCGACAGCCGCCTGGCCGGCGAGTTCGCCGGCTGGATCGCCCACGCCCGCGCCGTGGAGGCCGAGGCTGAGGCGGACGGCGCCGGACACCGCGATGCGCTCGAACAGGCCGAACACGCCCTCCGCAGGCAGGCCGCCGCCGACCGCCATTCCGGCAACCGCGCCACCCTGCTCGCGCGGCTCGAGGCCCTCGACGTTGCCCGCGCCCGCGTCCGAGACGCCCTCGCCCATGCGCTCGTGCAGACACCCGAACTTCCGGCTGCGGCCCGCGCGCTCGATGACGAGA
>CAZDLY010000066.1:0-12566 GCA_964506575.1 uncultured Akkermansia sp. | reverse complement strand
CCGGTGCGGTAGCGGCGGGCGATCGCAGGTCAGTGAAACGGGGATGCGCCCGGCGGGCTACGGTCCTTCGTTGTAGTAGATGTACAGCCCGTCCTTGCCGGGCGCCACCAGATCCAACCGGCCTGTGCCGCGCAAATCCGCCAGCGCAAAGTGGATGCCGCACCCCTTGGCCACGCCAATGGCGCCGTAGTCAATCACCTGCTTGGCAAATCCCTCGCCGGTCCACTTGAAGTAGTAGATCCCCAGGTCGTCCCACTCGCCCGCCTCGTTGCCGCAATGCGCGCGGTGGCGCTTGCCGGTGACCAGTTCCGGCTTGCCATCGCCGTCAATGTCCGCCCAGATCAGGTCGTGATACTGCGCGTTGAACGGATCAATCGGATGATGTGCCCAGGTTCCGTCGGCCAGGCGCTTGCTCCACCAGAGACCATAGCCATGCGCATTGCCCGTAACGATCTCATTCTTCCCATCGCCATCCACATCCGCGACCAGCATGGGGACGCTCGCAGCCCACCCCCACGGCGGGTTCGGGAAGTCGGGATGCCACTTCCACTTACCAGTCTCCGGATTCTTGGGCGCTTCGAGCCATCCCTTGCAGAGCACGATGTCCATGCGTCCGTTGCCGGCAATGTCGCCGCATCCCAGACCGTGCCCCTGTCCGCCTTCCGGGAACGTGTAAACCGTCACCTTGCGAAACGCGCCGGTTCCCCTCCCGCTCTTGTCCGTGATCAGCTTGTAGTAGGAGACCTCGTTGTTCGGCGGTGTATTGGGCAGAATTTCGATGATGCCGTCGCCGTCAATATCCCATCCGCGCGTGGTCTCCACATTGCCGGTGTTCGCGGCGAGGATGTGCTCGGGCCAGGGCTTCCCGGTTTCGCCCGGGTTCTCCCGCCAGCGCAGGTTGTTCCCCCACCAGCCGCCGGTGACGTAGTCGAGGCGGCCATTGCCGTTGATGTCGAGGGCGATGGTGGAGAAGTCGTCGTAATACTCGCCGCAGCGGGGAATCGATCCGATTTCATGCTTCTTGCGATAGTCGGGACCCTCGTACCAGTACCCGCCGCAGACGATGTCCAGCTTCCCGTCGCTGTTGACGTCGAAGACGCCTGCCGATTCAAATGTCTCATCCGAAACCCAGACTCGCTTCCATTTCAAGGGCATACTCCAACTCCTTCCGGTTTAACAACACAACAACAATCAATCTTTGCCGCAGGTCTGACAGACACGCTTGATCCCCTCAGCCGCCCGTATAAAGAGTTCCCACTTAGCATCCGGCGCAATCAGATGGTCAAAACCCGGGACGTAGCGCCCTATCCGGACCATCTCCGCACACCGCTCGATTTCACGATCCACCGCCTCCGGCGTCTGAGAAAGGCACCGCTTGTCGAGTCCGCACATGATGCCCAAGTCCGGATACTTCCGGCGATACGCGAGAATGTCATTCCCGGCCTGCACTTCAAACGGAAAGAACATGTTGATCCCGTGCCGCATCATCAGCGGCACCAGTTCACGGCAATCGCCATCCGTGTCCACCGAGACAACCCGCACGCCATGCGCCCGCGCAAACGCCACGATCCTGTCGTAGCAGGGCATCATGAATTCCTCTGTCATGGCTGGCGAGATCAGCGAGCCCTGCTTGCCGGACATATCCTCCCAGATATGAATGTGATCGATCTGAACTTCCGCGGCCACGCGTTCCCACAAACCCAGCCAGAGCGAGGTCAAATGCTGCATCATGTCGCGGATCATCTCCGGCTCGGTATAGAACCCAACCAGCAGCTCTTCCACGCCCAGCAGGTCCCGCACGGTGCCGAATACGCCCCATGGAAACCAACCGACCTGGACCGCCTCGCCGGTCTGCGTCAGTCGCGCACGGAAGGCCTGCCAATCCTGCGTCACGCGGCGGTCCGCATCATCCAGGCTCAGGCGCTCCGACTTGAGGCGCTCCCAGTCCGCCGGTGACTTGACCGGGTAATCCAGAAACTCCGGCATGGACCCGCCGTCACGCCGGTTGCGCACCGTAATGCCGCGCCAATCGCGCGAGATGATGTGCTCGGCAGATTCCGAGAGCACCATCTCCTCGAAGTGCGGAAACGGTCCGCACTCCAAGGCCGGACAGGCGAAGCCGGGTTCAAAACCAAAGGTTCCGACGACATCCAGATTTGGCTGCCCCGACTCCCGACACCAGCGCGCCTGCGTCTCGCCCCATGGGTGCCAGCCGAGGTTGACGCCGAACGGTACGCGGTCTATGGGTTGCCCCGTGAGACAGCGTACCACCCGTTCTCCGCAGGTCAGATGGTCAACCATGGTTATTTGCCCGTGCGGAGGCGAATGTACTCGCGCGCCAGCTTGATGTCTTCCAGCGCGTCAACCGCCGTGCACATCGTCGGGCGCTTGCCGGCAATGGCGTCCACGAAATTCTGCGCCTGCTGCCACATGGCATGCACCCAGGGGAGTTGCGGGATCTCGGTCTTCGGCTGCACGCCGTTGCCGGGATCGCGGAAAATCTCCACGCGTCCGGGACGGGTGAAGGCCACGGGCGCGGGAAGTTCCAGCTTGACCCAGCCGCGCTCAAAGCAGACCAGCGCGCTCTCCTGCCAGTCAATCGTGGTCTGGTACGGACTCATTTCGATCGAGCAGGTCACGCCGCTCGCGCTCTCCCCGGCCAGCAGCAGGCCGGATTTCGCCGCGTAGTTCACCTTCCACGTCTCGCCCAGCAGATGGCGCATCAGGTTCACCTGGTGGATGTAATAGTTGACAAAACCGCTATAGGCATTGTTCGTATCCTTGTCCATGTCCGACGCCGGCGGATCCCACTTGAGTTCCGGATTCGGGTCGTCGCTCCAGACGTTCTGGTTGAAGCCGTTGGCAATCCAATCGCCGGCCGGCATCAGGATCCGGATGTAGGTCAGCTTGCCGAGCTCGCCGGAGGCCTGGAGCTTCTCGATCTCCGCCTTGGCCAGCATGGTGGCGGGATCGGAGCGCTTGTGATAGCCGATCATCATCCAGGTCTTGTTGGCCTTCACGGCCTGAACGATCTTCTCGCCCTGCTCAATAGACCCGGCGATCGGCTTTTCGGTCAACACCGGTATACGCGCCTGGAGCAACTCCGGCACCAGCGTGCCGTGGCGGGTGAACGGCTGCGAAGCGACGACGCCGTCCAGCTTCTCCTGGGCCAGCATCTCCGCGTGCGAGGCATAGACCTGGGGCACGCCCCACTTGGCCGCGACCTTCTTCGCCAATCCCGGCTTCACTTCCGCCAGCGCGACGACCTCGCAGTTGGGAACCATGACGTAGTTGCGCAGATGCGCCGCCTGCCCCATGCCGCCCACGCCGACAAATCCGATCCGTACCTTCTTCTGCTCGCTCATAGGAACTCCCTTTCTTGATTCATCGTCGAACACCCTGTTTCACACACCAAGCACTCACGCCCGGGCCAATTTGCCAAACCGGTTGGCAATGGCCAGCGCCGGGTCGACCGGCACTTCCTGACGCTTCACGTTCTTGGGCACCCGGATCGCGGGAACCGCGCGCACCTGGCGCCCGGCAAACTGCGGCAGGTAGTCGCGCTGCGCCTCGAGCATCTCGGCGGTCATCAGGCGGATCTCATGCAGGGTCAACACCGCGCTGGTCAGCGGATCCAGCGCCGCGGCCTGCACGATAAGCTCCGGGTCGCCCTGGAAATGGGCCTCCACGGTCAGCCCCTGCACCAGCACGTTGGTCATGTTGAGCGCCGCGCACTGCGGCGGCAGGTTGCCGATGACGGTCGGGTGCAGCCCCATGCGGTCCACGTAGATCGGCACCTCGACGCAGCAGCCGTTCGGCAGATTGGTGATGTAGCCATCGTTGCGGATGTTGCCGTTGAGCCGGAAGATGGCGCCCGTCTCCTTGGCCTCGATGATGTGCGAGCAGTACTCCGCGCTGCGGGGGCCGAGTTTCGTAGACTCGATCGAGAGCGGATCCATGGCCGTAAACTTGTCCGCCAGCATCCGGCAGTATTTGTAGTAGGCGCCGGTCTCGCCGCCGAAGGCCGGTTCGTCGCAATAGAGATCGAGCGCCTTTTTGTTCTTGCGGAAATACGGCAGGTACTCGGAGAGATGCCCGGTGCTCTCGGTCATGAAATAGCCGAAGTGGCGCATGACTTCGCCGCGCACCTTCTCGTTGACATAGAACCCCGGCTTCTCGAAGTTGGCCTTGAGCGTCGGATACAGATCCCGCCCATCCCGCTCCAGCTTGAGGAACCAGGCCATGTGGTTGATCCCGGCGGCGACGAAATCGATCTTCTCCTTCGGCTCGCCGGTGTAACTGGCGATGAGGTCCAGGGTGGTCTGCACGCCGTGACAGAGGCCCACGAACTGCAACCCCGGCACGCGTCCCAGCGCCCAGCAGCAGATGGCCATGGGGTTGGCGTAATTGAAGAGCATCGCGTTCGGGCAGAGCTCCTGCATGTCCTGCGTGATCTCCAGCAGGGCGGGAATATGGCGAAGGGCGCGGAAGATGCCGCCTGGATTCAGGGTGTCGCCGATGCACTGGTCCACGCCGTACTTCAGCGGAATCTCGTAATCCATCTGGAATTGATCCACGCCGCCGGCTTGGAGCATCACCACCACGTAGTCCGCACCAGCCAGCGCCTGGCGGCGATCCGTCGTGGCCGTGACCGTGGCGTCCACGCCATTGTCTTGAATCATGCGCCGGACGAAGGCGTGCATCTTGTCGAGCCGCTTGTGGCTCGGCGCCATCAACCGGTATTCGCTGCCGGCCAGGGCCGGCGTGGAGAGAAAGTCCGCCATCAGGGTCTTGCCAAACACGAGACTGCCAGCGCCGATGATTGCGATCTTGGCCATGAGCGTGCCCTCCGATGATCTTTGTCACGAATTGCGGTCACCACGTCTTGGGCCACAGCGCCAAGCGTTCGGCCGGATTCTCCTCTTGCACCTTGAATGCGAGTAAAGTATCGTATGTTCCGGCTGGCGCGACAAGATGCGCCGGTTGCTTTCTTTTACCAGAGATTGCTTATGTCTTCAGATGTCAAATGCCTGAGTATCGGTCGGCTGCTCCCGGATCCGCACTGGCGGCTGGGCGCCACGCGACATCCGCATCACGAGCTGATCGTGGTGCTGCACGGGCGCATGCAGGTCACGGCGGCGGGCGAGACCCTCCAGGCCGGCACCGGCGATGTGATGTTCTATCCGGCGGGCGTGGCGCATGCCGAGCAGTCGGACCCGCAAGATCCGGTGGAGACCATGTTCTGTCCGTTTGTCGCGCCCGGTTTGCGAGGTCGCCGGGTGCGGGTGCTGCATGATCATGACGGGCGCATGCGCCAGATGATGCGCTGGCTGCACGCGGATCAGAACGAGCTGAACGCCGCGGGTCGCGACGCCTTTCAACAGCTATTCCGGGCCCTGATCGCGGAATTCACCCGCCCCAACCGTCCGAGTGTCCAGCCCCTGGCCGAAGCCCTTCGTCGCCAGGTGCTGCCGCGGCTGGAAACCCAGATCCGGGTGGCTGCGCTGGCGGCAGAAGCCGGGATGAGCCGCTATCATTACATCCGGCTGTATCGTCGGCAGACCGGCCACACCCCCATGGCGGAGGTGCGCCGTCTGCGGCTGGACAGCGCGCGCGACCTGCTCATGGCAACGGCCCTGCCCATCAAGGAGATCGCGCGGCGCTCCGGTTTCGGCAATGCGCAGT
Organism: uncultured Akkermansia sp.; assembly: GCA_964506575.1. Classification (GTDB taxonomy): domain Bacteria; phylum Verrucomicrobiota; class Kiritimatiellia; order RFP12; family JAAYNR01; genus VGWG01. Next base: position 6,881 of record CAZDLY010000066.1, on the reverse strand, counting down.
CGTTCTCGCGCGTGTTTTCCGTGCATCAGGGCCAGGCCCCGGCCGCGTTCCGCCGCGCACACCAGGGGCGCTAGATGATTTCCAGCTGATCGCGGGCCGGCAGCTTCGGAAACGCCGCATGCGGCTCGGCCTGATACCAGTAGGCGACCGAGGCGAGATCGTCCTGCAGCGGCAGGTAGCGCCCCTCGCTGCGCCAGCCAATCGCCTGCATCGTGACCTTGAGATCCTGCTGGAAGCGGATCGGATCGAGGATGTGGAAGCGGTACATGATGTGGCGGTTGCCGTGACGCCCCATTTGATGACCGGGCTGGTCCTGGCTCGTGAGGTCCTGATAGCCCAGGAACGGCGCCGTATAGTTCGCGGCAAAACACCAGGCGCCGCCAAAGTAATCCTCGGTGCCCGTGCCGCAGATCGTCGGAAACTCCTTGTCGCCGTCCAGAAACGCCTTGAACTCGCCCTCGCCCCACCAGCCGTCCGTGTTCTGCTGCCAGGCCATGAAGGTGCCGACGAAATGGCCGTGGCCCTTCACGCCGTCGAGAATCGTGTAGTCGTCCTTGTAAGGCAGCGGATTCGTCCGGCGGAACTGCGCATGGAAGTAGGCCTCCTCCTCGCCGACCGGAGCCAATGCGTAGTTGATGGCGTAGAAGAAACCGCCGACATCGTCCGGCGCCCGGTTCTCGATGGTGATCTTGGCGCTCTTCCGGAACGGCATCGGAAAATAACAGTTGAAGCCGCCCGACGGGTTGACGTTGATCGGCAGCGCCACGATGTTCGCCCGCCGCTTCCAGGAGTTGCAGAAGAAATCGCCGAGCGGCGATTCCACGCTGGGCGTCTTCTCGCCGTCCCAGTACATGCGCAGGATGAGATCGCGATAGCGACCCGGATCCACCGTGATCCAGATGTGCTGGATGGTGCCCGGCCCTTTCACATCCATCAGCGTAGTTGTCGTCCCCTTGACCAGCGTGATGCACGGGCGCACCTTCCAGGACCGGCCCAGGTCACGGGCGCAGGAATAGGGCCCTTCCCACTTCTGCCCGATCTTGACGACCTCGGGCTGCGGTGTGGCGCTGACCTCGGCCATGCCGCCGCGCCCTTTTTCGCCATACACGTTTTCGGCCGTGATGGACCGCGTCTGCGCACTCGACAACTGTGTGATTCCATGCAATCCGTTGAACATGACGGTCTGTCCTTTCATTGTGAGACTCGTGCAAACCCCTTCGGTCGGTGCGCCTGACGGCTTGCGTCGCAGGGCCTTTTGTCAGTTGAAGAGCCCCGCCGCCCCGCGTGGACTCGCCTGACTCTCCAACCGACGTCCTATCGTTTTCTGCACGGCCGCATGCGGCGCCCCAAACGAACGGGAAAATGTTCGCACATTCCGGGGCGTTTGTACACCCCCATGTTGACTCTTTGAGAGTAGTCGTAACCAATTGCTGCTCAACATGTTATACGTATGCGTCTTCATCTCGCAACGCCCGCACCGCCGCTTCCCGCTCCCGGAAGGACCTAGTGCTGAATGTCGGACGGACACGGATCGTACGGCGGATGCGCGACCGTGGCGACACGCATGCCGCCCGTCAGATACAGATCCGGCACGTCACGGCAGACAAACTTCAGCACCGTGCAGACCGGGTCCGGCGCGGCCTCCGGCAGATCCGTGAGGCTGACCTTGTCGCCCCGCTGGGTGAACGTGACCGGCTTCCCGGAATGGAGGAAGCTGACCTGCTCCACGTCGGTGTTGAGACCGGCCACCACCAGGTGGGAACCCGGCCAGTACCGCACCAGATGATAGAGGTTCTTTCCCCTCCGCGTGAACGACGCCGTAAACGTGCCCTGGTGGGACCACTCGCTGCTCGGCGCCTTCCGGTCCGTCAGCCCCCAGGTGAACAGGTCGGTGTCGCGAACCGCCTCTCCGTTCCGTTCCAGCCACCGGCCGACCCGCTCCAGGATCTCCACGGACGCCTCAGGCACGGATCCGTCGGCGCGCGGGCCGATGTTCAACAGCAGGTTGCCGCAGGACGCCGCGGCCGCGCCCAGCATGCTCACGACCTCGTCGGCCCCTTTCCAATGATGATCGCCCCGATGATAACTCCAGTGATCGTTGAAGGTGATGCACCCCTCCCACGGCCGCCAGGGCGTGGGCGCGGACATGTGGCCCTCGGGCGTCCCGAAGTCGCCCGGCAGCCCGTTGCGGCCATTGAACAAAATCTGCGGCTGGATCTGCCGGATCATGGCGTTCATCTTCTCCGCCTGCCAGCGGGTCGCGTTGAACGGCCACCAGCCGTCGTACCACAGCACGTCGATCGGATTGAACCGGGTGACGAGTTCCTTCAGCCGGGCAAACGTGTTGCCGATGAATGCGTCGTACGCATCCTGGCGCTCCAGCGCATCCACGGCATCCGGCTGGTCCGTCCAGTTGTTCAGGCTATGGTAAAGGGCGACGCGCAACCCCTGCTTCCGGGCCGCCTCGACAAACTCCGCCACCAGATCCCGCTTGGCATAGTGCATGGAGTTGAAATCCGACAGGGCCGTGTCGTACAGGCGGAACCCGTCGTGATGCATCGTGGTGAGCGTCACATACCTCATGCCGGAACGGGCGGCCAGGTCGCAGATCCGGTCGGCATCGAAGTTCACCGGGTTGAACTGCCTGGCCAGCGCCCGCATCTCGTCGCGGCTGAGGCGCTCCCGGTTCATCACCCATTCTCCGCGCCCGGGAATGCTGTAAAGCCCGTAATGGACAAACAACCCGAACCGCGCCTGCACGAACCAATCCAGCTTCTTCTCTGACATAAACAACTCCCTTCTCATTCGATTCCCATTATCGTCCCGTCGTCAACGCCGCGCGCATCGCCGCCAGGTCGGCCTGAAGCCCCGTCCAGATGGTGAACGAGGCGGCGCCCTGGTGGACGAGCATGCCGAGCCCGTTCTGCGTGTCCGCGCCGGCCGCCCGGGCGGCGCGCATGATCGGGGTGACCGGCGTCGTGTAAACCAGATCGTAAACCTTCTGCCCGCGATGGAAGGCGTCGGCGCCCAGCGGAAAACGGTCGCCGTCCTGCAACCCCAGCGAGGTGCATTGGACGACCAGATCCGCGGCGCGGCAGGCCGCGGTCCAGGCCGGCGCGTCGCCGCGAATCAAGCGCACGGGCACGCCTGGCGCGAGGTCGGCCAGCTCGGCGGCGAGCGCCGTCATCCGTTCGGGCGTGCGGTTGGCGAGCGCCACCGCGCCCGCGCCGGCACAGGCGCAGGTGATGGCGATCGCGCGGCCCGCGCCGCCGCAGCCGAAGACCAGGACCGACCGTCCCGCCGGCGAGCAGCCCAGCGACTCCTCCAGATCGCGCAAAAAGCCCGTGCCGTCGGTGTTGAAGCCGGTCAGGCCGCCGGCGGCGTCGAAACGCAGGGTGTTGACCACGCCGAACCGCCGAGCCGATTCGTCGAGACGGTCGCAGATGTCGTACGCCGCCCGCTTCAGCGGAAGGGTGCAGTTCACGCCGCCCGAGCGGAAGTCGCCCAGGTTCGCGGCGAGATCCGCCTCGACGACATCGCGCCGCTCGTAGACGGCGTCCAGCCCCAGCGCGCGGAAATTCGCGTTGTGCATCGCCGGCGAAAGCGAATGGGCGACCGGATGGCCAAATACCGCAAAACGACGTCCAGGCATCGCACGCTCACCTTTCCGCTTTCAGCTTTCGCCGCGCGCCACGGCGATCTGGCCCGAGCGCGAGAGATCGAGGATCTTGTAGGGCTTGAGCAACAGCATGAAGTCGGAGACGACATCGGACGATCCCACCATCTGCAGGGAGACCGAGCGTTCGGTCACCCCCGCGACCGCCGCCCGGAAGAGCGTGGCGAGGTCGAGGACCTCGGCGCGCTGCGCCACCGAGTCGGTCGCGATCTCCACCAAAATAAGTTCGCGGTCGAGATGGCGGGCGCCCGTGACATCGGTCACGCTGATCACGTCCACGAGCTTGCCCACCTGCAGGGTCACCTGCTCGAGCACGTGGTCGTCACCGGGGACCACCAGCGTCATCTTCGAAATGGCCGGATCCTGCGTCGGCCCCACGTTGAGCGTGTCGATGTTGTAGCCGCGCCCCGAGATGAGGCCGACGATGCGCGCCAGCACGCCGGGCTTGTTTTCCACAAGAGCGGTGATGATGTGTTTCATAATGGTTTTCCTTCCCTGAAACCTGATCCCTGAAACCTGAACCCTGAACCCTGAACCCTGTCTCCCCTCCCGGCCGCCCCCAGGCGGCCGGGCGTCAATCCACGATCATGGCCGACACCGCCGCGCCGGGCGGCACCATGGGGAACACGTTGGCCTCGGGATCGACGATGCATTCGATGACCCACGGATGGGGGTCGGCAAAGGCGCGCTCGAGGGTCGGCGCGACCTCGGCGGGCCAGGTCACCCGCGCGGCGCGCATGCCATGGGCCTCGGCCAGCTTCACGAAGTCGGGCCGGTAGACGGGCGCGGCGTCGTGGCGGATACGCTCGTTGACCGGGCGATTGGACGAGCCCAGCACCACGGCGGAATAGCGCTTGCCGTAGAACATCTGCTGCCACTGCCGCACCATGCCGAGATGTCCGTTGTTCAGGATGATGGTCTTGACCGGGATGTTATGCTCCACGGCCACGACCAGTTCCTGGGCGTTCATCTGGATGCCGCCGTCGCCGCAGATCGCCACGACCAGCTCGCCCGGCCGGGCCAGCTGGGCGCCGATCGCCGCCGGAAGGCCGAATCCCATGGTGCCGAGACCGCCGGAGGAGATGAACGAGCGGGGCCGGACGTGACGGATGAACTGCGTGGCCCACATCTGGTGCTGTCCCACATCGGTCACGATGATCCCCTGGCCCTGGCGCAGCCGGTCGATCTCCTCCAGCACATACATCGGCTGGAGCACCGTGTCGCTGTGGCGGTACTTGAGCGGATAGCGCTTCTTGATCGCGTCCAGCTCGGCGAGCCAGGCCGCATGGTCGGCGGGGCGGACGAGCGGCAGGAGCGCTTCGGCCGCCTCGCGGGCGTCGCCGCGGATGGGGAAATCCACGCGGACGCTCTTGCCGATGGCGGAGGGGTCGATGTCAATGTGCGCGATCTTGGCGCGGGGGGCGAACTCGGCGATCTTGCCGGTCACGCGGTCGTCAAAGCGCGCGCCCAGCGAGATCAGCAGGTCGCACGCGCTCACGGCGAGATTCGCCACGGCCGAGCCGTGCATCCCTAGCATGCGCAAGGCGAGGGGATCATCCTCGGGAAAGGCGCCCAAGCCCATCAGGGTGGTGGTGACGGGGATGTTCGCCTGGCGGGCGAGCGCGGTGAGCGGGCCGGAGGCGTTGGCGGAAATGGCGCCGCCGCCCACGTAGAGCACGGGGCGCTCGGAGCGGTTGATCGCCTCGGCCAGCGCGGCCAAGGCCTCGGGCGCGATCACCGCGCCGGGATTATAGCTGCGCAGGGAGACCGATGCCGGAGGGCGCGCGGCGGTGAGCTGACGCTGCACGTCCTTGGGAATGTCGATCAGCACCGGGCCGGGTTTGCCGCTGGTGGCGATATAAAACGCCTCGGCGATGGCGGCGGGGATCTCGTCGGCCGAGCGGACGAGCGTGTTGTGCTTGGTCACGGCGCGGGTGATGCCGATCGTGTCGGCCTCCTGAAAGGCGTCGTTGCCGATCGCCGAGAGCGCCACCTGTCCCGAAATGCACACCATCGGGATGCCGTCCATGTTGGCCGTCGCGAGACCGGTCACGGTATTGGTCGCCCCGGGACCGGAGGTCACCAGGCAGACGCCGGGCTTGCCCGTGGCGCGCGCATAGCCATCGGCCATGTGCACCGCGCCCTGTTCATGGCGGGAGAGGATGAAGTGGACGGGGGAGAGGCAGAGGACGTTGAAAATGTCCAGGACGGTGCCGCCGGGGTAGCCGAAGACCACCTCGCAGCCCGCGTGTTCGAGCCCATCCACCACGCATTGCGCGCCGCTGCGCGCGTCCGTTTCCTGTGCGTCCTTCTTCTTCATGTGCGTCTCCCCTGTTTTCTACCCTGAAACCTGAAACCTGACCCCTGAACCCTGTTATTGCGCTCGCCATCGAACAAAAAACCCACCGCCCTCTGACGGGTGCGGTGGGTGCTTTTTGGGGAGTGGGGGCAATCGGTGTGATTAAGCCGTCCCACGGTCCGCACCCGCCGCAGCCGTCGTTACGACGCCTACGCCTACAAGCAGAAAGCCGCCGCGCCCGAAGGCGGCGACGTGCGTCCAACTGTTAGAGGGGTGCAAAATCATGCGTTTACGATAGCCGATGGTTGGCGTGATGTCAACCGGATATTTTAATTTTGAAATTACACTTGCCATCCCGAGGGGTTCTTTGATACTGTGCCTCTCGCTTCGATGTGCGCCTGTAGCTCAATTGGATAGAGCATCAGACTACGGATCTGAGGGTTGCAGGTTCAACTCCTGCCAGGCGCGCCAGTATCAACACGATTGCGGGGTGGAGCAGCCAGGCAGCTCGTCAGGCTCATAACCTGAAGGTCGTAGGTTCAAATCCTACCCCCGCTACCATCTTCAGCCCCGGTTTTATAGGGAAAACCCCAATAAAACCGGGGTTTTTCGTTTGTAAGCCCGTTTTGGCCTTTCCCGTGTTACGGTTTGTTTTGGGTTGTTTTTGCAGGGTCAAAAAACCAAACAATTAACACAACAAACCAAACAGTTAAAACACGGAAAAACACACGCCTGCTTGCGCGCCAGCGATTCCATCAAACAAAAAAAACGGACCCGAATCGCTGTGCGGGTTCGTTTTCGTTTCAACAGGGTAGGGGAGTGCTATGATCGCTCCCCGCTTTATTTCTTCCCCGGCGCCGGGTCGCCGGCATCCCAGATGTACAACCCCTCTGGAATGGGCACCCG